>NZ_JBNDIU010000017.1:0-163955 GCF_050434565.1 Ensifer sp. 4252
GTTGTCCAAAAAGAGGATGAAACGGGTGCATGACCCGCACTAACTGCTGACCTGCGCTGGCCGGGGCTGCATTCTCTTGTGAGGTACAAGCGGCTGGAGGAACACGCGTTCACCTGGCCGGGCGTCAGCTTTCAAAGCCGTATCGGCTGGCAGATTGGAGAGGTAATATTTGCGCTCGTCATTTGAGCGCCATTCACCAACGAGCCACGCCTCTTCGCTCGGCATATGCTGCTGCCCCTTGTTGAGGATGCGTTGCGGGCTGCCATCAGCAATTCGAATGCGTAGGGCGGCGAAGCGTGCAGTCCGTCGACCTTTCGTGCCGCGACGCCAACTGACCTTCTTCCAGGTGGCTCCTTCCAGGATCGTTTCGGCTGCCGTCGATGGGATGTCGGGGATCGAATGCTTGCGCGGTCTTCCTTGGCCGGCGACAGGAAAGATCAATGCAACATCATGAGGATAAACTTTCTGATGCTTGGGAATGCCGACAGCCCAGGTGAGGTTGCGTGCACTCAAGCCCTGGCGAAACGCAGCCGACAAACCTTAGCCGGCATCGGCAAGCACAGTGCCAAATCGCACGCCTGCGGCAATCAGCCGATCGATCTCCTCGAGCGCGATCTCCGGTTTGGTGCGGGATATGCGCAGTGGCTCGGGAACGCCGACCTTGGCCATCCGATCCTGGTCGCTCGCCCAGCTTTCGGGCAGGAACGGCCGCAAGCGGACTGGAATAGGAACGTCGTCCCGCGCCAACGTCAGCGATACCAGCGTCTGGCAATTGGCCTCTTCCCGAGCATCGACGCATACTGCGGCGCAACCCCAACAGAATGATCGCCCTTCTTCGGCAGGCCCGTATCGTCAACCACTAGGAACGCATCCGAAGCGCCGACAATCTTGTCGGCCTGTATCGCTAACTCCGCCTCAAGTGGAGCGGCATCCAGATGCATCGGAGATGAAATGATGCAGGCGGTCGTCGTGATCGGGCGCAAGGCGCTCTGCCATCGGCTCAATGCTCTTGCGATCTCCCGGCCCAACGAGGGCGGAAATATAGACCGGGCACATTTGCCGCCGCTTCTTGTGATCAAGCTTATCAACGAAGGGCTTCAGCCAACCCGTCAGGGCAGCATCCTGCTCGACCATCCATCGCACCCGTGTTGAAGTGCCAAGGTTGGTCGATCATCGTCAACCGCGAGCTAATCTGCCAAAATAGTGCTAGGCGGCGATCGAGGCCACAAGCACCGCCAGAAGTGTCGCGAGTGCGAGAACGGCTCCGTACTTGGCCACTGTGATGCGGCGGCGGCGTCCGCCGGTCCAATCGTAGCTCATGGTCTTGCTCCGACAACTTTCATGTCGCCACGCGGACGATCGGTGATTCTGCTTAACAAATAGGAAAGCATTGTCGACAAAACTGCGTTTCCGTGTTGGGGATGCTGCTAGTCTGGCGTCCTGAGGCCCCTATGAGGCGGAGGTAGCGTATGCCGGATGCTTCGATCGACTTGGCGCTCTACTCGGCAGCGCTGAACGTCACCGCGCCACCGGCGCTTATCCGGCCCTTTCTCGACCAGTTGGCGGAGGGCCAATTCTCCGTTGATGAAATCAGGAGGCGTTGCGCGGAGAACGGCGTCCGCCTCAAGGCCCATCTGCGCAAGGGCGAACGCACGCGTAAGGACCTGCGTGCGGCCTTCGACCTGCAAGCGGTGGAGCGGCGGCACCTGGATATTCTCGATATGCTGGTTGCGAGCCTGGAGGCCAAGGCTGCGCGTGACGCCGGCGAGTTCGGTGGGCTGCTGGACGATTTCAAGGCGAGGGTTTCAACGCTTTCCGGCTCTGTCGATGCGGGGGAAGCGGCAGAACTCGAAGAGATCTACAGGACAATCGAGGCGCAGGTGCGGGTGGAAATCGGTGAACTCGCCGATGTCGCCCTGTTCTTGCGTGGCCTGCGCTCGAAATGCGGTGACGACCGAGGCGAGAAACACCTAGCGGACAACGAAAGCCTTAAGAAGTTGCTGAGTTCATTGTCGCCGCCCAAGCCACCTTCCGTCTCCTAGAGCGTTTCCAGTCTAAACGGGGTCACAGAAACGCCCCATCTCGTTGTCTCGACGCATTTCCTGACGGAACCGCTGCGCACTTTTCCTAAAAATGCTCCAAACCGGTGAGAGTCCGCATGTCCGATCGGATCGGACGCGGCGGTTGCCGACGACCCTGCGATGCAGGCGCGCCAACCGATGCTCTCCGCGAACTGCCGCTTGTCAGTAGGGTTGCACCATCACGACACAGCTGACAAGCACGATGACCAAAGCGGTCATCTTCACGAATGCGGCATCCATCATGGCTAGATCTCCCCTTTGATCGCCTAGCAACACGTTACGTTGCTTCTGGTTCCCAATCTAAACAGGACAAACGACATGAACATGAACCGACGCATAAATGCGGCGGGCCTTGCGCTCGTCAAACAGTGGGAAGGCCTGAAGACGGAGGCCTATCGTGACGTCGCCGGTGTGTGGACCATCGGCTATGGACACACCAGCGCCGCGGGCGCTCCGGCGGTGACGCCGGGAATGGTGATCTCCGAGGCGCAGGCAGACGATATCCTGAGGGCGGATCTGGCGACATTCGAGGAACGGGTCTTGCGTCTCGTCAAAGTGTCGCTTTCCGACAACCAGTTCGCCGTGCTTGTCTCCTTCGATTTCAACACCGGTCGCCTCGGCAAATCGACTTTGCTGAACAAACTGAATGCCGGCGACTATGACGCTGTGCCGGCCGAGCTGATGAAATGGGTCAATGCCGGCGGCAAGCGGGTGAAGGGGCTGGTCAATCGCCGAGCTGCTGAAGCCGGACTTTGGGCCAAGGGCGAGTTTGTGGCCTCCAACACTGTTACCGCCGCGCCGAATCCGCCCGAAGCGGTGACAAAGGAGAATATCTCCTGGCTCGCGGGCATTCTGTCTTCGCTCGGCTTTGCGTTTACTGGAAGTGGCCCGCTGCCATGGGCGTTTGCCGGCATCATTGTTGCTGCCTTCGCAATCGGAGCCTACCTCTTCGTTCGCAAGCGGCTGGATCCGGCATGATCGCCTGGCCGAAGATCCTTTTCGGCGGGCTTGTGCTCGCTGCCGTCACGTGGGCTGTGCTCGAAATCCGGGCCGACGGCGCCCGCTCCGTTCTTCATGCGATCGAAAGGCAGAACAATGACGCTGCGAACCGCGCTCGAGAGAGGCGCCTTGATTACGATTCCTGTCTTGATGCTGGCGGGCTGTGGGACTTCGGGGCCGAAGAATGTCATCGGCCTTAAAAGCGTCGCGGGCGTTGATCTTGTCGGCGCACGCGGCGCCACGCCGGCAGATCAGCGCAAGATCGACCGAACCGTAGTTGGTCTCTGCGCCGCGGCGGTTTGGACGCGGGCGGATTGCGCAAGGCACGGAGGGCGTCAAGATGTCTCCGGCTGAAATCGATGTCAGCGTGCACCGCCAGCTCGGAGAGCGGGTCGCCGGCATGCGGGGCCTGCAGGAATCGATCCGCAGGATTGAGGAGGGCGCGCAACGTGCCGAGGATAAGGCGACGAGCAGTCGGGCGGGCGTGCATCAGCGGATGGACCAGCTCGTCGATCGCGTCGGCGATCTCGAGGCTTCGGTCTCGACGCTTGGTGGTGACGTTGCAGAGATGAAGCCAGTGACTGATGACGTCAAGCGCTGGAAGCTGATGGGCATCGGCGCCCTTGGCGTTACCGGCATTGCGGCCATGGCGCTCGGCGTCAGCTTTGCCGAGGCGATAAGGCGGATCGTATTCGTCCTTGTAGGCAGAGGGTGATGGTGTCGTTCGCAGCTATTGCTTTGCCTTGGCCGAACAGGGCTGAACCGAGCAACGTGAAAGCGGCAATCCGCCGCTTTTCTGCTGTGCGTGTGAGAGCATAAGGCGTGAAGGGTGCCGCTGAAATGGTTCGATCGGCTCGGGCCAACCGGGCCCGCCTAGTGAAGCGTCTGGACCGGGTGTTCGGTAAATGTGTGGATGCCATCGCGTTCGATCGTGGCCAGGAATTCTTCGTAGGCCTCGCGGTCGGTGGGGAAGGAATCTTCCCAGACGGTGGAGTAGCCTTCCTCGTCGATCACCTCGAGCGTCCAGTCGAGATTGGAGCCCGTCGGCCGCGAGATGCGGATATGGACAACGACGTCGTCGTCGGCAAACTCGCCGGACAATTCCGAAAGCTCGAGGTCTTCTTCTGTTTGGGTCATGAGCGTTTATAACATGTCCTGAGTGTGCGAACCAATCTTGTGGCGGTCCCTGGCCTTTGCTTGGGAGCGGAGGCTGCGTTTGCGCTACCGATCAGGTGAGGGCGTTTGACGTCTTGATAGGCCGAAAGGCGATTGCCATACAATAGGATAGGTTTGGCCGGGGTTGCTTTGCAACCCCGGCGTCTTTTGCGCGTCATGATATCGGCAATGGTGAAACGATCCCGGATCGCCAGCAGGTCACGCCGGCGCCGGTCATCCTTGTTGCCTTGCGACGTCACTGTTCGGGAGCCGACGACCACGGCTCGCGTCTGCGTTCGAACCACAGAGCCCGCTCGCACAGGGCCGCCTCGTCGCGTGTACCGGAGCGAAATTCGCCAATGATGAATTTCGCCAGACGATCGGCGCGGTAGTCACTGCGCGGCATCCTTGCTGCAAGGCAGGCCGTGTTGAGAACCCGCTGGAGCATGGCGATCTCAGCTGGATTGAATGCACAGTCGAAGTGTTTGGAATGATGCTGCATTATAACCTCCCTTGGCGCGACTGCGGGAGTTTTCATTTCTCACTGTCGGCTTGTATGGTCGTGCGCGCACGTATCAGGTGGTCAAGATCCACTTTATAGGGTCCGTGCTTCGCGAAAATCTCGCGGGCCTCCAGCGGCGGCAGGCCGGAGGCGGCGATGAATTCCTCCAGATCGTATCGTGTATTCCAGTTTTTGACGACCCGGCCGAACTGACTTTTAGTGTCTGATGCAAACATGATGAACCTCCCGTTCTGCAGGCTAAATTCACGACGCGAACGGTGGTTCCACAGTGCTGAAAATTCCGTCTTCCGGTGCGTGCGGGCCCGCGTTTCCCCATACTCCATCGGCTGATCGCTCGGCGGAAAGGTCGGGAGCGGTGAGCGGCACTCAGCTTCGCGGTTGCTCCATTTAAAGCGCGTCGCGATCTTTCAGATTCGCTTGTTGCGCTTTAAGCTCTTGTTCTTGCGCATGTCGTGATCGCAAAACCGCTGCACACTTTTGCGCGACATGCATTACAGCGACCTTTGCGCGTCTGATAAGACGCGCGGCGCTGTAGGCGCAGTCCCGCTGCCCGGCCTTAGAGCGCCGCCTTTGCGGCGCATATTCAATGTCGAGTTGACCATGATAATCGAAGCGACTGAAAGTGACTTTGCCGCACTTTTTGACCGGTGCTGCGCCGGGGAGACTGCGGCTTGTGCCGGACAGTGCGATTGCTGCCGCTGACGTGCTGCAGATGCTGGCCGATCTCGCAAGCGGGATCCGCCCGCATTTTTCGCCTTCCGCCTACAGCGCCGCGCGTCTTATCAGACGCGCAAAGGTCGCTGTAGCACTTTGAATTGCTGCATGTTTCCTTAAATCGGCTACGATTTAAGGAACCATGCAGTAGATGATCGTCGAAGGTGGCGAGATCGTTGGGCTTTGCTCGGTCGTGCGGGTTCCGGATGGTGGTGACCTGCACATCGGCTATGGCGTGGCGCCGACCAGGCAAGGGGCGGGGGCAGCAACACGTGCTATCGCGAGCCTGTGGGCCCTTGCCCAGGACGATGCCCGGATATCAGCGTATCGGCCGAGACCTCGGACGCGGCGGCCGGGGGTTGCTTTTGCAGCCCCGGCCGCATTTGCGCGTCATGGGGTCCGCAGTGGGGCCCTGAACGACAACTGTCGCATCGTGACTGGCGAAAGGGCGACCGCCGTGACAGTCTCGCGACCAAGCAGCTACCGATAAACGTCTGCAGCAGGTCAGAAATCGCCACACGCAACCCGTTGCGGTTGTGGTCCTGGAGGCAACACCGGCATACAATAAGCCATTACACATCATCTTGAATGCGGTCTCGTTTATCCACGGAGAGGCCGCATTTTTTTGTGGTGGCCTCAGCGGTGATGCGGGCTGCGCCGACCGGGTCTGGCGACCCAGATGTCGACGGTCTCAGCCTCATCCGTTCTTGGCGGCACGCGGCGCCGTTCGCGCCACAGCGCGCATTCCAGCAGCGTGCGCTCGTCAGCATTGCCGATGAGAAATTCGTCCATGATGAACTTGGCCAGCCGGTTGGCGCGTTCGCCGCGGCGTGGGACGCGGGCGGCAAAGCAGGTCGCGTCGAAGACCCGCTGCAGCATTTCGATGTCATCCGGACTCAATTGTCTGCCCGAGGTCTGCGGGAGATCATGCATGCGAACCTCCTTCATGGACGTCCATAGCCAGTGCCGAAGGGAAAGAAGATACATCAGTCATCCCGGCGAGCAATACGGAAATATTCGCCTGCATACCGGACGTGGCGCCGGCAACGACGACCCAGACCGCGACGGCACCAGCGACATCTGCGCACGATCGTTCAAGATCTGCGTCTGCGCTCCATGCATGTTGTCACTTCACCGAAATGAGGAAAGACATGACGGACAGCATCGAGACGACCGACCGCAAGGCCATCAATTTCTCCGAGAAACTGGAGCTGATCGCGGAGTTGTGGCAGCCGCGGGTGATCGCCGAGATGAACGATTACCAGTTCAAGCTCGTGCGCATCGAGGGCGATTTCATCTGGCACGACCACCCCGAGACGGACGAAACGTTCATCGTGCTCGATGGCATCCTGCGGATTGATTTCCGCGATGGATCCGTGCGCGTTGGCCCTGGCGAGATGTTCGTGGTGCCTCGAGGCGTCGAGCACAAGCCGTTTGCGGAGAGCGAGGTGCGGTTGCTGCTGATCGAACCGCGTGGCGTTTTGAACACCGGTCACGTCGGCGGCGAGCGCACAGCGCAGAACGACCGCTGGATCTAAAGCGCGTCGCGATCTTCAGGATACGCCTGCTGTGCTTCAGGCTCTTGTTCTTGCGCATATCGTATCGAAAAGCACGACATGCTGTAGGGCAGGGCCGTCGCGCCTACCCCTGCGGCAAATTTTTAGAGCGAATGCGCCGCGTGTCATATTTGATGCGCGGCGCGGTAATACAGACGAATGACGCGCAATGTGATTACGTTGCTGCTCCTGATTGTTGTGGACATGACCTGTCCACACAATGGGAGGGAGCGATCACTCGCGCATGGGGGGCAATGCCAATGTTTGCAGGGGGGCAAGGCGGCCCGATGGCAAGGCGTGCACGGGTGAAACCGGCGGCCGGGATTAGTGCAATGCTGGTGTAATGAAATCAGTCGAGTTTGCCGCCAATGCTCCAACAATGAGGATTGGCGTCATCCCATGTGTCTTCTCAGGATCGGTCTGCTTGCATGTCACCTGCTGGGGGCGTCATCCCAGACGGAAGACGGCCGCCTCGAAAAGAGCGGCGACGATCGCTTTGCGCTCGAGCGACAGTTCGTTCAGTATCGCCCGGATCCCTACCGCGACGGACGCTTCAGCGATGGTTGGCCGCGCAGCTGCGCGGAGCTTCGTCATTGGCTTGACGGCGGTGGCGACGCGGTTTGGCGAGAGCGTCGCGACGGCCTCAGCTGGGCCGAGCGCCGGCGGCGGATCTGCACCGACGGACGTTTCAGCGATGGCCATGCGCATACCTGCGACGAGCTGATGGAGCGATACTACCGCCAAGACGAGGACTAGAACATTTCCTGCGATAACCGCTTCCCGTGCTCCATCCCCCTGACTATCCCCCTGATTTCCTGAAAAGTGGTCGAAAAAACAATGGTATTTCATCACGCTAGCTTTTCATCACCGCTGCGATATATGGTCTCCATCCTCTTGTGGCCGGCGCTCTACTTCGGCGGACTGGCCGCGGCCGGGCTGGCTTTTGCCACATCCTCGCCGGTGCTTTGGTTCAATGTCGTCTACCTCTCGGTGGTGGCGATCATCGCGCTTTTCGAGCGCATCATGCCCTATGAGCCGACCTGGCTCGCTCCAGATGGCGAAACGCTCAACAATCTCGGCCATACGATGTTGACGAAGGGAATTGTGCAGATCGCAGCGGCGTTCGGTGCATCCTTTCCATTGCTTGTCGCTATCTTTGCGCAGCCCTTCTTCGGGTCGCAGCCGCATGTCCGGCCGGCGCACTGGTCGATGTTCGCCCAGGTCGTGCTCGGGCTGGTCATTGCCGAGTTCGGACTCTATGCCGCCCACCGCCTGGCCCATGAGCGGCTTGGGCTCTGGCGTTTCCACGCGCTGCATCACAGCGTCACGCGGCTTTGGGTGCTGAACACCGGGCGCTTCCATGTCGTGGATTCCTTGCTGAAGGTCGGCCTCAGCCAGTTGCCGCTCTACCTGCTCGGGGCGCCGTTGCAGGTCTTTCTCTGGATCGGGGCCGTCACCGCCTTTACCGGCCTTCTGACCCATTGCAATGTCGAGATGCGCACCGGTCCGCTCGACTGGATCTTCTCGACGCCGCGGCTTCATCGCTGGCATCATTCGAAGGACATGGCCGAAGGCAACAGCAACTACGGCGAAAACATCGTGCTTTGGGACCAGCTGTTCGGCACGTACTTCAATCCCGACCGGCCGTCCTCCACGGACATCGGCATCACCGGCAAGGTGTCGCGCAGCTTTATCGGCCAGCTGCTGCAGCCTTTTTCAAAGAGCGGCGCGCGGCAGATCCTGGGGCGAAAGCCGAGCGCCGATCAGCCGCGCGCAAAGCTTGCCGACGAAGCATGACGGCGTCGGCGCCGCGCTGATCAGGCAGGTGCTGCGGCTGCAAGACTTGCCATTGTCGGACGGCGCGTGCCGTCGGACACCGAGAAGCGCAACCGGTACTCCCGCGGCGACAGGCCGAGGATCTTGCGGAAGATCTTGCGATAGGCGTTGGTATCGTCGTAGCCGCTCTGCCAGGCCACCTGCTCGATCGACAGGTGCGAGCGCTCAAGCAGGTCGCGCGATTTGGCGATCCTCAGCCGCTGACAGTATTCCGTCGGATTGAAGCCGGTCGCCTTCTGGAAGCGCCTGAGAAAGGTGCGGTCGCCGAGCCCGGCGCGTTCGGCCATCATCTGCAGCGTCACGCCCTTGGTATTGGCACCGTGCAGCCAGTGCTGGATCTTCAGGATCGTGCTGTCGCCATGGTCCAGTTTCGGCGCAAAGACGCTGTAGTAGCTCTGCTCGCGGGCGCCGGGATCGATGATCATGAAGCGGGCGGTTGCCAGCATCACATTGGTTCCGAGGAATCGGTCCACGAGCTTCAGCCCCAGATCGATCCAGGCCATCATGCCGCCGGCGGTGATGATATCGCCCTCGTCGATCAGCAGTTTGTCGGTGTCGATGCGGACATCGCGGTAGCGATCGGCGATCAGCTCCTGGTGCGACCAATGGGTGGTGATCGTGCGACCGGCAACGAGCCCGGATTCCGCCAGCAGATAGGCGCCGCCGCAGACCGAGCAGATCGTTGTGCCGCCGGCATGCTGTTCACGCACGAAGGCGGGCAGCTGACCCATGCGCCCGCCGACCGGCAGCTCCTCCAGCGTCGGCGGCAGGATCAGTGCGACGAGACCGGAGGAGGGGCCGGGGTCGGTGTCGAGCGCCCTTTCGACCGAGCCATCCTCCTGAAGCTGCCAGTGGCTGATGCGGATCCGCGGTGCGCTGGCACCACCCTGTTCTACCGCCTGCATGCCGGCCACCTGGAACATGTCGGTCAGCCCATGGACCGCCGACTTCAGCGCGCGCGGATAAACGACGATGCCGATCTCCGCCGGTTCGCTTTCGAGTGGTTTTGTCACTTCTGCCCCCATCGTTGTCAGCTTTGCCGGTCGAGAGGTTAGGCCGGTCATTCTATCAATTCAACCAGCGCTCCGGAACGGAGATCGCCGGTCAACCGAGATGGAAGAGGGCAGGTCAATGATTGAAGCAAAAGCAGTTTCCACAGTAGTCTCCACTGGCCTTTCGCGCCGCACAGTTCTTTCGGCCGCCTTTGGCGCTGCGGCGACCGCCGCCGCAGTTCCGGCCGTCATTCGTCCGGCGAAAGCCGAAACCGCATCCGCCAACACAACCGCAACACTGGGAGCAACTGTTATGGGCAGCCGCATCATCACCCGCGATGGCGTCGAGATCTACTACAAGGACTGGGGCTCAAAGGATGGCCCGGTCGTCGTGCTCAGCCACGGCTGGCCGCTGTCGTCGGACAGCTGGGAGGCGCAGGCCTTTCACCTCGCCAACAACGGCTTCCGCGTCATCACTCACGACCGCCGGGGCCATGGCCGCTCCTCCCAGCCCTGGGACGGCAACGACATGGATCATTATGCCGACGATCTCGCCGATCTGATCAACGCCCTCGACCTGAAGGACATCTTCTTGGCCGGGTTCTCCACCGGCGGCGGCGAAATCACCCGCTATATCGGCCGCCACGGAACGAGCCGTGTCGCCAAGGCCGGGCTGATCTCGGCGGTACCGCCGCTGATGGTCAAGTCCGACAGCAATCCTGGCGGATTGCCGAAGGATGTGTTCGACGGGCTGCAGGCGGCAAGCCTGAAGGATCGCTCCAAGCTCTATCGCGATATCGCCTCGGGTCCGTTCTTCGGCTTCAACCGGCCGGGCGCCGTCGCCTCTCAGGGCATGATCGACAGCTTCTGGCTGCAGGGCATGATGGGCGGGCACAAGAACACCTATGACTCGATCGTCGCGTTCTCGCAGACCGACTTTACCGAGGACCTGAAGAAGTTCGACGTGCCGACGCTGATCATCCATGGCGACGACGATCAGATCGTCCCGATCGATGCCGCTGCCCGCGCTTCGAAGCAGCTCGTGCCAAGCGCGACCCTGAAGGTCTATCCCGGCGCGCCGCACGGCATCACCGACACCCATAAGGACCAGCTCAACGCCGACCTGCTCGAATTCGCACGGTCGTGACCCTTGGCGCCGGCCGGTGCCGCGGAAAAGCGCTGCCGGCCGGTCGCTCTCTCTCAAAACCGAAGGAACCGATCCATGACCCGCACTGACGATAAAACCTCCGGCCTCGACCGCCGTTCCTTTCTTGCCGGCTCTGTAGCGGGCGCTGCCTTGCCGCTGCTGCCGAAGGGCGTTTACGCCGCAGACACCCACCGCTTCACCCATGGGAATTTCGATATCGCCGTCGTCAGCGACGGCTTCCTGACGCTGCCGGTCAGTATCGTGCTGCCGGATGCCGCACCGGAGGAACGCGACGGGATCATGCGCCGTCTCGGCGGCACGCCGGAGGGCGCGCCCTTCCACACCAACATCCCGTTTATCCGCACAGGCAACGACCTGATCGTCGTCGACAACGGATCGGGCGGCAATTTCCAGGCGAGCGCCGGCAAGCTTTCGGTCAATCTGGCGACGGCAGGCATAGATCCCACCGCTGTGACCAAGGTGGTCTTCACCCACGCCCATCCCGATCATGCCGGCGGCACGGTCGGCGCAGATGGCAAGCTCACCTTTCCGAATTCGCAATATTTCGTCTCGGAACGGGAATGGGCATTCTGGACGAACCCCGACTACGAGAACACCATGCCGAAGGCGCTGCACGGCTTTGCCCGCGGCGCGCAGCGCGATCTCTTCGCGGTCAAGGAGCGGCTGACACTGGTAAAGCCCGGCGACGAGATCGTGAGCGGCATGCAGGTGCTCGACACGCGTGGGCACACGCCCGGCCATATCTCGCTGGAGCTTGCCGGCGGCGACGGGCTCGTGATCACAGGCGATGCGGCCACCAGCAACATAGTCTTCTTCGAGCATCCGGACTGGCACTTTGGGTTCGATACCGATCCGGAGCTGGCGCTCATGACCCGCAAGACGCTGATCGACCGGGCGGCAACGGAAAAACTGACGCTGCTCGGCTACCACTGGAGCTATCCCGGCATCGGGCGCGCTGAGCGGAACGGTGCGGCGTATCGCTTCGTCGCGGGGGCGTAAGGGGGGAGAGGTCGCGGTCGCATCTACGCGCACCGGTGAACGTTGGATGAGGGGGTGTTGCCACGGCGACGTATAAACCTCCCTCATCTCTGTGCTTGTCACAGAGATCCAGCCAGCCCAAGTCTTTGGGCTAAACGGTCTTTTGACCCGACAGACGTCGGGTCGCTGGATCCCGGCACAAGGCCGGAATGAGGGAGTGGGGATGCCCTCGTCGCCAACCGAGCATCTTCGATTGGCAGAAGTCAGGGGCGCCGCCTTGCAGTGGAGCCACCTTCACCGTCTCAAAGCTGAAGCTCGCTGTCCTTGATGTCACTGATGGGTGACAGCATCTCCAGCTCCAGCGGGCAGGCCTCGACTTTCGAGGCGGCGATGTGCGGCCAGTCGGGGTTGGTGAGCGCGCCGCGGCCAAGCGCGATCATGTCGGCGCCGGCCTCAAGCACCTGCTCGGCGCGGGCGATATCGTGCAGACCGCCATTGGCGATGATGAACAGGTCCGGCGCATGCTGGCGGGCAAGGGTGACCAGTGACCTGCCGCCGGCAGAAAAGGCCGGTTGCCAGGCCTCGAACTCGGTCACGTGCACGAAATCGGCGGTGCTGGCAGCCAGCGCCTTGAAGACGATGGCAGCACCTTCTTCGCCCTCGACCCATTTGTGCTTGTTATCGTTGACCTTGCCCTGGGAGAGGCGGATGCCCACAGGCACCGCATCTCCGACGGCGCTGCGAACGGCGTGCAGCACCGCCAGGCTTAACCCCAGCCGCTTGCCGATGTCGCCGCCCCAGCGGTCCTGCCGTTGGTTGGTGTAGTCGGTGAAGAACTGATCGAGCAGATAGCCGTTGGCGCCATGGAGTTCGATACCGTCGAAGCCGGCGACGTCGATTGCAAGCGTGGCCGCCTGCGCAAAGCCTGATATCGCTTCGGCAATGTCCGTCTCATCCATCTCCCGCGGCACGGCATAGAGACCTTCACCGTGGTAGGAGACCATCTGCCTGCCCCTGGGTCTCAGCGCCGAGGGCGCGATGGTGTCGCTGCGGAAGCGGTTGGCCTGGCTAAGCGCACCGCCATGCATCAGCTGGGCGAAGATGCGCCTGCCCGTGGCGTGTACGGCATCAACGACCTTCTTCCAGCCTTCCGCCTGTTGCCGGTCGGCAAGTCCCGGTTGGTCCTTGTAGGTTTGCGCATAGGCTTTGTCGGGATAGATGCCTTCGGTGGTCAGGAGGCTGAACCCACCCTTGGCGAAGCGCTGGTAGTAGCGTGCCATCCTTTCGGTCGGCACGCCCTCGGCAGAGGCGCTGATGCGGGTCATCGGCGCGACGGAAAGCCGGTTGGCGAACGCCAATCCTTTGAGCATCGTTCCGGTGAGGACCGGCGAGGCGACCGTGCTGTGCGCGTTCATCTCAACGATCCTCGGCGAGCGCTATCGCCTCGATCTCGATCATCGCCTTCGGCGAATAGAGCGAGGAGACCTCGATGATACTGTCGGCAGGATAGGGCGCCGAGAACCATTTGCGCCGCAGCTCGACGATCTTCCCGAAATTCTCCATCGAGCGCAGGAAGATCGTCACCTTCACCACCTTCGAAAGGCTGGAGCCGGCGGCGGTCAAGGCGCGGTCGAGATTGCGGAAGGCCTGCTCGGCCTGGCGGTCGAAATCGTTCTCACCGACGATTTCGCCATCGTCGCCGATCGCGGCCTGGCCGGAGACGAACACGAAACCGTTGGCCTTGATCGCCTGCGACAGCAGGAATGGCGCGTAAGGATCGGGCTTGGTAATGACCTGTTCGAGAAACATGGGCTTATCCCTCTATGCTTGAGTTCAACTCAGCTTGGCGTCGTTGCCTTGGCTGTTGAACTCAATATGATGAGGCTTCGCCCGGCTGACAAAAGACGATTTTTCAGCCAACAGATGAATTCAGATCATGTGTGTCCATCATGAGGAAATTGCCGCCGCTGGGTGCATTGCGGGTTTTCGAAGCGGCGGCCCGCCGCTTGAGCTTCAAACAGGCGGCCGACGAACTCAACGTCTCGCCGACGGCCGTCAGCCATCAGATCCGCCAGCTCGAAGATCTGCTGGAGCTGAAGCTGTTCGAGCGCGGCACACGCCAGGTGCGGCTGACGCCGGCCGGGCAGACGCTGTTTCCGGTGCTGCGCGACGGGCTCGACCGCTTCGAGCAGGTGATTGGCGAACTCAGCCGTCACCGCGACACCAAGGTGGCGCGGCTCACCTCCACCGTCGCCTTCGTCGCCAAGCGGCTGGCGCCGCTCGCCGGCAGCTTTCGCGACGCCCATCCGGACTGGAACCTGCGCCTCGATGCCTCGAACCGAACGGTGGATCTCGATGCCGACGCCGACGCGGCCATCCGTTATGGCGACGGGCAGTATCCCGGCCTGCTTTCCGAGCCGCTTTTCGCCGATCGTTTTGCGCCGGTCTGTGCCCCGCGCCTAGTGCCGGCATCCCTCGACGCGCTGAGAGCGGCGACACTCATTCACTTCGATTGGGGGCTGGCGCGGCGCGGCGACGAGCGGGCGCTGGTCTGGCGACAATGGCTGAAGCACGCAGGCCTGGCCGATATGGATGCGGCTGGCGGCCTGTCCTTCACCGACGAAATCCACGCGGTGCAATCGGTGGTTGCCGGGCAGGGCATCGGTCTTCTGAGCCTGACATTGGTTGCCGAGGAGCTCGCCTCGGGCATTCTCGTCCAGCCGTTTGCACTATCGCTCGAAAGCTACCGCTATGATCTCGTCTATAGTCCGCAGGCTGCCGAGAGACCGGCAACGCAGGTGCTTAGGGGTTGGGTACTGCAGCAGTTCAAGGGTGGGAACCGTTGAAGCCGCATAGCCGCGGTTAAAAAGAGCACGCAGTTGCGACAGCGCTCAGTCTCGGGGACGGGTTCCTCGGCTTGTCCGTGGCGCGGATGGTGAAGCTCAGTCGAAGTCACCGAAGACGTCGAGGTTCCTCCAGCGCCGGCTGACGAGGCGGAGCGAGCGATCCGGTTCGATCACGTAGTTTTCGTAGACCTGGCGGCCGAACTGGTCGCGGAACTGGTGCGGTACGATACTGCCGACAGGCGCCTTCTTCAGCTTGGTGCGCGGCTGGCCGCCATAGGTGATGCTGCCGGGGATCGGCTCAAGGTACGGCGAGTAGCCATAGGTTTGGACGCCGGTCGTGCAGCCACTGAGAAGCAGAGCGACGGTAAAGGCGGCAAGAGCATGTTTCATGTCGACAATCCTCGATGATGCAGAAGGCGGAGTGGATTCCAGTCCGATGCCATACGCGACTCTCAGGCGGTGCGATTTATTCCGGCTTTCGCAGGCGCTTGTCCAACACACTTTCTCTAAACTGTAGCGCTCCAACGGCAATTTCCAAGTTCCTAGCGCGCGAACGCCGACGATGCGGACTGTTGCTGCACCGAATTAGACCTAACCGCGGGCGTTCGGCTCTTCTTCGCGGGTGAGGCCGTCGCTGGTCATGGTGGTCTCCAATTTAAGTCTGTGGCTTTTCATGAGCTTAGAACGGAAATCATTATTGCGATAATAAAATGCTGGACAGGCGATTGGGTGAGGTATATCTAATGATTATCGCGATAATAAATATCGCACCAACAAACCAAGGAGTAACGCACATGTTGAAGACATCGCTGCTTGCCGCCGCCGCCTCGCTCACTCTGGCCGCCACCGGCACCACCGCTTCCGCTGCTGACGCAGCGGCAAAGAACGTCGTCCTCGTCCATGGCGGTTTCGTCGATGGCGCCGGCTGGAAGGGCGTCTACGACCTCCTGAAGAAGGACGGCTACACCGTCAGCATCGTCCAGAACCCGACGACCTCGCTTTCCGACGACGTCGCTGCCACCCGGCAGGCGATCGGCAAGCTTGACGGACCGGTGGTGCTGGTCGGCCATTCCTATGGCGGCGTCGTCATCAGCGAAGCCGGCACCCATGAGAAGGTGCAATCGGTTGTCTATATCGCCGCGTTTGCCCCGGACAAGGGCGAGTCCGTCTCGTCGCTCATCGCCAACCCGCCGGCCGGCGCCCCGGTGCCGCCGATCCTGCCGCCGGTCGATGGCTTCCTGTTCCTCGACAAGGCAAAGTTTGCCGCATCGTTTGCCGCTGACGTCGATGCCGAGACCGCGGCCTTCATGGCCGATTCCCAGGTTCCGTGGGGCGTCGAAGCGCTGGCCGGTGCCGTCACCGAACCGGCCTGGAAGACCAAGCCGAGCTACTATCTGGTGGCGGGTGAGGATCGCATGATCCCGCCAGCCGCCCAGCAGATGATGGCCAAACGCGCCGGCTCAACCGTCGTCGAAGTGCCCGGCAGCCATGCCGTCTATGTTTCCAACCCCAGGGCGGTCGCCGAACTCATCGAGAAGGCTGCCGAGGTAGCCAACTGATCGCAGGCGACGCGCGACAGAGGAACAATCGATCAACACAGGGCCAGGAGAGCGATCTCCCGGCCCTGTGTTCATTCGATGTCGGTGGGGACTTGCCGCTGATCCGGCTCTTCTGGCGTTCCGGCGACCCCGACGTTAGCCGCCAACCGGATGCGTTTCGCGCTCATACCCAGATTTGTCGCCGGGGCGAATTCCGATTTGGTGAAACATGCGGTAGTTCTTGGGCGAACTTCCCGTCGGATTGTGCGTTAGGCCTTGAGCGCCTGTCGGGCACTCCGTCTCGCCGCCCAGTCCTTCTGCCGAATCCAGGTATTGCATGACCGCCGAACAGTCTCTCGCGTTTATCGTCATCGGCGCCATGATGGCATTCTTCATCTGGGGGCGGTTTCGATATGACGTGATTGCCTGTTCCGCCCTGATGCTTTCGGTCGCCGTCGGCATCGTGCCCTTCGATCACGCCTTCGATGGTTTCAGCGACGATATCGTCATCATCGTCGGCAGCGCGCTCATCGTCAGCGCCGGGGTGGCGCGCTCCGGTGTCGTGGATGCCGCGATCCAGCGGTTTCTGCCCAACATCTCCTCGGTCCGCGCGCAGCTTGCGCTGCTGGTCATCACGGTCACGGTCCTTTCCGCCTTCATCAAGAATATCGGCGCGCTGGCGATCATGATCCCGGTGGCATTCCAGTTCGCCCGTCGTTCCGGCGTGCAGCCCTCGGTGTTTCTGATGCCGATGGCCTTCGGCTCGCTGATCGGCGGGCTGATGACCCAGGTCGGAACCTCGCCCAATATCGTCGTTTCGCGCGTGCGCCAGGAACTGACGGGCGAGAGCTTCACCATGTTCGATTTCACGCCCGTCGGCGCCACGCTTGCCGCCGTCGGCGTCGTCTTCCTGCTGTTTGCCTACAGGCTAGTGCCGCAGCGAACGAGCCAGCATGTCTCCGTGCACACGGCGATCGAGATCACCGATTATACCTCGGAGGCGGTGGTCGCCGCCGGCTCTCCCGTCATCGGCAAGTCGCTCAGTCACCTCGTCAAGATCGGCGATGGCGGCGCGGTCGTCATCGCTGTGTTCCGGCGCGGCCTGCACGTGGCGCCGCTGCCGGACATCAAACTCGAGGCGGAAGACGTCCTGCTGCTCGAAGGCGGGCCCGACGCGCTCGATCGCATCGTCTCGCAGGCCAGGCTCAAGATCTCCGGCGACCGTTCACCGTCATCAAGCGAAAAGACCGGCGCCGAGATCGAGGCGGTCGAAGCGGTGATCGGTAGCGGTTCGCCGCTTGAAGGCATGAGCGCGCAGCGCCTGGCGCTGTTCAATACCCACAACATCAACCTGCTCGCCGTCAGCCGGCAGGGCGAACGACTGAAGCAGCGGCTCGGCAGCATTCGCTTGAGGGCCGGCGACATCGTCGTGCTGCAGGGCGCGCGCCGCGAGTTGCCGTCGTTCCTGCAGGATTTCGGCTGCCTGCCGCTGGCGCAGCGCGAGATCCTGCTCGGCACGATCCGCAAGGCGACGCTGCCGCTGCTCGTTCTGGCCGCCGCCATGGGCTCGACCGCCGTCGGCCTGGTTCCGATCCCGATCGCCTTCTTCGCCGCGGCCCTTGCCATGGTGATCTTCCGCATCATTCCGTTGCGCGACGTCTATCGCTCGGTCGATGGGCCGATCCTGGTGATGCTGGCAGCACTGATCCCGGTCAGCGATTCTCTGCGAACGACAGGGGGCACCGACGTCATCGCCAGCTGGCTCGGCACGGTTGCCGCGGGCCTGCCACCGGCCGGCGCACTGACGCTGATCCTGCTGGCGGCGATGGCGGTGACGCCGTTCCTCAACAATGCCGCGACCGTGCTCGTCATGGCGCCGATCGCCGCCAGCTTTGCGACCGCGCTCGGCTACCGACCCGAAGCCTTCCTGATGGCCGTTGCCATTGGAGCCGGCTGCGATTTCCTCACCCCGATCGGCCACCAGTGCAACACGCTGGTCATGGGGCCGGGCGGTTATCGTTTCAGCGACTATCCTCGCCTCGGCCTGCCGCTGTCGATCGTGATCGTCATCGTCAGCGTACCGACGCTGATTGCCGTCTGGCCGCTGCGTTGAGGCGGCGGCTTGCTGTCGTTCCTGCTCCACCACGGCGTCGATCACGAGCGTTGAACATCGAAAAAAGCATCCTCGGCAACGTAGTCGAACAACGGTATGGTGTAGGCCGCCAACACGGGAAACCGTTGCCTCCACTCTTCTGCTGCTTGGCTCCGAAGCCATTCGCAGACCTGTGGCACCGCCTTCGCGTAGTCTGTGGCAGGCTTGTACCCGATCTGCCGGGCAGCGTCCGTGTTCACGGTAAAGGGTGCGGGAACGGACCAAGGGGTCCATCCGACGGGCGAACCGAAGCGTGGGTCGCCGATGTCGAGCGGGAGGAACTCGCCGCTCCATCCCATCGCTTTGGCAACCAGCGATCCGATTTCAAGGACAGTCGGCGCCTCGGGATCTGCGATGTTGAGGATGAGGCTTTGCGGCTGATTGAGCGCAACCGCAGCGACCTCTGCGATGTTGGCCACGGCGGTCGTATGGAAGCGGCTACGCCCGTTGAAGCAAAGCGGGATGATTTTCCTATCATCCAGCATACGTTTGACAAACCACCACTCGCGGGGATGGCTGGAATGCGTTCCGTGGATCGCGCAGGGGCGCAAAACGGCGACGGGACGCTGCGCATGGTCCAGAAGCCGTCGCTCGAGTGCGACCTTTCGTGTCGAATAGGTCTCCAGACCGGGCTCAACGGTCGGCTGCTTCTCCGTTATTCCATCGGGAAGATCGGGAAAGCCATTCTCTCGCGCTTCATCGAGCGTTCGCCCGACGTTATCGCGGTAAACGCTGCATGACGAGATAACCACGAATTGTCCTACGACTTGCTCTACGTCGAGCAACTGGTCCGCATGCGTTTGGTCATATGCCACTGTGTCGATCACCGCATCTGCACCCGAACCAAGGAATCTCGCCAACTCGCCCGGTTTGTTGCGATTCAGAACAACTGTCCTCGCGCCCAACCGCACGAGATCTTCAGGAATATCTCGTTCGCCGCGACTGGCTAGGATGACGTTCCAGCCTTCATTCAGAAGTCTTGCGCCAATTGCCCGACCGATCTGTCCGGTTCCGCCAATAACGAACGCCAACTTCGTCATACACGCTCCCACAAGAATTCAGTTGAACGGATAAAAGCATTGCTTGCGGCCGCGTCCCAATAGAAGGCGCAGCGAAAGACCAAATGTTGCGGAAGGCCGTGCAGGTCGCCGGTTATCCGAGAACCGTGACGAGCACCGCGCCCCAGAGCGCGAGCAGCACATTGCCGATCGCATAGCCGAGGCCATAGCCCAGGGTCGGGACCTGGCTGCCGGCGGCCTCCTGTACGGCGGCCAGCGCCGGCGCCGAGGTTCCGGCGCCGCAGCAGGTGCCGGCGAGCACGCCTTCGTTCATGCGGAAGACCCAGCGGCCGAGCGCGAGTGCCGAGATATGTGAGATCACGCAGATCAGCGCGCTCGCGATGACGAGCGCCGGGCCGGACTGAACGAGACCTGCCACGAAGCTCGGGCCGGCCGAAATGCCGACGCAGGCGATGAAGGCGCAAAGCCCGACGCTGTCGAAGAACCAGAGCGTGGCCTCCGGCACGAAACCGAAGGTGCGCCTGACCGAGCGCAACCAGCCGGCGACGAGGCCCGCGATCAGCACACCGACCGCGACGCCGAGACCGATCTCCAGTGCGCCGAGTTTCAGGGCTGGAATGCCGATCAGGCCGCCGAGGAAGATGAAGACGCCGACAAAGACCATGTCGGTTGCGGTCGTCTCGCGGTCGGCATAACCAAGAAGTGCTGCCGCATCCTCGACATGGCGCCTCGCGCCGGCGATCGACATCACGTCGCCGCGACGCACGGTCAGCCCGGGAAAGATCGGGATCGGCTGGCCGGCGCGAAGGATCCCGCGCAGGAAGACGGAACGCGCTTCCGGCCGCTGGTTGAGCTGCCACAGGCGTTTTCCCGCGATGTCCTTGTTCGTCACGACGACGTCGAGGATCTCGACCGGGATATCGAGCAGGTCGCGATCGTCGATCTCGGTGCCGATCCGGTCGGCATATTCGACCAGAAACCCGCGAAGCCCGGCAACGGCAATGACGTCTCCCGCGTCGAGGCGCTCCTTGGGGGTCGGGGTGATGATCTCGCTGCCCCGGCGGATCTGTTCGATATAGGCCTTTTGCCGCTCGGGAACCCGCGCTTCCGCCTCCTGGACGGTGAGGCCTACCAGCGTGTCGGCGATCACGAACGCGCGTGCCTCGATCTCGCGGCGTGCGCTGTTGCTGGCGTCGTGCGGGGTGATGTTGAGTTCGGCTTCAAGCTCGGCGCAGGCGTCCTTCAGGCTGCGGCCGAACATTCTTGGCGCCAACTGCGACTGCACGAGGATGGCACTGACGACGCCGACGAGATAGGCGACGGCAAACCCGGTCGCCACCGCGGATTCGAACTGGCTGGCAGCCTCTGGCGTCGGTGCGGTCTTGCGGAACGTGTCGATGGCCACGCCGACGGTCGCCGATTCCGTCGCCCCGCCCGCAAGCACGCCGGCTGCCGTACCAAGATCGAAGGCAAAGAAGATGGAGAGAACAATCGCCACGCCAAGCGCGACGACGCAGAGCGTCACGGTGACGGCGATCTGCGGCAGGGCATCGGCGTTGAGGCTCTGGAAGAACTGTGGGCCGGTACGGTAGCCGATGGCGAAAAGGAAGAGCAGGAAGAACGCCTGCTTCACGTCGTTCGAGAGCACGGCGCCGGTCTGGCCGATCAATACGCCGGCAAGCAGGCAGCCCGTGACTGCCCCGACCGTCACGCCTGCGATGGTGATCTTGCCGATCGCGTAGCCGATACCCAGCGCCAGGAACAATGCAAGTTCCGGATGAGCCCGCAGAATGCTGAACATCTGTTCGACCACGTAACGATCCCTTCAAATAGCGCGCTGAACATATGTTCGCCATCAGCGGCACGACGGCGTCTGTTGCTCCGCCGAAAAGATTTTCGGATGTGCTGGAACTGCGGGAATGCTGCCGGAGAATCCGGACTGTTGCCAAGGGGCAGGCTGTCATCGCCGGCCGCCGATGGGCGGCCGGCCCAAGTGACCCATCAGCTGATCGGGATACCCTTTGCAGCCCGGTAGGCCAGCACGTAACCGCGCGCCACGGAGCGAACGGCACTGCCGATCTGCGTATACGCGTCATCGTTGAGGTTGGCGAAGGAGACGCGCGCCGACCAGTTCGGCGCATCGAAGCCGGAGCCATTCAACAGCACGATGCCGTAGTCCTCTGCAAGCCGGAAGGGGATGTCGAGCGGGTGGATGTTCTCCTTGACCCAGTCGACGACGTCCTGGCCGACATATTTGCGCAGCCAGAACTCGAAATCGATGATCCCGTAGTAGTGGTCGAAGTAGATGCCAGGGTTCGATTCGATGCCCATGCCTTCGACAAGATTTCTGAACCGCTTTTCGCAGATCGCCATGCAGGCCTTCTGGTAGACCTTGTCGACATCCTGCAGTTCGACCAGGCTGAACAACGACATCATGACCTGCTGGGGCAGCGAGAGCCCGGCAGTGTGGTTCAAGGCGACGTCGCGGCTGTCGGCGACGATGCGGTCGATGAATTTGACGGCACGCGGCGTCGGGGTCATCGCCTTGTAGCGTTTTTCCAGGGTCTTCTGGAGCGGTTCGGGGTGCGCCTTGATCATCTCGTCGAAGATGTTGTCCTTGGCGACGGCGATCACGCCAAGCCGCCAGCCGGTGCAGCCGAAATACTTCGAGTAGGAGTAGACGCCGATCGTGTTGCGCGGAAGATGGCCGAGCAAGGACTGGAAGCCGGGTACGAAGGTGCCGTAAACGTCGTCCGTCAGGATCATCAGATCCGGCCGCTTCGTATTGACGAAGCTGACCAGACGCCCGATCGTGTCGGGGTCGAGCGCGACCGCGGACGGGTTGCCCGGGTTGACCAGGAACAGCGCCTTCACCTTCGGGTTCTCAAGCGCCTTGATGTCTTCCTCGGTGAACTGGAAGCGGTCTTCCTGTTCCGCGCTGACATGGATGGTCTTGAGGTTGTAGTCTTCCAGCTCCGGCATTTCGAGATAGGGCGTGAAAATCGGCGTGCCCAGCGCGATCGTGTCGCCGGCGTTCAGGATGCGTGCATTCTTGAGGGCCTTGAAGATGTAACACATGGCGGCCGTGCCGCCCTCGACCGGGTAGAGATCGAACTTTGCGTCGGGCCGGAAGCCGGTGCACATCGCCCACATCAGATATTCATGGGTGATGATTTCGTTGTGGTACAGCGCACGGTCCGGAACCGGGTAGTTGTCGCCGATAATGGAATCCGTCAGTTCGTGCACGAAGGCGTCCGGGTCGAAACTGAAGGTCCGAATGGCGTATTCGACCGCGTCGGAAAGCGTCTGTGCCGGAAGGGCGCCGTCGTCCTCCTCGTCCCAATCGGCCGCCGCTTGCAGCTGTTTTTTCGTCCACTTCTGGAACCGCGCATAGGCACCGTCGCGTCCCGGCATGCCCGCTACGCCTGCTGCCGGATCGAAATAGGTGCGCTTGGCCTCGGTCACGGCGAACTGGCCAAGCAGGAAGAACGCTTCGCGAGCCCTGGTGGCCGTCCAGTTGGGATTGCCCCGGCCCGCATTGAGGAATGCCTTGGCGGATTTTTCGGCATTCACCTTGGCGAGCTTGATCAGCTCGTCCTTGATCTCGAACGGGCTGAGATCGGAGATGCTGTCGTAGAATTTTCTGTCCAACATGAACCACACTCCCAATTAACGAAGGTCTCTGTTTCTCGGTGCGATGCTCTTAAGCTTACGGCCCGCCGGATGGTGCCAGCATGATGACGATGACGAGGCCGAAAATAGTCAGCAGAGTATTCCCGATCGCATAGGGCATGCCGTAGCCAAGTGCTGGAACCTTGCTCTTGGCCGCCTCCTGGATCATGCCCAGTGCCGCCGTTGTCGTGCGCACCCCGGCGCAGGCGCCAAACAGGATCGCGGGGTGAAAACGGAAGACGTAGTGGCCGATCAAGACGGAAGCGATCATCGGCACTGATGTCGACACGATGCCCCACAGGAGCAGGGAAACGCCGACTTCGCGCAGTCCCGCGACAAAGCCGGGGCCGGCGCCGATGCCGACGACGGCAATGAAGATGTTGAGGCCAAGTGTGTTCAACAGCCACAGCGCCGGAGAAGGAATTCTGCCGAAGGCGGGGTAGGTGGTGCGAAGCCATCCAAGGACAAGCCCGGCGAGAAGCGCGCCGCCGGAGGTCGACAGGCCGATCGGTATGCCGCCGATCGTGATCGTCAGGGCGCCGATCATCGCGCCGATGAAGAGCCCCCAGCCGAGGAAGGCGATGTCGGTGGTTTCGACCGGGCGATCGGCAAAGCCGAGCGCCTTGATCGCCGCTTCGACATGTCTCCTGGCGCCGCCGAGGGTGACGATATCGCCGCGCTCGACGGTCGTGCCGGGCAGGACCGGGATCTCGACCAGCGAGCGCATGATCTTGCGGGCATAGACGCCGCGGGCCCAATCTTCGGTGCTGACGTCGGCGAGCGTCCTGCCGGCGAGCGCTTTGCTGGTCACGTAGACGTCGACGACCTCGGCTTCGGCGTTCAGCAGTTCCTTGTCCTCGACCTCAACGAGCTTGGAGTCCAGGTGCTCGACGAGCAAAGCGCGTCTGCCGGAGAAGGCGACAATGTCGCCCGGCTGCAGCACGGTGTTACCATCCGCTTCGATGATCTGGCCACCACGCCGCAACCGTTCGACGAAGACGCGGATGCCAGGAAGCAGGTTCTTGACCGGCGTTCCGGTGAGCCCGCTCGCCTCTTCGACGCGATAGGCCCTGAGGCCGAAGTCGTGGTAGGCGTGTGTGATCCCGGGTTCGCTGCTCTCGGCGCCGCCGCCGAGCTTCGCCTCGTACTCCTTGCAGGCGGCCGGGAGATCGATGCCGAGTAGCTTGGGCCCGAGCTGTGCCAGGATGATCGCCGAGCCGATGGTGCCCCAGATATAGGTCACCGCATAGCCAATCGGGATCTGATCGGTGTAGGTCTTGGCCTGTTCGGCGCTCAAGCCCATCGCGTTGATCTGGTCGCTGGCAACGCCGATGGCCGCCGAAATCGTCTGGGAGCCGGCGTACATGCCTGCGCCATAGCCGAGCGGCAGCCCGGCGATGAGGGCGCACAGATAAGGCACGATCAGGCACAGCACCAATACCGACAGGGCAAAGAGGATCTGCTTGGGCCCATCCGTGCTCAGGCCGCGAACGAACTGCGGGCCGACGCCGTAGCCGACGGCAAACAGGAACAGAAGGAACAAGGTCGACTTCAGGTCGCCCGAAACCTGGATCCCCAGCTGTCCGATGACGACACCCGCCAGAAGCGTGGCGGTGACGTTTCCAAGGTTGAACCCGGCGATCTTGATAGGACCGATCAGGAAACCGATGCCGAGCGCAAGAAAGACGGCGACGGCAGGATAGGTGCGGAGTGTCTCAACGAAAAAATCTATTGGATTCACTGTCATCCCCTTCAGAAAGCTGGTTTGCCATTACTCGCATTCGGGACTTACGCGGACAGGCTGGATACTACGTCGCATGAGAAATTGTGTCGTCGGCGCCCGAAATATGGGCGATGCCGGCGTAAGTCGCTGTGCATCTGCTGAATGGCGCGATCACTTCCTTCGAAAGCACATCACCGATTGTGCCTCTCTTCAAGTACGTAACAGTAACGGATGGCGTTACCGGCTGGCGCCTCGGTGCTTTGGAAGGGCTTTCCCCCGGCGTGCCGAGACAGGGGAAACCAATCGCCCCCAGTTCGATACAAGGACCTTTCCGGCGCCTCCGGTGCCGTGGCGATTGATCATTCGGGCGGTGGCGGCTGGCGGGACCGCGCTATGCGGAAACGCCTTCCAGCGTCATGATCCGCGTCCTCGCGCAGCGTTCGCGGATCGCCTTGAGGCGTTGATACTCCGGCGAGTTGTACCACTCGAGCAAGGAGTGCATTTCCGGGAACTCGACAATGACGAGCCGATGCGGCTCCCAGTCGCCTTCGAGCACCCGGGTCGCGCCACCGCGGCCCAAATATCGGCCGCCATAACGCGCTTCCGTTGCCGGCACCTCCCGTATGTATTCTTCAAAAGCCGCGGCATCCGTGACCTCGACATCCGCAATCAGATAGGCAGCCATGGCAGATCTCCTTTCCACACCGGCACCATCGAAGAATACGCCCGTTGGCAGTTCCGGGCGAGTTCGCCAGCCAACTCGGCCGACAAAGGGAGGCCTTTGCCTCCCCTTCGTTTCGGGCCATTTTTTTGTTGAATGATGTAATGTTATTTCGTAACGATTGCGCATGATGAAAAGCCGCATGTTGATATGCCTCGGCCGACCTGTCCCGGCGGTTGTCACCTCCGCCGAAGTGTGCGACGAAGGCGGTGATGGTGCTGCAACCGCGACAATGCGGAAGCGGCTGAAAAGGGAACACGGAGCGGACGACCCTGATGGGGCCGAAACCGTGGCTGCCCCCGCAACTGTGAGCGGAAAGCGCATTCACACCATGTCACTGGCGTTCAGCCGGGAAGACGTGGATGCGCCGCGACCCGCGAGCCAGGAGACCTGCCATCGAACCGATCAACCACAACGGACGGGGTGTTCCGATGGAAAAGAACTGGTTTTTGCGCGACGGCCATCCGTCATCATGCCGCTTTGCCACATTCTCTCCGGACCAATCCGGCGGAGAAGAGATATGGCCAACCCGGTTTCCCGGCAGCACAAGATAACGGTCTGCACCGATTGCCGTTTCACCGGCGGCCCCTGCCGTCCGGGCGCGGATCTCATCCAGCGGTTGAACCGCAGCATTGCCGCACTCGGCGAGCCGCTCGACCGGGATTTCTCCATTGCCGGAACGGTCTGTATGGCGGCCTGCACGAGGCCCTGCACCATCGCTTTCCAGGCAACGGGGAAGGCGACCTACCTGTTCGGCGACATCTCGCCCGAGGAGGATATCGATGATCTTGTTTCTTTCGCCACGGCCTATGCCAAGCGAAACGACGGCATGACGCGGGCGGCCGAGCGGCCGCGCGGGCTCAACGGCAAGACGCTGGCGCGCATACCGGCAGCGCTGTTGGTCTCCGAAGACATCGGCGGGCTTTTCCAATGATGGCGCGGGGAGGGATAAGCCAATGAGCTGCACCGCGACAGGCGCCGGCCTTCGGGTCCGCGCCCTGGATTGGGGTCCGCGCCCGGATCTGCGGCTGGTCCGCGAGGTCGACTTTGCCATTACGCCCGGCAGCCGGCTTGCCATTCTCGGTCCGAACGGCGCCGGCAAGACATCGCTGCTGCGCTGCCTCTATCGCTCGGCCCAGCCGACGGCAGGCACGATCGAGGTCGATGGGGTCGACATCTGGGCGATGACGGCGCGCGAGGCGGCCAAGATCATTGCCGTCGTGCTGCAGGAAATGCCGAGCGATTTTCCCTTCAGCGTGCGCGACGTGGTGATGATGGGCCGCATACCCCGGCGGGAAGGCGTGAGCGGCTGGACGGCGAGGGATCGCGAGACGGTGGCGCATGCGCTCGAGCATCTCGATCTCACTCACCTTGCCGGACGGCAATTCTCCACACTTTCGGGTGGCGAGAAGCAGCGGGTGCTGATTGCCCGGGCGCTGGCCCAGCAGCCGCGCATCATCATCCTGGACGAGCCGACCAACCATCTCGACATCCGCCATCAGCTCGAAATTCTCGAGCTGCTGCAGACGCTGCAGCTGACGATCGTCACCACGCTGCACGACATCAACCTGGCCGCGGAATTCGCGACCGACGTGGCGATCCTGACGGAGGGTCGCATGACGGCCTTTGGTTCGCCCGAAGACGTGCTCAACCCGCAAGCGCTTTCCGCCGCCTTCGGCGTCACCGCCACAGCCCATAGCAACGCCGTTGCCAGCGGCGCGCGCTTTTCCTTTTCACTCGCTCGACAGGGATCGATGCCATCATGAAGACCCTATTTGCCAGTTCCGCCCTTCTGCTTCTCACGCTTGGCGCCGCGCCGGCGCTTGCCTATCCCGTGACGGTCAAGAGCTGCAACCGCGAGGTGACCTTCGAGGCGGCGCCCAAGCGGGCCGTTTCCAACGACGTCAACCTCACCGAAATGATGCTGGCCCTTAAGCTGCAGGACCGCATGGTCGGCTATACCGGCGTTTCCGGCTGGAAGACGCTGGACGAAAAGCTGCGCGAGGGCGTCAAGGCGCTGCCGGAGCTTTCGGAAAAGTATCCGACCAAGGAAGTGCTGCTCAATGCCGACGCCGACTTCTACTTCGCCGGCTGGAACTACGGCATGAAGGTCGGCGGCGAGGTGACGCCGGAAACGCTCGAGCCCTTCAAGATCAACGTCTACGAGCTGACCGAATCCTGCATCCACGTCATGGCCAAGGGCAAGCCTGTCATGGACGACATGTTCGCCGATCTCCTCAATCTCGGCCGCATCTTCGGCGTCGAGGACCGGGCGCAGGCGCTCGTCGACGGCTATCGCCGCGATCTCGACAAGATCACCACAGGCATCGGCGGCATCGAGCGCCCGACCCGTGTCTTCGTCTATGATTCCGGCGAGGAGAAGCCGTTCACATCAGGCCGGTTCGGCATTCCGACGGCGATGATTGAGGCGGCCGGCGGCGTCAACGTCATGGACGGTGTGGAGAAGAGCTGGACCGAGATTTCCTGGGAGCCGGTGATCGACAAGAACCCCGAGGTGGTGGTGATCGTCAACTATGGCGAGGTGACCGCCGAGCAGAAGATCGCCTTCATGAAGAGCAACCCGGCCTTCAAGAACATCGACGCCGTCAAGAACGACCGCTTCGTGGTGCTCGACTATGTCGAGGCGACGCCGGGTCCGCGCAACATCGATGCCATCGCGCGGCTTGCCAAGGCCTTTCACGGGCAGGCGATGTAACTGAGGCGTCAGCGGGGGCGTGCCTTGCCGCATGCTCCCGGGGCATGCCTTTTCGCATGTCCCCGCCCTTCCACTCCAATATCTGACCAGGGACGGACTGTGAAAACCACGACCGCCTTTCTCACGGCGCTGCTGTTGTTGTGCCTGACGATCACTGCCGCCGTGTCATTGGGCTCGGCGCCGATCCCGGTCTCGACCGTCTGGTCGATCATCGTCTCGAAGCTGTCGCCTGGCAGCGTCGACGTTGCCTGGTCGGCCGGCCGCGAAAGCATCGTCTGGGATGTGCGCCTGCCGCGCGTGGTGCTTGCCGGGCTGGTCGGGGCCGGGCTGGCGCTGACCGGCGCCGTGCTGCAGGCGGTGACGCGCAATCCGCTTGCCGATCCGCATCTTCTCGGCGTGTCCTCCGGCGGCGCGCTCGGCGCAATCATCGCGCTGCTGCACACCGGCCTCATCCTCGGCCTTGCCACCGTGCCGCTGTTTGCCTTTGCCGGCGCGCTGGTCGCGACCGCGCTCGTGGCGCTCGTCACACGCGTGCTCGGCAGCAATGCCGACAGGCTGGTGCTATCAGGCGTCGCCGTCGCCTTCACATTAACGTCGATCGGCAACCTGATGATTTTCCTTGGGGATCCAAGGGCGGTGCACACGGTGATCTTCTGGATGCTCGGCGGTCTCGGGCTGGCGCAATGGCCGCATCTTATTTATCCCACGGTGGTGCTGACGGCCTGCCTCGGCTATCTCGTGCTGAGGGCGCGCGAGATCAATGCGCTTGCCATGGGCGACGAGACGGCAACGACGCTCGGCATTCCCGTTCGCCGGTTTCGGCTCGTGCTCTTCGTCGTCACCGCACTCCTGACCGGCGTCATGGTCGCCTTTTCCGGCGCGATCGGCTTCGTCGGCCTGATGGTGCCGCATTTCGTGCGGCTGTTTGCCGGCAGCGACAATGTCCGGGTCATCCCGCTTTCGGCCTTCGTCGGCGCGCTGGTGCTGATCTGGGCGGACCTCTTTGCCCGCGTCGTCATGGCGCCCGAGGACATGCCGATCGGCGTCATCACCGGGCTTGTCGGCGGCATCGCCTTTATTGCCATTCTGAAGCGGCGCGCGTAAGGCATGGACACGGTGCGATTGCCGCCTATCTCTAGGGCCAATCTCGACCTACTGCGCGACATGAGGAGCGAATGACCCATCAAGCTGAGGCCTGCACCCCGGATGAAGTGCTGAAATTCTGGTTCGAGGAACTGTCGCTCGACCATTGGTTCAAGCCGTCGCGCGAGCTGGACGAACATTGCTTCCAGCGCTTCCAGACATCGCACCTCGCCCTTGCCAGAGAGATCGGCGACGTTTGGCGGGCGACGCCGGAAGGCCGGCTGGCGGCGATCGTGCTTCTCGATCAGCTGCCGCGCAACATGTACCGGGCGACGCCGCTTGCCTTTGCGACCGACGGCCTGGCGCTCAGGGAAGCCAAGCTCGCGGTCGGCGCCGGCGCCGACATGGCGGTTCGGCCGGAGTGGCGGGCGTTCTTCTACATGCCGTTCGAGCATTCGGAGAACCTGACGGATCAGACCATGGCGGTGAAGCTTTTCACCGAGCTCGGCGATCCCATGTATATCGATTATGCGATCCGGCACCGTGAAGTGATCGAGACCTATGGCCGCTTCCCGCACCGCAACGCCTTTGTCGGGCGGACGTCGACGGCGGCCGAACTGGCCTATCTGGCGCAGCCGGGCGCGGGATTCTGACGGTTTTGCCGGATGTGACGGCATGTTTTACCGTGTCTTTGCATCTTTCCGCCGTCTTTCGTATTCAAACCGCATTGTAATGACTGCCCGGCGCGATTCCGCATCCGGGCGAGATCTGGGCTTCCGAGGGTTTTGAAATTGCATTTCGTGGTAAAGTTGCTCGCTGTTTCTGTCTGCCTGCTGTCGCTGGCCGGTGCCGGCACCGTCGTGGCGCAGAACGCCCAACCGGCGCAGACGACGACGCAACCCGCCCAGACGCCCGCTCAAGCCCCGGCACAGACCAGCAATCAGCCTGCTCAGGGCGGCGCCCAGCCCGCCCAGAACGCGCAGCCGGCCGCCGACGGCAAGGCGCAGCCGGCAGCGAACGCGCAGCAGCCCGCAGCGGGTGCCGCACAACCAGCGCAAAACGCCGCGACGCCGGCGCAGCCGACCGACGCGGCCCTTGCTGCCGCTGCCGGCCAGAGCCAGGCGGCGGAGCAGCTGGCTCACGCCGGCAAGGAACTGGCGCGGCTGAAGGACCTCGTTGCCAAGGCCAGTGATGATGACATCGCGCTTGCCGAGCTCAAGGTACAGGTCGATGCCGTCGCCAAGCAGATTATCTCGACCTCGATCTCCACGCGTCCGCGGCTCGATGAGATCAAGGCACGGCTGACCGAACTCGGCGATCCACCGGGCGAGGGACAGCCGCCCGAGGCCGACATCGTTACCGCCGAGCGCAAACGGCTGCTTGCCGAACGCGGCGAAATCAATGCGCTGACCGGGGAGGCCGAGAGCCTTTCGGTTCAGGCGACGAAACTGTCGAACGGCATCACGGCGACGCGACGCGCGCTGTTTTCCAACACGCTGTTGAAGAACACCGATGTATCGGTCGAAATGTTCGACGAGGCGCTGTCGGCAACGGCCAATGAAACCAAGGTGCTGTCGCGCAGCACGACGAGCTGGCTGACCTTCGTCTGGAAGTACAAGCGGATTCCCATGCTGACCGCGATCTTCCTGTCGATCTGTGCCGCACTCGTCTTCCTCGTCGGCAGCAACAAGCTGTTTTCACCCTATATCCACCACGACAAGTCTGACGAGGAGCCGAGCTATTTCCGGCGTCTGTCGGTTGCCTTCTGGTCGACATTCATTCCGACCATTTCGACAGCCGCCTTTGCCCTATCGAGCTTCTTCTTCCTGCACAGTTTCAACGTGCTGCGTTCCGATATCACGCCGATCATCGCGATTGCGCTTGCGGTCACCGTGGTCGGATTCTTCGTGACCACGCTCGCCAATGCGGTGCTGTCGCCGTCGGACTCGCGCTGGCGCCTCGTGCGCGTGTCGGATCGCGGGGCCAAGGTGCTTTTGGTCACAATCTTCGCCATGGCGTTGGTCAACGGCCTTGACTACATGTTCGGCGGCATCAGCGAAGCGCTCGGCTCGCCGGTCGTGCTGACGGTGGTGAAGAGCTTCATCGCCTCCGTCATCATCGGTCTGATCATCATTGCTTCGGCCTGGATCAAGCCGACGCTCAGGCACGACGAGCCTTTCGATGCGCCAGGTCGCCCGTGGCCGCGTCTGGTCTCCATCGTTCTGATCCTGACTGGCGCGTCGCTCATCATCGCCGCCGCTACCGGCTATGTCGGCCTGTCCCGCTTCATCGCCACGCAGATCATCATTACCGGCGCCATATTGGTGATGATGTATATCGGCTTCCTCACCGGCAAGGCGGTCTCCCGCCAGGGCGCGTTCGCCGAAACGGCGGCGGGGCGCTATCTCGAACGCCGTTACAAGCTGGAGCAGGTCGGGCTCGACCAGGTGGGCCTGGCGGCAGGGCTCAGCATCTACGCGCTGGTGACCCTGTTCTTCATTCCGCTGATCCTGCTGCAGTGGGGCTTTCAGGTCGCCGACATCGAGTCGTGGACCTATCGCGCCATCACCGAGATCAAGATCGGCACCATCACCATCTCGCTCATGGGCATCATGGCGGGCATCCTGTTTTTCGCGCTCGGCTACGTCGTCACCCGCTGGGTGCAGCGCTGGATCGACGGCAACATCATGGCCCGCAGTCGGGTGGACGCGGGCGTCAGAAACTCGATCCGTACCGGCATCGGCTATATCGGCGTCGGGCTTGCCTGTCTGATCGGCCTTTCGGCTGCTGGTATCGACCTTTCCAATCTCGCGCTCGTCGCCGGTGCTCTCTCGCTCGGTGTCGGTTTCGGTCTGCAGAACATCGTTTCGAACTTCGTCTCCGGCCTTATCCTTCTGGTCGAGCGCCCGTTCAAGGTCGGCGACTGGATCGTCAGCGGCACGACGGAAGGCTTCGTCAAGCGCATCTCGGTGCGCGCCACCGAGATCGAGACTTTCCAGCACCAGTCGATCATGATGCCGAACTCGCTGCTGATCAACGCGTCGGTCGGCAACTGGACGCACCGCAACAAGCTCGGCCGTTCGGAAATCGCCGTCACCGTCACTTACGCCAGCGACCCACGGCGGATCATGGATCTGCTGGCCGAGATCGCCGGCGCCCATCCGATGGTGCTGAAGAACCCGTCGCCAACCGTCGGCTTTACCGCTTTTGGCGACGAGCGCATGACCTTCGAGCTCCGGATCTATGTGGCCGACGTCCTGACCGGCGGCGGCGTGCGCAACGATCTGCGCGTCGCCATCTACGAGCGCTTCCGCGACGAGGGCATCGGCGCGCCGTTCCCGCTGAAGATCGAGGACGTGCCGATCGAGAACCAGACCGGCATCGAGAGCCACGAGCCGGAGACGGTCGGCGAGCCCAAGGGCGCAACTTCGGCCGAGACGCGGGCCGCTGCCTCCAAGAAGGAAGCCGCTTCCGCGGCGCCGCTCGACGAAGAAATTGAAGCTGAGGGCGGCAAGCGCCGCGCTTCCAGCCGCCGCTCAAACCCCAACCGCTGATAAACGGAGCGTTCAGCCGCTATTCAGCCTGCCCGCGATAAAAAGCATGCAATTCTTCTTTTGACGGTCTAGGCTGTCACGGGCTGAAGAGGTGGCCGGAGCCACCGTCGCTTGTCCGACGGGGCGGCCGGCTGTGCAAAAGGGCGGCGCCGCGGGCGTCGATGGGCGATGAAGACATTTGTGATTGCTTTGCTTTCCGGCGTGCTGGTGGCAGGGGCGGTTTCGGCCGCGACTGTCACGAACAAGGATGGCGAGACTGCTGTTCTGGTTGTCGTCGAGGGCGAAAGCCGCATGGAAGTGGCGATCAGCGCCGGCGCGACGGAGATGATCTGCCCCAGCGGCTGCTTCGTCACCACGCCGAGCGGCGACCGCATCGGCCTGCAGGGCGACGAGAATGTCGAGATCGTCAACGGCTCGGCGATCGTCAAGTAAGCGCAGCTCTTCAAACGGAATTCGAAACGGCGTCGGGACCACCCGGCGCCGTTTTCTGTTTCGTGCGGGCGACGGCAGGGAAGCGGGCGGGTTTCCTGAGAAGCGCGCTCGTGCCGGCGCCTGCTGCCATTGCTCTGAAAATTGACGTCCATGGCGCCGTAAGCAGAAGGGGTTAGAGCGCGCTAATCCCATTTGGCAATTGAATGAAATGCGGCCATGGCCCGTTAATCCAGGGACGAGCCCTACAAGTGCATTCGTGCAGAACGGGTATCGGAAGGGCGGCCTGGCTGTATTGACAGGGCCGGCAATGGACCGCACCCTTCAGATGATCGGCCGATGCGCGGCGGCGGGGCAGGCGACTTTCAAGGGGTATGCATGGGCATGCCCGGGGGGTATGGCATGCATTGCCTTCGCGTGGTCATGACGCTCTTCCTGGTGCTGATATGTTCGCAGGCGCTTGCCGAAAGGCGAGTGGCGCTGGTCATCGGCAACTCGGCCTACCAACACGTGCCGAAGCTGCCCAACCCCGACAACGATGCCGGCGACATGGCGGCCAAGCTTGAAGCGCTCGGCTTCGAGGTCGTCGTCGGCCGCGACCTCGATCTTGCCGGCGTCCGCAACACGATCCGCGATTTCGTCGGCAAGCTCGACGGCGCCGATCTGGCGCTGTTCTACTATGCCGGCCACGGGCTGCAGGTGAACGGCGAGAACTATATCGCCCCTATCGACGCCAAGCTTCTTTCCTATATCGACCTCGAATTCGAGGCGGTGCCGATGAACCTGATCCTTACGGCGATGGAGCGCTCAACGCGGGTCAATCTGGTGTTCCTCGATGCCTGCCGCGACAATCCGCTGGCGGTCAATCTGGCCCGTTCGATGGGCACACGCTCCAGCTCGATCGGCCGGGGGCTGGCGAAGGTCGGCACCGGCATCGGCTCGCTGATCGCCTTTGCCACCCAGCCCGGCAACGTCGCGCTCGATGGCGCCGGGCGTAACTCGCCTTTCACGGCGGCACTGCTGCGTCACCTCGGCAAGCCGGGGCGCGACATCACCCGCGAGCTGATCGACGTGCGCCGTGACGTGCTGGAGGAGACGGATGGCAAGCAGGTGCCCTGGGACAACTCCTCGCTGACGGGCGAGGTGGTGCTGAAGCCCTCCACGACACCGGAACCCGCCGCGTCGGTCGCCAGTGGCAAGGGCGACAATGCCGCCGAGCTTGCCTATTGGGACACGATCAAGGGATCCTCGGACCGCGACCTGTTCGACGCCTATCTGCAGCAATATCCCGACGGTGCGTTCGTTTCGCTGGCCAAAGCGAAAATCAGGATCATCGAGCGTGCGGCAGCCGATGAGGCGGCCGCCCAGCTGGAAGCCGAGGCTACGAAACCGCAAACGCCGCCTGCCGGGGGGCTTCCGGCCGAAACGGGGCAGGTGGCCGCACTGACGCTGCCGCCGGCCACCGAAAACCCGACGCTTGAAACTGGTGAGCCGGACCGCGAACTGGTGCGCTCGATCCAGAAGGAGCTGAACCGTGTCGGCTGCCGCGCCGGTAGCGAAGACGGGCTCTGGGGTTTGGGCAGTCGCCGCGCGCTGGAGCAGTTCGCCAGGCTAAGCAAGGTCGAGCTTGCGGCGCTCGAACCATCTGATGGCGTGCTGGAGCGCTTGCGCACGCAAAAAGCGCGGATCTGCCCGCTTGCCTGCGCCCAAAACCAGCAGTTGAAGAGCGGCCGTTGCGTTGACATCAAGCGCGAGGCGAAACTTCCCGCGTCGTCGAAGACCCGCAGCACGGAAGAGACGCCGGCGAAGAACGCGCCACAGAATGCCATCAGCCCACCGGCGGACATCAGGAAGAAAACCTTTGGCAATTGCCCAGCCAGCGCCCAGCTTGCAGCCCGGCAGACGTTGGAGCGCGGCACGGGGCGCGGACGCACGGTGAGATCGGCAACGCATTCTTGCGGCCGCACCTTCGTTTGCCACCGGGCCGCCCGCGGGCAGCCCTGGGATTGCAACTGGCGGTGAGAACACCGCGCAAACCGTGATGGTCACGAGACGACCTGATCGGCGAGTGACATTACAGCGCCGCGCGCCAGGTATGGCGTGCTAAGGACGCTGTAACGTTATAAATTTGCTGCATAATTCCTTAAATCGACTCCGATTTAAGGAATTATGCAGCAGAGCGTTTCCGGTACAGACCAATGGTGGAAACGCTCTATCGCTTTGTTTGTGCGCAGTTCCGGACGCAAAACCGTTCCGCAGTTTTGCTGGAATTGCTCTGGAAGGAGGACGGTTGTCCATGGCGAATGAGCTTCCTGCACTGCGCCCGGGGGACGCCGCTCCAGCGTTTTCGCTACCCGCTGCCAATGCCGAAGACGCAGTCTCGCTTGCGGACCTGCGCGGCCGGCCTTTCCTTATCGGGCTGTTTCGCGGTCTACACTGTCCATTCTGCCGGCGTCAGCTGCGGCAGTTTTCAGCACTCCAGCCCGCCTTGCTCGAGGCGGGTGTCGAGACGGTGGCGGTGATCAACACGCCTGTGGAGCGGGCGCGGCTCTATCTCCAGTTCCAGCCGACGCCAGTCACGGTTCTGTGCGATCCCGACTGCCGCACGCATCGGGATTTCGGCGTGCCGCGCGTCGTCTTCGCGGCAACAGACAGCGGAGAGAAGCCGCAATGGCCGTTCCATGCCAGCTTCGAGCAATTTGCTGCCGCGCGTATCAACCCGAACGGCGAAATGGCCGAGCCGATGCCGCCGATGGAGGCCAATACCGTGCTCAATGCCAAGGATGGATTCGAGCTCCAGGACGTCGATCGCTCGATTTTCGAAAACCACGGCACCCAGCTCGTCGGTCATTTCCTCGTCGATGGACTGGGCCGCATTGCCTGGGCGAAGCTGGAGGCGCGCGGCGGGCCGGAGGAGCTCGGGACTTTTCCGACCGCTGAACGGATCATCGCCGCCGCAAGGGATATCGCGATTTCTTCCGCCAAGTAGGTGCGGCGACGATGGGTATGCCGTGGTGAAATCACCGGCTTGCTGCATGCGCGTTGCGCCGATGACCAAAGCTTGTTCTCGCGCCGCGCTGTGGCCGGCCTGTTCCCGGCTGATGTAGACGAGACAGATCGAAGCTGCGATGAACAGCGGCAGCGGCACGCTGGGATAAAGGCTGAAGCGGTGCAGATAGACCTTGCCCCACGTTCGCACCCTGTAGAGACCAAAGCCCTGCAGGCCAAAGAAAAGCGGTTGCGGCTCCGCTCGGCGCTACAGGTATTGCTGCGCGCATCCTGAGGGGGTGCGGCAAAGCCGCATTTCGGGGCTTGATTTTACCGCGGCAATCGCAACGATCCGGCTACCGACAAACGGCCGCTTACCACCAAGGATGCACCCCATGAAACTGCAGCTGATCCGCAACGCCACCCTGAAGCTCGACTATGCCGGACGCACGGTGCTGATCGATCCCTATCTGGCGCCGAAACACAGCCTGCCATCCTTCGCCAATCGGTCGGAAAACCCGATGGTCGAGCTACCGGTCACGATCGAGGCGATCCTCGATGGCGTGGAGCTGGTGATCGTTTCGCACCTGCATTCCGATCATTTCGACGATGTGGCCAAGGAACGGCTGCCGAAGCATCTGCCGATCTTCTGTCAGCCGGGCGACGAAGGGGAAATCCGCGCCGCGGGCTTTACCGCCGTGACCCCGCTTGCCGACCGCGCCACCTGGCAGGGGCTGACGCTGACGCGGCGCGAGGGCAGCCACGGCCTTGGGCCGGTCGTCGAGCTGATGGGCTCGGTCATGGGCTTCACGCTTGGAGCCGAAGGCGAACCTTCGATCTATTGGGCCGGCGACACCGTGCTCTACCCGCCGGTGGCAAGCGTGATCGCCGAGACGAAGCCCGACATCGTCGTCACCCATTCCTGCGGCGCGCGCTGGGATGGCGACCTGATCGTCATGGACGCAGAGGAAACCGTTGCCGTCTGCGAAACATCCGGCGATGCCGTGGTCGTCGCCACGCACATGGAGGCGCTCGACCATGCAACGATCAGCCGGCAGGACCTGCGCGAGGCTGCCGAGGCACGCGGTATTTCCGCGATGAAGCTGAGGATCCCGGCCGATGGTGAGGTGTTGGTGCTGAATGGGTCTGCAACGTAAGGAGCGAAGGCGGGCAGCCCCTCGTGGGTCGTGCTGGTCTTGAGGATCAGCCTTGTGCAGCAAGGAGGGAGACAAGACCTACCGGCTGACGGTGCCGGCGAATGTCCCGGTTGAGCAATACTGGTCGCTGACTGCCTATGATCGTCCGACCCACGCGCTGATCCGCAACATGCCGCGGGCCAGTCGCTCCTCGCAGGTTGCAGAACTGCAGAAGAATGCCGACGGCTCCGTCGAAGAGATCGGCAAGCGACAGAGCGCCAGCCGGCCCTTCGGACCGGTAGGATTTTTCCACGCGCTACCAGGGCATTTTCATGCGGCGCCGCGCCAGCGCCTCCCGTTGCCGGGTGAATTCCTTTTCGGCAGCAAGCAGGTCGAGGCGCGCCTTCAGCCACGCCTCGGGTGAAACGATTTCGTTCTGCATGGGCGGTCTCCTCGTGTTGAGATGTTTGTGGCGTAGCAACGATCGGCTTCACGGCCGTTGGTCAGAGTTTTGCCGCCCAGCGATCAACCTCAGCCAGGGCGCGAAATGAATGGCGCTCATCAGCGCATACATCGCGACCATTCCCGTCAGCGGGGACGCGGACGACGTCGTGCACAGCATGTCTGGCTCGCCAGCACTCAGAATGCCGGTCAGCAGCGCCATCAACGCGAAGGTCGGGCTGGCGAAGAGCGAGAGCCGATCGGCCGCGCCAAGCGCTATCGCCCTTCGCCACCCCCCGAACGTTCCGGTTCTGTGTGTCGACATTTTCGGCTATCCATTCGTTGTCGGTCTTGCAGGTCGTTGCCGATCTGCGGGTACAGTTAGCGCCGGAAGCCGAGAGTGCGGGAGTTACAAGTTTGACGGGATTGCGATGGACTCGCTGATCACGGCTGCGGCGCGGGCGCTGGCGACGGGCGATCCGCTCGGCGCACTGAAACGCGTAGCACTTCGCGACGACGCGCCGGCGCTGGCACTGCGCGGGATCGCGATGGCGCAGCTCGGCGACTTCCCGCGCGCAAAGGCCCTGCTGAAAAGTGCGGCCCGCGCGTTCGGCCCGAGGGAGGCGGTGGCACGGGCGCGATGTGTCGTGGCCGAAGCCGAGATTGCGCTCGTTTCGCGCGACCTCGGCTGGCCCGAAAAGGCGCTTGAGACGGCGCGGGCGACGCTCGAGGCCCATGGCGACCGGGTCAACGCCGCCCATGCCCGCAATCTCCAGGTCCGTCGTCTGGTGCTGATCGGCCGCCTCGATGATGCCGAGCGAGCGCTTGCCGGTTTCGACCCGACGCCGCTGCCGCCCGCTGCGCGGGCCGCCAACGCTCTCATTGTCGCCGGCATCGCTATCAGGCGCCTGCAGACGAAGACGGCGCGCTCTCAGCTGGCACTGGCGCGCGGGGCGGCGCGCGAAGCCGGCATTCCGGCGTTGACCGCTGAAGTCGAAGGCGCTTTCCTCGCGCTTGCCAGGCCGGCAGGGCGCCTGATCGCCCGGGGCGGGGAGAGGGCGTTGTTGCTCGAAGAGGCCGAGGCGCTGCTGGCATCCGGCGCGCTGGTCGTCGATGCATGCCGGCATGCCGTGCGGATTGATGATAGGATCGTGCCGCTCTCAACGCGCCCGGTTCTCTTCGCTCTTGCCAGGGCGTTGGCCGAAGCCTGGCCGGGAGATGCTTCGAGGGGCGCGCTTCTCGCGCGCGCCTTCCGGGCGAAGCATGCCGATGAATCGCACCGGGCGCGACTGCGCGTCGAGATCGGGCGCCTTCGGGCAGAGCTGCGGGATGTGGCCGAAGTAAGCGCGACAGCGCGCGGTTTTGCACTGGTGCCGCGGCACGCTCGCGAGGTCGCGGTGCTGGCGCCGCCCGTCGAGGGGCAGCACGGCGCGGTGCTTGCCTTGCTCGCCGATGGCGAGGCGTGGGCGAGTTCGGCGCTGGCGATTGCGCTTGGGGCGAGCCCGCGCACGGTGCAGCGGGCGCTGGACACGCTTTGCGCCGCCGGCAAGGTGCAGCCGATCGGGCAAGGGCGGGCGCGCCGCTGGATGACGCCGCCGGTGCCGGGATTCCCGACAGTGTTGTTACTCCCCGGGCCGCTGCCGAGCGACTAAGGTAGGTCGCATGCGATTGGATTCATGCGACGTGCCTTGAGCCATTGTTGCTATGCATGTCGTTGTCCCTAAACCGCTGCACACGTTCGGGCGAGACATGCATCAGGATAAAAACGATGAAACGAACCACTGCCGAAATTCTTCGCGAATATGGTCCCTTTCCCGGTGCTGATCAGGTGCATGGCGTGACGTTTGACGGCCATCACGTCTGGTTTGCCACCGGCGACAAATTGAATGCGCTCGACCCCGAGAGCGGGCAGACGGTGCGCTCCATCGACGTCGCCGCCCATGCGGGCACGGCCTTCGACGGGCAGCACCTGTTCCAGATCGCCGAGGATTGCATCCAGAAGATCGATCCGAAGACCGGCCGCGTGCTTTCGACGATCCCGGCGCCGGGCCATGGCGGCGACTCCGGCCTTGCCTGGGCGGAAGGCACGCTCTGGGTGGGCCAGCATCGGGGCCGAAAAATCCATCAGATCGATCCCGAGACGGGCGCCATCCTGCGCACGATCGAATCCAATCGCGTCGTCACCGGCGTCACCTGGGTCGACGGCGACCTGTGGCACGGCACCTGGGAAGGCGACGACAGCGATGTCAGGCGGATCGATCCGCAAACGGGCGAGGTGCTGGAGCGGCTCGACATGCCGGCCGGCAGGGGCGTGTCGGGGCTCGAGGCCGATGGCGGCGACCGCTTTTTCTGCGGCGGTGGCGCAAGCGGCAAGGTCAGAGCCATCCGCCGGCCCAAACGAACCTCCCAACCCGGCCGCGGGACCGGCGCAAGTCGCTCATAGCTCCCGATCGGCGCAGATCGCGCGCAGCGTGGCGGTGTTCACCCCCGCCTTGCCATGTCATTGAATGCCACGCGCAAGGACGCCTTAAGGTGCCGATCCGCGCCGCATGGATTTCGTCTTAAATCGATCCCGGTGCAAGCAAATGGGTCGGCGTGCGACGATGCCTCCGGGTCTTCAGTGTCGTTGGGCGAACCGGCGTGCGACGCCGCGTCGGCGCCTCTGGTTACAGCGTGCAGGTGTCACTACGTACAATGCAGAGACGAAGGCGGTTGTCCGCAGTACGTCTGAGGTTTTGCGGTTTGCCCGGTGCGCCACATTTGAAACGCGGGCCCGCAGGAGAGGCAGGAATTGGGCAAGGCGTTGCAATCGGTCATGCGCGGCATCTGGATCGTTTCCGTCGTCAGCACGGCGACAGCCATCGGGATTGCCTATGGCTGGCAAACACATGGCTGGGTGGGAGCGGCCCTCTTCGGGCTCATTGGTTACGGCAGCGGTGCGTTGTTTGCGTACTCGCCCTCCCTGCTTTTCGATCTCGCGGAATTCTGGGCGTCGTGAGCCGTACGCCGAACGCCGTTGCCAGCACCACGTTCAAGGTATGGCGAAAATACTGATCTCGTTGGTGATGCCGCGCAGCGTGACGTTGTGGGTCATCGGGTTGAGGCCGCGCTCGCTGAGCAGGTCGGCGGCGGCCGGATGCTTGAGCACCGCGCTGGTGGCGAAGATTTCCTGGGCGGTGGCAAGGTGCTGCACGCGTGAGGCGATATTGACCGTCTGGCCAAAGTAATCCTGCCGCTCGTTGAGGCTGACGGCGATGCAGGGCCCTTCGTGGATGCCGATCTTCAACAGAAGGTCCTCGCTGCTACGCTCGTGGTTGAGCTCGCGCATTGCGTCGCGCATCCGCATGGCTGCGGCGATGGCGCGGTCCGGTGTCGGGAAGGTTGCCATGACGGCGTCGCCGATCGTCTTGACCACGGCGCCGGCCTCGGCGGCCACGATCTCGTTGAGCACTGTGAAATGGGCTTTTACCAGGTCGAAGGCGGCGAGGTCGCCGACGCGCTCGTAGAGTTCGGTGGAGCCGCGCAGATCGGTGAACAGGAATGTCAGGCTGGTGATCTTCAGGCGCTGGTCGACGTCGATCGTGTCGGTGCGATAGATGTCGCGGAATGTCTGGTTGGAGAGCAGCCGCTTGGCTGTCAGGAAGGGGCGCCGGCGCCCGAGCAGCGCATGCAACGCTTCGCCGGCGACGCAGACGCTCGGCAGAGTGCGCACCTCCGCATGGTTTTCCACCTGGATGCGCAGCGGCCCCGGCTGCAGGTTGATGGTCTCGCTGTGCCGGTGCGTGCGGTCGAACACCAGGGACAGGTTTCGCCTTTCCTTGGTCGGTTCGCCCGATACGTCGAGGAACTGCGCCGCATGGGTCACCGGCTCGAAGATGATGACGAACTCGGCCGGAAGCTGCAGCGCAATGACGGCCTTGTCGCCGGGCGGCAGTTCGAGCGTCTCGATAAGGAACTCCTCGACCTTTTCCTCGAAATCATCGTCCGGCAGGTCGACACCGGACCCCCAGTAGATCTGGCGGAAATATTCGGCGGCCGGCAGTTCGTGCGGATTGTGGGCCTCGATATGGCGCACACGCGGGCTGACGGTAAAGGTCACCTCGATCATCTCGTCCAAGGTCGGCTCATAGCCGGCGGCGCAAAGCGCGCAGGTATAGGCCTCGCTCTGTACCGTTTTCAGCGATGTGTTGGCGTCGAGCACCCCGCCGCAGCCGGGGCAGAGCACATTCCAGGAGAGCTCGAACAGGCCGAGCCGCGAGGCGTGCAGAAAACCGGCGATGGTCGCTTCTTCGTCCAGCCCGTGTTCGGCGGCAAAGGCGAGCGCATTGATGCGGCCGAGCTTGCGGTCCGGCGCGTCGCGCACGTGCCGCTCGATGGCATCGGCGAAGGCGGGTGCTGCCGACTGGCGCAACACGTCGAAGAGGGCCTGAGTTTCGCTCATGGTGGTATCTTATACTGAAATATGCGCGCGGTCAGCGCCTTGTCTTGACCGGCTGTGAAGCTGAACCGGCTCTTCGACCACGCGATGGGAGCCGGCGCCGCGTCGACGCTTTTGCCAAGGTCAACACTGCTCCAGTGCCGTCTCGTGGGCCCCTTTGCGCTTGGCCTGAAGCATCTTATTCTAAGAGGGTGGTAGGCTGCGGGAGCGTTGAATGTCGGCACGGCCGTTCTCGAAGATTTTTGCGCCGCTCGGCGGCCTGCTCGCCGCGATCGGGCTCGTTGTGGTCGCTGCACTCACGACACCGGACATGACCGGACGAACCAGGCTCAATCTGGAGGCCTGCTCGGCCGCGCTCGTCGAGATCGTGCGGGCGCTGAGGCCCCGCGTCGTGCCGGCAGGCGCCGTCATCTGCCGCAAGGGCGAGACCGGCGACCAGATGTTCTTCATCGTCGAGGGGCGCGTCAGCATCGCGACACCGAACCCGGTGGAGCTAGGCGCTGGCAGCTTCTTCGGCGAGATGGCGCTGATTACGGGCGAGCCCCGCTCGGCGACCGAGGTCTCGCTACTGTTGCTGTACTCGGAGGATTTCCAGATGCTGTCCAGCAGCAACCCGGAGATCGCGGAGATCATCCGCAAGACCGCGCTCGAGCGGCGCGGCGCGACGCCGAAGGCTTGACGGCCCCGTATGGCCATTGGGTCGTATGCCCAGAGCTGAACGCAAGCGCGCCAAGCAGCCATTTCACCGGCTGCTCATTAACAGCCGGGAAAGTCTTTCTCCTCTAGCATGGCTTCGGGGACACTCTTTACTTAAAGGCGATCAATGTCATTTTTCGGCGTTTCCGGAATGTACTATTCCGGTGAATCTCTTGCTGAGCACCGCATCGTGCTGGCCGAGGACTCCAATCTGTTTTCGTCGATGGTCTCGAAGCGGCTGAAGGAGCTGTTCGACATCGACGTCATCGTCTGCCGCGATTATGACGATCTGCAGTTTGCCGTCGAAAATGCGACGTTCCCGGCGTCGCTGGCCATTTCCAATATCAACCTGCCCGGTGCCGAGAATGGCGAAGCGCTCAACTATCTCATCGACATGAGCGTGCCGACCGTGGTCTTCACCGGCTCTTTCCAGGAAAGCACCCGCGAAAAGATCCTGGCGAAGGAGATCGTCGACTACGTCATCAAGGACAGCGTCTTTGCCGTCGACATGCTGGCGGAATCGGTTTGCCGGTTTCTCACCAACCACAAGCACCATGTGCTTGTTGTCGACGACAGCCCGACGGCGCGCGCGCTTCTGACGACGCAGCTGAAGCGCTACAATTTCCGTACCAGCTCGGCGGAAAACGGTGCCGTGGCGCTCGAAATTCTCAAGAACAATCCGGATATCGGCCTCGTCATCACCGACTACAACATGCCCGACATCGACGGTTTCGAGCTGACGCGGCGCATCCGCAGCGCCTATGGCCCGCATCAGTTGCGCATCATCGGCGTCTCGTCCTCGACCAACCGGCTCTTGTCGGCGCGCTTCCTCAAGGCCGGCGGCAATGACTTCGTCGTGCGCCCCTTCGTCAACGAGGAGTTCTATTGCCGCGTCAATCAGAACCTCGATACGCTGACCAAGATCAAGACCTTGAGCGAAAAGGTGAAAGTTCCCGCGTAAGGTGGGCCAGATCTCTGTGGCTTTGACTGCTCGATACGCGGTCTTGTCGGCGCCTTGAGCCCGCCTGCCGCCTCCATTTCGAGGCGGCGGCGCTCCTCTGTCGGCTACACATGCCGGCGCATTTGCAGCTTTCCTGCGCTTGCGACCCATAAAATTGCTCGGGTCGCGAGAAAAGACTCCTTGCGGTTGCCGCATTAACGAAATTGCAATCCGGACCGTCTTCAATCGGCCGCAACAAAGGTGGGGAACCCGGTAACGCCTGATCATGCCAAGACACAACGTCTGGCGCGATCCGTGCCGGGTATAATTGTATATTGGGAGCCAGCGTCGCCCTTTAGGGACAGCACGCCTGCGGCTCGAAATCGGGATTTGCAGGGACGTGAGATTGCGCCGCACGCCAGGTCGGATCAATTCTGTGCAAAAGCACAGCGACAAGCGCATGCTGCTGATCGAAGATTCCCGCATGTTTGCAACCGCGCTGAAATACGGCCTGGAAACGGTGCATGGCATCCGTGTCACCCATTGCGCCTCGCTGGAGGCGCTGCGCCAGGAAATGGCCGCAGCCCCGGATAGCTTTTCGCTCGCCGTGCTCGATCTTAACCTTCCCGACGCGCCCAATTGCGAGGCGCTCGATTTCATCCTCGCCAATCATGTGCCGGCCGTAGTCTTCACCGCGGCGTTCAACGACAGCACGCGCGACCAGATCCTTGGTCGCGGCGCGCTCGACTGCGTCATCAAGAACCAGCCGGAATCGATCAATCTCCTGATCGGTGCTGTCGACCGGGCGTTGACCAACGGCAAGACGACGGTGCTGCTTGCCGACTCCGACACGCTGTCGCGGGCCGAGCTTGCCGGCATCCTGCGCCGACAGCGGATTTCGGTGTGTGAAGTTGCCTCGGCCGCCGATGCGCTGCAGGTGCTCGATTCCGGCGAAGCGATCGATATCGTCGTCACCGATCTTGATCTCTCGGATATGACCGGGGCGGCGCTGCTTGCCGAGGTACGGCGGCGCCAGGGCGACGAGGCGTTGCCGGTGATCGCGCTTTCCGACAGCGGCGACCGCCGAATCGGTGCGCGGTTCCTCGAGGCAGGGGGCACGGACTTCATCCAGAAGCCGTTTCTGGAGGCCGAGTTCAACGGCCGCATCGCCTATGCCGCCGGTATCCAGAAGCGGTTGCAGACGCTGCAGCGGCAGGCGGCGAGCGACTACCTGACCGATATCTACAATCGCCGCCACTTCTTCCTGACCGGCCCGCGCCTCGTCGAGCAATGCCTGCGCCGCGGCGAGACGACGGCGATCGCCATTCTCGACATCGACCATTTCAAGCGGCTGAACGACACCTACGGCCACGAGATCGGCGACGTGGTGTTGAAGCATGTGGCCAAGCGGCTGACGACGCTGGTCGGCGACGAACACCTGCTCGCTCGCCTCGGCGGCGAGGAGTTCGGCATCCTGTTCAACGGCTTCGACGTCCGGCGCGCCTTTACGTTCTGCGAGAAGCTGCGCACCGAGCTTGCGAGATCGCGCATCATCGCGGATGACGAGGAACTGTCGATTACGGTGTCGATCGGCCTTGCGACGATCGAGGCGCCGGAATCCTTCGAGAACTACCTGCACGCGGCCGACCAGTTTCTCTACATGGCCAAGCACGCTGGCCGAAACCGGGTGATCTCCGAGCTGGCCTTGCTGGATGCGCTGGCGTCGTAGTAGCGGCAATCCGCGCTGTCTGGCTACGGACCGGTTCTTGTGGTTCCAATAAATCACGAGGCCTTGTCGGTTCTGGCATTGGTGAGACGTCTTTCAAGCAGCTGGACCTGATCCAGGCCTGCGAAGAGGAGCCGCATATGACCAATGTTGTTTCAAATCTCTGGTACGAAAAGGACGCACTCAAGGCGGTCGAGTTTTACGTTTCGCTCGTCCCCAATTCGGCGATTGTCCGCACGACCGTGCTGCCGGCGGATTCGCCGAGCGGGCCGGCGGGCAGCGTCAAGGTGATCGAGTTCACGCTGGGAAACCAGCAGTTCACCGCGCTCGAAGCCGGACCGCTCGACCCGTTCAACCATTCCTTCTCGATCATGATCCAATGCGACAGTCAGGAGGAGATCGATCGCCTGTGGAATGCGCTGCTTGAAAACGGTGGGCAAGTGGAGCAATGCGGCTGGCTGCGGGACCGTTGGTGTCTCTGCTGGCAGATCACGCCGAGGGCGCTCGGCGACATGGTCGCCCATTCGGACCGCGAACGTGCCAGGCGTGTGACCGAGGCCATGCTCGGCATGGTCAAGCTCGATATCGCCGAGTTGGAGCGCGCCTTTCACGCTCGGGCATAGGGTCTGAACGTCTTGTCTTGTCCGTGCGTGGCCATCGCTCGCCGGTGACCACGCACGTGATGAACGGTAGCGTAGCGGGGACGTTTTGCACCCTGTGGCTGCGCAGCCATAGGGTGTGTTATTTCTTGGCAGCTACCTGCGCGCCGCCCAGAAGTTTCGATATAGGATGAAATGGGCCTGCTGGAATTGCAGGATGATGGCGCCGGCCTTGTTTGGTGCCTGGGCGTTCGGGCCGTGGCTGCGGTCCTATGAGAGGGGAAGCGGTGAATCTGCAGACATTTACGAGTCTTGACGGTCGCATCGGGCGCCAGACCTGGTGGCTAGCGATGATTGTGCTGCTGATCGCGACCGTCGTCGCAGTGTTCGCCGGCGCGGCACTGCTGGCGGCGGTAACCGGCGGCCAGACCGTTTCTTCCGATGGCAACAGTTACATGCACCTTCTTATTGTCGTTATCCTATTGGCGAGCATCGGCTTCGCGTTGGTCGTCAGCGTCAAGCGCTGGCATGACCGTGAAATGTCCGGCTGGTGGAACCTCGCGCTCTTTGTCCCGATCGTCGGTCCGCTGTTTGGTCTGGTCGTATTGGGATTTCTAAAGGGAGACGAGGGTGTGAACCGCTTTGGCGCTTCCGGCGTGGTGGAGCTTCCGGCGCCCGGCCCGCGCTTCGGGCGCGCGCCACAATAGCCGTCGTCATCGCGCGCTTCGTCGTTCGAGGCGGCGCACACGATGGCGCATGCGAACAAGCGACAGGAGCCGCAAAGTGGAGTTCGGTCGCAAGGGCCGCCATTGGCCTGCCGGCGAAAACTTACTTCCGGCTTTGCGGGTAGATCGTCTCGCCGCGCTTCAGCATCTCGACGAAGGTCTCGATCTTCTTCTTGCGGCCGGCTTCGGTCTTCATGTTGTGGGTGCGGAACGCGAGCGCGAAGCGGTTCTGGGCGCTGAGCCGGGCAAGCATTTCGCGGGCCTCGGGTTCGGCGTCGATCGCGGCCTGCAGGTCGTCGGGGATCTTCATGTCCTTGCCGCTGGCATAGGCCCGGTCCCAGCGCCCGTCGGCCTTGGCGGCATCCACCTGGCGCAGCCCATGCTCGGTCATGCGTCCCTCGGCAATCAGCCGCGCGACATTGTCGACATTGATCTTGCTCCAGATGCTCTTCTTGCCGCGCGGCGAATAGCGCTGCAGGAAGCTCCTGTCGTCGAGCCCCTTGCGCACCCCGTCGATCCAGCCCCAGCAGAGCACCACGTCGATTGCTTCCTTGGGGGTGATCGAGGCAAGGCCGGAGCCGACCTTGTGGGTCTTGATCCAAACCTCGTCTTCGCTCTGATGGTGAGCGCCGAGCCAGTCGTAGAAGCTCTGGAAATCCCTGAATTCGTGGACCTTGGCGGGATTGATCTCGACCGGTGCCATATGGCGCGTTGCTCCTGATGGTGGCGCGATGGGGTCTGCGGCAGAGCCACAAATGTCCTGCGGCTCGGGGCGTGATTCGCAGATGCCGCAAACAGTCATCTCTCAGCGGTGAGCGTGCAAGCTCTACTTCTTGCCGACCGGGGCGTGGTGACAGAAACAAGGCCATAAAAGCGCGGGAACAAAAGCGGGGTGCGGCGTGCCGACTTCTCTACTCGTCATCCTCGGGCTTGACCCGCGGATCCATGCCGCACGGCACGTTGGTGCCTGGATGACGGAGGGGCGGACTTGCAGTCAGCAAACTTTGCAGCCCGTGTCCCAAAACGACGAAGGGCGGAAACTCCGCCCTTCGTCATCCTTCTGGCGCTCTCTATCGCGCCATCTGCAGCGTCAGCTTGCGGTCGGCGCGCTCCTGCTGCGGCGAGCGATTGTAGAGTTCGCGATAACACTTGGAGAAGTGCGACGCGGAGACGAAGCCGCAGGCGACGGCGACTTCGACGACCGGCATCGACGACTGGATGAGGAGGTGGCGAGCGCGGTCGAGGCGGATCTCCAGGTAGTAGCGGGCAGGGGACCGCCCCATTTCCTGGCGGAACAGCCGCTCGATCTGGCGGCGCGACAGGTCGGCGCCCTCGGCGATCTCCAGGAGCGACAGCGGTTCGGCAAGGTTGCCTTCCATCAGTTCGATGATCGACAGTACCTTGGCGTTCTGGACGCCGAGACGGGCGCGCAGCGGCAGCCGCTGGCGGTCGTGAGGGCCGCGCACGCGGTCGGTCAACGCCTGTTCGCAGACACGGTTGACGAGGTTCTCGCCGAAATCCTGGTCGATCAGGTTCAGCATCATGTCGAGCGAGGCGGTGCCGCCGGCGCAGGTATAGATGTTGCTGTCGATCTCATAGAGGTCGGCATAGACGTCGACCTGCGGGAAATTCTCGGAAAAGCCGGGCAGGTTTTCCCAGTGGATGGCGCAGCGCTTGCCTGTCAGCAGGCCGGCCGAGGCCAGCACATGGGCGCCCGTACAGAGGCTGCCGACGGCGACGCCGCGGTTGTAGACCTCGCGCAGCCAGGCATTGACCGACTTGTTGTTGAAATCCTCGACATAGATGCCGGAACAGACCAGCACCATCGACGGACGGTTTTCCCCGCCCAGGAACTTGCGTTCGTCGGCCAGAGACGAGTTGACCTCCAGGCCGATGCCGCTCGAAGAAAGAACCTTTTCGCCGTCGGTCGACGTGAGGCGCCATGTATAGGCCTCGTAGCCGAGCATGCGGTTGGCGATGCGGAGCGTTTCAATGGCGGCCGAAAACGGCAGCATGGAAAAGTTCGGTACCAGGAAGAAGACGAGAGAACGCTTTTTGGTCAAGGGCTTGTTCATGAGGCTTCCCATGCTTGGCGGTGCCGTATATTCGTCGCTTGGAAGATACCGTCCGGCTTGTCTGTTTGCGACATTGACATGGAAAGCAGCGACCGCAAAGACATTTCGCATTGCGACATGGGGCGGGAAAGCCGCTGTCGAGCCGGTTTTGCGGCTTTTGTAAGGAATGCGACAGATTTACCGGCGCGACTGACGTAATCTGACAAGAAACGCCAGGGATGCGTAATTTTCGAAAAGAACGCCTTTGGGTTGTATTTGCCGATTGCGACGCGCCGGCGGTGAAAAGGCCGGGTGTCGGTATCGGACAAGTTCGGGCAAAGGGCGGTTCGGGGCGTTTCGACGCCCGCCGGCATCTGGCGAGACCACAAAAGGAGAAGGGCACCGCCTTCTCGACGATGCCCTTCAGCGGTTTGCGCTCGGGGTCTTGGGTCCCCGAAAACAGGTCAGGCGGTCATTCATTGCTCGGTCTTGTGCACCGCGTCGACGACTGACGGAAAACCGATGTCCTTCATCGTGTCGTAGGACAGGTTTTCAAGCGCGCGCTCGTTGGAATAGCGCTTCCACGCAGCCCAGGCGCGGGCACGAAGGCTGAAGAGACCCGGGATGGACGAGGGGGAGGATGCCCGGTCCGAGGTCTGGAATAGATGGATAGTAGACATTTCATGGCTCCTTCTGAGTGCCTCAGAGGTCGCGACCACGATCTATATATGTCGCAACCCTAATCATCATTCAAACGAATATGTTTGATAGTTTTCATCAAACATGGTGATCAATCAGCGTCTCGGCGAAGATGAGGTCGTTGCGGACCCGCTTGGGTAGTCTCGCCAATTCGCGGTGGGCTTCCACCCGATTCCGGGCGATGCGTTTTGCCTGTCGTTTTCGTGCAATGCTGTCGATCAGCGATTGCACGCGGGAGAGGAACGACAAGACGAGATCGCCGTCGGCATTGACCTGTCTCACAGGCAAGGTCTTTGCCAATTGCACGACATGCTCGGGAGTGCGGTTCATCTTGGGTTTCACCTTGCTCACGCGCCGAATGCCCTGCGGGGCAGCGAAGGCCATTGTTGTCGCGGACATGACTGGTTTCCTTCCTTTGGCGTCCTTGCAACTTGACTATCGGTCTTTGTTGATGTTCAATCAAACGAAATGAAGTGAACCATTCTTTCAGTTTTATTGATCAAGGAATGCCGCCATGAACATGATGCTGCGCCATGCGCTTCCGCTCCTGGAAATGGATGTGTTGAAGACCTTCGTCGCCATCGCCGAAACGGGCAACTTCACCACTGCGGCCGAAACGGTCTACCGCACCCCGTCGGCGGTCTCGATGCAGATCAAGAAGCTGGAAGAGCTGCTCGGCTGCACGCTGTTCTTGCGCGACGCGCGCTCGGTGTCGCTGACGCCAAAGGGCGAGATGCTGTTGGGTTTTGCCCGCCGTCTGCTGGCGCTCAACAATGAGACGGTGTCGCGCTTCCTGCTGCCCGACATGAATGGCGTCGTGCGCGTCGGTGCGCCCGAGGACGTCGGCGAACGCATCCTGCCGGAAGTGCTGAAGCGCTTTGCTGAATCCTATCCGAACGTCACGGTCGACGTATCGATCGGTATGAGCGGCGCCATGCGCAAGCGCGTCGACGAACATCGCCTCGACATCGCGATCTTCAACAGCCTGACCGATGTCGCGCCGAAGAACGGCGAAATCCTGATGCAGGAAAAGCTGGTCTGGGCGGGCGTCAAATGCGGCAATGCGCATCTTAAGGATCCGCTGCCGGTGTCGATGTGGGAGGATGGCTGCGTCTGGCGGGCCGATGCGGTGGAAAAGCTGTCGCGCGCCGGCCGCCGGTTCCGCATTGCCTTTCTCAGCGCCTATACCACGGGCCAGCGTGCCGCCGTGCTCGCCGGCCTCGCGATTGCGCCGCTGCCGCGTTACCTTGTCCAGGGTGAGATGGTGCAGCTTGGCGAGCGCGACGGTCTTCCCGATCTCGGCCATTACGATATCGGCCTGCAGGTGATCGACGATGCGCCGGCGCCGGTTCTGGCTGTCGCAGACCATGTTCGCGACGCTTTCGCCGAACTGAGGATCCAGTCGGGAGAGGCGCGGCTTGCGACAGCGGTCGCCTGACCAACCGGATTGCCCCGGCCACATCGTCGTCCGCTGACCACCGGGCCGGAGGGGCGAGGCGTGATGAGAGATGACCAGCCGCGCCCCATTCTGGATCCGATCGACCGGCTCTCGGAGATCATTTTCGGGCTGCTGATGGCGCTGTCCTTCACCGGTACGATGAGTGTCGCCGTCGGTGGCGGCGAGAAGGTGACAGCGGTGCTCACCGCCGCTTTGGGCTGCAATCTGGCCTGGGGCATTGTCGATGGTGTCATGCATGCGCTGACGACGGCGGTGGAGCGGGTGCGGCGCCGCGGCTTTGTTGCTGCTTTGAGGAGCGAGCCGCTGGCCAACGCGCGCCAGCTGTTTCTCGACAGCCTGCCTGACGATGTGCGTCTCGTGGCTTCGGAAAACGAAGTGGAAGCAATTCTGCAACGCGTTCGCACGTTGCCCGCGGAACCGCCGAGGGCGGTCGTCACCGGCCGCGATCTCAAGGCGGCGCTCGCCATCTTCGCGCTCGTCGTCATTTCGACATTGCCGCCCAGCATTCCGTTCCTTTTGATCGAGCGCATCGATGTCGCCATGCGCGTTTCGAATGCCGTCGCACTGGTCATGCTGTTTGCGATCGGCGCCCAGCTTGGCTGCTACATGGGGCGAAGCCCCTGGCCGATGGCGTTTGCGATGGCGGCGATCGGCGGCGTTCTGGTGGCAATCACGATTGCGCTCGGCGGGTAGAAAAGGGCCCGCCGCCACCGGCGCGGGTCGGTCTCGTCATCGTATCCAGATTCATGTTCGTGCTGTAACCAGCTGAATTCTAGTGCATTTTCATGGCGCGATGCTCTCGCGCGGGATCGACAGGATCATCGGGTGGCGGCGGTGACGTTCGGCTTGCCTATCATAAGTATCGGCTTATAATAAGGCATGGCTTATGAAGGCAGAGTGCTTGCCGCGCTTGCGGACCCGACCCGGCGGGCGATCATCGAGAAACTCGCGACGGGCGGCTGCTCGGTTGCCGATATCGCCCGGTCATTGCCGGTGTCGCAGCCGGCAATATCGCAGCATCTGAAAGTGTTGAAACAGGCAGGCCTTGTTCACGACACGCCGTCAGGCACGCGCCGCATCTATTCGATCGACCCCGACGGCCTGGGCCCACTGCGGCAATGGCTCGATCGGTTCTGGGGCGATCAGCTCGCGGCCTTCAAGGTGATTGCCGATCGCGACGAGCCCGGGTGAAGCGATTAGCGATGCCTCGCTATGACCGCGAATGCATCGTGCAACGGGAGGGAGCGCCATGCATGTCATCGAACCGGCACCGGTGCGCAAGTCTGTCACGGTGCGCGCGGCGCCGGAGCGGGCCTTCGACATCTTCGTTTCGGCAATGGGCGATTGGTGGCTGAAGAGCCATAGCCTGACGGACAGCGGACAGAGGACCGTTATCGTCGAACCGTTCGCCGGCGGCCGCTGGTACGAGATTGGCAATTCCGGGGAAGAGAAGGAATGGGGGCGGGTGCTCGCCTGTGATCGGCCGAGGCGCATTCTTTTCGCCTGGCAGCTCAATGCCGAATGGACCTTCGATCCGGATTTCCAGACCGAGGTGGAGGTGACCTTTGAACCCATGACGGATGGCGGCACGATGGTGCGGCTCGAACACCGCGACCTGGCGAGCTATGGCGCCAAGGCGAACGAAGTCCGTGCGTCGCTCGATTCCGAAGGTGGCTGGGCGGGGTTGCTGGGAGCGTTTGCGGCGAGGGCTGGGTGAGGCGGGGTGCTCGAAGTGACCGTAAGAGGTCGTGCCCGCCCCCTCATCCCGCTGCCGCGACCTTCTCCCCGCAGGCGGGGAGAAGGGGCATGCCGCGCTCGCCCACTTACCCAGTCCAGCCCCAAAATCCAGTGAGGTGTCCGTGGCTCCTTGACGACCGCTTCTGACAACGAGGCTGCTGCGTGAACGCGTTCCCTCTCCCCGCTTGCGGGGAGAGGGCTAGGGTGAGGGGCTAAGGCCTGCGTCGGATTCTCGGCGCTGTTGCGGAGCTGGAACGAGCTCAGTGTCTACTCGCGGCTGCGTCTCCGCCGTCTGCCGCCGCCTTCGCCATCGTCGCTGGTCACCTTGCGTTCCGGCAGGGTGACGACCGCAGACAGTTTCGGGAAGGCGTCGACCTTGTTCGGCATCGCCATGGCGTTGATGAAATGCTCCTGAAACTTTGATTCAAGCGCCGTCTCTATCTTCTCGATTTTGCTGACGGTTTGCTCGATCTCGCGGCGGTGGCCACGGTTCAAGAGCGCCATGAGCGCGCCGGTGCCGGCGGCGTTGCCGACGGCCTTGACCTCGTCGAGGTCGCAGTCCGGGATCAGCCCAAGCACCATGGCGTATTTCGGGTCGATGAAGGAGCCGAAGGCGCCGGCGAAGCGGATGGTGTCGACATGGTCGATATCAAGCTTTTCCATGAGCAGCTTGATGCCGGCATAGAGTGCTGCCTTGGCGAGCTGGATGGCGCGGATATCGTTCTGCGTCACGGTGATGCGTTGCTCGCCCTCGTGCAGCAGGTAGGAGAAGGTGCGGCCGTTGGGGATGATGCGTGGGCTTTTCGCGGCCATGGCGCCATCGACGACGCCGTCCTGCGAGATGATACCGGAGAGATACATCTCGGCGACGATCTCGATGATTGCAGAGCCGCAGATGCCGGTGACGCCGACGGCGGCCGCCGCCTCGGCAAAACCATCTTCGTTCGACCATTTGTCGACGCCGATGACGCGGAAACGCGGCTCGAGCGTCTCGGGGTCGATGCGCACGCGCTCGATGGCACCCGGGGCCGCGCGCTGGCCGGAGGAGATTTCCGCCCCTTCGAAGGCGGGGCCGGTTGGCGAGGAGGCGGCGACGACGCGCTCCCTGTTGCCAAGAACGATCTCGGCATTGGTGCCGACATCGACGAGCAGCATCATCTTGTCCTGGCGGTAGGGCCCTTCCGACAGCGTGGCGCCGGCCGCATCGGCGCCGACATGGCCGGCGATGCAGGGCAGCATGTAGAGCCGGGCGCCGCGGTTGACGTCGATGTCGATCTCGTGCGCCCAATATTGCAGCGCACCGGAGACGGCGAGCGCAAACGGCGCCTGGCCGAGTTCGGTCGGGTCGATGCCGAGAAACAGGTGGTGCATGATCGGGTTGCCGACGAAGACCATGTCGAGAACATCGTGGCGATCGACCTCACCTTCGGCGCAGACCTTGCCGATCAGGCCGTTGACCGCCTCGCGCACCGCCTTGGTCATGGCCTCGCGGCCATCCGGGTTCATCATCACGTAGGAAACGCGGCTCATCAGGTCTTCGCCAAAGCGGATCTGCGGGTTCGACGTGCCCGACGAGCCGACGATGCGGCCTGACAGCAGCGACACCAGATGCATGGCGATCGTCGTCGAGCCGATGTCGCAGGCAATGCCGTAAGCCTCGTTCTTCAGGCCGGGCCACAGGCCGACGATGAAGGGGCGCGAGCTGTCCATGTCGCGGTGGATTGCGGCAGTCACCGCCCAATTGCCCTTGCGCAGGATGGCCTGCACCTGCGGGATCAGGTGCGGCGCGATCAAGAGATCTTTCCAGCCCCAGTCCTTCTCCAGCATCACCTTCAGCCGGTCGAGATCGCCGAGCGGTTTGTGCATGTCGGGCTCGTCGACTTCGACATAGCAGAGCTGGACGGCGGCGTTGCGCTCGATCACCCGGTCGGTCGCCGCCTTGCGCACAACTTGGGCGTTGATGACGGTGTCCTGCGGCACGTCGATGACGAGATCGCCGAGGATCTGGGCGGAACAGGAGAGGCGGCGGCCGTCGGGCAGTTCGCGTACGGAGGCGTAGCGCTGCTCCTTCGGGCCGACAGGCGAAATATGGTCGTTGGAGGAGACGATCTTGTGTTTGGCGAAGTTGCCTTCCTGCACCTCGATCTGACAGCGCCCGCAGGTGGCGCGGCCGCCACACACGCTTTCGACATAGACCCCGAGCGAGCGGGCGGCATCGAGAACCGGCGTGCCGACCGGGAACCGGCCGCGCTTGCCCGACGGCATGAACAGAACGAGGGGATCCTTATGGGCGGCTTCGGTCATGTTGATCTCGATTTCGGAAGTGCCTTCGATGCGCATTCTGTTCTGTCTTTCCTCAGGGCCGCTTCAGTCCGACGAACCGAAGCACGGGTAAACGGCTTCAGACTGCACCGGAATGCAGCCTGATAGTTGTCAGATCCCGACATGGAAAGATCTGCGAGCATCATTTCGGAGGTGTTGCGCCTGCGCTTGCGTCGTCTTTCACGACGACTTGCGCGACAGCCGCCGGGCATTGCCGCGCACGCGCGTGCCGTAGGGCTTGAGAGCGGCAGCGGCGATCGCCGTTCCCCCCAGGCCGAACGATGCGTTTCCGCCCATCATCAGTCGCATCGTGTTGTCGAAGGCGGCACGCCACAGCGCCATGTTCACGGCCATCGCACTCTCCGTAGTGGCTGCGATCTTCTCCGACACCATGCGATTGATCTCGGTCGAATCCTGGCTCTTGCCGGTCAAGGCGGCCATCTGCATTTCGTGCAGCCGAAGCGCCATGACGAAAGGGGCCTCGAACCAGAGCGTGAACGTGTCCAGGTGAAGTCGGCGCGTTGTCATCGATGATCCCTACTCTTGTGCCGCGACAGCGGCGGTCGGATGCCTGACTATGATGCCGTGGTCGGTCTGGCGACTGCGACTGCCCAGGCAAACGCTGCCGCTACTGCATGTTTCCTTAAATCGTAGCCGATTTAAGGAAACATGCAGCAATTCAAAGTGCTACAGCGACCTTTGCGCGTCTGATAAGACGCGCGGCGCTGTAGTGTGATCGCGCGACCCCGGAATCAGACATTGATGATCCGTTCCCGGGAGCCGAAGTTGACCCTCTTCGTGACGACCGCAGCCAGTATGACGGCAAGCACGGCGAGGTTTACGAACAGGACCGGCAGAACGTAGGCCCTGAGCGCACCGTAGGATCTTTTGAACTCGCCCGCATCCTCAAACAGCCCATATCTGGCGAGGAGGGCCAGGGGGACGGCGCAGATGATTCCCATGGCCAATTTGTCCCCCCTTCCTACGCGACGTGACGCCGCGCAAAAACCTATTCGCTTGCCGCAGCGCCGCCGGTGCGCGCGGCGCGTCCGCCGCGGCGTCCGCCGGCTGCAGCCACAGGTGCGGCTGCAACCACGTGACCGCCCTCGGACGGCTTGTGGTCGCGGTAGGTTCTGATCCAGTGGGTGCAATTCGGGTCGGTGCCATTCAGCACGTTAGCGGCGCGTACGGCCTCCATTTCCTGCGGTCGGCAGGGGTTCATGATCGCCGAGGTCATGCCGGCGCCGATGACCATCGGGATGAAGCCGGCATTGATGCCGTGGCGGTGCGGCAGGCCGAAGGAGATGTTGGAGAGGCCGCAGGTGGTGTTGACCTTCAGCTCTTCACGAAGCCGCCGAAGAAGCGCAAAGACCTGGTGGCCGGCGCTGCCCAGAGCGCCGATGGGCATGACCAGCGGGTCGACCACGATGTCGTGTGGCTTGATGCCGTAGTCGGCGGCACGCTCGACGATTTTCTTGGCAACGGCGAAACGCACGTCCGGATCCATCGAAATGCCGGTTTCGTCGTTGGAGATGGCGACAACAGGCACGTCGTACTTCTTGCAGAGCGGCAGGATCGCCTCGAGCTTTTCCTCTTCGCCGGTGACCGAGTTGACCAGCGGCCGACCCTTGGCGACGCGAAGTGCGGCCTCGATCGCGGCCGAGACGGAGCTGTCTATCGACAGCGGCACGTCGACGAGGCCCTGGACGATTTCCAGCGTCTTGACGAGCAGTGGCGGTTCGGTCTCGTTGGGGTTGACGGCGGTGACGCCGGCGTTGACGTCGAGCATCGTTGCGCCTGCGGCAACCTGCTCGAGCGCGTCCTTGATGACGGTGTCGAAATTGCCCTCGATCATTTCGGCGGCCAGCTTCTTGCGGCCCGTCGGGTTGATGCGCTCGCCGATGACGCAGAAGGGCTGGTCGAAGCCGATGATGATTTCGCGGGTGGCAGAAGCGACGATAGTACGGGTCATGTAAGATCCTTTGATCCTGTGGCGTCGGGTTTCGTTATCTCACCCGTTAAGCGATGGAAGCGGCCGGACGGGCCGGCGCCGGTTTTGACTGCAATTGCCTCAGTGGGGATGGTGGGCTGCGGCCTCGGCCATCTCCTGCTGGTTTTCTTCCTTGCCTTCGCGAATGTGTTCCATGCGGGAGGCGACAAGCGCATCGGTCGGCAACGTCTCGCGTTTCCAGGGCTGACGTCCCTTCAGCACGCCCGATTCATGCACGATCTCTGCGACATATTCCTCCTGGCGATAGGCCATGACGTGGACACCGGAGACGCCTTCGATCTCCTTGACCTCGTTGATGATGTCGATGCAGAGCTGCTTGCCTTCCTTCTTCTGATCCTGAGCACCCTCCAGCCGCGTGATGATGCTGTCGGGAATGTGGATGCCCGGCACGTTGGAGCGGATCCAGCGGGCGGTCTTCGCCGACGCCATCGGTCCGACGCCGACGAGGATGAAGCATTTTTCGTTGAGGCCGAGATCGCGCACCTTCTTCATGTATTCGCGGAACATCGGCACGTCGAAGCAGTACTGGCTCTGGACGAACTGCGCGCCGGCCTCGATCTTCTTGGCCAGCCGGTAGGGGCGGAAGTCGTAGGGGGGCGCGAAGGGGTTGATCGCAGCGCCGAGAAACACCTGCGGCGGCGTCGTCAGCTTGCGGCCCGAGAGGAACTTGGAATTGTCGCGCATGATGCGCACGGTTTCGAGCAGCGACATGCAGTCGAGGTCGAACACCGGCTTTGCGCCCGGCTGATCGCCGGCCTGCACGCCGTCGCCGGTCAGGCACATGACGTTCTGCACGCCCATGGCCGACGCGCCGAGCACGTCGCCCTGAATGGCGATGCGGTTCTTGTCGCGGCAGGCGATCTGCATGATCGGGGCATAGCCCATGCGCGTCAGGAGCGCACAGATGCCCACGGACGACATGTGGCAGTTGGCGCCGGAGGCATCGACCGCATTGATGCCGTCGACCCAGCCGTCGAAGATCGCCGCGCGCTCGTAGACGTCCTGCGGATTGGCGCTGTCGGGCGGGTTGAGCTCGGCGGTCACCGCAAACTCGCCGCGGCGCAGCACGCGCTCGAGCCGCCCGCGCGAGGAGTGGCCGGGCAGGGGATCGAGCGGCGCGCCCGGGTCGTGTGGGTTGTAGTCGGGGCTCATGCCTGGTTCTCTTTTGCCTGGGCTTCGCGGCGGGCGGCTGCCTCCGCCGTCACCCGCAGCCAGGACGAGGTTTCGCGCAGCGACTGGTTCACCGGCTTCTGGACTTTCATGATCGCATCGCCCTTCGCCATGTTCTGCGAGCCCTTCCATGCCTGCACCCAGACGCAGGGCATATCCGGCTCGACCTCGCAATTGCCGTTTGCGCGCACGCCGCCGCAGGGGCCGTTGCGCAGCTGCTTCGGACAGTTCATCGGGCAGGACATGCCGGTCGACGACAATGCACACTGGCCGCACATGCGACAGTCGAACAGAAAACCTTTGACGTGGCGTTCGACGAAGGTGACGGGTCGCTCCACCCTGTTGTAGCCGATCGCCTTCCATAACGGATGCAATAGCAGGAACATGTCGGCGAAGCGGTTGTAGAACCATTCGAGGAAGCGAGAATGGCGCACGGCCCAGAGGCGCACGGTATATTTGTGGCGCGAGCGGCGGCTTGGAGAGACGCCGGCTGGGGTATAGGCGCCGGTCGCGGCTTTGGCGGCGGGCGCGGCATTGCCCTTGAGGATCTTTGTTTCTATTGCGCCTGCGACCTTCGGGTCAGCCATTGTCGCGGCCCCCTGCCTTTACCAGGGCGACGAGGCGTTCGCGGTCAAAGGCCGCCTCCAGCTCGGCGGCCGCACGGTCGGCTTCCGCTTCCAGGTCGTCGGAGACGGGCTCGGGCTCGGCCTTGCGCCATTCGGCGAGATAATCGTCGGTTTCGGCAGCGCCCGTGCGCATGGCGCACATGTCGATCGCCTCGGTGAAGCGCAGCGAAAGCTCGCGCTTTGCGGTCGTGCGGCCCTTCTTGATGATGACCTGGGCCGGGATGTCGCGCCAGTAGACGATTATGCGATCTGCCATCGGGTGTCGTTCTCCTCTTCCTGCGACAATGCTTATGTCCGGTCGTCGTGGCTCACCTCGCCACGACGTTGGATATGTCCAAAAACGACGCGGGCCCTGAACGTCGAAGGCCTCCAGCACTCTAGGCGTTGCCGCCGTGCGGGCAAGTCCGCTGAACAGTAAGTCTATCCATTGGGGAGTGCTAGAAATTTCAGGCCCTTAGAGGCTTCAGGCGGCCGCAGGCGTCGCGGCGGAAACGGCCAGTCTGCATCCGGTTTTCCTACCAGATGCCGCGCCGAATTCCGTTCCAAAGCCACATCCAGATCGGCGGGTGATACCACTGTTGCGACGGGCCTGCGACATCGAGGGGTTCCAACCGGCCCTTGAGGGCATCGTCGACCGCGGCAATGGCGATGTCGGTGGAAGCGGCCGTCTGCAGCAGCGGATAGGTATGCATCGTATCGCCGCGGTCAGGCGTCTGGCGCGACTGGTAGAGAATGCCGCCGGTGTCGACACCTTCGTCGACCAGATGCACGGTCGCGCCGAAATGAGCGACGTCGTTGTTGATCCGTGCCCAGTAGCCGCCCATCAGCCCGCGATAGCGCGGATTGGTGCCGGCATGGAAATTGACGACCGGGCAGGGGATCTGCGCCAGCGTCATCGCCTTCAGCATGCGGCAGCTGATGAGAAAGACGACTTTTGGCGCGAGCTGCCGGATCTGAGCGACCGCCTCGCCGTCGTTGACGGAAACGATCTGCCGCACCGGTACACGCGGATCTGGCATTCCCGATACGCCGTAAAGCTGCAGGATTTCTTCCGCGCGTTTCCGGGTAAAGCGCTTGCCGAAGCGCGAGGCGATCATCGTCGCCAGTTGACCGATCGCCGTCGGCCAGCCGAGTTTTCGCGCCCGCCGGCGCAGGAAAAGCCCCTTGGATTCCGGCTGTTCCTGCAAGACGACGATATCGTCAAAGCGGGCGGCCAGTGCATTGATCATGATCCAGGGATTTTCCCCACCCGCCGTCACCACGACGACGCGACCCGGCTGCCTGCCGGTGATGATGTTTTCTGCGTCCGCCATGCCGGCCTCTGATGCGTTGTTCGCGCCAGATATGGCGGCTGCCAGGTTACCGGCGGCTTAATGGTGGGTTCCGGTTCAGAGGGAAACGCAGAAACGCTCTAGCTCTTGGTTTTCACGCATTTCCTGACGGAAAACCGCTTCGTATTTTTCCTGGAAATGCTCTAGCGGAAGTCCGCGGCCGTCAGCACATAGATCGTCCGGCGCCCGTGGGCATAGGCTGCTTTTGCGACTTCGTAGATCTTGTTGCGTGCAGCGTCGAATGCCTGGAGGCAGGCCGCCTCGGTCGTCCGGGTGGGGGCGCCACGGGAGAGCGCCTCGGCCTCGACATAGAAGGGCACTTCGAACATGCCATCGTGGCCAAGGAAGCGAACGGCGTTTCTGGTGTCGTCGTAACTTCGGCTTTGGTTGGGGAAGCTCAGTGGCATGGGGTGGTCCTTTCTAGGCGGTAAGCAAACTCGGCCAGTGGCCGGCCGGGCGAATGAGTGTGGATGGGCGTTCGGCTTCGTGCCGCGCCATCACAGGATCCGGCCGAACAGGATCGTGGTGATGACGACAGCGACGGCGACCGAAAGGGCAATCCAGGCAAATAGGCTGCGATAGTCGAAGAGATAGAGCTGAGCCGGTATATGGTACTTCATGATCGCCTCCTGTGGCTGATCTGTTTGGATGCCCTGCACGTTGGTCCTTACAGGATGTGTGTTCTTCTGAACGTTCGTTCGGCCAGTGCTGTTCCATCCTTGCCGGTACTGACTATCATTTCGAGATTGCTCTCATCCGTCACCCGCTCATGGCATTCGCGGCTGCTCTGAATGCGATACTGGAGGGCATTGTCGCGGACCGGCAGGGTAGCGGTAATGCGATAGGTTTCACCGGTAATCGACTCCCGTGTCAGCGCCCCCTTGGAGCGGACGAGTTGGCCAACGTGAAAGCGGTGGATCGGCGGCGTGTTGGACGGGCCGCGGATGATGCGTTTCGTGAAAGATAGAGTATTCATGATGGCCTCAGTCCTCCTTCAAGCGTCTGTAAGAGCAATTCGGCTGGAGTAGCTGTTCCGCGTTTTCGCGCCGGGTGACGATGGATCAATGATGATCGTTGCTCTGGCTCGGACGAGCAGGCGGTTCGAAGCAGATCTGTTTCGAGACGACGCGCCGCAAGCACTGAAGCCGAGCCTGTCTGTCGAGAATTTAGGGGATTGGGGCGGTTCGAAGTTCTGATACCGCGAAAGCCACATTCGGCCAAATCAACTTGGCTCTACCATAGCGCGTCGATTGAGTTTCAATTGAGGCGGTTGAGCCTGTTGGTGGACGTGAACTCTCGTATTCGTCCGGCTGGATCCATGTCTCTCGCAAGATCGTCGCTCGCTGAAGCACAATCGGCAAATCCTGGAGATAGCGACGCGTTTTCAGCCCGTTGCGGCGATTGCCGCCGAGATTGGCGAGCGCTGACCACTCTTTAGGGCGTGTTCAGTTTTCTGTGTCACCTATCGGGCGTCCGTTTCACCAGCCGGAGAGTCGATGATGGGCGTCGTGACGCTAGGGGACGTTGATCGCCAGATCGGCCGCGGGTTCAAGTTCCTGCGCTTTGCGCCTGCTATAGAGGCTGCCTTCCTTCGCGATTACGCCGCCAGCCGCGTCAGGCTTGCCGCCGTCTGGGCAGTGATCGGGACTCTCATCTACGACAGCGTGTTTTTCGGCGATGCGACGATGATGCCTGATGTGTTCCAGGAACTCGTCATCGTTCGATTCGGCATCTTCACGCCCTTCGCCCTGTTCAGCGTGCTGGCGCTTAGGCGCTGGCCGAGCGCGCGCAACTACGATCTTCTTGCCATTTCCGTCGCCGTGCTCGGCGTGTCGCTGCCGATGTCGGTCGCCGTCTTCAGCAACAGCCCCTATCTGTTCGTCTACCAGAACGGCAACGTCGCTGCGTTCCTGTTCTTCGTCATCGCGCTCAGACCCCGGTTTGCCACCATCATGGTCGGACTGCTGCTGATGTGCGCCGTGCAGTTCACGACGACCAAGCTGAGCGGCGCTTTCGACGACGTCACCTATACCGGCATCGTCACCTTCTACGTGACCTTGGCGATATTCCTGGCGATGAGCACCTATTTCATGGAGCACAAGGACCGGCTGAATTTCCTCCATCAGATGCGCGGCAGCCCGCTGCATGTCGAACTGGAGCGCAAATCCGAACGCGACGAACTGACCGGCCTCTTCAACCGTCATTCGCTGGCGCGGGTGCGCCAGGCGATCTGGAGCCAGGAAAAAGCTGGTGCCACTGTTGCGGTGATCATGCTCGATATCGACCGCTTCAAGCTCTTCAACGATGTTCACGGCCATATCGAGGGCGACGAGTGCCTGCGGGTTGTCTGTAACCGTATCCTGCGCGAGGTCGGCAGCGTCGGTGAAACCTTCCGCTTCGGTGGCGAGGAAATTCTGGTGCTGATGACCGATGTCGACCGGGAGCAGGCGAACGATACGGCCGAGAGGATAAGGGCGGCGATCGAGGCGCTCGACATCCGCAACCGCGGTCTTGGCGACGAACATGTCGTCACCGCGAGCCTTGGCGTCGTCTTCGGCAAACCGAGCGAAGCCTCGCTGGAAGACCTGCTACGCGCGGCGGATGCCGCACTCTATCAGGCAAAGCGCGATGGGCGGAATACCGTGTCGATCTTCGACGACACCTGGCGCGGGCCTACCGGTGGCGGCCCGGACGACGACGCGGGCCAGGTTTCCATCCTTCTGGCGAGCTGACGGTCAGCCGTTTTTTCAGTCAGGACCGAGCGCCGCTGCCCGTCTGCAGGATCACGCGCGCAGCAGCGATGTCGTCAGGTCGCCATAGCCGGTGAAGCGATACTCGTATTCGAGGCCGAGATAATCGGCCGCTTCTTTCGCCTTTGCCTGCAGCACTCCGTCCTCCTGCTGCGAGAGGTAGACGAGCTTGCGGTAGTGGCCGAAATACATGTCCCGGAGTTCCGGGTGGCGCTTGAGGCCGAGCGGCTCGATGACGAAGGCCTCGAACTGGCGGGCGAGGAAATCGGTGAGGAAAAAGGCCGTCAGATCGTCGTCCCAGCGGCTGGCAAACGCATCGTTGCCGGCAAAGAAGGAATAGCAGTGCGGGCCGGGGATGCGCTCGACGCGTTCCTCTTCGCACAGACGGTCCAGGTGGCCGCCGGTGCCGCAATCGGCGTAGGCGACGAAGATGCGCTGAAAGCCTTCCTGGCGCGCCTTGGCGATCGCCTCCCTGACGCCCGGGGTGATCCTGTCGGGCGTGTTGTGCCAGATGGCGGGAAGACAGGCGAGGTCGACATGGTCAAGCCTGTTGGCCTGGCAGATGGCCAGAATTTCGCGCGCGATCGCGCCACAACCGATGACGTGAACTTTTTCCGGTTGTGCACGTTCTGTTGTGCGCGATACTTTTTCCATCTCGATTCCACCCAGTGATCAACGTGAAGGAAGCTGGCCATGAAAACACAAACTGTTGCGACCGTCGCAGCCGTCCTTATTGCGCTTACGACGCTGAGCGCCTGCGGCAACACAATCCGCGGCATCGGTCAGGATACCGCAAACACTGTCAACGCGACACAGTCGGCCGGCAAGAAGGTGGCGAACGCCGCCAACTAGACCCTTTCCGGCAAAAGCGAGAGATCGTTTCCGTGTCTGCGTTCGAAACGAAAACGATCTAACGCCCTGACCTGAAGCGCCGCGCCGATTTTGGCTGCGCGATCCGCTTTGATCTCCTGGCTTCCGGTTTGATGTTTCGCGTCTGCAGTGGCGAGAAACATCAAGGGATGGTGTAGACGCGCCGGTCTCTCCATCAGCATTACGCACGGTCTCACCCACGTCGCAAGGTCGCACCGTTTTCATCCCGGCAAAGAAAAGCCGGCCGCAAGCCTCGTTGCTGCGGCCGGCTTTCGTATCTTTCAGGCATCCTCAGCCGGCAGCGAGCAGGTTGTGCTTGCGCTTCATGAAGTCCTTGGCGGTTTCAACCGCGACTGCCGCATCGCGGCAATAGGCGTCGGCGCCGACGGCCTTGCCGAACTCCTCGTTGAGCGGCGCGCCGCCGACGAGCACGACATAGTCGTCACGCAGGCCCTTTTCCTTGAGCGTATCGATGACGACCTTCATGTAGGGCATGGTGGTGGTCAGGAGAGCCGACATGCCGAGGATGTCGGGCTGCTCGCGTTCGATCGCTTCCAGGTAGTTTTCGACCGGGTTGTTGATGCCGAGGTCGACCACATCGAAGCCGGCGCCTTCCATCATCATGCCGACGAGGTTCTTGCCGATGTCGTGAATGTCGCCCTTGACGGTGCCGATAACCATCTTGCCGAGCTTCGGAGCGCCGGTTTCGGCGAGAAGCGGCCGCAGGATGAACATTCCGGCCTTCATCGCATTGGCCGACAGCAGAACTTCCGGCACGAACAGGATGCCGTCACGGAAGTCGACGCCGACGATGCGCATGCCTTCGACCAGCGCCTGGGTCAGGACGTCGTAGGGCGTCCAACCGCGCTTGAGCAGGATGTTGGTTCCGTCCTCGATCTCTTCCTTGAGGCCGTCATAGAGGTCGTCATGCATCTGCTGCACAAGTTCCTCGTCGGAAAGGTCCTCGAGAATGATTTCATCGTCTGCCATAGTAGGGTTCCTCGGTTCCTGGCACGGCCGGGCTAAAATCCGGACACGTTCAACAATCAATAGCGGTCGACGTCTAAAAATCTGTTTTCGAAAGCGACGTCGCATATGACAAAAAGCGACGGGAGAGCAGCTTCTTTCGAGGCCTGTATATTCTTAACAAAAACAATATATTCGCGCCATGCGGTTTTTGGCCGGCGATGACGCAGATCGCAGTGTTCGAGTTGCGCCACTCGTTGGCGCATTGAGACCCGTACAGTCCCTGCGGCTTGGTAGCATTAGGGCCAATTGGTGCTTGAAGGCGCACGAAATGCGCGGGAGAGGAATGAGCGAATGAGCGACGTGACAGAACAGGACGCGGTTGAGGGTGGCGGTCGCCGCTCGCGTGGCGAGGGACGGGGAGCAGCGGCACGGCGTGCCTCGCGCACCGGCGGCGGCCCGGGGCCGTCTCTACCCTATATCCAGCGCAAGATTCGCGAATACGAGGTTCTCGACGAGGAAGGCCTTCAGCTCATCGAGCGCAATGCCGATACGATCCTGGAGGAAATCGGCATCGAGTTCCGCGACGACGCCGAGGCGCTCGAGCTCTGGAAGCAGGCCGGTGCCGATGTGCGCGGCCAGCGCGTTCACTTCCCCAAGGGTCTTTGCCGCGACCTTCTGAAAACGGCGCCGTCCGAATTTACCTGGCACGCCCGCAATCCCGCGCGCAGCGCCCAGGTCGGCGGCAAGGCGACGATCTTCGCGCCGGTCTATGGCCCGCCCTTCGTTCGTGATCTCGAGGGTAACCGCCGTTACGCGACCATTGAGGATTTCCGCAACTTCGTGAAGCTCGCCTATATGGCGCCGTCGATGCATTCGTCGGGCGGCACGGTCTGCGAGCCGGTGGACATTCCGGTGAACAAGCGTCACCTCGACATGGTCTACAGCCACATCAAATATTCCGACAAGCCGTTCATGGGCTCGGTGACGGCGCCCGAGCGCGCCGAAGACACGATCGCCATGGCCAAGCTCGTTTTCGGTGACGAGTTCGTCGAAAACAATTGCGTCACGCTCAACCTGATCAACGCCAACTCGCCGATGGTTTTCGACGAGACCATGGTGGGTGCGCTCAAGGTCTATGCCCGCCACAACCAGGCCTGCGTGCTTTCGCCGTTCATCCTGTCGGGCGCCATGAGCCCGGTCACGGTTGCCGGCACGTTGACGCAGATTCTCGCCGAAGTGCTGGCCGGCGCCTCGTTCACCCAGCTGATCCGCAAGGGCGCGCCGGTGCTGTTCGGCACGTTTGCCGCCTCGATCTCGATGCAATCGGGTGCGCCGACCTTCGGCACGCCGGAGCCGTCGCTGGTCTCCTATGGCGCAGCGCAGCTCGCCCGTCGGCTCAAGCTGCCGTTCCGCACCGGCGGTTCGCTTTGCGGCTCCAAGGTTCCGGATGCCCAGGCGGCGCACGAGTCGGCCAACACGCTGAACATGACACTGCTTGCCGGCACCAACTTCGTGCTGCACGCGGCCGGCTGGCTCGAAGGCGGTCTCGTCTCGTCCTACGAGAAGTTCATGATCGACCAGGACCAGCTCGGCATGATGCAGAAGATGGCCGAAGGCATCGACCTCTCGGAAGATGCCCAGGCGCTCGACGCCATCCGCGAGGTCGGCCCGGGCAGCCACTATCTCGGCTGCGCCCATACCCAGGCCAATTTCCAGACCGCGTTTTACCGCTCGCCGCTTGCCGACAACAATTCCTACGAACAGTGGGAAGTCGAAGGCGAAAAGCGCATCGAACAGCGCGCCAATGCGCTGGCGCGCAGCTGGCTCGAGCATTACGAGGCGCCTTACCTCGATCCGGCGATCGACGATGCGCTCAAGGCGTTTATCGAGGAGCGCAAGAATTCGATGCCCGACGCCTTCACTTGAAAGGGTCCCGAGCGAGCCAGGGAGCAAGGCGGCGCGGCGCAGGTGGCTGACATGATCCAGAAGGAGGTCTGGCGCCCGCATTACGATCTACAGGGGCCGAAACCGAAATGACGGCGCCATCCGCGAGAGCGGACACTCGACTTGAAACCGTCCGTGCGGCCCTCCAGCCGCACGGACTTTTTTTGCGCGGAACACTGAACTTTGCTTCCGCCGATGCAGCGCCGCTGCTTGCCGATGGTCGGCCGGCCGCAAGCGTCGCGCTGATCGGCAATGTCGGCGGCTCGCTCTGGAAACCCTTCGTGCGCTGGCGCGAAATTGCACCGGATCGCGGTGGCGCCGATCCGCTCGATACGTGGTCGAAGTCGGTGATCGAGGAAATCGCTCGGGGCAGTGGGGCGACGGCCTACTTCCCGTCCGATCCGCCCTGGCAGCCGTTCCAGCAATGGGCGATGAAGGCGGAAGGATTGAAAGCTTCGCCGCTCGGCATTCTCATTCATCCGCGCTACGGGCTATGGCACGGCTATCGCGGTGCGCTGGCTTTTGACCAGCCCTTGCCGGCCGACGGCGAGCGATCACGCGCGCACCCCTGCGACAGCTGCGTGGATAAACCCTGCGTTTCCGCCTGTCCCGCGGATGCGCTGGAAAGTATGCAATTCGCTGTCGGCCGCTGTCGCAGCCATCTCAGGGCGGAGGCGGGCGGGAGCGGTTGTCTCAAGCGCGGATGTTTTTCCCGCGATGCCTGTCCCGTCGGGCAGGGCTATCGCTATCCGCCCGATCAGCTACACTTTCACATGGCCGCACTGGAGCTGTGAGCGACCCGGATTGCGCCTTCGATGATGCGGGCGAAAACCGCAGACAGTTTTCCGCATCCTAACGCGCAAAGATGGTGCAAATCTCCAAAATGACTAAAATTGGAAGTGTCGTGGAAAGATAATATTATCGAATTTATAACGATCTGGACGGCGTAGCGTTGGAGTCCATCGTATGAGAGGTAGCCCAGTCGTATCCGTGAGCAACTATCCTCCGCAGCTTTCGCGCGAGGAGGTGGAAGCGCAGATCTCGCGTCTGGACAGCATTCATGCCGCCAATTCGCAGCTTCTCGACGAGGCATACAAGCGCCTGCTGGCGATTGCCGCCGCCCATGCCGCGGTGATTGCGGCCTGCATCGCCGGCTTCAACGGGTTGTTCGACAGCTCAGTGCTGGGCGCGGATTTGCTGCCGGGGGCGATCGATTTTCTGCGCAAGGCCGCACTCGTCGTCGGCTGCATCGGCCTGCTGCTCACCTTCTTTGCCATCGCCAACAATTATGGCGAAGTGCAGCGCGTGGCGCGCAAGCACGCGACCAACCTGCGCTTCACGCTGCAGGAAAAGCGCCTGCTGACCAAGCTGTCGAGCGAGATCCTGCCCGGCGACCCCCGGTCCTACCTGCGCAGCGGCGTTACCGGCCTTGCCTTCCTGGCAGCGATTTTCGGCCTTGCGGCGGCGGCCGGCTGCTTCGTAATGGCCGGCATTGCAGGGATTCTGGCTGCCGGTTGAATATTGGGGGTGGCGCTCGCTGCCGCATCGCCCTGATATTTTCTCTCCTTCGCTGCACGCACATCGGAGTGCGATGGCGGTCCAGCGAGGTCGCGACGATGGTATGTTCGGCTTCCGCTCCCTCATCTCTGTGCTTGTCACAGAGATCCAGCGGTGCCGCGTCCGCGGCGCCAAAAGACTGCGCGATACAGGTGACATTGGCGGCGCGGTTCCTCCACAGCGCCGACGCGCCGTGGCTGGACCCCTGTGACAAGCACAGGGGTGAGGGAGCGTGTGGTTTGAACCGCGGTCTTGATTAGGGGAAGGCAGGCCCTTCCATCTGTCGCGAAGGACGGGCTGCGCCGTCAGTCTCAAGCCGCGCGTCAGCATTTTCGTCGCTCCTGCGCCAGAACCGCCGCAATCTCGATGATGCTGGGCGACTGATTCCATTGGATGTTTTTCATGCCACTTTTCCCAAAACCTTTTCTCGTCGGCGCCGTTCTGTCTGCCGGCCTTGCCGGACCGGCGCTCGGCGCCTGCCGTGACGTCAGCCATCTTGGGCAGGACTATATCGCCTGCACCGTAGACCCTGCGGACAACGACATCCGCCTCTACAACAAGGACCAGGCGGGCGTTCCCTTCCGCTCGTTCCGGGCGCTGTCGCTGGAGCTGCGCCATCGCGACGAATATATGCTCTTTGCCATGAACGGCGGCATGTATCACGACGACCTGTCGCCGGTCGGTCTGCATATCGAAGAGGGCCGCGAGCAGGCGCCACTCAACACCAATACCGGCTGGGGCAATTTTCATCTGCTGCCCAATGGCGTCTTCTATGTCGATGGCGGTAAGGCCGGTGTGATGGCGGCGGATACCTATCGCGCGGCCAATATCCGGCCCCGGTTTGCCACACAGTCCGGCCCGATGCTGGTGATCGACGGGACGCTGCATCCACGCTTCCTGTCCGACAGCACCAGCCTCAAGACCCGCAACGGCGTCGGCGTGACAGCTGCGGGCGAGGTGGTGTTCGTCGTCTCGAAAAGGCCGGTGCGGTTCCACGACTTCGCGACGCTTTTCCGCGACGAGCTCGATTGCCCCAACGCGCTCTTTCTCGACGGTACGATCTCCAGCCTCTACGCGCCTGACATCAACCGCCACGACCGACTGTTTCCGATGGGGCCGATGATCGCCGTCGTCGGAAAATTCCCGCGCTAGTTTTTCTTGGGGTCGCGACATTTTTTTCGCCACGGCCCCAAGGATTTGCAGTCGTGCAACGTCTAAGGTTCAAAACAGCTAGGAGCGGGCACGCCATTGGACGCTGAACTCGTCGAGAAAGCGGTGTCTGGAGACAGACGAGCGTTCGGCCAACTGGTCGAGCGGCACTATGATTTTGTCCATGCCGTTGCCTGGCGCTGGTCGGGCAACGCTGCGGATGCGGAAGACATCGCCCAGGACGTCTGCGTGCGGCTCGGCTCTGCCATCCGCGGCTTTCGCGGCACCAGCCGGTTTCGCACATGGCTCTACACCCTGACGCTGAACGCCGCGCGCGACCACAAGCGCCGGCAGATGCGCGACACCAGCAGGGTGCAGGCCTATGCCAGCGAGCAGGCCGTGCTCGGTGGCGGCGAGGCGGCCGAAGACGATCGCCAGGAGGCGCTCTGGACGGCGGTACGGGCGCTGCCTGAAAAACAATGCGACGCGGTGCTGCTCGTCTATGCCGAGGGGATGAGCCATGCCGCTGCCGCCGACGTACTCGGATGCTCTGAGGCGACCGTGTCCTGGCACGTGCACGAGGCGCGCAAGCGGCTGAAGACATTGCTTGGCAAGGAGGCCGTGTGATCATGACCGACGATTTCGACAAGCTCTCCGGGCTGACCCCGCCAAAGGCTTCGAACGAGGCACGCACGCGCGCGCTCACTGCCGCCATGCAGGCCTTCGACGCCGTAGAAGAAAATTCGGCCACTACCCAAGGATCGGTGCGGCCGGTTCGTCAAAGCTCCATCTTCAACCGGATATGGAGCCCCATCATGAACAGGAAACTGCTTGCCGGATCGGCACTCGCCACGCTGCTGGTCATCCCCGCCGCCGCGTTCCTGACGTTTGAACTGACGCGCAACACGACGCTGCCCGGCGACACTGGTGCTGAGATCGCGCTGAAGGAACAGCCGAAACAGAAGGCAGCGCCACAGCCGAAGCCGTCCTCGACGGCAACAACGGCGGACGAAACTCTTGCTGAGGCGAAAAAGCAGGAAGCCCCCAGCATTGCAGCCGGTGAGCCGGTCGCAGCCGACGCTAAGGGCCAGACACCGGCCGATAAGCCGGAAACCGCCGAGGCGCTAGCCCGCGCCCTCGAGCAGAAGGCCGTCGGGGTTCAATCTACGGCGCGAGCCGAGAACCCGGCGCCCACCGCCGAGGCCGAGGCGGATGCTTTGGCCAACCAGATGATGAGCGATAGCGCAGCACCGCTTACCGCAGCTCCCGGCGCGCAGACGCGGATGACCTTTATGCCGGCGCCCGTTGTTGCCGAGGAGATGGCTCCGGCACCCCAGGACAACCGCGAGCGCTTCAGCAAGGCTGACAACAATCCGGTCAAGAGCGTTGCGACCGACCCGGTCTCGACCTTCTCGGTCGATGTCGATACGGCCTCCTATGCCTTCGTGCGCCGCTCGCTGATGGAGGGCCAGATGCCGGACCGCGATGCCGTGCGGGTGGAGGAGATGGTCAACTACTTCCCCTATGACTGGCCGCGTCCGGCGAGTGCCGCGGAACCGTTCAAGGCGACGGTGACGGTGACGCCGACACCCTGGAATGGTGGCACGCGACTGATGCATGTGGCCATCAAGGGCTATGACGTTGTGCCGGCCGAGGCGCCGAAGGCGAACCTGGTGTTCCTGATCGATGTTTCCGGATCCATGGACGAGCCGGACAAGCTGCCGCTATTGAAAGGCGCCTTCCGGTTGCTGGTCGAGAAGCTGAAGCCGGAGGATAGGGTTTCGATCGTCACCTATGCCGGCAATGCCGGCACGGTGCTGGAGCCAACCGCGGTCAAGGACAAGGCGAAGATCCTGTCGGCGATCGACACGCTGCAGCCGGGCGGTTCGACCGCCGGTGCCGAGGGAATCGACGCTGCCTACCGGCTGGCGGAAAAGGCTTTCGTCAAGGGCGGGGTGAACCGCGTGATGCTGGCGACCGACGGCGACTTCAATGTCGGTCCGGCCAGCGATGACGAACTCAAGCAGATGATCGAGACCAAGCGCAAGAGCGGCATCTTCCTGTCGGTGCTCGGCTTCGGCCGCGGTAACTACAACGATGCGCTGATGCAGACGATCGCCCAGAACGGCAACGGCACGGCCGCCTATATCGATACGCTGGCCGAGGCGCAGAAGACGCTGGTGGAGGAGGCGGGCTCGTCGCTCTTCCCGATCGCCAAGGACGTCAAGCTGCAGGTGGAATTCAACCCGGCGGCCATCGCCGAATACCGCCTGATCGGCTACGAGACCCGGGCGCTGAAGCGCGAGGACTTCAACAACGACAAGGTAGATGCCGGCGACATCGGCTCAGGCCACAGCGTCACGGCGATCTACGAGGTGACGCCGAAGGGCAGCCCGGCAGTGCTGAACGACGACCTGCGCTACGCGACCGCGGAAAAGCCGGCAGCCGATGCCACGACGAAAACCGGCGAGCTTGCCTTCCTGAAGATCCGCTACAAGAAGCCGGATGGCGACCGAAGCGAACTGATTACCACGCCGGTCACCGAGGCGAACGCCGTGCCATCGCTGGCAGAGGCGCCCAATGATGTCCGCTTCTCGGTGGCCGTGGCCGCTTTCGGGCAGAAGCTTTCAGGCGTCACGGCGCTGTCGGACTATTCCTATGATGCCGTCGTTGATCTGGCGGCAGCGGCCAAGGGAGCGGACCCGTTCGGCTATCGCGGCGAGTTCGTCAATCTGGTGCGGCTGGCGAAAGGGCTTGGCGGTGGCGGCAGTTCGGCCAATTGAGGGTTGGGGAGGGCGAGACCCAGCGTGAACTTCGCAGTTATGCCCTCGATCCGGACACTTGGCGCAGCCCCTCATCCGGCTGCCGCCACCTTCTCCCCGCAGGCGGGGAGAAGGAATATACGGCGCTGCCTTCGTCTGACGTAACCTGCTCAGCGCGTCGTCCGATTGGTAGGCACCGGGGAGTTCAAGAACCCGTTGCCGAAAGGTGACAGTCAGATGCCCGGCAACCATTGTCCTGATTAAAGGTGCCGTTTCCTTGTCCGCGGATGGCACCACGTCCCTCATTCCTGTGCTTGTCACAGGAATCCAGTAACGGCGCGTCCGCGCCGTTAAGGAATCTTCCAGTTGTCCTGTTTCCGCAAGCTCTTCCGCGCCGTAGACACGGCGCGGCTGGATTCCTGTGACAAGCACAGGAATGAGGGCGAGAAATCCCGCTCGGGCAATAAGGCGCAGGGATCAACCAGCTAGGTCAAAGGTTCATTGTGATCGCGCCGAGCCCCATCGCACTTTTTAAATGCCTAAACTCATGCCTTGGGAAACGCGCGCTCCAATCCACCGGATTTCGTCAGGCCCGTTCTGAACGCCTGGTAGGCCGGGTGCTGGCTCGCGCGGGCGGCTTCCATCAGCCGCATCTGCAGCCGCGCCGGCGCCTCGTTGCCGAGCCATTGTCCGAGCTTGTCGAGCTTCAGCGAGTTGAGGAAGCGCGCTTCGGAGGCGATATCGAGATAGCGATAAAGCCCCTCCAGCAGCCGATCGTCCTGCTCGGGATTTTCCATCAGCAACCGGACAAAGGCCTGATCCGCCTCGCCAAATGCCGAAAGTTTTTCGGCAACGGTGTCCCTGTCGGGAAAGGAAGCGGGTCCGGCGTTCATGGCAGTATCTCCAGGCGAATCTCGTCTTCTTCGGGATAGGACAGGCCGACAGGGCGCGCAAGCATGGGCGAATATTTGAAATAGATGAAACGTCAAGAATTGACAAAACATCTAAACTGGATCATTCCAGTCGCATGAACATCGAACCCGCCATCACTTTTGACATTGCCATGCATGCGCCATCAGCCGCGGCCATCAGCGCCTTGCTCTATCCGCATGCGGAAGTGGTGCTGCATGACCTCAGGCAAGGCACTGTCGCTGCCATCTGGAATGCGTCCTCGGGGCGCGCCGTCGGCGAGGATTCGCTGATCGAAGAGGATTTCGGTACGGTTTCGGGTGCGGAAAACGTGCTTGGACCCTACGAGAAGACCGGCGCCGATGGTCGGCGCATCAAGTCCGTCTCGGCGGTGCTGCGCGATGCCAAGGGCGACGCCGCGGGCCTGCTTTGCATCAATCTCGATGTCTCGATGATCGACAACGCGGTAAAGCTGCTTTCCGCTTTTGCCGGCGCCGAGCAGCCGCGACCACAGGCGCTGTTTTCGCGCGACTGGCGCGAGGAGATCAACGCCTCGCTGCACGATTGGCTGAAGGAGCGGGGCCTCGCTCTTTCGGCGCTGAAGCGGAGGGACCGCGTGGCGCTGGTCGCAGCCCTTGAAGAGCGCGGCCTGTTCAAGACGCGCAACGCAGTCGACCATCTCGCCAGCCTGATCGGCACCTCGCGCGCCTCGATCTACAACTATCTCGCCGCTGCCCGCAGCGACGCTTCCTGATCACGACGAAGACAATGATTTCGCCCGCTCGCCGGACGTAGCGATTGGAGGATCCGATATGACCACCTTGCCAGACTTCCGTCTCGAAACGCATTTCTCCCGCTGGGAGTTCAAGGCGCGCCACCATATGACCGCCAGCGACAGCGAAACCATCGGCATGGGCGAATTGCTGGCGATGGCCGACGACGCGGACCGGGAAGCCTGGGACAAGCTGACGCTCGGCTACACCGAGACCTACGGTGCGCCGGCCCTGCGCTCGGCCATAGCGGCGACCTATCAGGGGCTTTCGGCTGAAGACATTCTCTGCTTCGCCGGGGCGGAGGAGGGGCTTTACTGCGCCATGCTGGCGCTGCTCGGGCCCGAGGACCACGCCATCGTCACCGTGCCCAACTATCAGTCGATGGAAACGCTGCCGGTCACGATCGCCGCTTCGGTGACGGGGGTGCCGCTGCGCCCCGAAAACAACTGGCGCCCGGATATTGCCGACGTGCGCGCGGCGCTGAAGCCGAACACAAGGCTCATCGCCGTCAACTTCCCCAACAACCCGACCGGCTCGATCGCCGATCAGCAGACCTTCAGGGCGCTGGCGGAACTCTGCGCCGAACGCGGCATCCACCTCTTCAGCGACGAAGTCTATCGCGGGCTCGAACGCGATCCGGCGCTGAGGCTGCCGCAGGCGGCCGAGTTGTTCGAGCGGGGGATTTCGCTCAACGTCATGTCCAAGGCCTACGGCCTGCCAGGCCTGCGCATCGGCTGGATAGCCTGCCGCGACCACGCGCTGCTCGAGCGCATGGAGAAGATGAAGCACTATCTGTCGATCTGCAATTCGCGCCCGTCCGAGGTTCTGGCGACGATCGCACTGAAAGCGCGTGAGCAGCTGCTTGACCGCAATCGCGCGCTTTGCGCCTCGAATCTGGCAAAACTCGGGGCCTTCTTTGCCGAGTTCCCCGATCTCTATGAATGGCGGGAGCCGGATGGCGGTTGCGTCGGCTTTGCTCGCTATCTTGGGGCGGACGGGGTCGAAACCCATTGCCGTCGCCTGGTCGAGGAAGCGGGCGTGCTGCTGCTGCCATCGAGCCTGTTCGTGTCGGATCTGCTGGCGGTCGCTGAGGACCGATTCCGCGTCGGCTTCGGCCGCCGGAATATCGAGGTCGGCCTAGATGCCTGGCGTCAGCATCTTCAGGCGGACAGGGCGATCAAGAGAAGCGCCTGATTTATGGAAGCATTTCTGTCCATTGCGAGAGCCATGGGGCATGGGCGCTGCCCGGCCGATCGGGCTGTGTGGCGCCCACGCCTTAGAAACCGCATAAATGTGGATATACCGGAACGCCCGATGGCTACCTACGCAAGGCCATGTTAACCCCCCGGCCTCACTAGGCGTTCTTTCTCCCTTATGCATTACAGACCCGAAATCGATGGACTGCGCGCGCTCGCCGTTGCGCCCGTGTTGCTCTTTCATGCCGGTTTTGGCTTTCTCGGCGGCGGTTTTGCCGGCGTCGATGTCTTCTTCGTCATCAGCGGTTTCCTGATCACCGCGATCATTCATCGTGAAATCCGCGAAGGTACTTTCAGCATCGTATCGTTCTACGAGCGCCGCGCCCGCCGGCTGGCACCGGCCCTGCTGCTGGTCTGCGCCGTCTGTATTCCCTTTGCCGTCATGTGGATGCTGCCACAGGAGCTCAACGATTTCGGCAAGAGCCTCTATGCCGTAAACCTGTTTGTCTCGAATTTTCACTTCTGGGACCAGACCGGATATTTCGAGCCGTCGACCGAGCTGATGCCGCTTCTGCACACCTGGTCGCTGGCCGTCGAGGAACAGTTCTACGTCGTTTTTCCGCTGCTGCTGCTGGCGCTGCGCCGGTTTTCGACGGGAACGGTGCTGAAGGTTGTCCTCGCCAGCATCTTTCTCAGCTTTGGTGCTGCGCAGGTGCTGGCCTTCGTCGATCCGGCCGCGAACTTCTATCTGCTGGCGAGCCGCTTCTGGGAGCTCGGCGCCGGCGCGGTCCTGGCGCTTGGCGGGGTGGACCGGCTGCCGCTTGCAAAAGGCCGGCGGGAACTGCTGGCCGGCCTTGGGCTGCTCGCGATCGTTGGCAGTTACATCCTCGTGCAGGATTCCGCTGCCTATCCAGGCTGGGCGACCGTGCCGGTCGTGCTCGGAACCGCGCTGGTGCTGGCCTTTGCCCGTGGCGACACGCTGGTCGGCAAGCTGCTTTCGGTTCGGCCGCTGGTGGCGATCGGCCTCATCAGCTACAGCCTTTATCTCTGGCACCAGCCGGTCTTCGCCTTTGCCCGGCTGCGGGCGATCGATGAGATCCCACCCGTCGGCTATGTCGGGTTGATCGCGCTCTGTGTCGTGCTTGCGGCGCTCAGCTGGCGCTTCGTGGAGCAACCGTTCCGCCAGCGCACGAAGGTCGGTCGCGGCGCCATCTTCGGTGCGACGCTTGCCACGGGTGCGGTGGCGCTGGTCATCGGGCTCGGGCTCGACGGAAGCGATGGGCTCGTCTCGCGCAATCGGGAACTCGCCCGCCTGATCGAGCCGAGCGTCGGCATCAGCAAGAAATGCGATGCGGTCGTTGACATGAAATGCGCAACCAGCCGCACGCCCGAGATCGCCGTCTGGGGCGATTCCTTTGCCCGCCATCTCGTCGACGGCATCATCGCGTCGAAGCCCGATGTGCGGCTGGTGCAACTGGCGAAGAACAATTGCGGACCGTTCCTCGATCTGGCACCGATAGTTCCCCGTCTCGGGCAGCAATGGCCGCAGGCATGCGCTGAGCACAATGCCGACGTCAAACGGTTCCTGCTCGCCAACAAATCCATCCGCTATGTCGTGCTGTCGTCGCAACTCAGTCAGTATCTGACCGAAGAAAGGGTGCTCGTCGGCGCGCGGGAAATGCCGTCGGAGACCAAGACCCTGACCGACAGTCTTCGTTCGACGCTCGCCTGGCTGAAAGGCAATGGTTTCGAAATCGTCTTCGTCGCGCCGTCGCCGCAAGATGGTCGCGACACCGGACTTTGCGTGGCGCGCGCCCGACTTCTGGGCGAACCCGTCGAGCGATGCGAACTGCCGCTTCGCGACGTGTATTCCCATGACAGGGACGTGCTGTCTGTCGTTGCCGACATTGCCGACGAATATCCCGTTGTCAGCTTTATGGATTATCTCTGCGACGAGGATTTTTGCAAGGTCGAGGATAAGGGGGTCGCCCTGTTCGAAGACCACGGCCACTTCTCGGCGCAGGGTTCGCGGCAGATGGGCCGTTCGTTTGATTTCTACCGGGTCTTTGTCGGTGCAGCCGAGAATGATGTGTTTTCGGAGCGTCGGGTATCCGTCCCGGTTCATGATGTTGCCAGCGTTGCTGCGCCGAGGGTGGCGTCAACTGGCATTGCCCGACCGGAATAATTCCGTCCACGAACGTCACAAATGAAAACGCTCCGGGATCAGATGATGCCGGAGCGTTTCGTTATCTTGTCGATCTTGCATGCTTTTCGCACTTTTCCTGGAAATGCTTTTAGCCGCGGCGGCTGCGCCGTTCGCGGGCCGGGGCCGAAGGACCTTCGTTGGCCGTCTTGTTGCGCAACGGCCCGATCCTTTCGATGATCACATCGAGCGTCGGGCGTTCGCGCAGCGAATGCTCGTCGAGGGCCACGCGCATGGCGGCGAGGTGGCCGCAGGTGGTGCCGCAGCAGCCGCCGATGATCTTGGCGCCGGCGTCGGCTGCAAGTCGGGCATATTCCGCCATCAGAGGCGGCGTGCCGGAGTAGTGGATCTCAGAGCCGCGGAATTCCGGAATACCGCAATTGCCCTTGACGATCACGGTCGCCTCGGGCTTTGCCGAGGTCATGTCGAGCAGGGAGGACAGGATGTCGGACGCGCCGACGCCGCAATTGGCGCCGACGGCGACCGGGCCATTGTCCAGATCCTTGGCGACTTCATGGATGTCCTTGGGGTGCAAGCCCATCATGGTCTTGCCGGCGGTGTCGAAGGAGCCGGTATAGACATAGGGCATGCCGACCTTGGTCGCGGCTTCGGCGGCAGCGCGGATCTCGTCGGCCGACGACATGGTCTCGATCCAGGCGACTTCGGCGCCGCCGGCCTTCAGGCCTTCCATCTGTTCGACGAAGGCCGAAACCGCGTCCTCATAGGTCAGCGCGCCAAGCGGGATCAGCAGTTCGCCGGTCGGGCCGACAGAGCCGGCGGTAATGACCTTGCGCGGCGCCTTGTCGGCGACGGCGCGGGCGATTTCGGCTGCGCGCCGGTTGAGTTCGTGCACGCGATCCTGGGCGTGGTGAAGCTTCAGGCGGTGGCGGGTGCCGCCGAAGGAGTTGGTCAGGATGATGTCGGCGCCTGCGTCGACGAAGTCCTGGTGCAGCTTGGTGATGTTCTCCGGCCTGGTCTCGTTCCAGATTTCCGGCGCTTCGCCGGCTTCGAGGCCCATCGCGAACAGCGAGGTTCCGGTGGCGCCATCGGCAAGAAGAACGCCCTTTTCGGCGATAAGGTCGGAGAGAACGTTGGCTGCAGCGGTCATCGGCTTTTCCCGGCTAGAATGAATGCAATAACATATAAAGATATCTTTATGTCTTTGCAAGCGTTGGCGTGCGCGGCCGGGGACTATTGTTGGTGGCGCATGCCCATGCGCCCGGCAAGGCCGAGCCCGAAGATGGCCAGCGCCGTCAGCAGCCACATCGGGTCGGCGCGGTTGAGGAAGAAGCTTTCGAGCATGGCGTTGTAGGTCATGAAAATGACGACCATGACGCAGAAGTCGGCAAAGGCCCGCCCCTCCGGCCGGCGCGAGGCGCGGATGTAGTCGAAGAGTGGTTTGACGAAGAGAAGCAGGCTTATGAGGATACCGCCGGGCAAGCCGAACGTCAGGGCGGCATCGAGATAGCTGTTGTGGCCGGCAACGATGCCACGCACGTCCCAGTTCGCCTCGAAATTGGCCTCAAGCCCCATGATGACAGGCGAGAGCCAGAAGCTGGAGTAACCCTGGCCGAACCACGGGTGCTCGGCGATGCTGCCGCTTGCGAACTTCCAGATGTCGTCACGGCCGGTGAAGGTGGCATCATCGATGATCGCCTTGGTGAACGAGAGCAGCGTGTCTGAATAGATCGTGCCGAGCGTCAGGCCGAAGACGACGACCGACACGATCAGATGCGCGACGATCATCAGGCCCGGGCTGCGAACGGCGCGCCCGGCAAGCACCAGCGTGATCGCGATCGGCAGGAAGCCGATGGTGGTCTTCGAGCCGGTGTGCAGCACAAAATTGACAGAGAGCAGGGTGATGGCCCAGCCGCGAAGCGTGGCGCCGGAGCGCAGGCAATAGATCCCGAACATGCACAGGATCGAGAACACCGGCGCCGAAACGTTCTTGTGCAGGAGATGACCGCGCCAGAAGCCGGCATGCCACGGCTCACCGCCGGCGGCCGAGTGAATGGCCAGGTCCGGTGCCACAAACAGCGCGGCGTAGTCGATCAGGATGAGGAGCAGGATGGCATTTGCCCCGGCATGAACGAAATCCTCCTCGCTGCGCGGCAGCACCAGCACGCCGGCCACCATGATCATCGCCACGAGGCTGAGCGTCAGGCCGCGGGCAGAGGCCGCCGGATCGTAGGACTGCAGGCAGGAGAAATAGGCGATGGCGAAGATCGCCACCCAGGCCGGCGAGATCAGCCGCGCCAGCACCCGTTTGTCGACCACGAGCAGCATCGCCAACAGGTAGACCGCACCGAGCACGATGTAGCCAACCTGGTTGATGATGTTGCCGTCGTTGGCGGCACTCGGATCCGTCTCCATGGCGCCCTGAAAGGGCATGAACGTGAAGACCATGAGGAAGAGCCCGAGGCCGGACAGAAGCGAAGCTAGATGGCGCGTCAGCTGTGCGATCCCCGTGTCGTAGCTCAACCGCGCCGGCACCTGGTGCCGGCGTGTCGGTAAGTCTGCCGTGGCGGGAATCCGTTGCATGAGGGCGCCGAGATTGCTGGGCGAGGACGCCGCCGACTAGGCGCCGCCTCCTGTTTTGCAGTCCCTGTCTGCAGCCGCGCGAGCGGGCCGGGACCTGCCATCAAGCATGGCGCAATTGGGTTAAGGTCAAATGAAACGGCGGATCAGTTCAAGCTGCCCGTTTTGTCTTTGCCCCGACGCGCGATGCCAGATGTCTTCTGCGTTTCGCAAGGACGCTCATTACCGGATTTTAAGCGTTCCCGGGCGAAGTTACCTCTTAACTGGCCTTGCGGAGCCTGCCTCCTTCGAAGCAGACAATCCAAACTTCGGGCGCAACGAGATGAAATGGCAGCGCCTGCTGCCAGGGATGGAGCATTCTCCTCAATGGTGAAGAAACCCAAACTTCTGGCGCTCGAATCCTTGCGGGGTTTCGCGGCCCTTGCGGTTGCTCTGCACCACTTTCGTTACGGCAGCCTGCTGAGTGAAAACGCCTTCATCCGCCACGGCTACCTCATGGTCGACTTCTTCTTCGTACTCAGCGGCTTCGTGATTGCTCTCAACTACGCCAACAGATTGTCGAGCCCGGCGGAGCTTGCAAGCTTCCAGCGCCGGCGGTTCTGGCGCCTCTATCCACTTCACCTGTTCACACTTATCATCTTCCTCGGAATAGAGTGTCTCAAATACGTCTTTGAACAGAAGACCGGCATCGTTTCCAACAGTCCGGCGTTCGTCGTCTCCGACGCGAGCGCATTTCTCGCCAATCTTTTTCTGCTGCAGGGCGTGGTTCTGGGCGAGCTCGGGTTCAATATTCCGAGCTGGTCCATTTCCGTCGAGTTCTGGACCTACCTGATCTTCGCTTTGACCATGGGGCTCCTGCGGCTGCCGATGCGCTGGTGCCTTGTTCTGGCCGGTGGAGCGGCCATTGTCCTGATCGCCCTGGAGGGAGGGCGACTCGAAACCGATCCGATCTTTGCGATCATCCGCTGCATATTCTCCTTTTTCCTGGGGGCGTGGGCCGCTTCGCTCAACGTGCGGATTCCCTCAAAGGCGGCGGCGCCGATGGCCGCAGGTGCGCTGGCGCTCGTTGTCCTGGCAATCTGGGGGCTGGGCGGTACCCACGGGGAAATCCTGCTGCCGCCTCTTTTCGCGGTCACGGTGGTGGCCGTTGCGAGCCTGCGGCAGGATACATCCCTGCGCCGCTTTCTCGAATGGCCGTTCTTCGTGTGGCTCGGCACTGTCAGCTACAGCGTCTACCTGACCCATTCCATCGTCGGTTGGGTGGTTACCCAGGCCTTGCGCTTCGGCCTGAAGGTGCCGACGCATGTCGCACCAGATGGAGACACGGTGCTGGCGCTTGGCCAAGGTTTCGCAACGCTGGTGACGCTCGCCGCAACGGCTGCAGTGCTCGTCGTCTCGTATGTGACCTATCGTTTCGTCGAGAAGCCGTTCCTGTCCGGCTGGCCGTTCGGGGCAAGGACCACCGTGCCGCACAGGGGGTAGATCGGTTCGACCTTGCGCGCGAGCCATGTTGCCGATCGACGCAGCAGGTTTAAGCGTTGTAGCGTCCTTTGCGCGTCGTGGTTGATCCGCGGCGCTGTATTGTGGCCGAAACGGGGCGGGTGCTCACGACGAAAAGCCGCAGCCTATAGGCGATTGCGGCTCGCTTGCGATCGCGGTAAAAGGCCGCTCTTATGTAGTCGCTCGCTTGCCCGCGGATATCGCGCGCTGATCGATAGCCTCAAACGAGAAGAACATCATGCATTTCACACTCCGGACACTCGCGTCGGCCGCAGTTTCAATCGGTCTGCTGCTTGGCGGCGCGTCCACCGCTTTCGCGGGAAAGGCCCATCTGGTTCTCGATGCGCAGACAGGCACGGTCCTTGAGGCCGAAAATGCCGACGAACTGAACTATCCCGCGTCGCTCACCAAGATGATGACGATCTACCTGGCGTTCGAAGCACTTCGCGACGGCAGGCTGACCTGGGACCAGCGACTGACGATGTCGGAAAATGCCAATGGCAAGGAGCCGTTCAAGCTGGCCGTCGGCGTCGGGCGCACCGTTTCCGTTCGCGAAGTCGTGATGGGCATGATCGTGCTGTCTGCCAATGATGCTTCCGTTGCCATCGGCGAACAACTGGCCGGCACGGAAACCGGTTTTGCCAAGATGATGACCGGGAAGGCCCATCAACTTGGCATGGCCAGCACCGTGTTCAAGAACGCCAACGGCCTGCCGGACCCCGAGCAGGTGACGACGGCGCGTGACATGGCGACGCTCGGGATTGCCCTGATGCGCGATTTCCCGGAAGAGTTTGCGCTGTTTTCCAACCGCCGGATCGAGTTCCGCGGCATGAAGCTTCGTGGCCATAACAACGTGATGAACCGCTATGCCGGTGCTGACGGCATCAAGACCGGCTACACCACCGCGTCGGGCTATAACCTGGTCACCTCGGCAACCCGCGACGGCAAGCGCCTCGTCGGCGTCGTCATGGGCGGCGAGACCGCCGAAAAGCGCGACAACCAGATGATGGGTCTGCTCGACAAATACTTCCCGGCGACCAGCGACACGCTTTCGTCCGCAAGCACTGTCGAGCCGACTGCTGGCGCAACGACGAAGACGAACTGAAAAGCGTCGCCAGAGCGCTTTGCGCCAATGCGAGGCTGACATCAGCCTCGCAGAGGTTGGCAACAGCATGCGGCTCCTTCTGAGCCGCATGCCACTGCAGACGAATCTACCGGTCTGAAATGCGAAGGGCGCCCTGGCCTGTTCCCGCGAGGGGAGTTGCCGGGCGCCCTTGCTTTCGTCCTTTGGTCCGGCTTACGCGGCTCTCTTGTCCTCGTGGCTGGTGGGCGTCACCATGGCCGAGATGATCGTCGGCAGGTCGAGCGCGCCGATCGGGCGGCCGTTCTCGTCGACCACGTGGGCGGTGTTGAGATGGGCGCCGGTCATGGCGCGGGCCGCCGATTCCAGCACCGTGCCGACCGTCAGCGGCATGCCCTCGGGGTTGCCGGAAAGCGGTCGCATGATCGTCTCGACATTGATGACGCGCCCGCGGTTCACTTCCTTGACGAAGGCGGTGATGTAGTCGTCGGCGGGCGCCAGCACGATCTCTTGGCCCGTTCCCTGTTGCACCACGCGGCCGTCGCGCAGAATGGCGATCTTGTCGCCGAGCCGCAGCGCCTCGTCGAGATCATGGGTGATGAAGACGACGGTCTTCTTCAACTCCTTCTGCAGGTCGAGAAGCACCGTCTGCATGTCGACGCGGATCAGCGGATCGAGCGCCGAATAGGCTTCGTCCATCAAGAGGATGTCGGCATCGTTGGTAAGCGCCCGGGCGAGGCCCACACGCTGCTGCATGCCGCCGGAAAGCTGATTGGGGTAGTGGTTCTCAAAGCCCTGGAGACCGACCCGGTCGATCCAGCCGCGCGCGCGCTTTTCGCTTTCCGCCTTGCCGACGCCCTGGATCTCCAGGCCGTAGACGGTGTTGTCGAGCACGGTGCGATGCGGCAGCAGGGCGAATTTCTGGAACACCATCGCCGTCCTGTGGCGGCGGAACTGGCGCAGGTCGTTGTCGTTCATCTGGCAGACGTCGACGCCGTCATAAAGCACTTCGCCGGCGGTCGGGTCGATCAGCCGGTTGATGTGGCGGATCAGTGTCGACTTGCCCGAGCCCGAAAGTCCCATGACCACCATCACGCCGCCGGCCGGCATCGAGATGTTGATGTCCTGCAGGCCGAGCACGTGGCCGTGTTTTTCGTTGAGTTCCGCCTTGCCGAGGCCCCGCTTGACCGCATCGACATAGTCGCCGCCGTTGGGGCCGAAGATCTTGTAGAGGTTCTTCACCTCGATCGCGTGACTAGCCATGGATAACCTCCGAATGCTTCTGCAGCCGCCTGCCGAAGGCCTGGCTGGTACGGTCGAAAATGATGGCGATACCGACAAGGGCGAAGCCATTGAGGAAACCGACGGTGAAGAACTGGTTGGCGATCGCCTGCAGCACGTTCTTGCCGAGACCGCCCACGCCGATCATCGATGCGACGACGACCATCGCCAGCGACATCATGATGGTCTGGTTGATGCCGGCCATGATGGTGGGCAGCGCCAGCGGCATCTGCACGTTCTTGAGCTTCTGCCAGGCCGACGACCCGAAGGCGTCGGCAGCTTCGAGCACTTCCTTGTCGACGAGGCGGATGCCGAGATTGGTGAGCCGGATCATCGGCGGCACGGCATAGATGACGACGGCGATGAGGCCCGGCACCTTGCCGATGCCGAAAATCATCACGACCGGAATGAGATAGACGAAGCTCGGCATCGTCTGCATCACGTCGAGCACCGGATTGACGATCGACTGCACCCGCTCGGAGCGCGCCATCAGAATGCCGATCGGAATGCCGATCAGGATCGAGATCAGCGTACAGACGGTGACCATCGCGAGCGTGATCATCGTATCGTTCCACAGGCCGACGAGGCCGATGGCGACCATCGACAGCGCCGTGCCGATGGTGATGTTGATGTTGCGGCTGCCGAAATAGACGATCGCCACCATGAACACGAGGATGATGATCCACGGCGATCCGACGAACAGGCTTTCGAGATAGTTCAGAAACCATTGAAGCGGCTGCACAACCGTGTCGATGGCGTCGCCATAGGACCGGACGAAACCCTTGAAACCATCATCGATGGTCTTGCGAGCCAGGCGGATCGCTCCGTCGTCAATGGCAGGGAACTTGCAGAGCAACGCTGGCAAGACACTGCAGATGGATGCCATATTTTTCCCCTTCTTGGCCTGAAGTTTTATGACGCCGACTGCGTCATCAGACCGGTCGTTGCCGATCCTTGCGCAGACTTGGCTGGTGACCTCTTCGGGTCCCGGCGTGAGAAATGTGACAGCGGAACATGACGCCCGCTTTACTGAATGCGACATGCGAGGCGAACGGAGCCCGTTCGCCGTCGCCAGTATTGTTTGCCATGTCCGGCAATTTTTCCGACTGGCGAAGACGCCGATGCAGGCGACCGCTTTTCACGCGAGCGCCTGCCTCATCAGCCAGTATCAGAGCGCAGCCTTGACCTTTTCGGCCACGTCGGGCGCGACCCACTGGGTCCACATATCCGGGAACTCTTCGAGGAAGTGCTTTGCAGCATCCTCGTTCGTGCCCTGGTTCTCATCCATCCAGGCGAGAACCTTGTTGACGGTGCCGTTGTCCCACTTGCGCGCCTTGACGTAGTCCATGGCAACGCCGGCCTTGTCGGCAAATGACTTGGTCACGACGGTGAAGACGTCTGAGACCGGGTAGGAGTTGACCTTGGGGGTCGGGCAATCCGGAACGGCCGAGCAGGCGTCCCATTCCTTCTTGTCGTGATCGACGCCGAAGGAGAGGCGGGTCATCTCGTATTTGCCGAGAATGGCGGTCGGTGCCCAGTAGTAGCCGAGCCAGCCGGTCTTCTTGGCAAAGGCGTTGGCGATCGAGCCGTCGAGGCCGGCCGCAGAACCGGTGTCGATCAGCTGGAAGTCGGCCTTCTCAGCGTCGATCGCCTTGTAGAGATTGGCGGTCGAAACCTGGCAGTTCCAGCCCGACGGGCAATTGTGCACGGCGGCCTTGGAAGGATCTTCCGGCGCCGGGAACAGGTCCGGGTGCTTGAGTGCGTCCTGCACCGTCTTGATATCAGGATGGGCGTCGGCGAGGAACTTCGGAATCCACCAGCCCTCGACGCCGCCTTCGCTCAGGATCTTGGCGGCCTCGATCAGTCGGCCTTCCTTGATGGCCGCGTCGAGCGGCGTGCGCACGGCGTTGACCCAGAGTTCCGGCGCCATATCCGGCTGGGCCTTTTCGTTCATGGAGGCAAAGGTCGGCATGGTGTCGCCGGTGACCAGCGTCACGGTGCAACCGTAACCGTTTTCCAGAATGAACTTGTCCACGTGAGCGGCAACGCCCGCGGAGGCCCAGTTCATCTCGGCAATGCTGACTTCACCGCATTCCGCGGCTTGCGCGGAACCCGCCAGGGCGTAAAGACCCGCGGCGAGAATGGTGGAAGCGAGGAGTTTCTTCATGTTGCAAGACCTCCCAGTCTTTAACTGCAGCCAACGTTCAAACGGGCGTCATGGGGACGCCATGCATCCCGGTCACCCGAACCAAGTGAGCAGCCTGGGGTTCGGCAAAAGACAAGCCAAGGGTAGCCCCTGCTGCGGCGATGCGGGAGTTCGTTCTGGTCCTGGCCGCGGAACCCTGTCGCCGGCCGGATCTCCTCTGTACCGCATTGCAAGCCTAAGTATTCTCGTTGGGAAATCAACCTCTTGAATCGGAAAACGGCCGGGCCGGGCTGACGGCGTCGTCTGTCTGCGACATCACAGAAGGAGAATTTTTTGGCTTTGGAGGTCCCAAATTTAAGCATTCGCGACAATTAGTGCCGCAAAATATAGCGGCCGCCTCAATGCTTGTTTTCGATCTGTTGCAATCAGGACCTTTCCTGTCGTGAATGCGTCACGCGCACTTTTTGCGAATGTCGCGAAAAAAAATCAAAAAAAACCGTGATTCATCTTTCGTTAAACCCTCGATAACCATCCGGTAACGATGTCCGGCTAATTGTTGTTGCGCGGCGGGAAACTGCCGCCGGCCCGGATCAAGGTATAGCGTCCCGGGTTAGAGCGAACCTTCGGTGTGTTGTTCCGGAGTGACCAGCGTTTTTTGGAAGCCGCATCCCTCGAAGGAGGTCGATGCGGTTTTCGCGTTTTGGGGCATGTCGCGCAAAAGTGCGCGGCGGTCTTGTGATACGACATTGAGCAAACAAAGAGTCCCAAGCGTATGCACCGCTATGGCCAAAAAAAACCGCCTCCACGAGGGGAGACGGCTGGAGGAGAAGGCGTTAGCTGCTGGAATGCAAAGCCATAGCCGATAGCGGCGCGGCCCCGGGGGCCGAATGGATCAGCCGACGTTGGACGTGCGGATGAAGCCGAGCGGTCCGAAGGGAGCGTCGAGAACGACGTTGCGAACGCGCGACTGGCTGACCGGCGCCTTGGAATTCCAGGCGATCTGAACGAAATTTGGTTTGCTGAAGATGTACAGCATTGGCATGGACCTTGAGAGGCCGGACGGTTGTCGTCCGGGGTGTGTTTCGGTGGCGCTGATATAGGCTCGCGCTCCGCGAAATTGAATACCAAACTCGTCACAGGATGTCGCATTTACGCTAGTTTCGGAGAGAAACTCGACAAGCTTGATAAGCGACCGAAACAGTCCGTCATCGACGCGCCGCAAATGCGGCGAAAACGTGTCAAAACAGCTCTTTGCCGCCGATCAATTCAGTGTTACCGGTGGCCGCATGACACGCAAGATCATGCTGCAGGGAACCGGCTCGGATGTCGGAAAATCGGTATTGGTGGCAGGCCTCTGCCGGCTCGCTTCCAATCATGGGTTGAAGGTCAGGCCGTTCAAGCCGCAGAACATGTCCAACAATGCCGCCGTGTCGGATGACGGCGGCGAAATCGGCCGGGCGCAATGGCTGCAGGCGCTGGCCGCCCGCGTGCCGTCTTCGGTGCATATGAACCCGGTGCTGTTGAAGCCGCAGTCGGATGTGGGCAGCCAGATCGTCGTGCAAGGCAAGGTTGCCGGTCAGGCACGCGGCCGGGAATATCAGGCGTTGAAGCCAAAGCTGCTCGGTGCAGTCATGGAAAGCTTTGAGCAGATTTCAGCCGGCGCCGATCTCGTCGTCGTCGAGGGTGCCGGGTCACCGGCCGAGATCAATCTGCGGGCAGGCGACATCGCCAATATGGGGTTTGCGACCTGCGCCAACGTGCCTGTTGTCCTCGTCGGCGACATCGACCGCGGTGGGGTCATCGCCTCGCTGGTCGGCACCCACGCGATCCTGCCCGACGAGGACCGGCGCATGATCGCCGGTTATCTCATCAACAAATTCCGTGGTGACGTCACGCTGTTCGACGACGGCATCGCCGCAGTCGGCCGCTACACCGGTTGGCCGTGTTTCGGCGTCGTGCCGTGGCTGAAGGCGGCCGGACGGCTGCCGGCGGAGGATTCGGTCGTGCTCGAAAAGCTGGTGCGCGGCGAGGGCCGGGCGCTCAGGATCGCCGTGCCGGTTCTGTCGAGAATTGCCAATTTCGACGATCTCGATCCACTCGCTGCCGAGCCGGACGTCGATCTCGTCTTCGTCAGGCCGGGAAGCCCGATCCCGACTGATGCCGGACTCGTCGTCATCCCCGGGTCGAAATCGACCATTGGCGATCTCAAGGATTTCAGGGCGCAGGGTTGGGACGAGGATCTCAAGCGCCATGTGCGGCGCGGTGGCCGGGTGATCGGCATCTGCGGCGGGTACCAGATGCTGGGCGCACGCGTTACCGATCCTCTCGGCATCGAGGGCAGCGAACGGGAGATTGCAGGGCTCGGACTGCTGGACGTCGAAACGGAAATGGCTCCGGAAAAGACCCTGCGCAACAGCCGTGCCTGGTCGCTGGAACACGATGTGGCGCTTGAGGGGTACGAGATCCACCTGGGCAGAACGACAGGCGCCGATTGCGACCGTCCATCGGTGCGCATCGACGGCCGCGCCGATGGTGCCCTTTCAGCCGATGGCCGGGTGATGGGCACCTACTTGCACGGCCTGTTTGCCAGCGACGCCTATCGCGCCGTGCTGCTGAAGAGCTTCGGCATCGAAGGCGGTATCGGCAATTACCGCCAGTCGGTCGACACGGCGCTTGACGACGTTGCCGTCGAACTCGAGGCGGTTTTGGATCGCAAGTGGCTGAATCAATTACTGGGGGGCTAGCCTAGCGCCGCAATCGCGTTGTTGGCCGTCGCATGCGTCGATTGACTTTGCGCCGTCCGCTTCCTAATCATCGGATGTTGGATGGTTTCCCCGGATCGTGGCGATGCGGGGGAATAATTGGGAATGTGACGGATGGACCCAAATCGGGCATCCTTATCGCAGCCGACCCCGCGACTGTAGAACGGTCAGGGTTCGCCATCGGGCTGAAGGCCTGCTTCCTTTCGATCGCATGGGGCGATCGCAGGCGGTTCGGAGTTCAGCCGGAAAAGCCACTGGCGTGGTTTCGTGATCAGCCGGGCTGGACGCCTCTTCTTCTACGAATCGTCCGCCCTTCACGAAACCTGAAAACCCGGGAAGGTGAGGCGGGCCGTTCGGCCCCAACACCGTTTTCCGCGTCATAACGCGGGGCACGGTGCGATGGGCCCGTGACGCCGTGAGCCAGGAGACCTGCCGTCCGACAGGGGCATTCCGCCCGAAGGGAAGCGCGCTTCCCACGCCATCACGGAGGTTGTCTTGGCTCATCGATCGTTTCCCGAACGCGCCTTTGGCGCGGTGAATTCCTGTTGCCGCCCGAATTCGCTACCATGCACGTGAGGCGGCAACGCACATGAGCATTCTCCATGCCGGGCCGGTTCTGGTGCTTGGCGGCGCCCGTTCCGGCAAATCCAGCTTTTCCGAAAGGCTCGTCGAAGCCTCGGGGCTCAACATGCACTATGTCGCGACCGGCCGTGCCTGGGACGACGAGATGCGCGAGCGCATCGACCATCACCGGGCAAGGCGCGGCGAGGGCTGGACGACGCATGAAGAGCCGCTCGACCTCGTTTCGCTGCTGACGCGCATCGACGACGAGAACCGCGTGGTGCTCGTCGATTGCCTGACGCTGTGGGTCACCAACCTGATGATGGAAGGACGCGACATAGCGGCGGAGTTCGCTGCCCTTGCCGCCTTTCTGCCTGATGCGCGGGCGCGCCTTATCCTTGTTTCCAACGAAGTCGGCCTCGGCATCGTGCCCGAGAACCGCATGGCCCGCGATTTCCGCGACCATGCCGGCCGGCTTCACCAGATCGTTGCGGAGAAATCCGCGGAAGTTTACTTTGTCGCGGCCGGATTGCCGCTGAAAATGAAGGGTTGATCCATGACCACTGCGAGAGCCAGCCAGGGCAAGATTCCGGCGACTGTCATCACCGGATTCCTTGGTGCCGGCAAGACGACGATGATCCGCAACCTGCTGCAGAACGCCGACGGCAAGCGCATCGCGCTGATCATCAACGAGTTCGGCGATCTCGGCGTCGACGGTGACGTACTGAAGGGCTGCGGCGCGGAGGCCTGCTCGGAAGACGATATCATCGAACTTACCAATGGCTGCATCTGCTGCACGGTTGCCGATGATTTCATCCCGACCATGACCAAGCTGCTCGAGCGGGAAAATCGCCCCGATCACATCATCATCGAAACCTCGGGCCTCGCCCTGCCGCAGCCGCTGATCGCCGCCTTCAACTGGCCGGACATTCGCAGCGAAGTCACCGTCGACGGCGTCGTCACCGTGGTCGACAGCGCCGCCGTTGCCGCCGGGCGCTTTGCCGACGACCATGACAAGGTCGATGCGCTGCGGGTCGAGGACGACAATCTCGATCACGAAAGCCCGATCGAGGAACTGTTCGAGGACCAACTGACCGCAGCCGACCTGATCGTGCTCAACAAGACCGACCTGATCGATGCTTCGGGCCTCAAGGCCGTGCGCGACGAGGTCTCCTCGCGCACCAGCCGCAAACCTGTCATGATCGAGGCGAAGAACGGCGAAGTGGCCGCTGCCATCCTGCTCGGCCTCGGTGTCGGCACGGAAAGCGATATCGCCAACCGCAAATCCCATCACGAGATGGAGCATGAGGCCGGCGAGGAGCACGATCACGACGAATTCGACAGCTTCGTCGTCGAGCTCGGCGCGATTGCCGATCCGTCAGCCTTCATCGATCGCCTCAAGGGCGTGATATCAGAGCATGACGTGCTGCGCCTCAAGGGCTTTGCAGACGTGCCCGGCAAGCCGATGCGCCTCTTAATCCAGGCCGTTGGCGCCCGGATCGACCAGTATTACGACCGTGCCTGGGCAGCCGGCGAAAAGCGCGGCACGCGCCTCGTCGTCATCGGCCTGCACGACATGGACGAAGCCGCGGTGCGCGCTGCCATCACCGCGCTCGTCTAACTCCTTGAAGCAACGCAGTTCCAGGAAAACCGTTTCGCACTTTTCCTGGAATTGCTTGAACGGACAGTACAATGCATCTGCTTCTCGCCCAGAAGGGAACGATCGCCGACGGCAACGAAGCGATCGACCTGGGGCAAACGCCGGCCGACGTGCTTTTCCTGTCGGCTGCCGACACCGAGCTTTCCTCGATTGCGGCGGCCCATGGCCGCCGCAACGAGGGGCTGAGCCTGCGTATCGCCAGCCTGATGAACCTCATGCACCCGATGTCGGTGGACACTTACGTCGAGCGCACCGCGAGGCATGCGAAACTCATAGTGGTCAGGCCGCTCGGTGGCGCCAGCTATTTCCGTTATGTGCTGGAAGCGTTGCATGCCGCCGCCGTCACCCACCGCTTCCAGATCGCGGTGCTGCCCGGCGACGATAAGCCGGATCCCGGCCTTGAGCCTTTTTCGACGGTCGAGGCCGACGACCGCCAGCGCCTCTGGGCCTATTTCAACGAGGGTGGCGCCGACAATGCCGGGCTGTTCCTCGACTATGCCGAGGCGCTGATCTCGGGCGCAGAGAAGCCGCAGCCGGCAAAGCCGCTGCTGAAAGCCGGTATCTGGTGGCCGGGGGCTGGCGTCATCGGCGTCCGGGAATGGTTGGCGTGTGTTCAAGGGCAGGTGGCAGCGGAGGAGGGATTCGAACCCCCGACAGTTGCCATCTGCTTCTATCGCGCCCTGGTCCAGAGCGGCGAGACGCGGCCGGTCGAAGCGCTGATCGAGGCGCTTGCCGCCGAAGGCATGCGCGTGCTGCCGCTGTTCGTCTCCAGTCTCAAGGATGCCGTTTCGGTCGGCACGCTGCAATCGATTTTCTCCGAGGCGGCACCCGACGTGGTGATGAACGCCACCGGCTTTGCCGTCTCGTCCCCCGGCGCCGACAGGCAGCCGACGGTACTGGAATCAACCGGCGCACCGGTACTGCAGGTAATTTTCTCCGGCTCGTCGCGTGCACAGTGGCAGGCCTCGCCGCAGGGGTTGATGGCGCGCGACCTCGCCATGAACGTCGCCTTGCCCGAGGTTGACGGCCGCATCCTTGCGCGCGCCGTCTCCTTCAAGGCGGCTTCGATCTACGATCCCAAGGTGGAGGCCAACATCGTCGGCCATGAGCCGCTTTCGGACCGGGTCCGCTTTGCCGCCAGGCTTGCGGTCAACTGGGCGAAGCTGCGCCGCGCCAGGCGGGCCGAGCGACGTATCGCAATCGTCATGGCCAACTACCTGAACCGCGACGGCAGGCTCGGCAATGGCGTTGGGCTCGATACGCCGGCGGGCACCGTCGAAGTGCTGCGCGCCATGGCTAACGAAGGTTATCCCGTTGCCGGCGTGCCTGAGGATGGCGATGCGTTGATCGGCTATCTCATGGCCGGGCCGACCAATGCAGCGCGCCGCGACCGCGAAATCCGCGAAGTCATTTCGCTCAGCGATTACAACGCGTTCTTCGATTCGCTTCCGAAACAGATTCAGGATGAGGTGAGCGGCCGCTGGGGTGCGCCGGAAGCCGATCCGTTCTTTCTCGATGACGCTTTCGCGCTGCCGCTCGCCCGCTTCGGCGAGGTGGTCGTCGGCATCCAGCCGGCGCGCGGCTATAACATCGATCCGAAGGAAAGCTACCATTCGCCGGATCTGGTGCCGCCGCACGGTTATCTCGCCTTCTATGCTTTCCTGCGCAACCAGTTCGGGGCGCAGGCGATCGTGCACATGGGCAAACACGGTAATCTCGAATGGCTGCCCGGCAAGGCCTTAGCGTTGTCGGAGACCTGTTATCCCGAGGCGATCTTCGGGCCGCTGCCGCATATCTACCCCTTCATCGTCAACGATCCCGGCGAGGGCACCCAGGCCAAGCGCCGCACCAGCGCCGTCATCATCGACCACCTGACGCCGCCTCTGACCCGGGCGGAATCCTATGGGCCGCTCAAGGACCTCGAAGCGCTGGTCGACGAATATTACGACGCGGCCGGCGGCGATCCGCGCCGGCTCCGGCTCTTGAGCCGGCAGATCCTCGATCTGGTGCGCGACATCGGCCTCGACCACGACGCCGGCATCGACAAGGGCGATAGCGACGACAAGGCGCTGGAGAAGCTCGACGCCTATCTTTGCGATCTCAAGGAGATGCAGATCCGCGACGGGCTGCATATCTTTGGCGTGGCGCCGGAGGGCCGGCTTCTGACCGACTTGACGGTGGCGCTGGCGCGCGTGCCGCGCGGCCTTGGCGAAGGCGTTGACCAGAGCCTGCAGCGAGCGATGGCTGCGGATGCCGGGCTCGACTTCGATCCGCTCGATTGCGTGATGTCGGATGCCTGGGCCGGTTTGCGCCCGAAGGTGCTTGCCGACATTTCCGATGCACCGTGGCGCACGGCCGGCGACACGGTCGAGCGCATCGAGTTGCTGGCGGCAGCGTTCGTGTCCGGCGAGACACTCGCACCCGAAGGCTGGTCCGCCACCCGCGCCGTGCTTGGCGAGATCGAGGCGCGGCTGAAGCCATCGATCGTCAATTCCGGTGCTGCCGAAATGACCGGCTTTTTGACGGGCATTGATGGGCGCTTCGTGGCGCCAGGGCCCTCCGGCGCGCCGACCCGCGGCCGTCCTGACGTGCTGCCGACCGGCCGCAATTTCTACTCCGTCGACAGCCGTTCCGTGCCGACGCCTGCGGCCTACGAACTCGGCAAGAAATCCGCCGAGCTTCTGATCCGCCGCTATCTCCAGGATCACGGCGAATGGCCATCCTCCTTCGGCCTGACGGCCTGGGGGACAGCCAATATGCGCACCGGCGGCGACGACATCGCCCAGGCGTTGGCGCTGATCGGCACCAAGCCCGTCTGGGACATGGTCTCGCGCCGGGTGATGGGTTACGAGATCGTGCCGCTTGCCATGCTCGGGCGGCCGCGCGTCGATGTGACGCTGCGGATTTCCGGCTTCTTCCGCGATGCATTCCCGGATCAGATTGCACTGTTCGACAAGGCGATCCGCGCCGTCGGCGCGCTGGAGGAAGACGACGCCGACAACATGATCGCTGCGCGCATGGGCGCCGAGACGCAGCGGCTGGAGGCATCAGGTGTTGAGCCGCAGGAAGCCGCCCGCCGCGCCTCCTACCGCATCTTCGGTGCCAAGCCCGGAGCCTATGGCGCCGGCCTGCAGGCGCTGATCGACGAGAAGGGCTGGGACAGAAGGGCCGATCTCGCCGACGCCTATCTCACCTGGGGCGCCTATGCCTATGGCGCCGGCGAGGAGGGCAAGGCCGAACGTGATTTGTTCGAGGAACGGCTGCGCACGATCGAGGCGGTCGTCCAGAATCAGGACAATCGCGAGCACGACCTGCTCGACAGCGACGACTACTACCAGTTCGAAGGCGGCATGAGCCTGGCTGCCGAGCACCTGAGCGGTGCGAAGCCGGCGATCTATCACAACGACCATTCGCGGCCGGAAAAGCCCGTGATCCGCTCGCTGGAAGAAGAAATCGGCCGCGTGGTGCGGGCGCGCGTCGTCAATCCAAAGTGGATCGATGGCGTCATGCGCCACGGCTACAAGGGCGCCTTCGAGATCGCTGCAACGGTCGACTACATGTTCGCCTTTGCCGCGACCACGGGGGCCGTGCGCGACCATCATTTCGAGGCCGCCTACCAGGCCTTCATCGTCGACGAGCGGGTGTCGAACTTCCTGCGCGACAAGAACCCGGCGGCACTCGCCGAGCTGTCAGGGCGGCTGCTGGAGGCGATCGACCGTAATCTTTGGACCCCGCGCTCGAACTCTGCGCGGTTTGAACTGAGCGGCCACACGACGGCGGCAGTGCGGCTTCGCGCCGGAAACGAATAGAGCAATTCCAGGAAAAGGGCGGCACGGTTTTCCGTCCGGAGTTGCGCAAGTGCAAAGAATGGGATCGCGGGCGGCATTACGTCCGCATCACGCAATAGAATCATAGGATTGAGGAGAAACGTCATGAGTGAAGATGTGGTGAGCACGGGTGAGGGCGTTCCCGAGAAGGACGATGCGCGCCATGCCATGAAGATGGCGAAGAAGAAGACGGCTCGCGAAAAGATCATGGCGACGAAGACCGACGAGAAGGGCCTGATCATCGTCAATACCGGCAAGGGCAAGGGCAAGTCGACCGCCGGCTTCGGCATGATCTTCCGCCATATCGCCCACGGCATGCCCTGTGCCGTCGTGCAGTTCATCAAGGGCGCCTGGGAAACCGGCGAGCGCGACCTGATCGAGAAGCATTTCGGCGATGTCTGCCAGTTCTATACGCTCGGCGAAGGCTTTACCTGGGAAACCCAGGACCGCGCCCGCGACGTGGCGATGGCGGAAAAGGCCTGGGAGAAGGCCAAGGAGCTGATCCGCGACGAGCGCAATTCCATGGTTCTGCTCGACGAGATCAACATCGCGCTGCGCTACGACTATATCGACGTCGCCGAAGTGGTGCGCTTCCTCAAGGAAGAAAAGCCGCACATGACCCATGTGGTCCTGACCGGCCGCAACGCCAAGGAAGACCTGATTGAGGCCGCCGATCTGGTGACCGAGATGGAACTGATCAAGCATCCGTTCCGCTCCGGCATCAAGGCCCAGAAGGGCGTCGAGTTCTGATGAGCCAGAGCTGGCAGTTCTGGGCGCTGCTCTCGGCTGCCTTCGCTGCCTTGACGGCGGTGTTTGCCAAGGTCGGGGTTGCGCAGATCAACTCCGACTTCGCGACGCTGATCAGAACCGTCGTCATCCTCTTCGTGCTCGCCGGCATCGTCGCGGCCACCGGGCAATGGCAGAAGCCCTCGGAAATCCCGGGGCGCACATGGCTGTTCCTGGCACTGTCCGGCCTTGCTACCGGCGCCTCCTGGCTTGCCTATTTCCGCGCTTTGAAGCTCGGCGATGCTGCGCGCGTGGCGCCGATCGACAAGCTGTCGATCGTCATGGTCGCCATCTTCGGCGTGCTGTTTCTCGGCGAGAAGCTCAACCTGCTGAACTGGCTCGGCGTCGTCTTCATCGCAGCCGGGGCGCTGCTGCTGGCGGTGTTTTGAGGTCTCGAAGCGCTTTTCGGTCGCAGGGTTGATTGACGTCAGCGTCTTGATTTCAGATCCACCTGCGGACGCGTTTGCAATAGGCGATATATGCCTCTCCGAAGGCTCGGGCGAGGTGGGCTTCCTCCATGCGGATCTGGTAGGAGATCGAGATCCAGGCCGAAAGCGCCAGTGCCACCGAGACGACGTTGGGAACGGCCAGCACCGTTCCGATCAGCGCCGTCACCATGCCGACATAGATCGGGTTGCGGGAGAAGGCGTAAAGGCCCGATGTGACGAGAGGCGCGTCCTGCTCCTCGGGTATGCCGATCTTCCAGGAGTGGCGCATGGCCCATTGCGACAGCATCGTCAGCCCGCCGCCGAGCGCCATCAATGCGAGACCGATTGCGGCAATGAGCGGTGCGTCGAGCACCGGGATTCGGCCGAGCGAGGCGCTGACCGCTTCGGGAAAGCCGGCGATTGCCAGCAGATGGACCACCAGCGCCGCGACGATCACCCGGAAGAGCCTGCCGGCAAACCCTTCAGCATCGTCGCCATAGGTCAGCACCACCGGCGAGCGCCCGGACTGCCGGCGACGGAGAGCCGCCAGCACCAGCGTGGAGAGGCCGACGATAAGCATCAGGATGGCGGGAAGAGTGGTAAGCATCGGAACCTCAGGGCGAGTGAATGACAGGACGACGCTTGCCGGGCAGGCGGTCCCATGCGGCCGCCGCCTGCCCATTGGCGAAGCATTGCGGTACTCTGCAATCTCTAGTGACTAGAGGTTCAAGATGCGGTCTTGCTCGACGTTCGTCTTGGTTACCGGATTTTCAGCGGCGAGCTGCCGATGAGAGGAACACCCGTCGGGCCTTAGGGAGGACATCACCGCCCCCGCCATAGCCGCATATTGCCTAGATTTCTCTGCGAAGCTTCTAGGCTACTCTTCCGAGAGTTCTGCTGCTGTCGCCACGACCGCGGCGTTGCCGAACTCGCCATCGGCATACTTGAAAGCAAGGATGCTCATGATCGAGGCGACAATTGCAATGACGACTATACGCATTAGGCATTCCCAGTATTCGTTGCGTTCTACAGCAAACACCCGGTGAAGGCCTTGGTTCCCACGAGTAGGGCACATAAAGGGCGGCCGAAGCCGCCCTTTCTCGTTTCACTATTTGCCGGACATTGTCTTTCCACCAGTCTGCGCGGCGCCCTTGGCCGAGGCCTTCTTGCCAGGGTCGGTGTTTACGTTCCTGGTTGATGCGGCAAGGCCTCGCGAACCCCCGTGGGCTAATTCAATCTGGCCGACAGTTTTAACGATGGGCATCTTTTCGGCTGGCGTCGACGGGACAGCAGCAATTGCGGAAGTTGCAAAAGCGATAGACGCCAGGGCGGCGATAACGATCTTCATTGGTAGTCTCCTAGGTTCGAACCTCCCGCCAAGGAGTGCGGGAGACTTGGCCTAGGACTATTGCCGAGCCGGCGACATACGGCAGGTGCCGTATTTCGACAGCAGCACAGCCCGCGATGTCGACGCATGGTTACCGAGAGTTTTAGTTTAAGGTAATTGGTGGTGTCGGGGCTGTCTCTGATCCGAAATCCTCTTTGAATGCCATGATGCTAAATACGATCCCAACGAGGATGCACAGCAGCACAATGAAGATGAGGCCGGATTTGTTCATCACTCATTTCAGGCGCAGAATGTGAGAAATTCGTGGCACCGCCCACAGAACGCAGTCTCAGCGGTAGGGTGGTCACCTTCAGTTCCAGCGCCATTGGGAGTGGATCTTTGTTTCCCGCGCTGACTGGCGCCCACTATCCTGCTCGCGTTGAGTGAACTGTTAACGCAATTCAATTGCAGCATGCAGGCATGTATGTGCTCTTCGGAAAGAAGCGAAAATTTGTCTGGACGCTGCTGGCGGTCTTGGTGAAGGCCGCCCCGTCATCGGCCAGCGTGAGACAAGATCTCCGCAAGGCACGATGGTAAGTGGTGTCGCGCTGCGCAGAAATGCAGGTCAAGCGGTGGTTCGTTTACGTCCCTGATTTAATCATCAGGAAACCGCCTCGATCGCGATCAGCCATTGCGCCGATCGTCTCCGCGCTCTGCAGCACAGGCAGACAGCGCGAGGTGCGTCCCGCCTCAGAGCCCCAGCCAGATCCTCAGCGGATGCGTCGGGTCGGCAAGCAGGCGGAGCGCCAGCGCGATCGAGACGATGACCAGTAGTGGCTTGATGATCTTGGCGCCCTTGGCCATCGCATAGCGAGAGCCGACCTGGGCGCCGAGGAACTGGCCGACGCCCATCATCAGGCCGATCTTCCACAGGATGGCGCCGAAGAACAGGAACACGGCGAAGGCGCCGACATTCGAGCCGAAGTTCAGAAATTTCGTGTGCGCCGTGGCCTTGAGGACACCGAAGCCGGCAAGCGTGACGAACCCGAGCATGAAGAACGAGCCGGTGCCGGGACCGAAGACACCATCGTAAAAGCCGATCAGCGGCACCAGCGTCAGCGTGAACAGGAAGGGCGTGATCCGGCGGTGCTGGTCGACGTCGCCCATGTTCGGCTTGAGGCCGAAATAGAGCGCGATGGCAATCAGCAGGAAAGGCAGGATCGCCTTCAGAACGTCGCCGGGAACGATGGTCGCGAGCAGCGCGCCCAACACCGAGCCCGCCATCGACATCAGCGCCATCGGCAATTGCTCTTTGAGGTTCACGTGACCGCGCCGGGCATAGGAAAGGGTTGCCGAGCCGGAGCCGAACAGCCCCTGCAGCTTGTTGGTGCCCAGCGTCTGGAGCGGCGGGATGCCCGCAATCAGCATGGCCGGAATGGTGATCATGCCGCCACCGCCGGCGATCGAATCGATGAAGCCGGCAATGAAGGCGGCAACGAACAGGAACACGAGCAGGTTGAAAGCGAGATCTTGCACGGGAGGGACTCGACGAGGAAGGAGTATGCAGGCCTTCTCGCCTTGTGTCAGAGCCCGCGGTGAAATGCAAAGCCTTCTGTCATCGCGCATCTGCGATGCGCGTCGCGACATGTAGATTATCTCAAGAAATCAGTGCTTTATTCAGAGATCCTGGGCGCGCGGATGGACTTCTGCCGTCTCCGGTCCATTGCCGGTTCTGGCCCAATCACGCGCCGGTTCGGCTTGGAACGAATTGGCCAAGTGCGACATGGCCATGCCGCAATCCGGTTTGACCCGTGGGTTTGCCTCCGGTAAAAATGACGGATGTGCGACGGCGTCCGCTTCAGGCGGACTGAAAGAGCGTCCGGTGCGGCCGACCCAGGCAGGGGGCTGGAACCGGTGCTGTCCAGACCGACCCGGGATTTGAGCCCGGGCGGCGCTTCGTGTGGATTGCCGCGAGGGGGCCGAGGTCGACCATGATATCTTCCAGCAAAGGACCGCCACCGCCGGGGCCGCTCGTCCTCGGTCTTGGCTGCGAGCGCGGCACGCCGCCGGGCGAGGTGATTGCGCTTGCCGAAAAGGCGTTGGCGCAGGCGGGCGCTGACAAAGCCAATATCGGCTTCGTCGCGTCGCTTGATGCCAGACGCGGAGAGCCGGCGATCCTTGCGGCAGCCAACCATTTCGCGGCTGAAGCCCGCTTCTTCGATGCGGCGACGCTGGAGGCCGTGGCGCCTCGGCTGCAGAACCCGTCGGCGATCGTCTTTGCCCATACCGGCTGCCACGGCGTTGCCGAGGGCGCTGCGCTGGTCGGCGCGGGGCCGGCAAGCGTGCTGCTTGTTGCCAAGATCACCACCTCCCACGCAACAGTGGCAATCGCCGGGCCAGCCGAACTCCGCCCTGCAAGCGAGCCGGCAGTCTTGGCGGTGGCGGCGCCATGAGTCATTCACCGGATTACAGTGCGGCAAACATGTGCAAACCATTTCAAACGTCTATGCGGAATTGCTGTGAATCTGAATCCGCTTGTTGCCAACGCAATTCAGCGACGGCTCTTAAGCGCATGGCGGGAGAAGCGGCATGAGCGACACGATCTTTTCCGGCCTTCCCGAGCTTGAGCCCGGCCACGTGTGGCTCGTTGGTGCGGGGCCCGGCGACCCCGGCCTCTTGACGCTTCATGCTGCCAATGCGTTGCGGCAGGCCGATGTCATCGTGCACGACGCGCTGGTCAACGAGGATTGCCTGAAGCTCGCCCGGCCGGGTGCCGTGCTGGAATTTGCGGGAAAACGCGGCGGCAAGCCTTCACCGAAGCAACGTGATATTTCTCTGCGGCTCGTGGAACTGGCGCGCGCCGGCCAGCGGGTGCTGCGTCTGAAGGGTGGCGATCCCTTCGTCTTCGGGCGGGGCGGCGAGGAAGCGCTGACGCTGGTCGAAAACAGTATCCCGTTCCGCATCGTGCCGGGCATTACCGCCGGGATTGGCGGGCTTGCCTATGCCGGCATTCCGGTCACCCACCGCGAGGTCAACCACGCCGTCACTTTCCTCACCGGTCACGATTCCTCGGGCCTCGTGCCGGACCGGATCAACTGGCAGGGCATTGCCTCGGGCTCGCCCGTGATCGTCATGTACATGGCGATGAAGCATATCGGCGCCATTGCCGCCAATCTGATCGCCGGCGGGCGCTTGCCCGACGAGCCGGTTGCTTTCGTCTGCAATGCGGCCACACCGGAACAGACGGTGCTCGAAACGACACTCGCGCGTGCAGAGGCTGACGTGGCCGCTTCCGGCCTGCAGCCGCCGGCGATCGTCGTCGTCGGCGAGGTGGTACGGCTGCGCGCATCGCTCGACTGGATCGGCGCGTTTGGCGGGCGCCAGTTGGTGGCCGATCCTTTTGCCGGCCGCGAGCTCAGGGATCCGGCATGAGCGGATTGCTGATCGCGGCGCCCTGTTCGGGCTCCGGCAAAACCACAGTAACACTCGGCCTGATGCGCGCCATGCGACGGCACGGCATGGCGATTGCGCCGGGCAAGGCGGGCCCTGATTACATCGATCCGGCTTTTCATACGGCAGCGAGCGGCCAGCCCTGCCTCAACTATGACCCCTGGGCCATGCGCCCCGAGCTTCTGGTGGCAAACGCTGCGCACGCCGCCGATGGGCGCACGCTCGTCGTCGAGGCGATGATGGGCCTGCATGATGGTGCAGCCGACGGCAGCGGCACGCCCGCCGATCTCGCCGCGGCACTCGATCTCGCCGTCATCCTGGTGGTCGACTGTGCGCGCATGTCGCATTCGGTGGCGGCACTCGTGCGCGGCTATGCCGACTACCGCGGGGATATCCGCGTTGCCGGCGTCATTCTCAACAAGGTCGGGAGCGACCGGCACGAGATGATGCTGCGCGATGCGCTGACGCGCGTCAGCATGCCTGTCTTCGGCGTGCTGCGGCAGGATAGTGCCTTGAAGCTGCCGGAGCGGCACCTCGGCCTGGTGCAGGCCGGCGAACATGGCACACTCGAGACCTTCATCGACTATGCGGCCGATCGGGTCGAGGCGACCTGCGATCTCGACGCTATCCGCATTTCCTCGGCGCTTTCGCCTAAAGAGCGGGCGACGGCCGAGGTCGTCAGGTTCAAGCCGCTCGGCCAGCACATCGCCGTGGCGCGGGATGTGGCCTTCGCCTTCTGCTACGAACACCTGCTGTTCGGCTGGCGCCGTGCCGGGGCGGAAATCTCCTTCTTTTCGCCGCTGGCTGACGAAGCGCCTGATGAGGCGGCCGATGCGGTCTATCTGCCGGGCGGCTATCCCGAGCTTCATGCCGGGCGCCTGCAGGCGGCGGCAGCGTTCCGATCCGGCATGGGGACGGCGGGCAAGCGCGGCGCGCGGATTTTCGGCGAGTGCGGCGGCTATATGGTGCTGGGCGAGGGGCTTGTCGCCGCCGATGGCGCGCGCTACGAAATGCTCGGCCTGCTGCCGCTCACCACAAGTTTCGCCGAGCGCAGGCGGCACCTCGGCTACCGCCGTGTCGTGCCCCTCGACAACACGTTTTTCGATGGACCCATGACGGCGCACGAGTTTCACTACGCGACCATCGTTTCGGAAGGTGCTGCCGACCGGTTGTTTTCCGTCACCGACGCCGCGAGCGTCGATCTGGGGCAGGCGGGTTTGCAGCGCGACAATGTCGCCGGCTCGTTCATGCATCTCATCGACATTGCGGGCGCGCCATGAGCGCGCCTATCGCGCATGGCGGCGGCGTCACCGAAGCCGTCGCCCGTTTCGGCGGTCGCTTCGAGGACTGGCTCGACCTGTCGACCGGCATCAATCCGCGCCCCGTCGAACTGCCGCCAGTGCCGCAGCAGGCGTGGCACAGGCTGCCCGACAAGCTGACGATCGATGACGCGCGCGCGGCTGCCGCCGGCTACTACAGAACCAACGGCATTCAGCCCTTGCCGGTTCCCGGCACCCAGTCCGTGATCCAGCTGTTGCCGCGGCTGGTTCCGGCCGGCCGCCGCGTCGCGGTGTTCGGTCCGACCTATGGCGAATACGCACGGGTGCTGTCGGCGGCAGGCTTTGCCGTCGATCGGGTTGAGCGTGTTGAGGATCTTAGCGCCGACCACGGCCTTGCAGTTGTGGTCAACCCGAACAACCCGACCGGCCGCGCCTTCCAGCCAGCAGAAATCCTGGCAATGGCCGCGACGATGAAGGCGAATGGCGGCATGCTTGTCGTCGACGAGGCGTTCGGCGATCTGGAGCCGGACCTCAGCGTCGCGGGCCATGTCGGCACCCACGACAATCTCATCGTCTTCCGCTCCTTCGGGAAATTCTTCGGTCTCGCCGGTCTGCGCCTCGGCTTCGTGGTGGCAAGTGACGCCGTGCTCGATGCATTTCGTGATTGGCTCGGCCCCTGGGCGGTGTCGGGGCCGGCTCTGGTCATCGCCAGGGCATTGATGTCCGGCGACACGCAAGCGATCGCCGCGGGCATTCTCGAGCGCCGCGCCGGCCTCGAAGCCGTTCTTGTCCGGGCCGGTCTCAAGCGCATCGGTGGAACCGGGCTGTTCGTGCTGGTGGAGCATGCCGACGCCGGGGTCCTGCATCGCCATCTCTGCGAGGCGCAGATCCTGACGCGCAAATTCGACTATGACCCCCGCTGGCTCCGGATCGGGCTTGCCCCCGACGCAGAAGGTGACCAACGGCTGGCGGACGCGTTGCGCCCTGGCGACGTCCTACGCCCCGGGGAGCGCTGAGTGTCGAGCGAAATCCTTCTCATCCTTGTGGCGGCTCTGCTGCTCGACCGCCTCATCGGCGATCCGGACTGGCTCTGGTCGCGCCTGCCGCATCCCGTGGTGTATTTCGGCAAGGCGATCGCGTTTTTCGACGGCGCGTTGAACAGGCACGAGACCCTCGGCGCCGGCGCCTTGAAGATCCGCGGAGCCCTGACGATCGGCCTGCTGCTTCTCGCGAGCGTTGTCGTCGGCATCATCCTGCATAGATTGTTCGGCGTCATGGGCCTGCTGGGCTATCTGCTCGAGGCTGCTGTCGTGGCAGTGTTCCTGGCGCAAAAGAGCCTTGGCGATCACGTCGGGCGTGTCGCCGAAGGCTTGCGGCGGGACGGCCTTGAAGGTGGGCGTACTGCCGTGTCGATGATCGTCGGGCGCGATCCGAAGACGCTCGATGCGCCCGCCGTCTGCCGCGCCGCGATCGAAAGCCTTGCCGAGAACTTTTCAGACGGGGTGGTGGCGCCCGCCTTCTGGTATGCGGTTGCCGGTCTTCCCGGGCTGCTCGCCTACAAGATGCTGAACACCGCCGATTCGATGATCGGCCATAAATCGCCGAAATACCTGCATTTCGGCTGGGCCTCCGCCCGGCTCGACGACGTCGCCAACCTGCCGGCAGCAAGGCTATCGATCCTGTTGATCGCCGCTGGCGCCTTGCTGCGCCGTGGCCGAAGTGCCGCCGCCGAGGCAATCGGGGTGGCGCGGCGCGACCATGGCCTGCACCGTTCTCCCAACTCCGGCTGGCCGGAAGCGGCAATGGCGGGTGCACTGAACCTGCAGCTCGCGGGGCCGCGCATTTATGGCGGGGTCAAGGTCAGCGAGCCGATGATCAATGGTCCGGGTCGCGCCGTTGCCGAAAGTGAAGACATCGACGCCGGTGTCGCGGTATTTTATGGCGCCTGTTCGGCGATGACCTTCGCTGTTCTTCTGATCGCCATGATTTGATCGGGTGCTACCGCGCATCCACGGCAAGTTGATCTTGGCATTAAGACTTTTCTTTCCATATGTATTAAACTTGCATCATTACGGGCCGGTTATTCTCTGCGGACGTTTGGTTCCACCTGATGCAGCGCCGCTCGCCGGATAGGACGCACAAGCGACACTGCAACGCCGGAAACCTGCTGCACGATCGTCTCAGTCGATCGGAGACGCGCAGTTGGGGTTTCACAAGCGGAGAGTGAATCATGCGACACGCATTCCTGACTGTGCTGATTGCCGCTCTGATGCAGCCCGTTCAGCCCGTGAGCGCCGCCAACCTCGTTGCCAAAATCAGCCTCTCCTCCCAGACGATGGTGGTGAAGCAGAACGGCGTCGTGATGTATCGCTGGAAGGTTTCCACCGCGCGCAAGGGCTATGTCACTCCCAGGGGCAGCTGGAAGGCGAAGTGGCTTTCGCGAAATCATCGTTCGCGAAAATATGACAACGCGCCAATGCCTTACGCCGTATTCTTCAATGGTGGCTATGCCGTTCACGCGACCCATGACCTGAAGCGTCTGGGCCGCCCCGCCTCCCATGGCTGCGTGCGGCTGCACGCCAACAATGCTGCGGAGTTCTTCGCGCTTGCCCGTGAATACGGCTTAAGCAACACGCGCATCGTCATCACACGCTGAGGTCCAGGACGACGGGCTCAGTCGATGCCGGCGACCTGCATCAACCGGTCCATGCTGGGCACGGTGACGTGGCGGCTGTTTTCGATGCGGATGACATTGTCCTTGCGCAGCTTGGTCACCTGCCGGCTGACGGTTTCGATTGTCAGGCCGAGATAGTCGGCGATATCGGCGCGCGACAGCGGCAGGTCGAACGCCGTTGCCGTGCCGTTTTCCGGATCGATGTGGGTGGCGATGATATAGAGAAAGCTGGCAACCTTTTCCTGCGCGGTCTTGCGGCCGAGCGTCAGCATCCAGTCGCGCGCTTCGTCCAGTTCCTTCAACGCCTGTTCGTGCAGGCGGTGCTCCAGCCCCGGCGCATCGGCAACGAGCCGTTCGATGACATTGCGCGGGAACGAACAGATGTCGGTGTCGATCGCCGCTTCCGCGGTCAATGCGCTTTCGCGCGTGAACGGCCGGCCCATGAAATCGGGAGCGAACTGCAGGCCGACGATCTGCTGGCGGCCATCGGAGAGAACCTTGCTGAGCTTGACGACACCGCTGATGATGTTGGCGTAACTGTCGGTCATTTCTCCCTGTCCGACCACCTCGCGACCGGGCTCGACACGGCGGCGGGTCGAATGCCGGCTGAGGTCGAGAAGCTGGTCCGGGGTCAGCGTGCCGCAGACGCCGCCGTGGCGCGCCTCGCAGGCCGCGCAGACGGCTGGAATGTCCGAATTGTGGATGTCCTTGCGGCGTTGTTCGGTCACGATCTGCAAATCTTTCTTCCCTGCATCGGGTTAGTCCTAAAGACCAAAGAGGATGAGGGCGGTTAAATCAAGAGTTGACAGGTGCTAATTCCGGAAGCGCGAAACAATGTCTCATGCTGAATTGAGCATTGTCAATTTTAACGCGTTAATTCGGCAACTTGATCAAAATCAAAGGCGTGCTCCGCCATCCGTCCTATGCCTTGGCCATCTTGCCGGAGAGACCGATGAACGACGCTCTGATCCTGAAATATGCGAGCCCCGTGCCGCGCTACACCAGCTACCCCACCGCACCGCATTTCTCTGACGCGGTCGGTCAGGCCGAGTATCAATCCTGGCTCGATGCCATCGGGCCGGGTGAGGCGCTGTCGCTTTACGCCCATGTGCCCTATTGCGACCGGCTGTGCTGGTTCTGTGCCTGCCACACCAAGCAGACGCTGCGCTACGAGCCGGTGGCGAGCTACCTGAACGGGCTGCACCGCGAGATCGCGGCGATCGGCGGCCGGGTGAACCGGCAGGCGAAGGTCACGGCGCTGCATCTGGGCGGTGGATCGCCGACTTTGGTCAGGCCGGACGATCTGATCGCGCTCAAGCAGACCTTCAACAGTCACTTCGAATTTTCCAGCGATTGCGAAATCAGCGTCGAAATGGACCCGAACGACCTCGACGAGCCGCGCCATGACGCGCTGGCGGCGATCGGCATGACGCGGGCGAGCTTCGGCGTCCAGGATTTCGACCCCGTGGTGCAGAAGGCGATCAACCGCATCCAGACCTATGAGCAAACGCGCGACGCGATCGAGGCGTCGCGGGCGCGGGGCGTGCGTTCGGTCAATTGCGACGTGCTTTACGGCTTACCCTATCAGAGCCTGTCTTCGCTGGAGGCGACCATCGACGCCGTGCTGTCGCTGGCACCCGATCGCATCGCTCTCTTCGGCTATGCCCATGTGCCGTGGATGAAGAAGCACCAGTCGATGATACCTGACGAAAGCCTGCCCGGCATCGTCGAGCGCTTTGCCCAGATGAGCCGTGCGGCCGACATGCTTGTTGCCGCCGGGTATGAGGCGATTGGCATCGACCATTTCGCCAAGCCCGAGGACAGTCTGGCGGTTGCCAGCCGGGAAGCGCGCCTGCGCCGGAATTTCCAGGGCTATACCGATGACAGCGCCGAAACCCTGATCGGCCTTGGCGCCTCGGCGATCGGCCAGTTTCGTCAAGGTTATGTCCAGAACATGCCGGCAACCGGCGAATATTTGCGCCAGGTCGAGCATTCAGGGCTGGCCGCAGTGCGCGGCTATCTGCTGACGTCCGACGACCGCCTGCGGGCGCGGGTGATCGCGTCGATCATGTGCGACTTCGCCTTCTCCTTCGCGCGAATCAAGGCGGAGTTTCCTGAGCTGGCCGGGGCAGTTGTCGAGGAGGCAAAGCTCTTCTGCGCAAGGGATGCGGATGGGCTGACGATGATCGAGGGCGACGTCTTCAGCCTTACCGAACGCGGCCGGCCATTTGCCCGGTCGGTGGCGGCCGTTTTCGACGCTCATCTTCAATCGGGACGGGGGCGTCATTCGGTCGCCGTTTAGCAACACCGCATTTCAAATCGCAGCGGTTGCCATCAAGGCCATTGGCTTTTGCGGCGCATTTACCTATAGGATCGCCGAGACTCGGAATAAAATAATAAAGAGGTATGCGCGTGACTGCTACATTCGACAAGGTTGCCGACATCATCGCGGAAACGAGCGAGATCGATCGCGAGACGATTACGCCGGAAAGCCACACGATCGACGATCTCGGCATTGACAGCCTGGACTTCCTGGACATCGTCTTTGCGATCGACAAGGATTTCGGTATCAAGATTCCGCTGGAACAGTGGACGCAGGAAGTCAACGAAGGCAAGGTTTCGACCGAAGAATACTTCGTGCTCAAGAACCTCTGCGCCAAGATCGACGAGCTGCGGGCTGCCAAGGCCTGATTGGGCCAAGGTTCAAGCCTTTCCACTCGATTTCCAATGCCGCCGGTCGCGCCCCGCGCTTGACAGGCGGCATTGGCGTTTTTACTTGAGCCCGAAACCAACGGGGTGAGCCTCTATGCTCCTTGAATACTTCCAGATGATCGATCGTGTCGAAACGGTCGATCTTTCGGCTGGCCGGCTGACGGCGCGATCCGTCGTTCCCGAAAAGAGCCCGGTATTCGAGGGCCACTTCCCAGGCTATCCGCTGGTGCCGGGCGTGCTTCTGATCGAGACGATGGCGCAGGCTTCGGGATTTCTCGTGCTTGCCGCGACCAATTTCGCGGCAATGCCGTTTCTGATGTCGGTCGATGGCGCCAAGATGCGGACCTTCGTCGAACCGTCGGCAGAACTCGATATCGAAGCCTTCCTCGAGCACGATGGCTCCGGTTTCGCCGTGACCAAGGCGAAGATCACGTCTGCGGGCAAGAAGGTCTGTGACGCACAGTTGAAACTCAGAACGATGCCGTTCGATCAGGTGCCGCTCGGCGATATCGTGCGCAAGCGCGCCGACGAGGTGGGCCTGATGGCGGCACTTGCGGCAGATGCCGCTTCGGAGAAGTGAAGATGAGCAAATCCGCAAACGACGTGGTGATCACCGGCGTCGGTATCGTGACAAGCCAGGGTGTCGGCGTCGAGCCGCATGTGGCGCTCTTAAACGCGGCCGAGGCGCCGGGGCCACGTGTCGAGACCGAGAAATTCAAGCCCTATCCGGTGCATCCGCTGCCGGAGATCGACTGGTCGCAGCAGATCGCCAAGCGTGGCGACCAGCGCCAGATGGAAAACTGGCAGCGCCTCGGCGTTTTCGCAGCTGGCTTGGCGCTCGATGACGCCGGCCTCAAGGACAATCTCGACGCCTGTGGCAGCATGGACATGATCGTGGCTGCCGGCGGCGGCGAGCGCGACATCAATGTCGATTCGCTGATCGTCGACGAGGCGCTGAAGCGCAACGACCGCGAGCAGGTGCTGAACGAGAAGCTGACGACCGAACTGCGCCCGACGCTGTTCCTGGCCCAGCTCTCCAATCTTCTCGCCGGCAATATCTCGATCGTGCACAAGGTGACGGGATCGTCGCGCACCTTCATGGGCGAAGAGGCGGCCGGCATTTCGGCGATTGAAACGGCGTTCTTCCGCATCAAGGCCGGACAATCGACGCATACGCTGGTGGGTGGCGCATTTTCCGCCGAACGTCTCGACATCATGCTTATGATCGAGGCGATCCAGGGGCAGACAGTCGGCGACTGGCAGCCGATCTGGTCGCGCGAGCGTCAAGATGGCGGCGGCATGATCCTCGGTTCCGTCGGCGCCTTCCTGGTGCTGGAATCGCGTGAGTATGCCGAAGCCCGTGGCGCCCGAATCTATGCCACGATTGATGCGATCGGCAGCGACCGTGGCAGCCGCACCGACGGCAAGCTGGAGGCGCGTCTTGCCGATCTGGCAAAGCCGGCTGAGACGCTCGATCCGGCGCAGACCGTGGTGTTCTCCGGCACCTCGGGCCTGCACGAACTCGTCGCGCGCGAAAAGGCGTTTCTGGAAACGAAGCTTGCCGAAGCGCCGGTGCGCGCCTATGGCGGCCTCGTCGGTCATAGCATCGAGGCGCAGTTTCCGGCGGGCCTCGCGCTTGCCGCGCTTACGCTCGGCCACGGGGCCAAGGTCCCGGCCTTCGACGCAAGCTTCGAAAAGCCGATGACGGCGGGCGCCAGGTCGGCGGTCGTAACGACCATCGGTCATTCACGCGGCGAAGGCGTCGCGGTCCTTTCGGCCGAATAAGAGGAACGATTGATGAGCAACGCTTACAAGGATCATCTCGGTCGTCCGATCGTCGCCGTCACCGGCATGGGCGTCATCACCTCGCTCGGCCAGGGTCTCGAAGACAACTGGGCGGCGCTGACCGGCGGCGTCTCCGGCATCCGCAAGATCACCCGTTTTCCGACGGACGGCCTCAACACGCGCATATCCGGCATGGTCGATTTCATCGAGGTGCCGGCCGCCAATTCGGTCGAGCGCTCCTATGCTATGGCGCGCGAAACGACGCTCGAAGCACTGGCGCAGGCCGGGCTTTCCGGCGATTTCAACGGCCCGCTGTTTCTTGCAGCCCCGCCGATCGAGCCGGAATGGAGCGCGCGCTTCGAACTGGCCGACCGGTCGCCGCCGTCGACCCAGCCGGGCGACGCCTACAATCGCTTCCTTGCCGCGATGCGCGAGAAGGCCGATCCGGTGTTTCACGAGGCCGTGCTCTTCGGCGCGATTTCCGAACGGCTTGCTGATCGCTTCGGCACCCGCGGCCTGCCGGTGACGCTGTCGACGGCCTGCGCCTCGGGTGCAACCGCGATCCAGCTCGGCGTCGAAGCCATTCGCCAGGGCCGCACCGATCGTGCACTCACGGTCGCGACCGACGGTTCGGTCAGTGCCGAGGCGCTCATCCGCTTTGCGCTGCTGTCGGCGCTGTCGACCCAGAACGACCCGCCGGAAAAGGCCTCCAAGCCCTTCACCAAGGAGCGTGACGGCTTCGTCATCGCCGAAGGTGCCGCAACCCTGGTGCTGGAATCGCTGGAAGCAGCCGTTGCCCGCGGCGCCCGCGTCTACGGCATCCTGAAGGGCTGCGGCGAGAAAGCCGATCTCTTCCATCGCACGCGCTCTTCGCCCGATGGCGGTCCGGCGATCGCGACGATCCGTGCGGCGCTTGCCGACGCCGGCATCGATGAAGGCGGTATCGGCTACATCAACGCCCATGGCACTTCGACGCCGGAAAACGACAAGATGGAATATCTGTCGATGTCGGCGGTCTTCGGAGAGCATCTGCCGTCGATCCCTGTTTCATCGAACAAGTCGATGATCGGCCACACGCTGACGGCTGCCGGTGCGGTCGAGGCGGTGTTCTCGATCCAGACGATGCTGACCGGCACCTTGCCGCCGACGATCAACTACCAGAATCCCGACCCGGCCATCGTGCTCGATGTCGTACCGAACGTGAAGCGCAGCCAGCAGGTCTCTGCCGTGCTGTCGAACTCCTTCGGCTTCGGCGGACAGAACGCCAGCCTTGTCATGACCGCCGAGCCGGCCTAAGCCGGCGGTTACAGCGCCGCGCGTCAAATATGACGCGCAAAGGACGCTGTAACGCTTTAAGCCTGCTGCATAATTTTCCTTAAATCGGATCCGATCTAAGGAGCCATGCAGTAGAACCTTCAGACGAAATGATGCCGCTCAAGGCAGAGGAAAGACCATGCGCGCCCTGCAACTGCTCGATGACCGCAAGCTCGAAATCACCGACGTTCCCGAGCCGGAAGCGCCAGGCCCAGGCGAAGTGACGCTCCGGGTCAAGGCCGTCGCACTCAACCACATCGACGTGTGGGGCTGGCGTGGCATGGCCTTTGCCAAGCGCAAGATGCCGCTCGTCATCGGCGCCGAGGCGGCCGGTGTCGTCGAAAGCATCGGCCCGGGTGTTTCGAGCGTGCTTCCGGGTCAGCTCGTATCGATCTATGGCGCGCGCACCTGCGGCCTCTGCCGCCCGTGCCGCGAAGGCCGCGACAACCTTTGCGAACATGTCGGCGGCGTGCACGGCTTCCACCTCGACGGCTTCGCGCAGGAAAAGATCAACCTGCCTGCACGCCTGCTGGTGCCGGCACCTCCCGGGATCGATGCGGTGGCCGCAGCACTTGCGCCGGTGACCTTCGGCACCGTCGAGCACATGCTGTTCGACAACGCCAAGCTTGAGCCCGGCGAAACCATTCTCGTCCATGCCGGCGGCTCCGGCATCGGCTCGGCGGCGATCCAGCTTGCCAAGAAGATCGGCTGCACGGTCATCACCACCGTCGGCTCCGACGACAAGATCGAGAAGGCCAAGGCGCTCGGCGCCGATCACGTCATCAATTACCGCACCGACCGCTTCGAAGGCGTCGTGCGCAAGCTCACCAAGAAGAAGGGCGTCGACGTCGTGTTCGAACACGTCGGCAAGGACACATGGGCTGGCTCCATGCTCTGCATGAAGCGGGGAGGCCGCCTGGTCACCTGCGGCTCGACCTCCGGTGTGTCGACCGACATGAACCTGATGATGCTGTTCCAGCAGCAGCTGAAGCTGCTCGGCTCCTTCGGCTGCCGCATGGAGAACATGGCCAACGCCATGCAGAAGATGGCGCGGGGCCTGGTGCATCCGGTCATCGACACTGAGGTCGGCTTCGACGAGATCGACCGCGCACTGGAGCGGATGGAATCGCGCCAGATCTTCGGCAAGATCATCCTGAAGATGGATTGATCCACGTGCGCATGCTGATCACACGGCTGGTTCTGGCGGCGGATCATTTCCGGCAGTGGGTGATTGCGCAACTCGTCTTTCTGCTTCTGACGATCCTGAAACTGTTTCCGGCCGACGGCGCGATCCGTTTCATGGATCGCGCCGCACGCTTCATCGGCCCGAAGACCGGCCGGCACAAGCTGACGCTGACCAATCTGCGCAATGCGTTTCCCGAGAAGAGCGAAGCCGAGATCGAAGCGATCGCCATGGAGAGCTGGGGCAATATGGGCCGCATGGCGGCCGAATATGTCTTCCTCGACCGGCTGTTCGATTTCGACCCCGAGGCGACCACGCCCGGCCGCGTCGAAGTCTCGGGCGTTCCGCTCTTTCTGGAGCTGCGTGACAATCCGCGACCCTTCATCGTCTTCACCGCCCACAGTGGCAACTTCGAGATGCTGCCGGTCGCAGGCTCCGCCTTCGGGCTGGAAGTGACGGTACTCTTTCGTCCGCCGAACAACCCTTACGTCGCCGAGAAGGTCTTCGAGTTTCGCAAGGAGCGCATGGGCAATCTCGTGCCGTCGCATGCGGGTTCGTCCTTTGCGCTCGCCCGCCAGCTCGAGCGCGGCAACGGCGTCGGCGTTCTGGTCGACCAGAAATTCCGCAAGGGCTTGAAGACCAAGTTCTTCGGGCAGGACGTGCAGACCAATCCGCTGCTGGCCAAGCTCGTGCGGCAGTTCAATTGCGAGGTCTATCCCGCCCGTTGCATCCGGTTGCCCGGCAATCGTTTCCGGCTGGAGCTGGAGCCGGCGATCGACATTCCGCGCAAGCCAGACGGCGCCGTCGACGTCAACGCCACGGCGCAGGTTCTCAACGACAAGGTCGAGAGCTGGGTGAGGGAATATCCCGGACAATGGTTGTGGTACCACGACCGCTGGCACATCAAGCGCTACCTGAAAGACTGATTCTCCTCGGACCGCAAAAGGCGTTGCCGCCGCAGGGCCGTAACGCCTTTCTTGTCTATTCCTAAGGCATTTGCTGGAGAAAATCGGCGTCTTTGCGTCGCTGAAATCGCTTCGAAACCGCAAGCTTCCCTTTCTGATGTTGAACGGGGCGGCAATGAGTGTAAACTCACCGTTGTATTGTGGGGGACGGACTGCAAGCGCTTTGGGTGGTCAAAGTCTTGTGGTTTTCGCTGAGGATGCAGGGGGAAACGTCAAAGCCTAGATCAGCGTCTACATCATCAAAGCCTGTCTTATAAGTGCATCGGCGCGGCCTCGGCCGTGGGGGAATTGGGGTTTCGAATTGAACGCACTGATTGAGCTGTTCTGGTTCAAGTATTCACAATTGCAATATGCTGTCCGTACGGCAGACGAGCATCTGATCGGACTTCTGGATCGCGAGCTCGATCCTATTCTGAAGTCGGTCTATGATGAGAAGGCTGTGAGCGTCGAAGATGCTCGCCTTCAGTTCCAGTTTCTGATCGATATTCTGCGCGTGGAGGCCGACGACATTTCCTGCGTGCTGCGCCACTCGCAGCTGCTGCAGTCGCTGATCAATCGCTATTTCGCAGCCACTGGCGCGGTCAACGCTGCCGAGTTGCGACTGGAGCGCACGCCCGCTGCGCCACACAAGGGGCGGGCGGACGAGGGGCTGCTCAACGAGGCGATCCTCGACAGTTTTCCTGATCGCATCGCTGTCATCACGCCGGATTATCGGTATCTCTATACCAATCCGCTCAACGCCAACCATCTTGAAAGCCGCCCGATGGATCTTATCGGCCGGCATATCGTCGAGTTCATCGGCATCCAGCGCTTCGAGCTGCGCGTGAAGAACTATCTAGACCGCTGTTTTGCGGGCGAGGTGGTCGACTATACCTTCGCCAAGACCGTCGACGCGCGAACGGTCGTGGTACGCTGCCGGCTGACGCCTTGCATGTCGAGCAACGGCAAGCTCATCGGCGCGATCCTGGTGATCCAGGAGCATGCGGACAGACGCCGCGCCATCGCGGCCTGATCCCTGGCAGGTGAACCCCGATAGCGAAACGGCGGCCCTTTCGGGCCGCCGTTCGTTCAATTGGTGATGTCCGGATTTGCCGGGAGCAGCGTGCGAAGACATTCCTGCTCGAAGCCGATATGCCGTCGCAGATTGGTGAAGAAGCCGCGCAGCATGTAGCCGGCGGTCTCCGCATTGACGCTCTCGTCGGCAGCGCCGAGCTTCACCAGCATCTCCGTCAGCTCTTCGGCAAAGCATTCGTCTTCGCAATGCTCGTATTTGAGCCGCGCGAGAGTTGCCGCGATCGACGGGTCGTCGCCGAAATGCTGCTCGACCCAGCGGAACACCGCGCTCTCTTCGCCCGAATGCAGTTCGCGTATCAGCGGCTCCAGCATCTTGGCGGCATAGGCACATTTCTGCCGGTCGATTTCGGCCGGCAGGCTGTCGGCGATTTCTTCTAGGATGTTGCAGAGGGCGAGCTGTTCCTGATGGGCGCGCGCCATCCAGGCCCGCGGCTCGCCGATCGGGGCAGGGCGCGGCGGCAATCCCGTCCAGGCCCTGATCCTTCCTTCGTCATTTGTTCTCTTCATGCTGTTCTGACGCCAGCTCCTATGGCGCTCCCTCATTGTTTCATCATGGTGAAGCAAATGAGCACGGTCGGCCTTGATCTGAATCAAGGTGTAGCCCTCCCGATTCTGACACTTACAGCAAAGCTGCGCTGGCATGCCGCCTTTAGGCGCGTGCACGCGTCTGCATCAGGACAAAGTTGGGGACCCAACCATGAAATACACTTTCGAGACGATCCTGCTTGGGGTCGGTGCATTTCTTGCGCTTCTAGGCGCCGGATTTGCACAGGACCGGCAGTTCGAAGCCCATATGTGGGTGCTGTTCTTCGTGCTGCTCGGCGGCACCATCGTTATGATGCGGCGCCTCGACTTCAGCACGGCATCATCAGGCAGGGCGGCCGCACCGCAGTCGGAATATTCCGACGACGTGGTGAAATATGGCGTCATCGCCACCGTCTTTTGGGGCGTCGTCGGCTTTCTCGTGGGCGTCGTGGTTGCGCTCCAACTGGCCTTTCCGGATCTCAACATCGAGCCATGGTTCAACTTCGGCCGCATGCGGCCGCTGCACACCTCGGCAGTGATCTTCGCCTTCGGCGGCAACGCGCTGATCGCGACCTCGTTCTACATCGTCCAGCGCACCAGCCGTGCGCGCCTTTTCGGCGGCAATCTCGCCTGGTTCGTGTTCTGGGGCTACCAGCTCTTCATCGTTATGGCGGCGACCGGCTATCTTCTGGGGATCATCCAGTCGAAGGAATATGCGGAGCCGGAATGGTATGTGGACCTGTGGCTGACGATCGTCTGGGTCGCCTATCTCGCGGTCTTCCTCGGCACGCTGCTGGTGCGCAAGGAGCCGCATATCTACGTGGCGAACTGGTTCTATCTGGCCTTCATCGTCACCATCGCGATGCTGCACATTGTCAACAACCTGGCGATCCCGGTGTCGTTCCTGGGCTCCAAGAGCTACTCGGCCTTTGCCGGTGTCCAGGACGCGCTGACGCAATGGTGGTACGGGCATAACGCGGTCGGCTTCTTCCTGACGGCCGGCTTCCTCGGCATGATGTATTACTTCATTCCGAAGCAGGCCAACCGCCCCGTCTATTCCTACCGCCTGTCGATCATCCATTTCTGGTCGCTGATCTTCATGTACATCTGGGCCGGTCCGCACCATCTGCACTACACGGCGCTGCCCGACTGGGCGCAGACGCTCGGCATGGTCTTTTCCATCATGCTGTGGATGCCGTCCTGGGGTGGCATGATCAACGGCCTGATGACGCTCTCGGGCGCCTGGGACAAGATCCGGACCGACCCGATCATCCGCATGATGGTCATGGCTGTTGCCTTCTACGGCATGGCGACCTTCGAAGGTCCGATGATGTCGATCAAGACGGTCAACTCGCTCAGCCACTATACCGACTGGACGATCGGCCACGTGCATTCGGGCGCGCTCGGCTGGAACGGCCTGATCACCTTTGGCGCCATCTACTACCTCACGCCGAAGCTGTGGAACCGCGAGCGGCTCTATAGCGTGCGCATGGTCAACTGGCACTTCTGGCTCGCCACGCTCGGCATCGTCGTCTACGCCGCCGTCATGTGGGTTGCCGGCATCCAGCAGGGCCTGATGTGGCGCGAATACGACGACCAGGGCTTCCTCGTCTATTCCTTCGCGGAATCGGTCGCGGCCATGCTGCCCTACTACGTGCTGCGTGCACTGGGCGGTGCCCTGTTCCTCGCCGGCGCTCTGCTCATGGCCTTCAACGTAACAATGACCATCCTCGGCCGCGTGCGCGACGAAGCTCCGATCTTCGGTTCGACACCTGCGCTCAAGGCTGCGGAATAGGAGGGCATAAACCATGTCCATTCTCGACAAACACGCCACCCTGGAACGCAACGCAACGCTGCTGCTCGTCGGCTCGCTTCTCGTCGTCTCGATTGGCGGCATCGTTGAAATCGCGCCGCTGTTCTATCTCGAAAACACCATCGAGAAGGTCGAAGGCATGCGGCCCTATTCGCCGCTGGAGCTTGCCGGCCGCGACATCTACGTGCGTGAAGGCTGCTACGTCTGTCACAGCCAGATGATCCGGCCGTTCCGCGACGAGGTGGAGCGCTACGGGCACTACTCGCTGGCGGCGGAATCCATGTACGACCATCCGTTCCAGTGGGGCTCGAAGCGCACCGGGCCGGATCTCGCCCGCGTCGGCGACCGCTACTCCAACGAGTGGCACGTGCAGCACATGATCGAGCCGCGCTCGGTGGTGCAGGAATCGGTGATGCCGAGCTACGCGTTCCTGAAGTCCACGCCGCTCGACGTGAGGAACGTCGCCGGACAGCTGAAGGCCAATCGGGCCGTCGGCGTGCCTTACTCGGACGAGATGGTCGCGAACGCTGCCGCCGACATCAAGGCGCAGGCCGATCCGAATGCGGACACGTCGGGCGTAGAGGCGCGCTACCCCAAGGCCAAGCTCGGCGATTTCGACGGTGATCCGCAGAAGCTGACGGAGATGGATGCGCTCGTCGCCTATCTCCAGATGCTCGGCACACTGGTCGACTTCTCCACCTATGACGACACCACGGGCTATCGCTAAAGGAGGGCACGGACATGGAAACCTACACGGCCATGCGCCAGTTCGCCGACAGCTGGGCGCTGCTCGGCATGGTGATCTTCTTCCTGGGCGTCGTCGCCTTCATCTTCCGGCCCGGCGCCAAGAAGGCAGCCGACCGGGCCGCAGCCATCCCCTTCGATCACGATGTGATCGAGACCCAGAAATCAGAGCGGCATGCGGGCGGAAAACCGCGACACGCTTTTCCTCATGCCGCTCGTAAGGAGGATTGATCCATGGCGGACAAACATGTCGACGAGATCAGCGGCGTCGAAACAACCGGCCACGAATGGGACGGGATCCGCGAGCTCAACAACCCGATGCCGCGCTGGTGGGTCTATACCTTCTACGCCACCATCATCTGGTCGATCGGCTACATGATCGTCTATCCCGCCGTGCCGCTCCTGACGGATGCGACCAAGGGCGTGATCGGCTACTCCAGCCGCGCCGAGCTCAGCGTCGAGCTTGCCGATGCCAAGACGGCACAGGCCGGCAATCTGGAAAAGATTGCCGCAAGCTCGCTCGACCAGATCATCGCCGATCCGCAGCTTCACCAGTTCGCGGTTGCGGCGGGCGCCTCGGCCTTCAAGGTCAACTGTGCGCAGTGCCACGGTTCGGGTGCCGCCGGCTCTGCCGGCTTCCCCAACCTCAACGATGACGATTGGCTCTGGGGCGGCAAGCCCGAGGAGATCTATCAGACGGTGGCGCACGGCATCCGTTACACCGGCGACGACGACACGCGCGTCTCCGAAATGCCGTCCTTTGCCGAGATCCTGAAGCCGGAAGAGATCAAGCAGACGGCCGCCTATGTCGTCAGCCTGACCGGCACGCCTTCGGATGCTGCCCTGGTCGAACCGGGCAAGGCATTGTTCGAGGCCAATTGCGCCTCGTGCCACGGCACGGACGCCAAGGGCAATCGCGAGTTCGGCGCGCCGGATCTTGCCGATGCGCTCTGGCTCAACGGCTCGAGCGAGCAGGCAATCATCGCGCAGATGAAGGCGCCCAAGCACGGCGTCATGCCAGCCTGGCTGCCGCGCCTTGGCGACACCACGGTCAAGCAGCTTGCCGTGTTCGTGCATTCGCTGGGTGGCGGCGAGTAAGGGAACGCCGGCGGTTGGCGCGAGGTTTGCCCCTCATCCGCCTGCCGGCACCTTCTCCCCGCCTACGGGGAGAAGGTCGCAAGCTCCAACGTCGCGGCCATTCGTCAACGTTGGCGATTGGGGATGACGTTGCGCCCAGCGTCTCTCTCCCCGCCGGCGGGGAGAGATGTCCGGCAGGACAGTGAGGGGCGAGCCTGCCACATGCGGTCATTGCAAATTTCTGGTTGAGTCATACAGCCGCGTCCGACGACGCGGCCTTTTTCATTCCAGCGCGGCGGCGATAGTGGCGCCGACCATGACGCTCGAAAGGGCTGCGCCCAGAAGCAGCGGCGCGTTGACCGGCCGGCGCACGACGGTGCCGAAATTGAACAGGTTCATCGGCAGGAGGTGGAAGCCGTTGCCCTCGGGCTTGCTGCGCGGCGCTTCCATGAAGCACTCGTCGTCGAACCAGATCCAGTCGTCGCGCCAGGTCCAGCAACCCTTGTCGCGATAGACTGCCGCGACTTCCTCGGCAAAGGCCTTGTCGGCGGGCAGGCGGATATAGTCGACCGGCTTGCGGCTGAAATATTGCATCGCCAGCGGCATCGAGCGTTCGGTGCAATAGTTCGACATCCACAGCTTGAAACCGATTTCGTCGCGAAGCCGGTCGAGCACGCGAAACACCTGCACATGATCCTCATGGCCATATTCGCCCCACGGATTGTGGGTGAAGACGTTCATATCGGGCTTCAGGAGGGGGTGCAGCGTGCGGTAGAGCGTCTCGTAGTTTTCGCGATAGGCCTGGGCGATCGGCCGCGTCGAGTGGCGGAAGCTGCCGGGCATGAGTTGCGACAGCGATTTTTTCACGACACGCTTGGCCTCGCGGCGCGTCCCCTCGGTGCCGAACTCCATGCCGTAGGGGCCAGGCTTCGGGCTTGTCCAGTCGGCGCAGTCGAATGAGCCGGTCTCTTCCATCTCGAGGAAACGGACATTGCCGCGCGGATAGGCCTTGATCGCGGCAACGCGCGCGTCGCCCATCTGCGGCTCCGACCAAATGTCGCGGTAAAGGATGGTGACCTCGTCGACCTTTTTCAGGATCGAGGTGAACCACAGCAGTTCGTCGTCGGGGTGGGCGCCGATGATGACGGAATTGCGCAGAAACTCGTGTTCGTCTGCCATTGCCCTGCGCCCTTTGCCGCGATCTGTTCTCGCGCGCAATCTTGGGCTGCAAAGATTAAACCGGCGTAAAATCTGAAGGCGCAGGCGCCGGCTGTCCACAGATGGCGGAAGCCGGCGCGCCGGATGGCTATTGCGCGGACCAGACCGCAAGCTCGTAACCGTCAGGGTCGGCGAAGTGGAAACGCCGCCCGCCGGGGAAGGGGAAGATCGGCTGCAGGATTTTTCCGCCGGCCGCTTCGACCTTGGTCACTGCGTCTTCCAGATTGTCCACATAGATGATGATCAGCGGCCCTCCGGCTCTGACCGGACCTGTCGTGGTGAAGCCGCCGGTCAATCTTCCGTCCTGGAACTCGCAATACTCAGGGCCGTAGTCCGTGAAGGTCCAGCCGAAGGCGCCGCCATAGAACGCCTTGCTGGCGGCGATATCGGAGACGTTGAACTCGACATAGTCGATGCGCTGATCGTTGCCCTTGTTACCCATGATGTGTCCTGTCGCTTTCTGATTCCAAGATTGATTTCAACGCCGCGAGATCCTTTGCCACCCATTCGGCGTCGCCGGCAAATTGCTCGTCGCTCATGTCGGACTGCCGCAGGAGCGTGAACGTCACCTCGGCGCCATCGCCGTTCGGCACGACGCGCAGGGCGTTGTGCACCTTCACGCCGTTTTCGAGCGTCACCAGATGGTCGACGACGCCGAAGGCGTTGTCTGGTGCAAAGCGGACGCGTGCATTGCCGAGCGGTCCGGGAGCGATCCATTCCTCCCCGTCACGCTTCAGGCCGGACGACAGGCCGGATGCCCAGAGCGGCATGTTTTCCGGCTTGGCCATGAAGGCATAGACCTCGCGCCAGTCGCGCTCGATCGAGGTGTGGATGATTTTCGCTGCCAGTGTCGTCATGCGTTTCGTCGCCTTGTCTTTGCCGTTGCAATCAAGGGGTAGCACCACAGGGCGTCGCCGTCTTGAACGAAACGGCCAGTCAGTTCGCGAGCTGACGCTGGATTTCGCGCGGCGAGAGCGACGTCAGCTCCCGGGTCTCGCGCGTCAAATGGGCCTGGTCGGAGTAGCCAGCATCGAATGCAAGCGCGGTCAGGCTCGCCTGGACATCGCTTCGGCAGGCGGCGAGAAACCGCTGCAGGCGGAGAATGCGGTCGAGCGTCTTGGCGCCATAGCCGAAGTGTTCGTGGCAACGGCGGCGTAGCGTGCGTTCGCTGGTGCCTGTCGCCTGCGCCAGCAGCCGGATCGGATTGTCCGAAGCCGGACGCCTCTGTCGCAGCTCAATCAGGCAGGCGGCGATGTCGGCAGGCGGGGCGGCGATTGCCGGCAGTCTTTGTTCTGCCGCCTGAGCAAGGATCGTGGCACGCGCTGCCGTGCTGCCGGCCTCGGCCATTTGCGTGTGGAGTTTATCGGCGGCAGCACCCCAGAAGGCGTCGAGCGGCACGACGGTGCCGGTCAGCTCGCAGAGTGGCGTGCGCAGCCAGGAGGCCGCGATGCCGGCGCGAAAGCGCAGGCCAACGACGGTCTCGCCCGGCCCGATCACCGGAAAAGCCGCGACCCTGTCTGGCCCGGCGACCGCGAGGCCCCGGCTCGACCAGATGATATCGACACAGCCATCGGGAACGACAGCCATGGGCGAGGGCGGACCCCCTGATATGGCGTGGCTCCAAAGGCATTCCACATGGGCTGCAAGCGAAGCCGGCGCCGAGCGCTCGCGGTAGATGCCGCAGCGCTTGGCAAGCGTCATTGGCTGAAGCGTCCCGTGCATTCCTTGATCTCCGTCAGCGGCCAGTCCCGTTGCAGGGCTCCCGCCGCCCTAGTCGCGCGACCAGATCTCGCCGTCGATCTGCCCCTGCAATTCCGGGTAGTCGGCGGCATGGAAGACCGGTTCGACACCCTGCTTGCGCTGGGCGAAATAATCCTTCGTCAGCTTGGCAATGGTACCCGACAACAGCAGGATGGCAATCAGGTTGATCGTCGCCATCAGGCCCATCGAGGCATCGGCGGCGTCGAACACGGTGGCGATGCTCTCATAGGCGCCCCACACGACCATGGCGAGAACGGCGCAACGCATGATGGTGATACCGAGACGGTTGGCGCCACCGAGATAGGTCAGCGCATTCTCCGCGTAGGAATAGTTGCCGATGATCGAGGTGAAGGCGAAGAAGAAGATCGCGATGGCGATGAAGTAGCTGCCCGCCCAGCCGATATGGACGTTCATCGCCGCCTGAGTGAGCTGCGTGCCGGTGATGCCGGAGCCGGGCTCCAGCGTGCCGGACAAAAGGATCATCACCGACGTCGCGGTGCAGATCAGAATGGTATCGATAAAGACGCCGAGCGACTGCACGAAACCCTGCGATGCCGGGTGATGCGGAACCGGAGTGGCGACGGCTGCGATATTCGGGGCGGAGCCCATGCCGGCCTCGTTGGAGAAGAGGCCGCGCTTGACGCCGTTCATCATCGCGGCGGTCACGCCGCCAGCGACGCCGCCTGCGGCTTCCTGCAGGCCGAAGGCGCTGGAAATGATGGTCCAAAGCACGTTCGGTACCAGCGAGGCATTGGCGATCAGCACATAGACCGCGGTCAGGAGATAGGCACCAGCCATGAACGGCACGACGATTTCGGCAACGCGGGCGATCTGGCGGATGCCGCCGAAGATGACGACGCCGGAGAGCGCGGCAACGGCGATGCCGACCGCGATCTTCGGAACGCCGAAGGCGCCCTGGACGGCATCGGCGATCGAGTTGGCCTGGACCGCATTGAACACCAGACCGAAGGACAGGATGAGGCAGACGGAGAAGGTCGTCGCCGCCCACGGCGCATTGAGACCGCGGGCGATATAGAAGGCCGGACCGCCGCGATATTGGCCGTTCTCGTTCTTGACCTTGTAAAGCTGGGCCAGCGCGCTTTCCGCATAGGCGGTCGCCATGCCGACGAGCGCGACCATCCACATCCAGAAGGTGGCACCCGGTCCGCCGAGGTAGAGCGCGACGGCCACGCCGGCGAGATTGCCGGTGCCGACGCGCGAGGCGAGGCTAACGGTCAGCGCCTGGAAAGGGCTGATGCCGGCCGCATCCTTCGATCCGCCGCTGCTCAACACACGGAACATCTCGCCGAAATGCACGATCTGGGGAAAGCCGAGCCGGATTGTGAAGAAGATGCCGACGGCAAGCAGGCCATAAATGAGCACATAGCCCCAGAAGATCGTGTTTAGAAAGCCGATGATCGTGTCCATGCGGTCCTCGTTGGTTTGATGGGATGTCGTGGTGTGGCGATTGCCATCAGGTCGCGCGGCACGAGGCCCGGACGTTTCGACGCATGCGGGCGCTTTAGCCTGCAAACTTGACACAGATCAACGTTTCCGCCGGCCAAATCAGGCAAAACGGGGTCCAATACGCGATATATTCGGGGATTTCCCACACATGCAGCCTCAATCCGTCACAAACGCCCCCATCGTCGAACGCCACGAGGCCGAGGCGGTCAAGGCGGCGCATGTGCGCAAGCCGCTTTACGAGAAGCGCAAGAAGATCTTTCCGAAACGGGCCGAGGGACGATTCCGCCAGTTCAAATGGCTGGTGATGCTGGTGACGCTCGGCATCTACTATCTGACGCCCTGGATCCGCTGGGACCGCGGCGAGCATGCGCCCGACCAGGCGGTGCTTATCGATATCGCCGCTCGCCGGTTCTATTTCTTCTTCATCGAGATCTGGCCGCAGGAGTTCTTCTTCGTGGCCGGGCTTCTGGTGATGGCCGGCTTCGGCCTCTTCCTGGTGACATCCGCGGTCGGGCGCGCCTGGTGCGGCTACACCTGTCCGCAGACGGTTTGGGTCGATCTGTTCCTCGTCGTCGAGCGCTACATCGAAGGGGACCGCAACGCGCGCATGAAGCTTGATGCCGGGCCGTGGACAGCCGCCAAGATCGTCAAGCGGGTGACGAAACACTCGATCTGGATCCTGATCGGCATTGCCACAGGCGGCGCCTGGATCTTCTATTTTGCCGATGCGCCGGCATTGCTGAAGAGCTTCGTCTCGCTCGAGGCGCCGACGATCGCCTATATGACCGTCGCGATCCTGACCGCCACCACCTATGTCTTCGGCGGGCTGATGCGCGAACAGGTCTGCACCTACATGTGCCCGTGGCCGCGCATCCAGGCGGCGATGCTCGACGAGAACTCGCTCGTCGTTACCTACAACGACTGGCGCGGCGAACCGCGTTCGCGCCACCAGAAGAAGGCGGCTGCCGCCGGGGAGAGCGTCGGCGATTGCGTCGACTGCAATGCCTGCGTCGTCGTCTGTCCGATGGGCATCGATATCCGCGACGGCCAGCAGCTCGAATGCATCACCTGCGCGCTTTGCATCGACGCCTGCGACAACGTCATGGACAAGCTCGGCCGTGAGCGCGGGCTGATCGCCTATGCGACGCTTAGCGACTACGCCTCCAACATGGCGCTTGCCACCAACGGCGGCACGACGGCGATCGACCCGGGCCGGGTGCGCGATGCCGATGGCACGTTCGTCGACAAGGTCAGGCATTTCAACTGGAAGATCGTCTTCCGGCCGCGCGTGCTTGTCTATCTCGGCGTCTGGACGCTGGTCGGCATCGGCCTGCTCTATGCGCTTCTGGCGCGCGACCGGCTGGAGCTCAATGTGCTGCATGATCGCAACCCGCAATTCGTGCTCGAATCGGATGGATCGGTGCGCAACGGCTACATGGTCAAGCTCTTGAACATGATCCCCGAACAGCGCACGATCACGCTCACCATCGACGGCATGCCGTCGGCGATGATGCGCATCGCCGGACAGGCACCAGGCGACGGCCGCAGCTTCGCGGTCGGCGTCGATCCGGACAAGGTGACGGCACTTAAGGTGTTCGTAACGCTGCCCAAGGAAAAACTCGGCGAGGCGGAAGACGGCTTCAGCCTGATCGTGGAGGACCCGTCGAGCCATGAGCGCGATGTCTACAAGGCCAACTTCAACAGCCCGGGAGCCGCGAAATGACCGCTAACCAAGGCAGGCAACCTCGTGTCTTCACCGGATGGCATATGCTCGGCGTCATGGTGCTGTTCTTCGGCACCATCATCACCGTCAACCTGATCATGGCCTGGAACGCAAGCCATAGCTGGAGCGGGCTCGTCGTCCAGAACACCTATGTCGCCAGCCAGCAGTTCAATGGCAAGGTGAAGGAGGCCCGCGCCTTTGCGGCAAGCGGCCTCGACGGCAAGCTTAGCTTGGAGCCCGGTGCCGTCCGTTACACGCTGACGCGGCAGGGCAAGGCGGAGACCTCGGCCGACAAGGTGGTTGCTGTGTTCAAGCGTCCGGTCGAGGAGCACGAGGACGTGCAGGTCGAGATGGCGCATCAGGGCGAGGGGGTCTTCGTCGCGGCAACCGACCTCAAGCGCGGCCAATGGATCGCCGATATCACCGCGACGTCGGGCGACAAGGTCGTTTACCGTCAGGCCATTCGCTTCATCGCGCCGGGAGAGCGCCCATGAGCTGCTGCGCCGTCGGCGCCGAGACCGCGCTGGAGATCGATAGAAGTGGCCAGGGCCTGCCGAGCTCGGAAGAGCTGTGGCTGACCAGCCGTGCCCTCGGCGGCGGCCTTCGCCAGACCGACCTCAGCGTGCCCGGCATCCATTGCGGCGCCTGCATCACCACGATCGAATCTGCCCTGAAGACCCGGCCGGAGGTGGAGCGCGCCCGCGTCAACCTTTCCTCGCGCCGGGTTTCGATCGTCTGGAAGGAAGACCTATCCGGCGAGCGCACAGATCCGCGCGAACTGGCGCGCGCCATCCGCGAGCGCGGCTACGAGACGCATCTGTTTGCCCCCGGCGAGGAAGAGGGCGATACACACTTGAAGCAACTGGTGCGCGCCGTGGCCGTCGCCGGCTTTGCCTCCACCAACATCATGCTGCTCTCGGTCTCGGTCTGGTCCGGTGCCGAGGCGGCCACACGCGATCTCTTTCATTGGATTTCGGCGCTGATCGCCGCGCCGACGCTGATCTATGCCGGCCGGTTCTTCTATGCGTCCGCCTGGAATGCGCTGAAGCATGGGCGCACCAACATGGACGTGCCGATCGCGCTGGCGATCACGCTCTCCTACGGTATCTCACTCTATGAGACGATCACCCACGGCACCCATGCCTGGTTCGACGGCACGGTGATGCTTTTGTTCTTCCTGCTCATCGGTCGCACGCTCGACCATATGATGCGCGGTCGCGCCCGCTCTGCGATCAGCAGCCTGGCGCGCCTGTCGCCCCGCGGCGCAATGGTGGTCGATGCCGATGGCGGCCGCGAATACCGGCCGGTCGACGAGATCAAGCCGGGCGAACGGCTGGCGATCGCCGCCGGCGAGCGCATCCCCGTCGACGGGCGTATCCTGGTCGGCTCGAGCGACCTCGACCGGTCGATCGTCAACGGCGAAAGCGCGCCGGCGCCGGTGCATATCGGTGACACGGTCGAGGCCGGCACGCTCAATCTGACGGGACCGCTGACGATCGAGGCGACGGCTGCTGCCCGCGACTCGCTGCTCGCGGAAATCATGGGCCTGATGGAGGCTGCCGAAGGGGGCAGGGCGCGCTACCGCCGCATCGCCGATCGTGCCGCGCAGTATTATTCGCCGGCGGTTCACCTGCTGGCATTCCTGAGCTTCATCGGCTGGATGTTCATCGACGGCGATTTTCATCACGCCATGCTGGTTGCCGTCGCCGTCCTGATCATCACCTGCCCTTGCGCGCTTGGGCTCGCGGTGCCGGTTGTGCAGGTCATTGCCGCCGGGCGGCTCTTCCAGAACGGCGTCATGGTCAAGGACGGCTCGGCCATGGAGCGGCTGGCCGAGATCGACACCGTGCTGTTCGACAAAACCGGCACGCTGACCGCCGGCGAGCCGCGCCTTACCAACGGTGCCGAGATCAAGCCGTCAGTGCTGGCGACCGCTGCCGGCCTTGCCGTGCACTCGCGCCACCCGCTGGCGATGGCCATCCACGATGCGGCTCCGGTCGCGCCGGTTCTTTCCGGCGATATCCGCGAAATCCCCGGTGCCGGCATCGAGGCTGTGACGGCAGACGGCATCTATCGCCTCGGCAGCCGCGCCTTTGCCTGCGGCGACGCCGGCGAGGCGAGCGGCCAGTCGGAGGTGATCCTGTCGCTCGACGGACGCGAGCTTGCCTGCTTCCGTTTTGAAGACCGGCTTCGGCCGCTGGCGCGCGAAAGCGTCGACAAGCTTACCCGCATGGGATTTGCGACCGGCATTCTGTCGGGCGACCGCGAGCCGGTCGTGGCAGCGCTCGCCCGAAGGCTCGGTATCGAGCGCTGGCGCTCCGAACTGTCGCCGCGCGGCAAGGTCGACGAATGCGCGGCTGCGGCCGACGGCGGCCACCGCGTGCTGATGGTCGGCGACGGCATCAACGACGCGCCGGCGCTGCGCGCCGCCCATGTATCGATGGCACCGGCAACTGCTGCCGATGTCGGCCGGCAGGCTGCCGATTTCGTCTTCCTGCACCAGGGCCTCGACGCCGTGCCGATGGCGATCGACACCTCGCGCCGCGCCGGCCGGCTGATCCGCCAGAACTTTGCGCTGGCGATCGGCTACAACATCATCGCCGTCCCGATCGCCATCATGGGTTATGCCACGCCGCTGATTGCCGCTGTTGCGATGTCGACGTCGTCGGTGATCGTCGTTGCCAATGCGCTGCGCCTGCGCGCCAGGATGGGGAAGGCGAGCGCAGTGTCCGCCGAGCGGCAGGCGCCGACGCGGCTTGGCGCGATCGGAAGCGCCTCATGAACACGCTGATCTATCTCATTCCGATCGCATTGTTCTTAGGGGGACTTGGTCTCGTCGCCTTCCTCTGGGCGCTAAAGAGCGGCCAGTACGAAGACCTCGACGGCGCCTCTTGGCGCGTACTCGACGATGGCGACGGCAAGCCCGAAAAGGAGTGATTTTCTTAGGAATGGCTTGTCGTTAATCGATTTGAATGCCAAAACAGCCTCCGCCGTCGCATCTCGCGTCCGCCCCTTTCCCGAGGGGCAATGCGAGGGCGCGAAGTTCAATTCGAGGGGCCGGCTCCCACGCGTTTATCCAGATCGCGTCCGGCTCTTCTGTCCAATGGAGGCAATCACGTGTCACAGGCGGAAATCGGCCTTATCGGTCTCGGTGTCATGGGCTCGAACCTGGCGCTCAACATCGCTGAAAAAGGCAACAAGATCGCGGTCTTCAACCGCACCGTCGAGGCGACGCATAAATTCTACGCGGAAGCCGGCGAACTTCAGGGCCAGATCGTGCCCTGCGACACCATCGAAGAGTTCGTTGCCGCCATCCGCCCGCCGCGCCCGATTATCATCATGATCAAGGCCGGTGAGCCGGTCGATCAGCAGATGGAAATCCTCGAGCCGTACCTTGCCAAGGGCGACATCATGATCGATGCCGGCAACGCCAACTTCCGCGACACGATGCGCCGCTTCGACGCGTTGAAGGATTCGGGCCTGACCTTCATCGGCATGGGCGTTTCCGGCGGTGAAGAGGGTGCGCGCCATGGCCCGTCGATCATGGTCGGCGGCACGGAAGAGTCCTATAAGCGCGTCGAGACGGTGCTGACCTCGATTGCCGCCAAGTACGACAACGACCCGTGCGTCGCCTGGCTCGGCGAAAACGGCGCCGGCCACTTCGTCAAGACCATCCACAACGGCATCGAATATGCCGACATGCAGATGATTGCCGAAATCTACGGCATCCTGCGCGACGGCCTGAAGATGACGGCCGGCGAAATCGGCGAAGTCTTCGGCGCCTGGAACAAGGGCCGCCTGAATTCCTACCTGATCGAGATCACCGAAAAGGTCTTGAAGGCAGCGGATCCGCTGACCGGCAAGCCGATCGTCGACCTGATCCTCGACAAGGCCGGCCAGAAGGGCACCGGCAAGTGGTCGGTGATCGAAGCGCAGAACATGGGCGTTCCGGCAACCGCGATCGAAGCGGCCGTTGCCGCACGCAGCATCTCGTCCGCCAAGGAAGAGCGTGAAGCCGCCGAGAAGATCCTCGGCCTGCCTGATGTCGGCGAGTTCAAGGTCACTGATAAGGCAGCCTTCATCAACGACCTGGAAAATGCGCTGCTGGCCGCCAAGATCGGCGCCTATGCTCAAGGCTTCGCCGTCATGTCCGCCGCCTCGAAGGAGTTCAGCTGGTCGCTGCCGATGCCGACGATTGCCAAGATCTGGCGCGCCGGCTGCATCATCCGCTCGCAGTTCCTGGATGAAATCACCACGGCCTTCACCAAGGCGCCCGATGCTGCCAACCTGATCGTCACGCCGGCCTTTGCGGCCATGGTCAAGGAAACCGACGCAGCACTCCGCCGCGTCGTTTCGGCAGCAGCCCTCGGCGGCCTGCCGGCGCCGGCACTCGCCTCGGCACTCGGCTATTTCGACAGCTACCGCCGCGGCCGCGGCACCGCCAACGTGATCCAGGCCCAGCGCGACTTCTTCGGCGCCCACGGTTTCGATCGCGTCGATGGCGCTGATGCCCACCACGGCCCGTGGGGCAGCGGCCTCAACACCTGAGCGCGTCAAGATTGGAACTTCGAACGGGGCGGCTTAGGTCGCCCCGTTTCATTTGGTGACCGATCCCCATCCATTCACACGGTTGTATGGGGCTGCAATATCAGTATGCAGTATATGGCCTTTCCTGGTGCGACCGGTGATTGAATCTCTGATGAAGTCGAAGAGAGGCCATCATCAGACGATCATGGAAGCTGCGGATAGCGGCGGCGACAGCATGTCGAGCGAGACGCTGCTCATATGACGGCTTGCATAGCAGTAACGGGTTTATTCATCTCAAACGCGAGCAGGGTCATTTCAAACGGAGGCCAAGTTCCATGAAGATTTCACTGCTGACTGCCGCCCTGGTTTTGGCAACGTCCACGTCCGCACTTGCCGATCAAAATTGCGGCGACCTGACGAACCAAACCGACATGAACATATGCGCCGGCAAAGCCTATGAGAAATCTGACGCCGAACTGAACTCGCTCTACAAGCAGATCGAGACACGACTAAAGGACGACGCGGATACCACAAAACTGCTGGTAGCAGCTCAGAGGGCTTGGGTCGCGTTTCGCGATGCCGAGTGCAATTTTTCAAGTTCCACGGTTGCGGGCGGCTCCGTGTATCCGTTCATTTCCAGTTCCTGCCTCGACGGCATGACCCAGATACGCATCGAAAACCTCAAGGGTTACCTGAAATGCACCGACGGTGACCTGGACTGCCCGGTTCCGGCCGCGAATTGATCCGCCGAATCACCAGGCTGTTTCGTGCCACAGGCCCGCGAGCGGTTGTTGTTTGGCGGAGTGAGGGAGTATGAGTGGTGTTGCCAATGGTCGGACAGATGCCGGCGGCGTTGCTTGAGGCTTGTCGCCGTCATCCCTGGGGGAGTGGATACACCTTGCTGCCGCAAGCGGGCTGCGCGCCGGCGGGTTGCCCCGTTGCTTCGTGCCATCTCACGGGGAAGATTGCCCGCGGTTTCAAAGGATTGGTGGATGAAGACACCTGGTGAGTTCGCGATCTACGAGACGCAGCACTGGAGCCTTGGTCACCGGGTTGACAGCGCGCTACCGGGCTATTTGATGCTCGGGTCGAAGATCGACACCAACAATTTGGCCGATCTTCCTGCCGAGGCGCTGACATCGCTCGGGCCGATGCTGGCAAGAGGCCAGGATGCGCTGCGCCGGCTGTTTGAACCCAAGCGGATCTATATCGGGCGCTATGGCCATATGCCCGGCTATCCCATCCACTTTCACCTGATCCCGATTTACGACTGGGTCGAACGTCTGTTCTGGCAGGACGCGCGCTATCGGTCGCTGGAACTGTTCGCCGAACCGTCAGATGAGGCAGGCACGGACGGGGCAGATCTGACACTCTTTGTTTGGCGCGAGTTTTGCGAGCGTCCCGTTCCGCCGGCAGGCGAGGGACCGTCCGTATCGGAAGCCATCGTGATGCTGCGTGCCGCATTCGAGCCGCTCGAAACGAACTGAGGTCCAAGCTTGCCTGCCGCCCGATCCTCCGCGCGATGGATGCGAACTGCACGCGGCCGTCGGCACGCTATTTCGCGCGGCGTTTCTCGTAGCGAACGTCGCCGTTCGCCATTGTGTCGACGTGGATCCAGCCGTGCTTGCGGTAGAAGCCATTTGCACGGATGTCGTCGCGGCCGTCGGTTTCGAGCCAGATCGTTTCATGGCGACGGAAGAGGGCAGTTTCCGCCTCCTGCAAGAGCAGTCGTCCAAGGCCGAGCCCTTCGAAAGCCGGGCTGACGAAGAGGGCGAAGACGCAGCCGTCTTCGTCGTCGATCGACGAGAACGCGGCCGGGCTGCCGTCGACCTCAGCGAGCCAGACGCCGGCGTCGGCCGCCAGCGTCTCGATCAATGTCGCAGGCGTGATGCCCATCTCCGAAAGCTGTTCGCGCGAGAGGTGGTTCTGAACGACGCTGGTGCGGATGTCGAAGATCGGCTCGACGTCTTCAGCTCTGGCTTTTCTGACGACAATGTTCATCACGGACCCTCTGCTTCATGCTCGGGTGCCGTTTGGCGCTCCGATGTCGGTGCGTCAACAGGTTGCCGCATGCCGCGACAAGCTTATCGGCGAGGGTGCCGCAAATGCCACAGGCCGCTGTCGCGCGACGAGGCCGCTACCGTTTGATCGATACCGGGACAGCGGATTGAAGCTCGGGCTGGCTGAGGCTTTGCAGCGTCTCGGACGGCTGGCCGTCGATATGGCCGATCACCGCCTTGGCGAGTTCGCGCCCGGCAACCCGGATGTCCTCGTACATGGTCACCACTTCGGGGCGAAGCCAGCGCAGGAAATCGCTCGGCACCTTCGACACCATGTCGGCATCCTTGCCGAGCGTCTTTTGGGCGGCCTCCAGCCCGGCGATCAGCGCGATTGCGCCGGAGCCGCTGCCCGAAACGATGCCGTCAGGCGGATCGTCCGAGCGCATCAGCGTTTCGAACGCATCGCGGATCTCGACCAGCGTGTGATCGATGTTGATATGGTGGAAGCTGACCGGATCCGCCTGGAAATCGCGAAGGCCGCGCTCGAATCCGGCGCGCATGTGGGAGTAGAAGGTCAGATGCGGTGGCGGCTCCAGCAGCACCAGGCGTTTGCGGCCACGCTCCACCAGCTCGCGGACGGCCTCATAGGCAAAACGCTCGTTGTCGAAGTCATGATAGGGGTGGACGACGCCCATCTCGGTACGGCCATGGGTGACGAAGGGCAGGCCGCGCTCCGTCAGAAGCGCCACGCGCGGGTCGTGCGGTTCCGTGCGCGAGATGATCACGCCGTCGGCAGCACCCGTGTCAAGGATGTAGCGGATTGGCGCCAGGGCATCCTTGGTGGCGCTATAGGGGGTGACGACCAGGTGGTAGGGCGTGCCGGCCAGAACCTCGGTAATGCCGACGACCATCGGGCTGGTAATGCCCATGATCTCTTCTTCCAACGTCAGCACCAGGCTGATGACATTGGTCTTGCCCGTTCTCAGGCGCACGCCGGCGCGGTTGGGCTGGTAGCCGATCTGCTTGGCGACGAGGCGAACGCGCTCCTTGGTTTCGGCGCCGATATCGGGCGCATCCTTCAAGGCGCGCGAAACAGTGGTAATGCCGAGCCCGGTCATGAAGGCGATCGTCTTCAGCGTCGGCCTGCCGCCATCCGGCGGCGGCGTCAGCGGTCTGTTCTTCGTCTTGCTGTCCATCGCCGTTACCACGCCCGCCCTTGCCGTTGTCGCCCGCTGTCCCATTTAGCGTCACTTCCCCGCCTTATATACGAAATGTGACGGGGAGCTATCCTGCTATGGAGGTACGGCGCTCAGACAAATCTGTAACGATACAGTAGCGCTGTCGAGCATTTTTGTTGCTGCGCTGCGGCGAATGAAACACTCTGGTTGAGTACGCTGCGTTGCGGCGGGCTTTTTGCATTTGCGAGAGAGCATATGCAGCAGAATGGCGACTGTTTCTTACAATTGTCTGCAAAATCATAGATATAGCGACGTCATAGGTCCGGTTTTCGTTGGTCTATCCGTGAAGGTCTCGCGCCGCCTTGATGCCCCCAAATGCGCTCTTGGGTTGCAGTAAATGTTTCTATTTAAATTCATTGGGGTGGGAGTTGCGGACCGGGATCGTTTCCTCTAAGTTTTTTACGGTAACGTTACAGTGAGGGAGGAGACTCATGAATTTACGTTCTTTCGCGGCCGCTTTGGCGGTGACGGTGGCGCTGCCGCTTGGAGCGGCAAGTGCTGCCGATCTTGAGGTGACGCATTGGTGGACGTCGGGTGGTGAGGCTGCTGCCGTCGCCGAGTTCGCCAAGGCATTCGATGCGACCGGAAACCATTGGGTCGACGGTGCCATCGCCGGCGCCGGCAGCACGGCACGGCCGATCATGGTCAGCCGTCTCACCGGCGGCGATCCGATGGGCGCCACGCAGTTCAACCATGGCCGCCAGGCCGAGGAACTGGTCGAGGCCGGGTTGATGCGCGACCTGACCGACGTTGCGACAAAGGAAAACTGGAAGGACATCATCAAGCCGGCGAGCCTGCTCGATTCCTGCACCATCGACGGCAAGATCTACTGCGCGCCGGTCAATATCCATTCCTGGCAGTGGCTTTGGCTGTCGAATGCCGCCTTTAAGCAGGCGGGCGTCGATGTGCCGAAGAACTGGGACGAGTTCGTCGCAGCCGCGCCGGCGCTTGAAAAGGCCGGCATCGTGCCGCTCGCCGTCGGCGGACAGCCGTGGCAGTCGGCCGGCGCATTCGACGTCCTGATTGTAGCCCTTGCCGGTAAGGACACGTTCCTCAAGGTCTTTGGCGACAAGGACGAGGAAGTCGCAGCCGGTCCGGAGATCGCCAAAGTGTTCAAGGCCGCCGACGATGCGCGCCGCATGTCCAAGGGCACCAACGTTCAGGACTGGAACCAGGCGACGAACATGGTCATCACCGGCAAGGCCGGTGGCCAGATCATGGGCGACTGGGCGCAGGGCGAATTCCAGCTTGCGGGCCAGAAGGCCGGCACCGACTACACCTGCCTTCCGGGCCTCGGCGTCAATGAAGTCATCGCGACGGGTGGCGACGCTTTCTATTTCCCGGTGCTGAAGGATGAGGAAAAGTCCAAGGCGCAGGAGGTGCTGGCATCGACGCTGCTCAACCCGGCGACGCAGGTGGCGTTCAACCTGAAGAAGGGCTCGCTGCCGGTGCGCGGCGACGTCGATCTGGCTGCAGCTAACGACTGCATGAAGAAGGGCCTGGACATCCTTGCCAAGGGCAACGTCATCCAGTGGACCGACCAGCTTCTGTCGACGGACAGCCAGAAACAGAAGGAAGACCTCTTCGCCGAGTTCTTCGCCAACCCCTCCATGACGCCGGAAGATGCGCAGAAGCGCTTTGCCGAGATCATTGCTTCGGCGGACTGATTGAGCCTTCCTTGATCCGCCGGTCCCACCTTTGGGCGGGGCCGGTCAAGGCTCCCTTGCGGCACGAAACGTTCAGGCGGACCAGCGTGCCTTTGCCTGGCAGGGGCATTGGGGAGTGGCTTCAACGTGGCAAGGCGGTTTTCGGGCGGCGGCTCATTCGCCGTTATCGACGCCGCCTGCCATCTGAAATTCAATGCAGTTCCGGAGGAACGAAACATGGCGGGTCACACACGCGGTTCGGGTCGGCCGAACCAGTGGCTGCGGAACCTGAATGCGAAGCTGGCCTCTATCCCGATGATCCTGACGGCCGTGGTCATCTTTTTCGGCGGCACGATCTGGACGGTGGTCTATTCCTTCACCAATTCCAAGCTGTTGCCACGGCTTTCCTTCGTCGGCCTTGATCAATACGAGCGGCTGTGGGCCGCGCCGCGCTGGCTCATGTCGGTCCAGAATCTGGCGATCTATGGCCTTTTCTCGCTGGTCTTCAGCCTGGCCATCGGCTTCCTGCTGGCGGCGCTGATGGATCAGAAGATCCGGTTCGAAAACACCTTCCGCACGATCATGCTCTATCCCTTCGCGCTGTCCTTTATCGTGACGGGACTCGTGTGGCAGTGGCTGCTCAATCCGGAATACGGCATCCAGTCGGTGGTGCGCTCGCTCGGCTGGACGAGCTTTGCCTTTGACCCGCTCTACAATTCCAACATCGTCATCTACGGCATCCTGATCGCCGCCCTCTGGCAGGGAACCGGGCTCGTCATGTGCCTGATGCTCGCCGGCCTGCGCGGTATCGACGAGGATATCTGGAAGGCTGCCCGCGTCGACGGCATCCCGATGTGGAAGACCTATCTTTTCGTGATCATCCCGATGATGCGCGGCGTCTTCATCACGACGCTGGTGATCATCGCCAGCGGCATCGTCAAGGTCTACGACCTCGTGGTGGCGCAGACGAGCGGCGGCCCGGGCATCGCCTCGGAAGTGCCGGCCAAATACGTCTACGACTATATGTTCCAGGCGCAGAATCTGGGGCAGGGCTTTGCCGCCTCGACCATGATGCTCATCACCGTCGCCATCATCATCGTGCCTTGGGCCTATCTCGAATTTGGGGGAGGGCGCAAGCGTGCCTGAGATCGTCGCTTTCAACGCTATTGCCGCAGGCATCGAGCCCGAGGCGGAAAAGGGTCAGGCCCGGGCGACCCTGTCGGGACCCCGCGGTCGCAAGCCGCGCCGGGCACTTTCGGGCCGCAACATCATGATCTACGGCACCCTGATCGTCGTGGCGCTCTACTATCTGCTGCCGCTCTACGTCATGGTCATGACATCGCTGAAGGGCATGCCGGAAATCCGGCTCGGCAACATCTTCGCGCCACCGCTCGAAATCACCTTCGAGCCCTGGGTCAAGGCCTGGTCGAGTGCGTGCACCGGCCTCAACTGCGACGGCCTTTCGCGCGGCTTCTGGAACTCGGTGCGCATCACCGTTCCCTCGACGATCGTGTCGATCGCGATTGCCTCGGTGAACGGCTATGCGCTAGCCAACTGGCGCTTCAAGGGCGCCGACCTGTTCTTCACCATCCTGATCGTCGGTGCCTTCATCCCCTATCAGGTGATGATCTATCCGATCGTCATCGTGCTGCGCGAGCTTGGCGTCTATGGTTCGCTGACCGGCCTGATCATCGTGCATACCATCTTCGGCATGCCGATCCTGACGCTTCTGTTCCGCAACTATTTCGCCGGCCTGCCGGAGGAACTGTTCAAGGCAGCGCGCGTCGATGGCGCCGGGTTCTGGACGATCTATTTCAAGATCATGCTGCCGATGTCGATGCCGATCTTCGTCGTGGCGATGATCCTGCAGATCACCGGCATCTGGAACGACTTCCTGTTCGGCGTGGTGTTCACCCGTCCGGAATATTACCCGATGACCGTCCAGCTCAACAACATCGTCAATTCGGTGCAGGGCGTGAAGGAATACAACGTCAACATGGCGGCAACCATCCTCACCGGTGCCGTACCGCTCATCGTCTACTTCGTCTCCGGGCGGCTATTTGTCCGCGGCATCGCCGCCGGCGCAGTGAAAGGGTAAGGGCATGGAAAACGTCAGCGTATCGGTCAAGGATCTGTCGTTGAGCTTCGGTGCCGTCACTGTGCTCGACACGCTCAACCTCGACATCAAGGATGGCGAATTCCTGGTGCTGCTCGGGTCGTCCGGCTGCGGCAAGTCGACCTTGCTCAACTGCATCGCCGGTCTGTTGGATGTCAGTGAAGGCCAGATCTTCATCAAGAGCAAGAACGTCACCTGGGAGGAGCCGAAGGATCGCGGCATCGGCATGGTGTTCCAGTCCTACGCGCTCTATCCGCAGATGTCGGTGGAGAAGAACCTTTCGTTCGGGCTCAAGGTCGCCAAGCTGGAAAAGGCCGAGATCGACAAGCGCGTCAGCCGTGCCGCCGAGATCCTGCAGATCCAGCCGCTGTTGAAGCGCAAGCCGGCGGAACTTTCCGGCGGCCAGCGCCAGCGCGTGGCGATCGGCCGGGCGCTGGTGCGCGATGTCGACGTGTTCCTGTTCGACGAGCCGCTGTCGAACCTCGACGCCAAGCTGCGCTCGGAGTTGCGGGTCGAGATCAAGCGGCTGCATCAATCGCTGAAGAACACGATGATCTATGTGACCCACGACCAGATCGAGGCGCTGACGCTCGCCGATCGCATCGCGGTCATGAAGAGCGGCGTGATCCAGCAGCTTGCCGACCCGATGACGATCTACAACGCGCCGGAAAACTTGTTCGTCGCCGGCTTCATCGGCTCGCCGTCGATGAACTTCTTCCGCGGCGAGCTGCAGTTGAGGGATGGGCGCGCCTTCGTGCATGCCAATGGCGTCGATTTCGACGTATCGGCCTATCCATCGCGCGGGGCCGTCAAGGCCGGACAGAAGGTCGTTCTGGGCGTCAGGCCCGAGCATGTGCGCGTCGACGAGGCATCGAACGGCCAGGCGTCGCATCAGGCTGTTGTCGATATCGAGGAGCCCATGGGCGCCGACAACCTGCTCTGGTTGAAGCTTGCCGGCCAGTCGATGTCGGTGCGTATCGGCGGCCAGCGCCGCTACAAGCCGGGTACCGCGGTCACGCTTTCCTTCGACATGGCGGTCGCCTCGATCTTCGACGCGGTCAGCGAAAACCGTCTGTGACACTGAGGAAATGCGCCGGGTTCCATCATCCGGCGCGTTTCGACACACTGGCATGCCGGCACTATCGCCGGGGATAAACGGAATATGGAAATGCTTTCTGAGGACCTGAATCGAACCGCTGTCCACCTCGACCTTTCAGGCGAGTGGCAGCTCGCCTCCAGCGATAAAAGCCTCGCGACCATGATGGCGCTGCCAGGTGACGTGCACACGGCGTTGCAGAAGGCCGGCGTCATCGACGATCCCTATGTCGGTCGCAACGAGGACGACGTACAGTGGGTGGCGCACAAGGATTGGGTGATCGAGCGCACGGTATCGATCGACGCCGCTGATCTCGGCGGCTACTGGTATCTAGACCTCGAATGCATCGACACGGTTGCCTCGGTCTTCGTCAACGATCGGCTCGTGCTCGAGGCGGACAATTGCTTCCGCCGCCACCGACCCGATGTTTCGCGCGCGCTGGTAGCCGGTGAGAACCGTATCCGCATCGCGCTGCCGTCCTCGATATCAGAGGGCGCGCGCCGGCAGGCGGCGCAACCGTTCTACGTGCCCTACCACCCCGGCAATTCGCCGATCGCCAATGGCAACATGTTGAGGAAGCCTCAGTGCCATTTCGGCTGGGACTGGAACATCGCGATCGCGCCGCTCGGCGTTTACGGCACGCTGGCGCTGCGGCGGCTGGAGATCGCCCGCATCGAGCACGTGACGACAAAGCAGATCTGGCTCGAGGATGGTTCGGTCGATCTGCAGGTGACAGTGACGCTGTTTGCCGATGGACCCGGCATCGTGCCGGTTCATTTCTCGCTCGACGGCCAGAGGGAACGGCTCGATTGCGCCGTCGGTGCCGGGGAAACGCGCATCACCCACGTCTTCACCGTCACAGAGCCGAAACGCTGGTGGCCGGCCGGCAGCGGCGAGCAGAACCTTTCCGTGCTTGCGGTCGAGGTGCCGCAGGAGCAGGTGAGCCGCCAGATCGGTTTCCGCACGATAGAGCTTCTGACCGACAAGGACGAGGCGGGCAGCCGTTTTGCCTTTCGTGTCAACGGCCGCGAGATCTTCTGCAAGGGGGCCAACTGGATCCCGGCCGACGCGCTGATGTCGCGGGTGACGCCTGATGGTGTCGAGGACCTGCTCACCTCGGCGGTCGATGCCAACATGAACATGATCCGCGTCTGGGGCGGTGGCTTCTACGAGCCGGACTGGTTCTACGATCTCTGCGACCGGCTGGGTCTGATGGTCTGGCAGGACTTCATGTTTGCCTGCAACCTCTATCCCTCGACGCCCGATTTTCTCGAGAATGTCGCCGCCGAGGTCGACTATCAGGTCAAGCGCCTGTCGTCCCATCCGTCGATCGCGCTCTGGTGCGGCGACAACGAGCTGGTCGGCGCGCTCACCTGGTTCGACGAACCGCGCAAGGACCGCGATCGTTATCTCGTCTCCTATGACCGCCTGAACCGCACGGTGGAGGTGGCGCTGAAGGCGGCACTTCCCGAGGCTCTATGGTGGCCATCAAGCCCGGCATCCGGCTATCTCGATTTCGGCGACGCCTGGCATTCTGATGGGTCCGGCGACATGCACTACTGGTCGGTCTGGCACGAGAACAAATCCTTCGACAATTACCGATCCGTGCGCCCGCGCTTCTGCTCGGAGTTCGGCTTCCAGTCCTATACCTCGATGCCGGTGATCCGGCAGTTCGCGGCGGAAAAGGATCTCAATATCGCAGCCCCAGTGATCGAGAGCCACCAGAAGAATGTCGGCGGCAACGAGCGCATCGCCGGCACGATGTTTCGCTATTTCCGCTTCCCAAAGGACTTTCCTGCCTTCGTCTATCTCAGCCAGATCCAGCAGGGCCTGGCGATCCGCACCGCCGTCGATTACTGGCGCTCGCTGAAGCCCCATTGCATGGGCACGCTCTACTGGCAGCTCAACGACACCTGGCCGGTCGCCTCCTGGTCGAGCCTCGATTACGGCGGCAGCTGGAAGGCGATGCATTACATGGTGCGGCGGTTCTTCCAGCCCGTCTGTGTTGCCGCCATTCCGTCGACGGACGGCAAGGAGATCACGTTTTCGATGGTCAATGATACGGCCGGGCCGGTGACGGTGGAGCTTCAGGCCTTCATCGTCACGCTCGAAGGCGTACGTACGCCACTGATCGCGGCGGCCGGCACCTGCTCGCCGGACCGGGCGGCAACGCTGGTGAGCATCGCAGCGCGCGACATTCCGGACAATGCATTGCTGTTCTGGTCCTTCGAGGCGTCGAACGGCATGCGCGGCGAGGGACATCATGTGCCTGGCACCTACAAGGCGCTCGACCTTCGGCCTTCCGGGCTGTCGCTTGAGGTCCTGCCGGTCGGCGACGGCGCTTACGACGTCTCGGTCAAGGCGAGCGGCCTGGCGCTGCATGTGATGATCGAGGCCGATGTCGCCGGGCGCTACTGCGACAATGCCTTCGATCTCATCGCCGGTGAAAAGAAGGTCATCCGCTTCACGCCGAAGGCGCCGCTTGCCGAAGGCATGCTGCCGCGGTTTACCGCCTTCGATCTCGAATCCTGCCAGGGAAAGGGGTGATCCCACGATGAAACGCAGCCACGTCAACGACATCATCGCCCGCAGCGATGCCTTCATGCGCAGTTTCGGCTTCACGCTACCGCCCTTCGCCTATTGGTCGCCGGAGGAAATGAAGTCGCGCGTCGCTTCGGATTGCCCGACGATCTACGATGCCCGGCTCGGCTGGGACATCACCGACTATGGCAAGGGCCGCTTCGACGAGTTCGGGCTTGTGCTCTTCACCCTGCGCAACGGCGATGCCTCGAACCTGAAGACGGGGCAGGGCATGGTCTACGCCGAGAAGCTGATGATCACACGCAACGGCCAGGTCAATCCGCTGCATCGGCACGCGATCAAGACCGAGGACATCATCAACCGCGGCGGCGGCACGCTGGTGCTGCAGATGTACAATTCTCGGTCCGACGGCACCGTCGACGAGGAAAGCGACGTCGAGGTCGCGACCGATGCACGGCTGCGGCGGCTGAAGGCCGGCGATCTCCTGAAGCTGTTGCCTGGCGAAAGCGTGACGCTATTGCCCGGCAACTGGCACGCCTTCTGGGCCGAAGGCGGCGACGTGTTGATGGGCGAGGTCTCGACCGTCAACGACGATCTTACCGACAACTACTTCCGCGAGCCGGTCGGTCGCTTCTCGGCGATCGAGGAGGACGCGAGCCCCATCCATCTGCTGGTGTCGGACTACGACGCCTGGATCAAGTGATTTCCCGAGGAGGATTTTCAATGAAAGACGTCAGTTTCCAGCTCTATAGCGCCCGCAACTTCCCGCCCTTCGCCGATGTGCTGAAGGCGATCGGCGAGGCAGGATATAGCCAGGTCGAAGGCTACGGCGCGCTCTATGCGGCGCTCAGCGATGCGGAGATCGCAAGCTTCAAGCACGGTCTCGACGAGAATGGCCTTGCCATGCCGACGGCCCATTTCGGCCTGGACATGCTCGAAAGCGATCCGGCGCGCGTGCTCGAAATCGCCAAGGCGCTCGGCATCCGGGCGATCTATTGCCCCTATCTCCTGCCCGAACATCGCCCGACGGATGCTGCCGGCTGGCGTGCCTTCGGCGAGAGGCTTCAGGCTGCCGGCAAGCCCTACCGCGATGCCGGCCTGATCTTCGGCTGGCACAACCATGATTTCGAATTCTTCGCCCTGCCGGATGGCAGCATCCCGCAGGACCTGATCTTTGCGGGCGGACCGGATCTGTCCTGGGAGGCCGACATCGCCTGGATTATCCGCGGCGGCGCCGACCCGATCGCCTGGATCAAAAAATATGCCAACCGGATCACCGCAGTGCACGTGAAGGACATTGCGCCTGCGGGCGAGAAGAAGGACGAGGACGGCTGGGCCGATGTCGGCGAAGGCACGGTCGACTGGAAGGGCCTGTTCCAGGCACTCTCCGGCACCAAGGCACGCTACTTCATCGCCGAACATGACAATCCGAGCGACTTCCAGCGCTTCGCCAAGCGCTCGCTCGCCTCCATCCAATCCTACTGAGAACAGGTTCATTCCATGACCAAGGAACTTGGCGTCGGCATCATCGGATGCGGCAACATCTCCACCACTTATTTCAAGCTTGCTCCCCTTTTCAGGAGCATCAAGGTCGTCGCCTGCGCGGATATCAATCCGTCAGCCGCCGAAGCGCGTGCGACTGAGTATGGCGTAGAAGCACAGAGCATCGAGGCGCTCCTCGCCAATCCGGGTGTCGACATCGTCGTCAACCTGACGATCCCGGATGCACATTTTTCGGTATCCAAGAGCATTCTCGAAGCGGGAAAACACGTCTACTCGGAAAAGCCGCTGGTGCTCTCGCTGGAGCAAGGCGAGGCGCTTCGCGCTCTTGCCAAGGCCAAGGGTCTGACGGTTGGCTGCGCGCCCGATACCTTCCTCGGCGGCGCCCATCAGCTTGCTCGCAGCACTATCGACGCCGGCAAGATCGGCCGCGTCACGTCAGGCACCTGCCATGTGCTGAGCCCCGGCATGGAGATGTGGCATCCGAACCCGGATTTCTTCTTCCTTCCCGGTGGCGGTCCGATCCTCGATCTCGGGCCCTACTACATTGCCAATCTGATCAACCTCATCGGTCCGGTGAAGCGCGTCGCGGCGCTCGCGTCCATGGCCAACCCGACGCGCACCATCACCAGTGAGCCGCGCAACGGCGAGGTCATCCCGGTGAAGACGCCGACCAACATCCATGCGCTACTGGAATTCCAGAGCGGCGCGACGATCACTCTGTCGGCGAGCTGGGATGTCTGGTCGCACCGCCACGCCAATATGGAGCTCTACGGCACGGAAGGCTCGATCTTCGTGCCGGATCCCAACTTCTTCGGCGGCAAGGTCGAAGCGAGCGGTCGCGACAAGAACATCCAGCCGCTCGAAATGTGGGATCATCCCTTTGCGGTCGAAAACCAGGAGCACCCGCAGGGTCCGATGGCGAACTACCGCACCGCCGGCCTTGCCGACATGGCGATCGCCATCCTCGAGGGCCGCGATGCCCGTTGCTCGCTCGACCGCGCGCTGCACGGCGTCGACGTGATGGTGTCGATCCTGAAGTCGGGCGAGGAAGGGCGGTTCATCGAACTGACGACCACCTGCACCCAACCGGCGGCACTCGGGATCGAGGAGGCGAGGGCGCTGCTCATCGAGCCCGAAGAAGAAATATCGGGAAATCGTACCGCTGCCGCTTCATAGCCGCAGCCGTCCGATCTAGATCTTTGTGGTCAGGGGCTAGGACCGCGAAGCCCTCTGTTCACAATCCCGGAAGTGCGGCTTTTGGGCGAGAGCGGCGTCCCATTCTCCCTCATCCTCGCCCTCGTGGCGGGGATCCAGCGACCCGACGTCCGTCGGGTCAAAAGACTTTTCAGCCCAAGGACTTGGGCTGGCTGGATTCCTGTGACAGGCACAGGAATGACGGAGGTTTTAGTTGGCGCCAAGCTTCCCTGCCGAGCTTTCGATGATAAGAGATGTCTTTGACAGTAAGCTTGGGTTTCCGCGGCCGCGGAAACCCTTCTCGTTTGCAGGATGGCGGTCCCCTATTTGCCATCGAAACCCGATCGCGGAGGAATTGCGATGACCTGGCTACCGGCGGAAAACCGCTACGACACCATGAAGTACAACCGCGTCGGACGGTCCGGCCTGAAGCTGCCGGCGATCTCGCTGGGGCTTTGGCACAATTTCGGCGGCGACACGCCGCATGATCGCAAGGTCGACATGTGCCGCACCGCCTTTGATCTCGGCATCACCCATTTCGATCTCGCCAACAATTACGGCCCGCCTCCGGGATCGGCCGAAACCGCGTTTGGCGAGATCATGCGTACGGACTTCGCGCATCTGCGCGACGAGCTGATCATCTCGTCCAAGGCCGGCTACGACATGTGGCCGGGTCCTTATGGCGAGTGGGGCAGCCGCAAATATCTGATCGCCTCCTGCGACCAGAGCCTGAAGCGCATGGGCCTCGACTATGTCGATATCTTCTATTCGCACCGCTTCGATCCGGATACGCCGCTGGAGGAAACCTGCGGCGCGCTCGACCATATCGTTCGGTCCGGCCGGGCGCTCTATGTCGGCATCTCCTCCTATAATTCGCAGCGCACCCGTGAGGCGGCGGCGATCCTGAAGGAACTCGGTACGCCCTGCCTGATCCATCAGCCAAGCTATTCCATGCTGAACCGCTGGATCGAGGACGACGGTCTCGTGCACACGCTTGAAGATCTCGGGATCGGCTCGATCGTCTTCTCGCCGCTCGCCCAAGGCATGCTGACGACGAAGTACCTCGGCGGCATTCCGCAGGACAGCCGTGCCGCGCAGAACCACTTCCTCAAGAAGGACTTCATCCGGCCGGCGATCATCGACAATATCCGCAAGCTGAACGGCATTGCCGAAAAGCGCGGCCAGACGCTGGCGCAGATGGCGCTCGCCTGGGTGCTGCGCGGCGGGCGCATCACCTCGGCGCTGATCGGCGCCAGCCGCTCCGAGCAGATCGTCGATTGCGTCAAGGCGCTTGAAAACGACACGTTCACGGCCGAGGAACTGGCCGAGATCGACCTCTACGCCCGTGAGGCTGATGTCAATCTCTGGGCGTCTTCGGCTGAGCGCTGACACAGCGAATGCATTGATTTGCCTCGGTTTTGGGTAAATTTGTCTGCTTTCCGGCGCATTAGACAAAAGTCGAATAAGCGCCGGAAAGCGTCCGCTGGACATGCATTAGTGAGCGTGTAAGGTGCGTCGATGCCGCCGGTTCGCATTGCGACACGGCTGGCTCTCAGGCATGTCGCACAAAAGTGCGAAGCGGTTTTGTGCGACATGCGAAGCAATAAAAAATTAAAGCGCAGGGAGCGACTACTAGAGATCGCGATGCGCTTTAAGAGGAGGAGCGGGGCCTCGCACTTGCCGCAAAGGCGGTGAGGTTCCATTGGGCGGAGGCGCGGCCAAGGTTGCGCCGGATTCTGCCTCGGCGGAAATAGGGAGGAACCATGGATCGCCGTTCATTCATTAAAAACGCAAGCCTCGGTGGCTTGGCTGCGGCTGGCGCATCCGCGCTTGCATCGCCGGCCATCGCGCAGGCAAACCCGAAAATCAACTGGCGCCTCGCCTCGTCGTTCCCCAAGTCGCTGGACACGATCTATGGCGGCGGCGAAGTCCTGTCGAAATACATCTCCGAAGCGACCGACGGCAATTTCCAGATTCAGGTCTTTGCAGCCGGTGAAATCGTACCCGGCCTGCAGGCAGCCGATGCCGCCGCTGCCGGTACGGTCGAGGCCTGCCACACGGTCGCCTACTATTACTGGGGCAAGGACCCGACCTGGGCGCTCGGCGCTGCCGTTCCCTTCGCGCTCAACGCCCGCGGCATGAACGCCTGGCACTATCATGGCGGCGGCATCGATCTGTTCAACGAGTTCCTGGCGACCCAGGGTCTCGTCGGCTTCCCCGGCGGCAACACCGGCGTGCAGATGGGCGGCTGGTTCCGTAAGGAAATCAAGACCGTTGCCGATATGCAGGGCCTGAAGATGCGCATCGGCGGCTTCGCCGGCAAGGTCGTCGAAAAGCTCGGCGTCGTGCCGCAGCAGATCGCCGGCGGCGACATCTACCCGGCGCTCGAAAAGGGCACCATCGACGCTGCGGAATGGGTCGGTCCCTATGACGACGAGAAGCTGGGCTTCTACAAGGTCGCGCCCTACTACTACTATCCCGGCTGGTGGGAAGGTGGCCCGACGGTCCATGCCATGTTCAACAAGGCGGCATTCGACGGCCTGCCGAAGAACTACCAGTCGCTGCTGCGCACGGCCTGCCAGGCGACGGACGCCAACATGCTGCAGAAGTACGACTATCTGAACCCGTCGGCGATTAAGCGGCTTGTCGCTTCCGGTGCGAAGCTCAGCCCGTTCAGCGCGGAAATCCTGTCGGCCTGCTTCGACAAGGCGAACGAGGTCTACAGCGAAATGGAAGACTCGAACCCGACCTTCAAGAAGATCTGGGACTCGATCAAGGCATTCCGGGGCGAGTACTACCTGAACGCCCAGATCGCTGAATACAACTACGACACCTTCATGATGATCCAGCAGCGCGGCGGCAAGCTCTAAGCTTTCGCCCGAATCCGATTGCCGAAAGCCGCTCGCAACTCCTGTTGCGGGCGGCTTTTTCGTTCCGGCTTCCCATCAGCCTCGTCTGTTGATTTCGTGGTAAGGTTGCGATCTCAACTCTTGACGAGGAGGACATGATGTCAAGCGAAAGCCAATCGATCGTGCACGGCCCGGACGGCGGACGGCGCTATGACATGGGCGCGATACAGGCCGTGTTCAAGGCGGACGGTCCGGAGACGGAGGGCCGGTTCTCGATCTCGGAATGGTGGGTGGAAGCGCGGCACGAAGGGCCGGGCGCGCATAAGCACGATGACAATGACGAAATCTTCTACGTGATCGAGGGAACCGCCAGCATCCTGGTCGGCGACACCTGGCACCGGATGGCGAAAGGATCGATTTGCGTCATCCCGCGCGGGACGATGCACGACTTCCGCAACGAGAGCACGTCGCGCGTGGGCCTGCTCAACGTTTTCGTTGGAGGTCCATTCGAGGAGATGATGCCCATGATCGTCGATTGGTATCGCAACAATCCGGCCAAGCGGCTCGACTGAAAAGACGTCGGTGATCCATCGGCGAGGCGTAAGCTGCCGAAAGGAAGAGGGCGGCCCTGTGTGGGGCCGCCCTCTTTATGTCCGTGGGCCGATCAGTTCTAGTTGAATGATGGCGGTTTGCTGAGGTCGTTTGACGGTGCCGTCTGCGGTTGTGCATCAGCGCCGCCATTTTGATCCGCCGGCTTCTGGTCGAGCGGGCTGCCGCCGGGAAGCTGGAGGCCGCCGGGAAGGCCGAGCCCGCCGCCATTGTCGGGCAGGGTAAGCCCGCCGCCGCCGGTCCCGAAGCCGGGCACCTCGATCTTGATGGTGTTCGGGTCGATGACTTCGCCGCTTCCCTTGTAGTGCATGACCATCTGCGGGAACATGATCGTTAGCGCCACCATGATGATCTGGATGCCGACGAAGGGCACGGCCCCCCAGTAGATCTGCCCGGTGGTGACCGGTTGCGTCACTTTGCCGGTGACCTTGTCGAGGTAGGGCACCTTGGCCGCGACCGAGCGTAGATAGAAGAGCGCGAAGCCGAAGGGCGGGTGCATGAAGCTCGTCTGCATGTTGATGCCGAGCAGCACGCCGAACCAGATGAGGTCGATGCCGAGCTTGTCGGCCGCAGGCGCCAGCAGCGGCACGATGATGAAGGCGAGCTCGAAGAAATCGAGGAAGAACGCCAGGAAAAAGACGAGCAGGTTGACCGCGATAAGGAAGCCCGTCTCGCCGCCCGGCATCGCCGTCAGCAGGTGTTCGACCCAGATGTGGCCGTTGACGCCGTAGAAGGTCAGCGAGAACACGCGGGCGCCGATCAGGATGAACAGCACGAAGGCCGAAAGCCGCGTGGTTGCCGCGAGTGCCGAACGCACGACGTCCATGCTCAGGCGACCCTTGGCCGCCGCCATGACCAGGGCGCCGACGGCCCCCATGGCACCCCCTTCGGTCGGCGTGGCGATGCCGAGGAAGATGGTGCCGAGCACCAGGAAGATCAGCGCCAGCGGCGGGATCAGCACGATGATGACCTGCTGGGCGAGCCTGGACATCGCGTTGATCTTGAACCCACGATCCAGCAGGGCGACGACGTAGATGAAGGCGACACCCACCGTTGCGCCAAGAATGTCGGCGTTCTCGCCATGGGTCGGGTAGAGATAGACATGTGCTGCATAGGCAAATGCGCCGGCGACGATAAGCGCGATGATCAGCGAGGTGACGCCGGAGCCGAGCGTACGGGCTGCAAGCGGCAGTGCCGGCATCGAGTCACGCCGGACGAAGGTCATGATCAGGATATAGACCATGTAGAGGCCAGTGAGCACCAGGCCGGGAATGAGAGCGCCGGCATACATGTCGCCGACCGAGCGACCGAGCTGATCGGCAAGAACTATCAGCACCAGTGACGGCGGAATGATCTGGGCGAGCGTGCCGGAGGCGGCGATGACGCCCGAGGCGACTTTTCGGTCGTAGCCGTAGCGCAGCATGATCGGCAGCGAGATCAAGCCCATGGCGATGACGGAAGCTGCAACCACGCCGGTGGTGGCTGCAAGCAGCGCGCCGACGAAGATAACAGCATAGGCAAGGCCGCCGCGGATCGGCCCGAAGAGCTGGCCGATCGTATCGAGCAGGTCTTCCGCCATACCCGATTTCTCGAGCACGATCCCCATGAAGGTGAAGAAGGGAATGGCGAGCAATGTGTCGTTGGACATCACCCCCCAGAACCGGTCGGGAAGTGCGTTGAGCAACGGCCAGGACAGGTTGATCGAATCCGACAGCGGAGCGAGCTCCACGCCGATGATGAAGAACAAGAGGCCGTTGGCGGCCAGCGAGAAGGCGACGGGATAGCCCAGCAGAAGGAACACGATCAGCGAGACGAACATGATCGGTGCCAGGTTTTCAGCAATGAATTCGATCATGGACGGGCCTCCGGAGCGACGACGTCGTCAAGCGGTGCGTGGGTCGGCACATAGGGTGTCGGGTCGTCCATGTTGCCGGTCATGATCGCGACCTTCTTGATGATTTCGGATACGCCCTGGAAGGCGAGCAGCAGGAAGCCGAAGAGCAGGATGGCCTTGGCCGGCCAGATGATCAGGCCGCCGGCGCTGGAGGAGCCCTCGCCCGAGATGTAGGACATCTTCACGTAGGGCACGAAGTAATAGAGCATCAGCAGCACGAACGGCATCAGGAAGAAGACGTGGCCAAACAGGTCGATCCAGTGCTGCACGCGGCGCGAGAACTGGCCGTAGACGACGTCGATGCGGATATGTTCGTTCTGGCTCAGCGTATAGGCGGCGGCGAACATGAAGGCCGCCCCGAAGAGATACCACTGCGCCTCGAGCCAGGCGTTCGACGACATGTTGAACATCTTCCGGATGATGGCATTGCCGGCGCTGACAAGCACGGCGACCAGGATGAGCCAGGACACCGACTTGCCGATGAACTCGGTCGTGTTGTCTATGAGTCGGCTAAAGCCGAGTAACGCTTTCATCGATTTCCTCCCCGCAGTGGCTGTTTTGGTTTTTGTGCCAAGCACAGGCAGAGTGCCGATTTCAAGCCCGCGTTCAAGTCCGAGGCTCGATTTTCCCGGTTAGTTCCGCCACCCCAGACTAAAGTCGAATAGAGCTGTTCTGTGATTGCCCAATTGTTGTGCACGACAGGGCGTCGCCCAGTATCGCCAAGGGGTTTCACTTGCAGATGGGAGGGTCGGCGATGGCGATACTGAGGGAATCACGCATGCGGCGATGCCTGTCACTCTGCCAACTGTAACGTTGCAGTCTTGAAAAAGGTGATGGTTTGGGGCTGGATACGGCCGACAAACGGAGAAAGCCCAAGGTATGACCGCCCTGATTCGCAACCCGATCCTGCCTGGGTTCAACCCGGACCCGTCCATCTGCCGGGTCGGCGACGACTACTACATCGCCACGTCCACTTTCGAGTGGTATCCGGGCGTGCAGATCCACCACTCGCGCGACCTGGTGAACTGGCGGCTGGTGCGTCGGCCGCTGGAGCGGGCAAGCCAGCTCGACATGCGCGGCAATCCCGACAGCTGTGGCGTCTGGGCACCGTGCCTCTCCTATGACGACGGGCTGTTCTTCCTCGTCTATACCGACGTCAAGCGCTTCGACGGCAACTTCAAGGACGCGCACAACTACATCGTCACGGCGGAGGCGATCGAAGCGGTCTGGTCCGATCCGGTCTATGTCAACTCCTCCGGCTTCGATCCGTCGCTGTTCCATGACGACGATGGGCGCAAGTGGTTTCTCAACATGCAATGGAACCATCGCAGCGAGAGTTTTGGCGGCTCGCCAAAACATCCGGCCTTCGACGGCATCCTCTTGCAGGAATGGGACGAGCGCACACACAGGCTTACCGGGCCGGTGAAAAACATCTTTGCCGGTTCGCCGCTCGGCCTGGTCGAGGGACCGCACCTCTTCAAGCGAAATGGCTGGTACTACCTGACGACGGCCGAGGGCGGCACAGGATACGACCATGCCGTGACCATGGCGCGGTCGCGCACGATCGATGGTCCCTATGAAATGCATCCGGATACCTACCTGATCACGGCGAAGGATCACCCGGAAGCGCGCCTGCAGCGCGCTGGGCACGGGCAATATGTGGAGACGCCGGACGGGCAGGCCTATCACACGCATCTCTGTGGCCGGCCGCTGCCGCCAGAGCGCCGCTGCACCCTTGGCCGCGAGACGGCGTTGCAGAAATGCGTCTGGCGCGACGACGGCTGGCTCTATCTGGAAAACGGCGGACCGGTGCCCGAGGTTTCGGTCGCGGCCCCGGGTCCGGTCGATACCGTGCCGGTGCCGCGCGTGATAGAGACCGATTTCGATGAGGCCGCGCTGTCAGCCGAATTCCAGTGGCTGCGCACGCCGCTGCCGGAGCGGATCTTTTCGCTGGAAAGGCGGGCAGGGCACTTGAGGCTCTTTGGCCGAGAAAGCATCGGCAGTTGGTTCGAGCAGGCGCTCGTCGCCCGCCGGCAGGAACATCATTCCTTCCGTACTGAAACCCTCGTCGACTTTGCGCCTGAGACCTATCAGCAGGTGGCCGGGCTGACGCACTACTACAACCGCCACAAATTCCATGCGATCGGGCTGACCTGGCACGAGACGATCGGGCGGGCGCTGACGATCCTGTCCTGCCCGGGCGACTTCCCTCATGGCCGGCTGCAATTTCCCGTCGGAAGCGGCATCGCTGTGCCCGATGGGCCGATCGGGCTTGCGATGGAGATCCGTGACAACGACCTGCAGTTTTTCTGGCGGCCGGCCGGCGTGGGTGACTGGCAGGCGATCGGCCCGGTTCTCGACGCCGGTGTGGTATCGGACGAGGGTGGCCGCGGCGAACACGGATCCTTCACCGGCGCCTTCGCCGGCATGTTCGCCTTCGATACATCAGGCGGGGGACTGGCGGCCGATTTCGATCTATTCCGTTACGTGAGCCTTTCTGAATGGGGTGTGCGTTTGTAAGGAAATGCTTATAAGTACTCAATATCATTACGCATTTGTAATGTAGTGTTTCATATTCGGTTCAGGGAGGCGGGCCTATTTTCGGGGTGCAAATAACGAAAGGATACCCCGATGAAACGTCTCCTGACCGCCCTGGTCGCCAGCTCCTTCCTGATCACGCCGGCCGCCGCCTTTGCCCAGCCGGCAGGTTCCTTCGAGGTAGCGCAGAACTACGACCGCTATCAGCGCCGGCCGGCAGATCGTCACATGGACCGGAACGTGGATCGGCATGGCAACAAGCACGTGACTATCGAGAAGCGTGTCATCGTCAAGAAGAAGGAACGCTGGGCTCGCGGCCATCGTCTGAGCCCCGTCGAGCGCCGTCACATGGCGCAGGTGCGCGATTATCGTCGCTACAAGCTGCGCCAGCCGCCGCGCGGCCAGCAATGGGTGCGCGTCGACAATGATTTCCTGCTGATCAGCCTGGCAACCGGCGTCATAGTCGGCCTGGCATCCGCGCGCTAAATCGAGCTGTCGGGCAGCCGTTGAGGCTGCCCGAGGCTGCTGACAACCCCTGAGAGTGGTTTCTTGACGAAGCGGGAAACCCCATCCTCCTCATCCTCGCCCCTGTGGCGGGGATCCAGCGACCCGACGTCGGTCGGGTCAAAGGACCTTTCAGCCCAAAGGGGTGGGCTGACTGGATCCCTGTGACAGGCACAGGGATGAGGGAAGTTCCCGGCTGCCGCTGAGCTTGCCAATGGTCTGCAGATGGCAAGAGTCAATTCTGCCAGCGATCCGTGGCAGCCTTTCCGGGTGCCCTTCGATTCCCCCTACACCGTCGTCCGGCGCATCGGCGGGACGTCTGTGCCCTCGGTCCGTTCCAGCTCGCCGAAAAGCAGTCGCTCCATCGGGCCGAGTGGGGCAGGTGGCTCTTGCACCTCATCCTGTCCGTCGAAAAACGGATCGAACATCGGCACCGGTCTGCCGGCCGCATTGAGGCCCATGCAGATGAAGCGCGGCCGCCGCGGTCTTGATCCCGCCGGCTGCATCAGGCTGCCCGCTGCGACCAGCTTGCGAAGGGATCCGGCAGATCCCGCCAGCGGTCCGGCCGGAAGCTGGTGTCGTTGACGAGGCACGCATCGAGTTCCGCCGTCAGCATGGCCTGGTCCATGGGATCGGCGCCGATGAAGACGATCTCCTGGCGGCGATCGCCCCAGACGGGATCGATGTAGGGGCCGACGGCCTTCAGGAAGCCCGGATCGCGCGGCCATTGTTCCTTCGGCACCGCCGCCCACCATAGGCCCATCTTGGAGGTTCTGACCAGCGCTCCGGCCTGGCTCAACTCGCCAACATGATAGGGCCGCGTCGCCAGCCAGAAGAAGCCCTTGGCGCGTACCACGCCCTGCCACGAGCGATTGAGAAACGCCTGGAACCGGGTGGGATCGAACGGGCGGCGGGCCTTGTAGACAAAAGAGCGGATGCCGTATTCCTCGGTTTCCGGGATATGGTCCTTGAAGCCGTGAAGCTCCTTGTACCAGAGGGGGTGCTGCTCGGCCTTGGCAAAATCGAAGCGGCCGGTGCCGAGCACGTCGCGCAGTTCGACCTCACCGAAATCGGCCTCGATCAGCTGTGCATCCGGGTTCAACCCGACGATGATCTTGCGCGCGGCATCGCGCTGCTCTGATGTCGCCGTGCCGATCTTGTTGAGCACGACGACATCGGAAAATTCGATCTGCTCGACCAGCAGATCGACCAAGGTGCGGGTATCGCCTTCGCCCGCTGTCTCGCCGCGATCGGCAAGGAAATCGAGCGAGGAATAGTCCGCAAGTAGGTTGGCAGCGTCGACCACGGTCACCATGGTGTCGAGTCTGGCGACATCGGCAAGGCTTTCGCCATCCTCGTCACGAAAATCGAAGGTGGTGGCAACGGGCAGGGGCTCGGAAATGCCGCTCGATTCGATCAGGAGGTAGTCGAAGCGGTTCTGTTCGGCGAGGTCGCGGACCTCGCGCAAGAGATCGTCGCGCAGTGTGCAACAGATGCAGCCGTTGCTCATTTCGACAAGCTGCTCTTCGGTGCGCGACAGGTTGGCGCCGCCATCGCGGATCAGGGCGGCATCGATATTGATCTCGCTCATGTCGTTGACGATGACGGCAACGCGCAGGCCGTCGCGATTGGTCAGCACATGGTTGAGCAGCGTCGTCTTGCCGGCGCCGAGAAAGCCGGACAGCACGGTTACGGGAAGCTTTTCCATTGTCGTTTCCTATATGTTATATCGTTACATTCGTCGTGAATATAAAAGGCGAACGCGACCGCTCGCCTGAGCAACCCCGTCGCTGGGATTGCCGGTATTTCTACCCGACTGCAGGCTCCGGTTTAGCGCGCCGTTCCAGCCTCCTGCCGGTCTTAGTCTTTGGTTTGACCCCGAGCCCGGTCACTTTCGGGCTTGATCTCCCGTTTCGTCATTATCGAGCCGTACCGGTCCTCTCGTTAGCTCGACCTCTCCTCCCGCCATCCTCCGGGCTTGACCCGAGGATCCAGCGGTGAGCGCCGCACGAGGAGGCGCCTGGATGCTCGGGTCGAGCCCGAGCATGACGGAGAGAGGGAGGGGCGCGAGCGCCCACCCTTGTCGCCCCGGGAGGGCAGAGTTTGCCGTCTCGGGAGGACCTCGCCGCCTTGGGAGGACGGATCAGCTTGCCGAGGCGAGGCAGGTCTTGAGCGATGTGCCGATGCCTTCCATCAGCTGGAAATAGAGGTCTGGCCCGGCGTCGAGTGTGGCTGCTTCCGGGTCGAGCGTGCCGGACTTCGCCGGCGTCCCTTCGATCACCACATTGATCAGCTTCGGCTCGAACTGCGGTTCGGCAAAGACGCAGGTCGCGCCCAATTCCTTGATCTTGGCGTGGATCTGGGAGAGCCGCTCGGCGCCGGGCAGAACCTCCGGGCTGACGGTGATCGATCCCGCCACCCGCACCTGGTAGCGATGCTCGAAATACTGGTAGGCATCGTGGAAGACGATGAAAGGCTTGTCCTTCACCGGTGCGACGGTAGCCGTCAGGCTCTTGTCGAGTGCGTCGAGGCGCTGGTTGAGCTTCTCGAGGTTGGCCTTGTAGGCGGACGCATTGTCCGGGTCGGCTTCCGCAAGGGTCTTTTCGATCTCGGCAGCCATTGCCTTGGCATTTTGCGGGTCGAGCCACATGTGCATGTCGAAGCCGTCGTGATCGTGTCCTTCATGCGCATGATCGTGGTCATCGGCGGCAGCCTCGGGTGCTGCGGCATGGTCGTGTTCCGCCTCGCCCTCGGTGTGCTTGTGACCTTCCTCACCATGGCCTTCATCACCATGATCATGCGCTTCGAAGGCGCCGCCTTCGCGGAACTTCAGCTTCGCAAGGCCCGGCGCTTCGCCGAGCTCTACCACCTTGGCACCGCCGCTCAGCGCATCGAGCGGCTTGTCGAGGAAGGCTTCGAGCCCCGGCCCGACCCAGAAGACCACCTTGGCCGCCTGAAGCGCTGCGGCGTTCGACGGCTTCATGTTGTAGGTGTGGGGGGAGGCCGCACCCTCGACGATGAGCGAGGGCTCGCCGACACCCTGCATGATCGAAGCGACGAGCGAGTGGACAGGCTTGATCGAAGCCACCACATTGGGGCCTGCCGCCGCAACGGGCGATGACAGCAGGATGGTGGAGGCAAAGAGCAGGGCGGAAGACGATTTCATCGGTTTCTCCGGGCTTGAATGTCACGCAAGGCCCTGAACCGATTGTGTTTTTTGGCCAGGGACAGGCGCAGTTCGGACACTTGAAACACCGCGTGCACGTCCGGTTGAACGTGTCGGTGTTTCAATGTAATGTTATTACATCAATTGCGTTATGCTATAACGTGTGCGATAGCCAGTGGCAACCGCCAATCCGGAATTTTTTGATGCTGAATTTCCGATCCCCAGAAACGACACCGCTGGTCCGGTTGAACAATGCCGGCGTCAGCCGCAACGGCCGTTGGCTGGTACGCGGCGTCGAGTTTTCGATCAGCCCCGGCGAGATCGTCACGCTCATCGGTCCCAACGGTTCGGGCAAGTCGACGACCGCGAAGACCGCAATTGGCGTGCTGAAGGCCGACGAAGGTTATGTCGAGCGCAAGCCGGGCCTGAAGGTCGGTTATGTCCCGCAGAAGCTTTCGGTCGACTGGACGCTGCCCTTGACGGTCGAGCGACTGATGACGCTGACCGGGCCGCTGAAGGGCAGGGAGATCGAGGAGGCGCTGTCGGCGACCGGTGTTTTGCATCTCGCGAAAGCCGAGGTGCAGCATCTGTCGGGCGGCGAGTTCCAGCGGGCGCTGCTCGCGCGGGCGATCGCCCGCAAGCCGGATCTGCTGGTGCTCGACGAGCCGGTGCAGGGCGTCGACTTTAGCGGCGAGATCGCGCTGTACGAACTGATCAAGCAGATCCGCAACCGCACCGGCTGCGGTATCCTGCTGATTTCGCACGATCTGCATATCGTCATGGCCGAGACCGACACGGTCGTCTGCCTCAATGGTCATGTCTGCTGCCGCGGCACGCCGCAGGCCGTCAGCCAAAGCCCTGAGTACCAGAAGCTCTTCGGCCGCCGCGCCGCCAGCGCGCTTGCGGTCTACAGCCACAATCACGACCATACCCATCTGCCTGATGGGCGCGTGTTGCATGCGGACGGCTCGATCACCGAGCACTGTTACCCCGGCGACGGCCATCACCACGATGAGGACGACAACGTGCATGACCATGGCGAGGACTGCGGCTGCGGCCACCACACCCGCCTGCATGGTTTCGAGGCGAAGGAGAAGCGCGATGCTTGACGATTTCTTCGTCCGGGCGCTGATCGCCGGCATCGGAATCGCGGTCACGGCGGGGCCGCTCGGTTGCTTCGTCATCTGGCGGCGCATGGCCTATTTCGGCGACACCATGGCGCATTCGGCGTTGCTCGGCGTCGCGCTGTCGCTGCTTCTCGACCTCAACCTGATGTTGGCCGTGTTCATCGTTGCGGCTGCCGTGTCGGTATTGCTGCTCTTCCTGCAGCGGCGTGGGGCGCTGTCGACCGATGCGCTGCTCGGGATCCTGTCGCACTCGGCCCTGTCGATCGGTCTCGTCATCGTCGCCTTCATGACCTGGGTGCGCATCGATCTCGTCGGCTTTCTCTTCGGCGACATCCTCGCGGTGTCGGAATCCGACATCGATATCATCTGGGGCGGCGGCATCCTGGTGATCTTCGCGATTGTCTATCTCTGGCGACCGCTGCTGGCGTCCACGGTCAATCCGGAACTCGCCGAGGCCGAGGGCATGAAGCCGGAGCGGACGCGGCTGTTCTTCATGCTGTTAATGGCACTGGTGATCGCCATCGCCATGAAGATCGTCGGCATCCTGCTGATCACTTCGCTGCTGATCATTCCCGCGGCCACCGCCCGGCGCTTTGCGACGTCGCCGGAAATAATGGCGGTTCTTGCATCGGTGATCGGCGCGCTTGCCGTTACCGGTGGGCTTTTCGGCTCGCTGCACTGGGATACGCCGTCGGGACCGTCTATCGTCGTTGCAGCACTTGCGCTTTTCGTACTGAGTCTGCTGCCGATCGGGCGGCGTCGGTTGGAGACAGCGTCTCATTCCACGCCTGGAGGGCATCACTGATGGCGACCCCGCAACTGACCAAGAACCAGACGATGGTGATGGATGCGCTCAGCCATTCCGAAGGCCCGTTGAGCGCCTACACCATTCTCGACAAGTTGCGCGATCAGGGATTTCGCGCACCGCTGCAGGTTTACCGCGCGCTCGACAAGCTGCTCGAATACGGCCTCGTGCATCGGCTTGAAAGCCTCAATGCTTTCGTTGCCTGCACATGCCCGCACGAGCACGAGCATGACCACGGGGTAACGGCCTTCACCATCTGCGAAGGCTGCGGACAGGTGACCGAGTTCCACGACACCGCGATCGAGCAGCGGTTGTCGGCACTGACGCGTGCGCAGAACTTCAAGACGGAAAAGACCACCATCGAAATCCGCGGCCACTGCCAGAGCTGCGCCTGACGCGCGGGCGGCACGGCCGCCTTCAGTCGAGCCGCGTCAACTGCATCGCGTAGCGCTGCCAGTTCTTGACATAGTGGCTGGACGAACGCTTCAGCCCTTCGACGGCGGCATCGTCAAGCGTGCGGATTGCCTTGGCGGGCGCACCGACGATCAGCGAATTGTCGGGGAATTCCTTGCCTTCGGTCACCAGCGCATTGGCGCCGACCAGGCAGTTGCGGCCGATCTTCGCACCGTTCAGCACCGTCGCACCCATGCCGATCAGCGAATTGTCGCCGATGGTGCAGCCGTGGATGATGGCGCCATGGCCGATGGTGCAGCCTTCGCCGATGGTCACGGGAAAGCCGGGATCGACGTGAATGACGGTGTTTTCCTGGATATTGGTGCGGGCGCCGAGCCGGATCGGCTCATTGTCGCCGCGGAGCGTCGCGCCGAACCAGATGCCGACATCCTCGCCGATTTCCACCTGGCCGATGATGTTGGCGTCAGGCGCTACCCAGTAGCTGCCGTCGGAAGGTGTTTGCGGGCGCAGCGGTCCAAGGGCATAGAGCGGCATCGGGTGATCCTTGCGGTCGGAGCATTTCCAGGAAAAGTGCCTAGCGGTTTTCCGTAAGGAAATGCATCAAAAGTGGTCATTTCCAGGAAAAGTGCATAGCGGCTTTCCGTAGGGAAATGCGTCAAAAACAAAGTGGCAGAACGCTGCCGTGCTATCGTCTAAAAACGAAAGCGGAAGCGCTCTGATCTTAGAGAACAGTGACGGCAAGGGCCGCGACGCCATCGACGCCGCAGGTCACCGCATCGCCGCGCACCACCGGACCCACTCCCGAAGGTGTCCCGGTCATGATGATGTCGCCGGGTGCGAGTGTAAACAGCCGCGAAAGCTCCGAGATGACTTCGGGTATCTTCCAGATCATCTGGTCGAGATCGCCCTGCTGGCGCAGCTCGCCGTTGACCTTCAGCCAGATATTGCCGTTGGCGGGGTGGCCGATCGCTTCGACCGGCACGATCTCGGAAACGGGAGCCGAATGCTCGAACGCCTTGGCTGCCGCCCAGGGCTTGCCCGCCTTCTTGGCTTCGGCCTGCAGGTCACGACGGGTGAAATCAATGCCGACCGCGTAGCCGTAGACGCAATCGAGCGCCTGCTCGACCGGGATGTCGGTGCCGCCGCTTTTCAATGCGACGACCAGCTCGACCTCGTGATGCACATCGCTCGTGCGCGGCGGGTAGGGGAAAGCTCTGTCGGCCACCAGCAGATTATCCGGGTTCTTCTGGAAGAAGAACGGCGGTTCGCGGTCCGGGTCGTGACCCATCTCGATGGCGTGGGCCGCATAGTTGCGCCCCACGCAGTAAACCCGGCGCACCGGAAAACCCACGAGGCTGCCGCTGATCGGCAGCAGGACGGGTGGCGAAGGTGGAATGACTGTTTGCATGACTGTCCGGCTGTTTCGAATCCCAGCCGGACGTTAACACCCTGTTCGGGTGCTGCAAGGGTTTATCTCAGGCGCAGCAGGCGTAGGCTTGCAACTGGGCGCGCGTGAGAAACCGGCCGTCGGACCGAGAGTTCAGTTCCGGATGGCTGTATTCCAGGCTTGGTACTTGAAGTTCCAGGGCTTGGCGCACGGTCATGATGCCGACATCGCGACGATCGCCGTCGCGCTTCACACTGACTTCAACGATGCGATAGAGATTCTGCTCGCTCATGATATCTCTCCCGTTTTCGTTGTCCCTTTTTCTGGGACATTATGCTTTTTCCCTTAATGGGACTGAGGCGCTTCGAAATTGGTTTTTGTGAGGCACCTCATGATATAGCGCAGAGAAATGAACGCTTCACGACAGAAATCGGGCCATTTCCGGGAAATTTGCGTGCTATTTGAAGATGCTGCGCCGAATCGGCACGGTATCTCCACCACCGGATGCCATGCGCAGGCTCTGTCTGGGGCGCGGTTGCGCCGCCACAAGTCATTTCTCTTCAGAAGGCGCAGATGCCAATCAACAGGCCATCTGGCGTGCTCTTTGCATGCCAACGGCAATGGGCGAGTGCAGGGCACTCAATGCGGGCGGCAAACGCCTCTTAATGCGCTTTCAATTCAGCTTCGCGTGCGGCCGAGATGAAAAGCGATCGGGCTTCTTCGACCGTGCGACGGCCGTCGATGGCGGCGCGGCAGGCGCTGCGGGCAGCAACGTAGCTCGGTCCGCGGCGTGGCCAATGGTCGGCAAGGCAGGCAAGCGCGTCCGATGGGCCTTTGACGGTGCGAACGTCTCCGGTCACAAGATCGAGTTCGATCGGCTGGTTCCAGATGATTTGATGCATGCGTCTCCTCCTCGAGATCATCTCAATGAATGTCGGCATCGCGACCGACTGCGGCAGGGCTCCTCCCACGCGGCAATCGTCAACTGTGCTAATGTAGCGCAGGATAACGCTTTTGTAAGCAGCTTTTCCGGGTGCGTTTTACCGCAGCACAACCTCTATAGCGAGGTGGATGTCTCCGCGGGCAGGCGTTCGGCGAACCAGCGCCCGACGACGAGCAGCAACTGCTCATTGGTCGTGCCTGCCAGATACTCGTCGATCAGCATGCGCGCATGCCGGCGGGCGCGCTCACTGTCGCGTGGCCAGTGGTGCTCGGCGCAGATGTTGTCGAAGACGCGCTGCAGCCTGTCGATGTCGGGCTGCGACAGCGCGATACATTGTGTCGAGCGCAAAGGGTTCACGTCTTTCTCCCCCGGCACCTAAGCCCCGGTGCTCGGCGAACTATGCCACAATGCGCAATAATTGAACCCCTCGGGAATAAGGGGTTCGTGGGGCGAGCTGGCAGATCGAACGGGGGGGTCGGCGAGCACGTTTCAGGCCGGCCCGACGCCCGCCACCTTGGTCTGGCGTCCGCCTTCCTCGATCCTGACATAGTCGGGTCCGATCCGGGCGAACTGGTCGCAGCGCCTGCCGCCGTCCTCAAACGTGATGCAGACCTCGTCGCCTGCGATCGTGTAGGTTCCGCCATCGCGCACCTCGTAGTCGCGATAGCCGTATCGGCCGTCGGCGAAATAGGTGGAGACCACACCGTTCACCGTGTAGCGCAGCGACTTGCCGACGATGAAGGCCTGAAGATCCGAGCCGGAGATCGTCGGAACGGACGGGGGCTTTGGCTTTGCGACCTCCTGGTCTTCGAGCGCCACCGACTGGCATCCCGCGAGCTGGAGAGTGAGGAGTGCCACGATCGCACGTTTCATGCCGTCTTCCCTTGTTCCTGCCTTCTGTATCGATACAGGGACGCTGCCCTAATCGCCTGGGACACTATCTGTCAACCCGATGATACTTGCCTTCGTCGGTCTGGACCGCCGACCATCGGCAAATTCGCTTACCGGTTGCGCATCGAGCCGTATCGGTGCGCCTTGCGGCGTCGCCTCAATATTGTGCGTTAGCGAAGATCTCGCTCAACGTCCACCGGGTATCGCCCTCAGTGCTTTCGATGTCGTCGACCTGCCAGTTGCCCTCTTCGTTCACCAGGTTGTACCGCAAGGTGACGGGTGCGGAAAAATTCTCGAAGCGCACCGTGACGAGAGCGGATTGGCCTGTGATTTCGGCTTCGCCGACGCGCAGGTCGGCGATGTCCCAATCCTGCCCGTTGATGACGGGATCGAAACCGATGGCGCCGACTTCGCCCTGGCTCTTCTGCGCGTCGGTCTCGTAAAGCCTGGTCAGGCTGTCGGAGAAAAACGCGTCGCGCTCCGACGTGTCGCCATTGCCGAGATAGGGCGCATAGAGCGCCTCGATCAACGCCACCGGCGTTCTGAACGGCTGGGCGAGGGCGGTTGATGTGCCTGTGGCTGTAAGGCTGAGCGCGGCAACGAGTATGAGTTTTCTCATGGAGAGGCCCTTCATCGAATCCAAGACCGTTTCTTATCAAGGAAAGGCGCTCGGCAACTGCGCCAATTTTGGTGCTGCTTCGATCGCATGAGTGGTTAGGGCAGCTACGGATGGACGCAGCGCCGTTGCCGGAACCGGCGTTCGCGCGTGGTCAGGAATTGGCTGCTGAGGGCCCGTTTTTAAAGCCGATCGGTGTGTTCAGCGCCAGGTCCGAAGCGCGATCCAAGTGATGCATTCAGTGCGACCGCACGAAAGGCGGAAGGCGAAATCGGGCAGGCGATTGGTGACTTGGAGAGTGCTTCGCGTACCGCCAGTAGAGCCGTTTGGTACACCACCTCGGGCAGCAGCGCGCTCCGGCTCCTTCGAGGGACCCATTTGCAGGTCAATCATAAGGCTTAGGAGCCAGCGACGGATGTCGCCGGGAGCATGAAATTCCTCAAGGTCGCGCTTCGGCCATTGGTGAAGTACCAACAAATAGGTCGTGCATCAGATCCACGCGAAGTGCTCAATCAATCCGGACACGGTTCCACAGGCGGCCAATAACATGACAACTGTCCACGGCGGCAGCTTCCAAACCGTCAGCAGCAGGAAGCCGGTGAGCGCCAGAGCGAAGTCCACCGGAGTGAGGACAGCGCTGGTCCAAACCGGATTGTAGAATGCAGCGCCAAGGATGCCGACGACAGCCGCATTCGCTCCCCGCATAGCTGCTTGGGCCATCGGGCGAGCACGGACCATGTCCCAGAACGGCAAAACGCCGTAAGCGAGTAGCCCGCCCGGCAGAAAGACGGCAACGAGCGCTATCGATGCACCGATAAGGCCATTCGGGCTCGGGCCCATGACCGCGCCGAGATAGGCGGCGAAGGTGAAGAGCGGACCGGGTACTGCCTGAGTCAGACCATAGCCTGCGAGGAATGTCTCGTTTGATACCCAGCCCGGCACGACGACTTGGGCTTGCAATAGTGGCAGCAGCACATGGCCGCCACCAAAGACGAGCGCGCCGGAGCGGTAGAAGGCGTCGAACAGCGCGATCGCCTGATTTCCCGTGACGCTTGCGAGGATTGGCGGAAGCGTGAGCAATAACGTGAACAAGATGAGCGCAACTGCGCCGGCCCGCCTTGTGATGGGGAATTCTAGATGCCCGGTAACGGGCCCGCCATTCGACCGACAAAGCCACAAGCCCGCAAGCGCACCAACCAATATCGCCCCGATCTGGCCGAGCATCCCAATGGGAGCGGTGACTATCGCGATTGCGGCCAGTGCGATCCCAATGCGTTGGCGGTCGGGTGTCAGGTTCTTGGCCATCCCCCAAATGGCTTGCGCTACGACCGCGACAGCCACCAGCTTGAGGCCGTGAATGAAGCCCTCGGCGACTGGTCCAGTAAATGCCGCAGCCCCAAGCGCGAATGCAAACAGGACGAGCGCGGAAGGCATCGTGAAACCAAGCCACGCGACGAGACCACCCATGAGGCTATTGCCGCGCATTACCCCCAGGGTGAACCCGACCTTGCTTGATGCCGGGCCTGGAAGAAACTGCGAAAGGGCAACGAGATCGGCATACGCGCTTTCGGTGAGCCAACGGCGACGCACAACGAGTTCATCCCGGAAGTAGCCCAGATGCGCAATTGGCCCCCCGAAGGAGATCAGACCCAATTTGAGAAATGCGCCAAATATCTCGGAAAGTGATCCTTTGTCGGCAGATGACCTGCTCACGTCCACGCTCATGTTCGCATCTTCTCTGTTGTTGTCCGAGAATCCTCGGCTAGCAGTTGCATGAATCAGTTAGAAATAGAATTCATCGGAGCGGCTCCGTGTCCTCTGTAACGGGTGGTCTCCACTAGAGAGCCCACCCGCGCAACACTGGTGTCGTGCTCTTGATTTTAGTTGCCGGAACCTGAAGAGATCGCCCCGTCAACATTATTGCGCCCTGCTGGCAGAAATGGCGCGGCAGGAAACCTATCGGATTTGAATGCTGCGATCTGGGCCTGTGTTTCTGGTTCCAAAAGGAACTGAACAAATGCTTTCGCACCTTCCACATTGGCTTCCGGAAAACGCTCTGGGTTCACGACGTCAGCCACCATCAGCCGCGACATGACCGGGCCGTCCGGCAAAACCATGCTCAGTTGGGTATCTCCGGTCTTGTCTTGCCAATCTTTAAACGCGGTGGCTCCCCAGACAGAGTAGGCGTTTTTGCTGGCCGCTAGCTCTGCCACTTTGGAGTTTTTCGCATCAAGATCAACATACCAGCCTTCGCGGTCGGGAGAGCCCGCTGCATGCCAAAGCGTTTCAACCGCGTAATTGTGGGACTCGTCGTCATTCGCGATGAACGTAGAGCGGCTTTCGGCGATGCGCCGGAGTATCTCGACGGGGTCTGTGAGACCTGCCACCTTGGCCGGGTCCCCCTTCGGAATGATAAAGCCGTCTCGACTGGACAGAACAGCCTGCGGCCAGAGCCCGTAGCCCTCTTGCACGAAGGGTTCTACGCCAAGGTGGCTGTGACCGAAGTGTGAGAGGACAACATCGACCTTTCCAGCCTTGGCGTCCTCGTAAACAAGCTTTCCGACACTGACTTCGACGCGGTAGTCCGTACGGCTTTCAAACCGAGCAATCAGTTCATCCAGTAATCCACCATCACGCGGTGTGCGAACTGTCGCGAGACGAACGGTCGTCTTATCCTGCTGCGCGGCTTGGGTAGCCGATTGGGCCCAAGAGCTTTCAGCCAGTGAAACAGCACCAAGGATGGCGAATACAAACGCCGAAATGGTGAGTCTTTTCATGATCAGCTATCCTCTGTGGTTAGTTCGTGGAACCTGTTTTCCAACTGCGGACAACAGGGGCGCTGCGGTCAGCATGAACCGTCTACGCATGGCCGAAACTGCACTGAATTGCCGTGAGGACTAAGGGCTGGCTCTGCCTAAAGTGTCGCGACTTGTCGCAAGAAGAAAAGTCGACACATCTGGTTACAAGTTTGCTGCGCGCGCCAAAGGCCAAATGCTAGCTTAGGTGTCAATCGGTTTGTGAAGCCGAGGTTTTGGCCAGTGACAGAGGCTGGGGAACGAGGATTAAACATGCGCAAGCCGCTGAAGCCGATGTTCAGGCCCACCTGATGAGCTTTGTCCCACATATTCTCGTCGTTGACGATCACCGCGACATTCGTGAGCCGCTGGCGGCGTTCCTGAAAAAGCAGGAAATGCGCGTCACTACCGCAAACAACGCTGCAGCTGCACGCGACATCCTCGCCAGGGGGGCGATTGATCTGATCGTGCTCGATATCATGATGCCTGGAGAAGACGGTCTCTCGCTGTGTGCTTACGTGCGCCAGGCTATGGACACGCCGATGATCCTTTTGACGGCCAGGGCAGAGACCATCGACCGCATTGTCGGTCTGAAAGTCGGCGCTGACGATTATGTCGTCAAGCCGTTTGAGCCTCTTGAACTCGTTGCGCGGATCAACAGCGTTCTGCGGCGCACCAATGCGTTGCCAAGGACACGTGATCCCTCGACAAGCGGGCGCGTGGCCTTCGGAAGCTGGATTTTTGACCTGGGGCGGCGGGAACTCGTCAGCAGTGACGGGCTTTCGATACCATTGAGTTCGGCGGACTTCCGGCTGTTGGTGGTTTTGACCCAACGGGCCGGAATCGTCCTCTCGCGCGATCAACTGCTTGATCTCACGAGTGGACGGGAGCAATTGGCGTTTGATCGCAGCATCGACAATCAAATCAGTCGGCTTCGTCGAAAGATCGAGCCGGACCCCCAGAAACCGAGTGTGATACAAACGGTATGGGGTAGGGGCTATATCTTTGCCTTGGAAGTGAAGGCCATCGAATGATCCGCCTTCTACCGTCTACCCTAGCCGGACAATTGGGCACGCTTCTCCTTGCCGGTATCATCGCTGCTCATCTTTTCAGCTTCGCGATTCTTTCAAGCGAGAGCACCGATTTGCTCCGTGCGGCGGACCGTACAATCCTGTTTCATAATGCCCATCTTTCTATGTTGTTGAAGAGAATAAGGTTTCCTGATCTGGATGCGATCCTGTGGGGTGTCGAGGGTTTTG
>NZ_JBNDIU010000018.1:0-143615 GCF_050434565.1 Ensifer sp. 4252
GCCATGGTCAGGCAACACCAACAGCCTGCCTAGAACTTCAGATAATCACACCAACCTCACCGCGCACGCCCTCCCGCGAAGCGGGTTCGTGCATGAGGGCGCAAAGCGGACGTTGCGCCAAAAAAATCGCCATCGATTGGAGACATTTTCCGGGCACTGAAAGGTGCCCGGAACCGACAATGTGACTTGCCAAACTATCTCGGCGACAGAACCAGCCAAAATGACAAAGTTTACGTCAAAAGGGCAAAGTTCATGTCATCCTACATCAAACGATGCGTGCAGGTATCAGCTGCAGCCGCTGGTGGCGCCGCAAGTGTCGCACTTCTCGCAGGTGCCGTTGCGCACCATGGTGAAGTTCTGGCACTCGGAGCACATGTTGCCGGTGTAGCCCTGCATGATCGAGCGGGCGCGGCGTTCGGCTTCGAGCTTCTTGGCGTCCGACTTGGCCGATGCCGCTTCGGCGGCCGCCTTGTCGGAGAAGAGAGCCGTCACTTCCGTGACCGTCTCGACTGTTTCCTCGGCGATCTCTTCGGCAAGTTCCGCCGCGCGCTCCTCGTAGTCGCGCTTGAAAGCGACGATTTCGGAGGTTGCGATCGACGTCGTCTGCTCCAGCTTGCGGACCGTGTTGCCGGCAATCGAAGTTACCGTTGCACCGGAAGATGCGCGGGCAGGGGCTGCCGTCGCCGAGCCCTTGGGTTCACCGCTGCGATCGGCCGTGCCGCCGACGATGGTCGGCTTGTAGCCGCGGGTCCAGCCGGTGGAGATCAGGTTGGTCTTGCCTTCCTGGATACCCTTGCCGAGCGCCGTGTTGCTGAAGTCCGATGTGTCGACATGCGCAAGATCGTGACGGCCGAGGTAGGACACGGCCAGTTCGCGGAAGACGTAGTCTAGGATCGACGTCGCGTTCTTGATCGCGTCGTTGCCCTGTACCATGCCGGCCGGCTCGAACTTGGTGAAGGTGAAGGCCTCCACATATTCTTCCAGCGGCACGCCGTATTGCAGGCCGAGCGAGATGGCGATGGCAAAGTTGTTCATCATCGCCCGGAAGGCGGCACCTTCCTTGTGCATGTCGATGAAGATCTCGCCGATGCGGCCATCACCGAATTCGCCGGTGCGCAGGTAGACCTTGTGGCCGCCGACGACAGCCTTCTGGGTGTAACCCTGGCGGCGGTTCGGCAGCTTTTCGCGGGCACGGATCACCTTCTCGATGACGCGCTCGACGATCTTTTCCGTGATGGTCACCGCCTGGGCAGCGGCCGGCGCCTGGATCAGATCCTCCAGCGCATCCTCGTCATTCTCGTCTTCGATCAGCGAGGCATTCAGCGGCTGAGACAGCTTGGAACCATCGCGATAGAGCGCGTTGGCCTTCAGCGCCAGCTTCCAGGACAGCATGTAGGCGTTCTTGCAATCCTCGACGGTCGCCTCGTTCGGCATGTTGATCGTCTTGGAGATCGCGCCCGAGATGAACGGCTGGGCGGCAGCCATCATGCGGATGTGGCTTTCGACCGAGAGATAGCGCTTGCCGATCTTGCCGCACGGGTTGGCGCAATCGAAGACGGGCAGGTGTTCGTTCTTGAGGAACGGTGCGCCTTCAAGCGTCATCGCACCGCAAACGTGGATGTTGGCCGCTTCGATGTCCTTCTTCGAGAAGCCCATGTGCTCCAGGAGGTTGAAGTCCATCTGGGCGAGCTGCTCGTCGGTGACCTTCAGAGCGCCCTTCAGGAAGTCCGCACCGAGCGTCCACTGGTTGAAAACGAACTTGATATCGAAGGCCGACTTCAAGGCAGCGTTGACGGCCTCGACCTTCTCGTCGGTGAAGCCCTTGGCCTTCAGCGTCGAGGGGTTGATGGCAGGCGCCTGGTTGAGGTTGCCATGGCCCACGGCATAGGCTTCCATCTCGGCAAGCTGGCTCTCGGAGTAGCCGAGCGAACGCAGAGCCTCGGGAACGGCGCGGTTGATGATCTTGAAGTAGCCGCCACCGGCGAGCTTCTTGAACTTGACGAGGGCGAAATCAGGCTCGATGCCGGTCGTGTCGCAGTCCATCACAAGACCGATCGTGCCGGTCGGCGCGATGACGGTAGCCTGGGCATTGCGGTAGCCGTGCTTCTCGCCCAGTTCCAGCGCCTTGTCCCACGCGCTCATGGCATGGATGACCAGGTCCTGGTCGGGATTCTCGCTGTGGATCAGCGCGACCGGATTGACCGAGAGGCCCTCATAGCCCGTCGTCTCGCCGTAAGCGGCGCGGCGATGGTTGCGGATGACGCGCAACATGTTGTCGCGGTTCGGCGCAAAGCCCGGGAACGGACCAAGCTTCGCCGCCATCTCCGCCGAGGTGGCATAGGAAACGCCGGTCATGATCGCCGTCAGCGCGCCGGCAATGGCGCGGCCTTCGGTCGAGTCATAGGGAATGCCCGAGGACATCAAGAGGCCGCCGATATTGGCATAGCCAAGGCCAAGCGTGCGGTATTCGTAGGACAGTTCGGCAATCTCGCGGGATGGGAACTGCGCCATCATCACCGAGACTTCGAGAACGACGGTCCAAAGACGCACGGCGTGCTCGTAGTCTGCAATGTTGATGCGCTTCGTCGCCGCATCCTTGAACATCATCAGGTTCAGCGAGGCGAGGTTGCAGGCGGTGTCGTCGAGGAACATGTATTCCGAGCACGGGTTCGACGCGCGGATCGGGCCGGCAGCGGGGCTGGTGTGCCAGTCGTTCATCGTCGTGTTGAAGTGCAGGCCCGGATCGGCCGACGCCCAGGCGGCGTAGGAGATCGATTCCCACAGGTCGCGTGCCTTCAGCGTCTTCATCACGCGGCCGTCCTTGCGGGCGGTCAGGTGCCAGTCGCCATCGGCTTCGACGGCGCGCAGGAAGTCATCCTTGATCGAGACGGAGTTGTTCGAGTTCTGGCCCGAAACCGTGAGATAGGCTTCCGAATCCCAGTCGGTGTCGTAGGTCTTGAACTCGAGGTCCTTGTAGCCCTGTTTGGCGAACTGGATAACGCGCTGGACGTAGTTTTCAGGCACCAGCGACTGCTTGGCAGCGCGGATCTCGCGCTTGAGCGCCGGGTTCTGCTTGGGATCGTAGCAGGCGTCATCGGTGCCGTCGCAATTGACGCAGGCCTTCATGATCGCCTTCAGATGCTTGGCGACGACCTTCGAGCCGGTGACGAGCGCTGCAACCTTCTGCTCTTCCTTGACCTTCCAGTTGATGTATTCCTCGATATCCGGGTGGTCGATATCGACAACGACCATCTTGGCGGCGCGACGAGTGGTACCGCCTGATTTGATGGCGCCGGCTGCGCGGTCGCCGATCTTCAGGAAGGACATCAGGCCCGACGACTTGCCGCCGCCGGAAAGCTTCTCGCCTTCGCTGCGCAGATGCGAGAAGTTGGAGCCGGTGCCGGAGCCGTACTTGAACAGGCGCGCTTCACGCACCCACAGGTCCATGATGCCGCCCTCGTTGACGAGGTCATCGGCAACCGACTGGATGAAGCAGGCGTGCGGCTGCGGGTGTTCGTAGGCCGACTTGGACTTGGTCAGCTTGCCGGTGAAGGGGTCGACATAGAAGTGGCCCTGGCCGGGGCCGTCGATGCCATAGGCCCAATGCAGGCCGGTGTTGAACCATTGCGGGGAGTTCGGCGCAACGCGCTGGGTGGCGAGCATATAGGCAAGTTCGTCACGGAAGGCGGACGCGTCTTCTTCGCTGGCGAAGTAGCCGCCCTTCCAGCCCCAATAGGCCCATGTGCCGGCCAGGCGATCGAAAACCTGACGGGCATCGGTTTCGGAACCGTACTGTTCATCCTTCGGCAGCGCCTTCAGCGCCTCCGTGTCGGGAACCGAGCGCCAGAGGAAGGAGGGGACATCATTCTCCTCGACGCGCTTCAGCTTGGCAGGCACGCCGGCCTTGCGGAAATACTTCTGGGCGAGAATGTCGGCGGCAACCTGGCTGAACTGGGCCGGCACGTCGATATCGGCCAGACGGAAGACAATCGAGCCGTCCGGATTCTTGATTTCACTCGTAGCCTTGCGGAATTCTATCTCCGCATAGGCGGATTGCCCGGCCTTGGTGAAACGACGTTCGATCAGCATTGTCCCGTGTCCTTCGTGTTGAAATGCGCCCGCCACAGGCGCAAGTGTCCCCGCCTGGTCGCGGAGGCATTCCGCAGCCAGTCTCAGCTTCCATCCTTGAAGGGAAACCCAGATCTGGGTGACCCTGTATCTTGTGAGATAGGCTGCCTGCAAACACTAAATATAGTATCAACAGCTTCTTTATGCCAGCCAAAACTTGCTCAAGCGGGCTCGAAAAAGCGCACAGGATTCCTCACTGCGGCTCAAGCGGAGAACCCGCATTTGCCGCATGTCAGAACCGACGATTTCGTGAAATGAACCGGGCTCAAAACATTCCGGTCCGCCGCCGTCGCAACGTAAAATCCATTAACCGTGAATCGACCCGGGGCGTCAAGGGGTGGTTTGTGACGGAAGTTTGAGCGCTAGATGTTGTGTGGATTGACTGTGGAAAACGGGGACAGCGGCCAATGCCTTGAAAATCAGGCACTTCCGCAGGTTGTCTATGACACTGCCGCAGCGGCAGGCGAAAAATCAAATTTTTGAAGGGTAAAAAAGCACATAAATGGCATCCCCAGGGGCAAGCGCGATTGCACAACCAACGCCAATATGGGCGGCGCGGCAAATTGATTCGTTTTCAGGTTCTGGAGGCGACCGCACAGGCCCATATGGGGAGGCGCAGGTGTATCACCCGCGCCCGAACTTGGCGTCAATCAACCCGCTTTTGCAGCTCACGCGCACCGTTCGGCGCATTCACCTTGCCCTCGGTGATGAAGAAGGCAAAGACATCGCGTGGCTCCTTGTTCGCCTTGCGATCGGGCGCGCTCTTGGCGAGGTCACCCGGCTCCCCGCCGGCTGCAAAGGTCTTGGCGCGGTTCGCCCAGAGATCAAGCTGGTCGCTCGCATAGCAGGTCTTGATGTCGTCGCTGCCCTTCTGCAGGCGCAGATAGACGAAATCGGCAGTGACATCGGCGATCATCGGATAGTCCGCATGCTCTGCCAGAACGACGGCCACCTTGTATTTTTCAAGCAGGTCGACGAAATCGGGCGCCTGGAACGTCGGATTGCGCACCTCGACGACGTGGCGCAGAGGCAGACCGTCCTGCTTCTCCGGAAGGAGCTTGAGGAAACCTTCGAAATCCTCCGGCTCGAACTTCTTTGTCGGTGCGAACTGCCACAGGATCGGCCCGAGATGGGCCCCGAGTTCCGTCAGCCCCTGGGTCAGAAATTTCTGCATGGATTCACCGGCTTCGGCCAGAATCTTGCGATTGGTGACGAACCGGCTGGCCTTCAGCGAGAAGATGAAATCCTCCGGCACTTCGGCTGCCCATCTGGCGAAGGTTTCCGGCTTCTGCGACGAATAATAGGTGCCGTTAACCTCGATCGCCCGCAATTCCTTGCCGGCAAATTCGAGCTGGCGCTTCTTCGACAGGGTGTCGGGATAGAACGTGCCCTCCCACGGCTCAAAGGTCCAACCGCCGATACCAACGCGGATCTTTCCGGATTTCGTCATCCCATCCTCCTCATCGCGGCAAGTTCAAGTCGCATCTCGTTTTATTCGGACGCCATCTGCCTCGCGGGCTTGGCCATATCCACCAGTGTCCACCCTGGCCTATAGGGGTTCGGGCAGCGACCCGTTCCTTGAAAACCATAGGCGCGGTAAAGCGCGATGTTTCGCGCTATCCGCGCATTGGTGTAGAGCCGCACCTCCGCCACGCCCCATTCGGCTGCCCGCGCATCCAGAAACCGCAACAGCTCGATCCCGCGTCCCTGTCGCTGGAAGGAAGGCGCGACGGCAATACTGAAAATCAAAAGGTGATCCGCGTGCCGTTCGAAAGCGGCAAGCGCAGAAATCGCGTCGCCTTCGTCACGGAGCCAGACCTCTTCTCGCGCAATGCGAGGCACATAATCCTCGGTAACGGGCAAGGGCGGCCCGCCAAGCAGGGCAGTGTACGGCGCGTAAGCTGCAGCGGTAATGTCCTGAACGGCCGGCAGGTCGCTCACCGTCGCCGGCCGCATCATCGCGAAACCGGCCGCGGTACCGCTTCTTCCGTTGGCCGCAACGCTCACTCGGCCGCCTCGACCTTTTTCATCGAACGACGCTCCAAGAGCTCCTTCAGGAATTGCCCGGTGTAGGAGCGCGGTTCCTTGACCACGTCCTCCGGCGTTCCCTTGGCGATGACTTCACCGCCGCCGTCGCCGCCTTCTGGGCCGAAGTCGATGACCCAGTCGGCTGTCTTGATGACCTCGAGATTGTGTTCGATGACAACGACGGAATTGCCCTGGTTGACCAATTCATGCAGAACTTCAAGAAGCTTCGCCACGTCGTGGAAATGCAAGCCCGTCGTCGGTTCGTCGAGGATATAGAGCGTGCGTCCGGTCGACCGCTTCGACAGCTCCTTGGCGAGCTTGACGCGCTGCGCTTCGCCGCCCGACAGCGTGTTTGCCTGCTGGCCGACCTTGATATAGCCGAGCCCCACCTGGTTCAGCGTTACCAGCTTGTCGCGCACGGCCGGAACGGCCGCAAAGAACTCCACGCCTTCCTCAACGGTCATGTCGAGCACGTCGGCGATGGACTTGCCCTTGAAGTGCACGTCCAGCGTTTCGCGGTTGTAGCGCTTGCCGTGGCAGACGTCGCAGGTGACGTAGACATCCGGCAGGAAGTGCATCTCGATCTTGATGACGCCGTCGCCCTGGCAGGCTTCGCAGCGTCCGCCCTTGACGTTGAACGAGAAGCGACCGGGCTGGTAACCGCGGGCTTTCGCTTCCGGCAATCCGGCAAACCAGTCGCGGATCGGGGTGAAGGCACCGGTGTAGGTTGCCGGGTTGGACCGGGGTGTGCGGCCAATCGGCGACTGATCGATGTCGATCACCTTGTCGATGTGCTCGAAGCCGTCGATGCGGTCATGCTCGGCCGGGTTTTCGCGCGCGCCCATGATGCGGCGAGCGGCCGCCTTGTAGAGCGTCTCGATCAGGAAGGTGGATTTGCCGCCACCGGACACGCCGGTCACCGCCGTGAAGATGCCAAGCGGAATGGACGCCGTGACATTCTTCAGGTTGTTCGCCCGTGCACCGACGACGGTGATTTCCTTTTTCTTCTTCGGCTTGCGGCGCTCGCTCGGGACAGCAACCGATAACTCGCCGGAGAGATATTTTCCGGTCAGCGACTTCGGATTGGACATCACGTCGGCGGGCGATCCTTGCGCGATGACCTCGCCGCCATGGATGCCGGCGGCCGGGCCGATGTCGACGACATAGTCGGCCGTCAAGATGGCGTCCTCGTCATGTTCAACGACAATAACCGTGTTGCCGATGTCGCGCAGGTGGCGCAGCGTATCGAGCAGGCGAGCGTTGTCGCGCTGGTGCAGGCCGATCGACGGCTCGTCCAGCACGTAGAGCACGCCCGTCAGACCAGAGCCGATCTGCGATGCGAGACGGATGCGCTGGCTTTCACCACCCGACAGGGTGCCGGAATTGCGCGAAAGACTGAGATATTCGAGGCCGACGTCGTTGAGGAAGCGAAGGCGGTCACGAATCTCCTTGAGGATGCGAACGGCAATCTCGTTCTGCTTGGTGTTGAGATGGGCAGGCAGAGCCTCGAACCAGTCGCGGGCGACACGGATCGACATTTCGGTGACCTGGCCGATATGCAGCGTGTCGATCTTGACGGCGAGCGCCTCCGGCTTCAGGCGGAAGCCGGCGCAGGCCGGGCAGGGTGCCGCCGACATGTAGCGCTCGATCTCCTCGCGCGCCCAGGCACTGTCGGTTTCCTTCCAGCGGCGCTCCAGGTTGGGCACGATGCCCTCGAAACTCTTGGTGGTGTTGTAGGAGCGGGCGCCGTCTTCATAGTGAAAGACGATCTTCTCTTCCGTGCCGTGCAAGATCGCTTTCTGCGCATCGGCGGGCAGCTCGCTCCAGCGATTGCCGAGCTTGAAGCCGAAAACCTTGCCGAGCGCTTCCAGCGTCTGGTTGTAATAGGGCGACGACGATTTAGCCCAGGGCGCGATCGCGCCATCGCGCAGCGTCCTGTTGTGTTCGGGCACGATCAGCGCCTCGTCGATCTTCTGCTGGCTGCCGAGACCATCGCAGGTCGGACAGGCGCCGAAGGGATTGTTGAACGAAAACAGGCGCGGCTCGATCTCGGAAATCGTGAAGCCGGAGACCGGGCAGGCGAACTTTTCCGAAAACAGCACGCGCTCATGGGTTTCGTTGAGCGACTTGTTGGCTGAGCCGCCGGCAGCGGTTTCTTCCGGCGGCAGCGGCTTGTCGGCGAACTCGGCGACGGCGAGACCATCGGCCAGCGTCAGGCATGTTTCCAAGCTGTCGGCAAGCCGCGAGGCAAGGTCGGGCCGCACAACGACGCGGTCGACGACGACATCGATGTCATGCTTGTACTTTTTGTCCAGCGCCGGAGCCTCGGCGATTTCGTAGAAGGTGCCGTCGACCTTGACGCGCTGAAACCCCTTCTTCATCAGCTCGGCGAGTTCCTTCTTGTACTCGCCCTTGCGGCCACGCACGAGCGGCGCAAGAATATAAAGACGCGTACCTTCGCCAAAGGCGAGAACGCGGTCGACCATCTGGCTGACCGTCTGGCTTTCAATCGGCAAACCGGTCGCCGGCGAATAAGGCACACCGACGCGCGCAAAAAACAGACGCATGTAGTCGTAGATCTCGGTCACGGTGCCGACGGTCGAGCGCGGGTTGCGCGAGGTCGTCTTCTGCTCGATCGAGATTGCCGGCGACAGGCCGTCGATCTGGTCGACATCCGGCTTCTGCATCATCTCGAGGAACTGGCGCGCATAGGCCGACAGGCTCTCGACATAGCGGCGCTGGCCTTCGGCATAGATCGTATCGAAGGCGAGTGACGACTTGCCGGAGCCGGAAAGCCCGGTCATCACGATCAGCTTGTTGCGCGGCAGATCGAGATCGATGCCCTTGAGATTGTGCTCGCGCGCGCCACGAATGGAGATGGTCTTGAGTTCGCTCATCGGAAGCCAGCTTTGCATGTCGGTTGAAAGCCCCCTATGTAATGACGCTAACGCCCATGTCGAGGCGCAATCGGCAAAACTGGTGGCCATTTCGATTCGGTTGACAGGATCATAGGGAAATATTAGAACAAAGAAAGAACAAACAACGGGCAAATCGACTAAATCTGTTGTGGATTATGCATGATGCGGGGCGTATCCGCGGCAGCGGACCGCTAAGATGCGCGTTCTTGAAATTCGAAAGCCGTGCCGGCGGCGCGGCAAAACCACGGGAAAAGCAATATGGCTGGTAGCGTCAACAAGGTGATCTTGGTCGGAAACGTCGGGGCGGACCCGGAAATCCGGCGCACGCAGGACGGCCGGCCGATCGCCAACCTGCGCATCGCCACATCGGAGACCTGGCGCGACCGCAACAGCGGCGAACGTCGCGAGAAGACCGAATGGCACACTGTCGTCGTCTTCAACGAGGGCCTGTGCAAGGTCGTCGAGCAATATGTCAAGAAGGGCGCCAAGCTCTATATCGAAGGCGCGCTGCAGACCCGCAAATGGCAGGACCAGACCGGCAACGATCGCTATTCGACAGAAATCGTGCTGCAGGGCTTCAACTCGACGCTGACCATGCTTGACGGTCGCGGCGAGGGCGGCGGCTCCGGCGCCAGCCGTGGCGGTTCGAGCGACTTCGGTGGTTACGACGACTACGAACAGCAGCCGCGCCAGTCCTCCGGCGGCGGTCGCTCCGGCGGCGGCCAGGGTGGTCAGGGTGGTCAGGCCGGCGGCAACTTCTCGCGCGACCTGGACGACGACATCCCGTTCTGAGCCACGCCTCAACTGCTGCGCTCTCCAGTAGCAGACGCCCCTTGGCAGCCAGCTGGATGGCGGCGCAAACGCTGCGCTGCAATATCGTGACATTGAAGAAGGGCCGGGTAACCGGCCCTTCTTGCGTTCAAACGAAAGCTTCGTCAGTTGGCCTCCTGCTGACCTCAGATCGCCATTGCCGATTTCACGCCATCGACGACGAACTGAACCGCAAGCGCCGCAAGAATGACGCCGAGCAGGCGCGTGAGGATTGCCCGGCCGGTGACACCGAGAAAGCGGTCGATGCGTTCGGCGATGACCAGAGCAAGGAAGAGGCTGACCATGGACAGTGCAATGACGATTAGCAGTTGCGTGCGCTCGACCGCGGTCGGGAACGAGCCGGCGAGCAGGATCGTCGCGGAGATCGCGCCCGGCCCGGCAATCAGCGGCAGGGCCAGCGGGAAGACGGCGATGTTGTGGATGTGGTCCTTGATCGTCGCGTTTTCGCCGGTCTTTTCCTTCCGTTCCTGACGCTTCTCGAAGATCATCTCGAAGGAAATCCAGAACAACAAGAGGCCGCCCGCGATGCGGAACGCACCGATGGAGATGCCGAGCAGACCGAGAATGCTGTTACCGAAGATAGCAAAGGCAGCAAGGATGAAGAAGGCGATCAGCGAGCCGCGTGTCGCGACCTGAAACCGCTCCTGCCGGCTGAGGCCAACCGTGAGGCTCAGGAAGATCGGAGCAAGCCCCGGCGGATCGAGCGTGACGAGTAGGGTGGTGAGTGCGTTGACCAGGAGGTCGACATTGAACATCCGTTTCCCCTTCCGGATTGTCGCGTGCGTGCACGCGCGCCCCGAGTTTTCCCGGTGGCAGATCGGCATTGTTAGGCAAGCGGAGAGGGCTTGGGAAGGGGTCGGTGGCCAAAGCTTGAGCAATAGCTTAATGAGGGTTTGACGGAACCTTCTCACAGCCGTTCAGGTCGGGCAGCAGACTTTGTCGTCAGCACTTCCGATTTCCGCTCCGATGCCCTAGAAAAGCCTGCTCCGACGGCAAAAGACTGTTCACAACCACGGGCCAAAATTGGCGCTTCCAGGCGCATTCGGCTATAAATATCCGACTGATTCTGAACAAAGATCGTGATCACAATTGACTGAGCAAAGCACTCCCGGCGGCGGAAAGACTCCGCCAGGCATCGAGCCGATTTCCATCATCGAGGAAATGCAGCGGTCCTATCTCGATTACGCCATGAGCGTCATCGTCAGCCGCGCGCTTCCAGACGTGCGTGACGGCCTGAAACCCGTTCATCGCCGAATCCTTTACGGGATGAGCGAACTCGGCATCGACTGGAACAAGAAGTACGTCAAATGCGCCCGTGTCACCGGGGACGTGATGGGTAAATACCACCCGCACGGCAACTCGGCGATCTACGATGCGCTGGCACGTATGGCCCAGGATTGGTCGCTGCGGCTGCCGCTGATCGACGGTCAGGGCAACTTCGGCTCGGTCGACGGCGACCCGCCGGCGGCAGAGCGCTACACCGAATGCCGCCTGCAGAAGGCCGCGCATTCGCTGCTCGACGACCTCGACAAGGAAACGGTCGATTTCCGCGACAACTACGACGGCACGATGAGTGAGCCGGTGGTGGTGCCCGCGAAGTTCCCGAACCTGCTCGTCAACGGCGCCGGCGGCATCGCGGTCGGCATGGCGACCAACATTCCGCCGCACAACCTCGTCGAAGTCATCAACGGCTGCATGGCGCTGATCGACAACCCGGCGATCGAATTGCCGGAACTGATGGAAATCATCCCCGGTCCGGACTTTCCGACCGGCGCGCTCATTCTCGGCCGCTCGGGCATCCGCTCGGCCTACGAGACCGGCCGCGGTTCGGTCATCATGCGCGGCCGTGCCCATATCGAGCCGATGCGCGGCGACCGCGAGCAGATCATCATCACCGAGATCCCCTTTCAGGTGAACAAGGCGACGATGATCGAGAAGATGGCCGAACTGGTGCGGGACAAACGCATCGAAGGCATCTCCGATCTGCGCGACGAGTCGGACCGTCAGGGCTACCGCGTCGTCGTCGAACTCAAGCGCGACGCCAATGCCGACGTCATCCTGAACCAGCTTTACCGTTACACGCCACTGCAGTCGTCCTTCGGCTGCAACATGGTGGCGCTCAACGGTGGCAAGCCGGAGCAGATGACACTGCTCGACATGCTGCGGGCCTTCGTCTCGTTTCGCGAGGAAGTCGTTAGCCGGAGAACGAAATACCTGCTGCGCAAGGCGCGCGATCGTGCCCACGTCCTGGTCGGTCTTGCTATCGCGGTTGCCAACATCGACGAAGTGATCAAACTGATCCGGCATGCGCCCGATCCGCAGACCGCACGCGAACAGTTGATGGAACGCCGCTGGCCGGCGCATGACGTAGACAGCCTCATCCGGCTGATCGACGATCCGCGTCACCGGATCAACGAAGACAACACCTACAACCTGTCGGAAGAGCAGGCGCGCGCCATTCTCGACCTTCGCCTGCAGCGCCTGACCGCGCTCGGTCGCGACGAAATCGGCGACGAACTCAACAAGATCGGCGAAGAAATCAAGGATTACCTCGATATCCTGTCGTCGCGCCTTCGCATCATGACCATCGTCAAGGACGAACTCACCGCCGTTCGCGAGGAGTTCGGCACGCCGCGTCGAAGCGAGATCGCCGAAGGCGGTCCCGATATGGACGACGAGGACCTGATCGCCCGTGAAGACATGGTCGTAACCGTCTCGCATCTCGGCTACATCAAGCGCGTGCCGCTGACGACCTATCGGGCGCAGCGCCGCGGCGGCAAGGGCCGATCCGGCATGGCAACCAGGGACGAAGATTTCGTTACCCGGCTATTCGTTGCCAACACCCATACGCCGGTTCTGTTCTTCTCCTCCCGTGGCATCGTCTACAAGGAGAAGGTCTGGCGCCTGCCGATCGGCACGCCGCAGTCGCGCGGCAAGGCGCTGATCAACATGCTGCCGCTTGAACCCGGCGAACGCATCACCACGATCATGCCGCTGCCCGAGGACGAAACGACCTGGGAAAACCTCGACGTCATGTTCTCGACGACGCGCGGCACGGTTCGCCGTAACAAGCTGTCCGACTTCGTCCAGGTCAACCGCAACGGCAAGATCGCGATGAAACTGGACGAGGATGGCGACGAGATCCTCTCGGTCGACACCTGCACCGAACATGACGACGTCATGCTGACGACGGCGCTCGGCCAGTGCATCCGCTTCCCCGTCGACGACGTGCGCGTCTTTGCCGGCCGCAACTCGATCGGCGTCCGCGGCATCAATCTTGGCGATGGCGACCGCATCATCTCGATGGCGATCCTCGGCCATGTCGATGCGGAGCCATGGGAGCGGGCGGCCTATCTGAAGCGTGCAGCCGCCGAGCGGCGCACGACGAACGGCGAGGAAGAGGAAATCGCCCTGGTCGGCGAGGAAGTCACCGAAGGCGGCGAACTCACCAACGAGCGCTACGAAGAGCTGAAGGCACGCGAACAGTTCGTTCTGACGGTCTCGGAGAAGGGCTTCGGCAAGCGTTCGTCGTCCTACGATTTCCGCACCTCCGGTCGCGGCGGCAAGGGCATCCGCGCCACCGACACCTCGAAGACGACGGAAATCGGCGTGCTCGTCGCGGCCTTCCCGATCGAAGACAACGACCAGATCATGCTCGTCTCCGATGGTGGCCAGCTGATCCGCGTGCCGATCAATGGCGTCCGGCTTGCCAGCCGCGCCACCAAGGGCGTGACGATCTTCTCGACGGCCAAGGACGAAAAGGTCGTCTCGGTCGAGCGCATCAGCGAACCGGAAGGTGACGAAGAGGGCGAGGACCTGACGGCGGAAAACGGCGCACCGGAAACGCCTGAAGCCGAAGCCTGATAGACCGCCTCAACAGACTGAAAAGCCCGCCGATCGGCGGGCTTTTCTATTGAGACACCACCTCGGTCTGGCGAATGTAGGTTCTCAGGCCCTTGGCCAGCGCATCGAAGACCACACGGCAACGCGGCGCAGCCTTCAGGTTTTCATGCATCACGAGCCACGTCTCGAGCTTCATTGCGAACCCGTCAGCCAACACCGGAAGAATATCAGGATCCCGGGCAGCAAGCGCATTCTGGCAGATACCGATGCCGAAACCGGCGCGAATGGCGGCAAGCTGCGCCAGGTTGCTGTCAGCCTTCAGCGCAAAACGCACCTCCGGCAGTTCAGGTGTGCGGGCGGTGATTGCCCGGATCGCCGCCGTCTCGCGGTCGTAGCCGATCAGGCTGTGTCGGGTCAGATCGGCGAGCGTGGCCGGGGTACCGCGCCGGTCGAGGTATCGGCGGTGAGCGTGAAAACCGAGCGGCACCGCACCGATGTGAAGCGCCACCAGCGCATCCTGGCTGGGCACCGCCATACGCACGGCAATGTCTGCCTCCTGCCGCAGGATGTCCTCGATCGCATCGGAAGCCGACAGCTCGATGGTCAGATCCGGATATCGCTCATGCAGCTCGGCAAGTATCGGCGGCAACACCTCGATACCGATCACTTCGCTGGCACTGATGCGCACGGTTCCGCTGACCGTATCCTGCTGGCCGGAGGCCGCGCGAAGCAGTGCCGCTGATGTTGCTTCCAGCGTTTCGGCATAGGGCCGCAGCGCGCGCGCTGCATCGGTCGGCAGAAGGCCCTGCGGCGAGCGGGTGAAGAGCGGAAACCCAAGCATTTCTTCCATGGCATCGACATGGCGGCCGACCGTCGGTTGCGTCAGGCCGAGCTCACGCGCTGCCGCCGACAGTGAGCCTTCGTTCAGCACCTTCAGGAAAGTCCGGTAGTAGTCCCAGCTCGGCTCGATCTTGCTCATACATAAAAGTATAGCGATGAAACAGAAAACAGCAATTCCGTTTATCATCGGATTGCATGACACTGTCTCCATCAGAACCAATGGAGCAGGCGTGATGACCGACAATCTGGAAAAGGCAAGAACAGTCCTGGTATTGGGTGCGACCGGCGGTATCGGTGGTGCCGTTGCCCGCGGCCTCAGCCAGCGGGGATGGAAAGTGCGCGCACTCAATCGCAATATCGCCAAGGCCGCGCAGAAGGCGCCCGCGTACGAATGGGTGGAGGGCGATGCGATGAAGCAGCTGGACGTTCGCGCCGCTGCAGAAGGCGTCCAGCTGATCGTTCATGCCGTCAATCCGCCCGGTTACCGCAATTGGGGCAAGCTGGTACTGCCGATGCTCGACAACACCATTGCCGCCGCGAAAGCGGAAGGCGCGCGCATTCTTCTGCCGGGCACGATCTACAATTTCGGTCCGGATGCCTTCCCGCTTCTGACCGAGGACAGCCCGCAGAACCCGCATACGGACAAGGGCATGATCCGCAAGGAGATGGAACTCCGGTTGAAAGCAGCGTCAAACGCCGGTGTCGGCGTGATCATCCTGCGGGCAGGAGATTTCTTCGGCCCCGATGCCGCCAACAACTGGTTTTCGCAAGGGCTGGTCAAGCCGGGCAAGCCGCTGACCGCCATCAGCTATCCCGGAAAGAAGGGCATCGCCCACCAATGGGCCTATCTGCCCGATGTGGCCGAGGCGATGATCCGTCTGGTCGAGCGCGCCGAGGATCTACCGGCCTTTGCCGTCTACCATATGCGCGGCTTCGTCGATGATGACGGCACGAAGATGATCGCGGCCATCCGGCGCGCAGCGGGACAGCAAAGGCTTCCGGCAGGTGCCTTTCCGTGGTGGCTGGTGACGCTGGCTTCCCCCTTCGTGCCGCTCTTTCGGGAGCTGCGCAAGATGCGCTACCTCTGGCGCCAACCGCTGCGGATGCCGAACGATCGATTGCGGGACTTGCTTGGCGAGGAGCCGCACACACCGATCGATGAAGCGGTGGCCAAAACCCTGGACGCGCTCGGCTGCCTGCCGCAGAGTGCCGGACAAATCGGCGCCGGCGAGGGACTCCCCCCTGCAAAAATGGCCGTCAGTTCCTGAAGACCAGGCAAGCGCCACCATGTTTCCGAATGGTGGCGCAAAGCGCATTGGCTTCCGCCTGGCTATCGCGGCCGATGCGGGCGGCATAGCGAATGCGTCGGCCGAAGCTGGCATTGCGTTCGCGCAGGAGCAACGCCTTCTCGCTGCGGATCGGGGCCGGCAACCGTTTGGCCGCGTTGACGAACAGCCGCTGCGCTACCGATTTCTGAAAATGCGCCGCAAGCTGTACGCCCCAGGGGGCCCACTCCGCCTCATCGATCACGTCGATCTCGCGCAACTGGCGCGTGCTGGCCAGCGCCACGCATCCATCGAGAAAATTCTTGTTCTTGTCGAGCGTCAGATCGAGTGTCTTGGGTGGATTGTCCCGCCAGTCCTCAACGCTGTAGGCGGTGATTGCCAACACATAGTTGCGCGTCTCTGCAGGCAGCCAGTCCACTTCGAGGAAACGCTCCAGCCCATTTTCGCCGGCGTTGTAGGCGGCAGCCGCAAAACCGAGATTGCCGTAGCGCGTCTTCAGCTCGCCGAGATATTCGGCCGATTTTCCCAGAGCGGCAACGACGTCGAAACTGTTGGAAAGGCCGCGCAGTTTCGCCGTTCCCGGCATGAACTGCGCGATGCCTTCCGCTCCTTTCGGGCTGACCGCCTTGGGTCGAAATAGGCTTTCGCGCCAGATAAGGCGTGCAAAAAAAGCTGAAGGCAGGTCATTGGCCGCGGCATAGTGGTCTATGACACTGCAGACGTCGCGTTCGAAGCTTTCCTTGCTGATGCACAGCGATTTAGCGGGGTCCATCACCGACCGGCCGACATAGATGCACTTGGCGCGCAGCGGCAGCTCGTCGATGCGAGCTTGGGCAGTATCCGACAACCCCATACTCACGGCCAGCAAAAGCGCGAACAGCCATCTGGCAGCAAACGCAAGACACTTTAAGCTGCCGTTCCCCATGCCGTACCGCCCGCAATGCCTCATCGAAACAGACCGGCATGATACATAGCATCTCGCGCGGCCGGGAAAAACAGGTCCTTCAGGCGGGTGAGCCGGTGGAAAGCACCAGTTGCATGAAAGTCAGGTCGAGCCAGCGGCCGAACTTCGTCCCGACTTCGCGCATTCGACCGGTCTCTGTGAAACCCAGTTGCTGGTGAAGCCGGATCGAGGCGGCATTTTCCGACTCGATTCCAGCCACCATCACATGCTTGTCGAGCCGTTCGGCCTCGGCGATCAAGGCAACCATCAGCTTGCGGCCAATGCCACCGCCACGGCTGTTGCGGTGGACATATACGGAATGCTCGACCGTGTGCCGATAACCGTCAAACGCCCGCCAGTCGCCAAAGGAAGCGTAGCCGGCAATATCGCCGCTATCCGAAACGGCGACGAGGACCGGGTATCCCGCATCGCTTCGTGCCTTCAGCCAGGCAGAGCGATTGGCGATATCAACGATCGTCTCGTTCCAGATGGCGGTCGTATTGGCCACCGCGTCGTTGTAGATGTCGCAGATGACCGGCAGGTCATCTTCCGTAGCTTGCCTGATCAGCATGTTGCCTCGCATGTTCGTACACTATATGATTACGATATGGATACTAAAGTGCACAGCCTTGATCAACGCATCAGCGAGCGTATCCGCCTCGAGCGCGAAATTCGTGGCTGGTCGCTGAGTGAGCTTGCCGAGCGCTCCGGGGTCTCTCGCACAATGATCCATAAGATCGAGCGCGCAGTTAGCAGCCCGACGGCGACCTTGCTCGCCCGACTTTCGGGCGCTTTCGGCCTGACCATGTCGACACTGATCGCCCGCGCCGAAATTCAGGAAGGCCGCATGTCTCGGCGCGAGCATCAGCCGGCTTGGCGGGATCCGCAAAGCGGATATCTCAGGCGGCATGTCTCACCGAACACCGAGCTTCCGCTGGAACTGGTGGAGGTCGAACTGCCAGCGGGTGCGGACGTGCCCATGCCTGCCGCGGCCTACGCCATGCTTCGCCAGTTGATCTGGGTGAAGGAGGGCACTTTGACCTTCATTGAAGGCGAAGAGGAACATGTGCTGGCGACAGGCGATTGCCTCGAGCTCGGCCCACCCAAAGACTGCATCTTCCGCAACGCCGGCGATACTCTATGTGTCTACGCCGTCATCCTGATGAAGGGCCACTGAGGCTATTTATCGAGTTCGGCTGCAGCGATCCGCGCGATCAGCATCTCGCCTTCGATATCGAAATCGTCATCGTCCTCCAGGAACCAGGCAGCGGAGAGCCCGGCATAGGCGAGCACCCAGGAAAGGATCCGGCGCGGCGCCAGCCCCGTCGCCACGGCAACGATTGCAAGATGGCGTTGCAGGCGACCGGGCTCGGTGACTACAGCCAGTTCCGGATTGCAGAAGAGGTTGGCATAGTCGTAGCCGGGATCGCCATAGACCGGTTTCGGATCGATCGCCAACCAACCACGGGCGCCAAAATCAAGAATGTTGCCATGGTGAATATCGCCGTGCAGCACGACCGCCGGATAAGGATCGGAGAACAACGCCTCTGCCGCCGCAAGCGAATGCGCCAGAACGCCGCCATGGGTACGTGCCGCCGGTGCAAGCGCTGCAAACCAGCTTTCAAGCGGGATGAGATCGGGAACCGGCCTATCGCGAGGCGCATGGAGCGCAGCGACCGTCCTGCAGATGGTCTGCGTTGCAGCCTCGTCACTTCCGGTCATCGCCATATGAAACAGCGATCGCCGGCTGACGCTGCGCTCCACGAGAAGTGCATCGTCGGCGGCGGCATAGACCTCGGCCGCGCCCCGACCGGCCCACCACCCCATCGACAAGTGGCCACGCTTCTCTTCCTCTTCCCGCGCAACCTTCAGCATTGCCGGCAAACCACGCCAGCGCACAGGCAGCAACAGACTAGATCGAGTGACGATCCGTTCGCCGTCCGGCTGCAGCGACCATTTTTCGAGGTAGGGAGCAAACATGCGAGGAGGGATGTTCCAGTAACGATCAAGCCCCGCCGATCGGCAGGGCTTGAGGAATGTGGTGGTATCAGGCGACCTGTTCAAGAGACGGGTAGTCGGTATAACCCTTTGCGCCGCCGCCATAGAACGTCGCCTGATCCGGCGCATTCAACGGTGCGTTCTCCTGCAGCCGTTCGACAAGGTCAGGATTGGCAATGAACGGCTTACCGAAGGCGACCAGATCGGCCTCGCCATTTTTGACAGTCTTTGCCGCCAGATCGCGATCATAGCCGTTGTTCGTCATCCAGGCGGCCTTGCCGCCGGCTGCGACATAAACGGCGCGCAGCGCGTGGTAATCGAACGGACGTTCGCCCTGCTGGTGATCGCGAGGACCGCCGGTCGCTCCCTCGATGATGTGGATGTAGGCGAGGGAGTAACGCGCGAGGTTCTTCACCACATAGCTGAACAGCGGCTGCGGTTCCGGATCGAAAGCGTCGTTGGCGGGCGTCACCGGCGAAAGACGGATGCCGACGCGACCGGCGCCAATCTCATTGGTGATGGCGTCGACCACCTGGAAGAGCAAGCGGGCCCGGTTCTCGATCGAACCGCCATAGGCGTCGGTGCGCTCGTTCGAGCCGGAGCGCAGGAACTGGTCGATGAGATAGCCATTGGCGGCGTGGATCTCGACACCGTCGAAGCCGGCATCGATCGCGGCACGGGCGGCCTTGCGATAGTCCTCGACGATCCCGTCGAGCTCGCTGATGTCGAGCGCACGCGGCTCGGAGGTTTCGGCGAACGAGCCGGTGCCATCGGGGTTGATCAGATAGGTCTTCGACTTTGCCCTTATCGCCGAAGGTGCAACCGGCTTGCCGCCGTCCGGCTGCAGCGAATCATGCGAGATCCGGCCGACATGCCACATCTGCACGACGATCCGGCCACCCTTGGCGTGCACCGCATCCGTGACCTTGCGCCAACCATCAAGGGCTTCCGGCGTATAAAGCCCCGGCACGTCGGCATAGCCTTGGCCCTGCTGGGTGATCGCAGTTGCCTCGGTGATCAACAGGCCGGCCGAAGCGCGCTGTTCGTAATAGGTGGCGTTGAGAGTGTTCGGCACGGCTTTCGGCGAACGATTGCGTGTCAGCGGCGCCATGACGATGCGGTTCTTCAGCGCGATGTCGCCGATGGTGATGGGGTCGAAGAGGGTAGCCATTGCAGATCCTTCGGTTTCAGTTGGGTCTTTGGGAGGGGATAGTCACAGGCTGCCGATATCCTTCAGGAACGCGGCAATCGTCTCTTCGTTGCGCTTGTAGAAAACCCACTGGCCGAGACGCTTGGTCGTCACCAGGCCGGCGCGCTGAAGGATGGCAAGATGGGAGGAAACGGTCGATTGCGACAGGCCGCAGCGCTCGAACTGACCGGCGCAAACACCCATTTCAAACGGATGTTCCTGCGTCGGGAAGTGCGCCTGCGGCTCCTTCAGCCAGGCAAGAATGTTCACTCTTGCCGGATGCGCCAGGGCCTTGAAGATTTCGTCTCGATCCATCGTTTATCGCCATATCGTGTTTTATCGATAGATGTATCGCCGATATAAGATATACAAATCACAAGAACGTGAGGGCGAAATGGGCAAAAAAAGAGGGCCGCAAGAAAACTTGGGCCCTTGTAGTTGTGAAGGTAATTAGAACCTCCAGAGGGGAACAGCTGCTGCGGTGGCGGGGAGGAGAGAGCCACCAAGAATGCATCAGCTGCATTTTGATATGGGAAGCGAAGTACCGGCTTTCAATAGCCGGCTGTGAATTTCGTCACGGCTCGCCCGTGTCCAAACAGTAGACAAAAAAAGAGGGCCACAAGATGACTTGGGCCCTTATAGTTGTGAAGGTAATTAAACCTCCAGAGGGGAACAGCTGCTGCGGTGGCACTGGGAGGAGAAGCCACCAAAGATGCATCAGCTGAGGGTGGTATGCTGCTTTTTTGGGCGAGCAGCAATCATTTAATATGCATGTCAGCCATGTCATGTGCGCATCACTGCTCATTTTTGCATCGCACAAACAAAATGCGGCGCACAAAGTGCACCGCATTTTATAAATTTCATTTATAAAACAAAAACTTACCAGATCAGCCAGCAAATGCTCAGAAAACGAGCATCAGCCCTTTCGGCGTCAGAAGCTCCAGTTCCTGGCCTTGGCGACGATGTAGTCGCGGAAGACCTTGAGCTTGGCGGCATTCTTCATTTCGTCCGGATAGCAGAAATAGGTGTCGAACGAAGGGATGTCGGCGCTGATCGGAAGTTGTATCAGGCCCGGGTCGCGGCCGACGATATAGTCGGGCAGCATCGCTATGCCGATGCCGAGCAGGCACGCACGCTTGATCGAGGTCTGGCTGTTGATCTGCAAATGCGAGGTGCGCGGATTGTCGGAATCGCGACCGGCGATCTCGAGCCAGTTGACGTCGAGCAGGTAGTTTGGCGCAGGCTCACCGAAGGTGATGATGCGGTGATTGTCGAGATCGTCAAGCGACTGCGGTTCGCCGTGCTTGTTGATATAAGAGGGCGCCGCATAGACGTGCATATGCACGGTGAAGAGCTTGCGCTGGATCAGGTCGGATTGCTGCGGCTGGCGCAAACGAATGGCGCAGTCGGCATGCCGCATATTCACGTCGAGCTCCTCGTTGTCGAGGATCAGCTGCACCTGGACGTCCGGATGCAGCGACATGAATTCCTGGATCTTGTCGGTCAGCCAGCCCTGGCCAAGGCCGACAGTCGTCGTGATGCGCAGCTTGCCGCTCGGCTTGTCCGTCGTCTCGCTCAGCTGCACCTTGACGCTTTCGAGCTTCATCAGCACTTCGTGCGCGGTCCGGTAGAGGATCTCGCCCTGCTCCGTCAGGATCAGGCCGCGCGCGTGACGGTGAAACAGCTTGATGCCGACATCCTGCTCAAGCGAGCTCACCTGACGGCTGATCGCCGACTGAGAGAGATGGAGCTTGTCTGCCGCATGCGTGAACGACCCAGCCTCGGCCGCCGCGTGAAAAATGCGCAGTTTGTCCCAATCCAGCGACATGAAGTCCCCCATATGAAACCACCCCGGGGGACGGGATCATGTCCTCCGGGTGCGGCTGATGCATCTGTTCCCACACGGGACGGCTCCTTGCGGGGAGCCTCCCGATTCGCAGCTTCTATTCGGCTGCAATTGCGACGGGCATATGACCCGCCAGGTATTTCTCGGTCTCGAGCGCCGCCATGCAGCCCATGCCTGCAGCGGTCACGGCCTGACGGTAGATGTCGTCGGTGACGTCGCCTGCGGCAAAAACGCCGGGTACATCGGTCGCGGTCGAATCGGCGGCCGTCCAGAGATAGCCGTTCGACTTCTGCCGAAGCTTGCCCTTGAACAGTTCGACGGCCGGCGCATGGCCGATCGCGACGAAGACGCCGTCGGTCACCATGTCGCTCACTTCGCCCGTCTTGGTGTTGCGCAGCTTCACGCCATTGACCGACGCCGGCATCGGCGGCTTGGGAGCCGTGCCCAGATATTCGACAACCTCGTGATCCCAGATAATCTTGACGTTGGGCTTGGCGAACAGGCGCTCCTGCAGGATCTTTTCGGCGCGGAACGAATCGCGGCGATGAACGACAGTGACGGTCTTTGCGAGATTGGAGAGGTAAAGAGCCTCTTCAACGGCCGAATTGCCGCCGCCGACGACGATCACGTCCTTGTTGCGATAGAAGAACCCGTCGCAGGTCGCGCATGCCGAAACGCCGAAGCCCATGAAGGTCGGCTCGGTTTCGATCCCGAGCCACTTGGCCTTGGCGCCGGTGGCGATGATCAAGGCATCGGCCGTCCAGTCGTTGCCGCTGTCGGTCTTGACCCGGAAGGGACGAACGGAAAGGTCGACATCCGTCACCAGATCGTTGACGATCTCGGCACCGACATGCGTCGCCTGCTTCAGCATCTGTTCCATCATCCAGGGACCCTGGACCGGATCGGCATAGCCCGGATAGTTCTCCACATCGGTGGTGATCATCAACTGGCCACCCTGTTCCAGACCGGCGATCAGAACGGGTTCCAGCAGTGCGCGCGCCGTGTAGATGGCGGCAGTGTAGCCGGCCGGGCCGGAGCCGATGATCAGCACTTTTACATGGCGGGCAGTCATGGTCTTGTCCTTCGCTCACCGAATGCCCGAAGGGCCTTGTCCGGTTCCGTTACATCACAGGCAAATAGTGCCATACTTTAGGTATTCCCCCCGGGGACTTTCAAGGGCGGTCGCAGTGATACACACAAGTGCTTGAGCCCAAGCAGCCGATTTGACACCAGATCAGGCATTTTTGCACCGCTTGTGTCACGCTCATTCACGTTCACAAGCCCGTGATGACATGGCCAGAGAACCGGATCCGGCAATAGCGGCGTGAGATGGCGGCATCGCGGGCGACATGACATGGGCGGCCTGCATGCCTGACGGACGAACCGGGGCAGGCGCGAAGGCGTGGATCGCCACAGGTTTTTTCGATGTGCTCTCCCAAGGAACCGGCGTTAACCCGGCACGACCGCCTCTGAACGCCGGTTTTCCCGCGAATAGTAGGCGCAGATGCTTGTTGTCGGATCGGTTTGGCGATATTTCACGCGGATTCACTTTGCTGGAGAGGCATATGGGGTTGAATGCAAGCCGCGTTTGGCTCGACCGCGAACTCGCCGCGTTTGGCAATCCACGACCGGAGAATTGCCTCGCCTTCAATGCGGGAACCGGATCGCAAACATACGCCTCCACGCCTCCAAGATTGCGCCGCGATAACGTAAGGCTCACGCGCTACGAGCGAGAACTGCACACGCAGGGTCCGTGGCGACATGCAGGTCGAACGGACGGCCGACTGTCGATCAATCCTCTATGGCTAACCTGATAAAATCTGCCCGGTGACGACAACGTACCGGGCAATCCAAACAAAGATACTCCTGCTCGGCTTTGCCCTATGCGCCAAAGTCGCTTTGTGAAAAGGACAAACCTTCATGACGAAACAAGTCGAGCTCGACGCAATCGATCTCAAGATCCTTCGCGAGCTCCAGCGTGACGGCAGGATGACCAATGTGGACCTCGCCCAGCGTGTCGGCATCTCGGCGCCGCCCTGTCTGCGAAGGGTGCGCAAGCTTGAGGAAACCGGCGTCATCAAGGGCTACCACGCGTTACTGAACGCGCCGGCGCTCGGCTTTGATCTCGTGGCGTTCTGCATGGTTGGCCTCAAGCGACAGTCGGAGGCGGATCTCAAGGCGTTCGCCGCGGCAACAGCGGAATGGCAGATCGTGCGCCAGGCATGGACGGTCTCGGGCGAAAGCGACTTCCTGCTTCACTGCGTCGCCGAGAACCTGACGGCGTTTCAGGATTTTGTCATCGAGGTTTTGACCGCCAACGAGCGTGTCGATACGGTTCGCACGATGTTGACCATTCGTCAGGTCAAGGATATCGGGCTGGTCCAGATCTAGGATCCAGAAGACTTGAGGATCTGCAACGGCAGCGAGGCTCCCTTGGAGAACGCAGACACGACCGGAGTTGAGTGGCGTCATCCATGAGCAAACTTCCGCTTTCCGCCTTCATCATCTGTCAGAATGAAGAAGCCTATCTCGGCAACTGCATAGAGAGCCTTGAGCAGTGCGCCGAGATCCTCATCGTCGACTCAGGATCGACGGACGGCACTGCCGCGCTCGTGCAATCCTTCATCGATAAGGGGTGGCCGATCCGCTTCATGCACGAGCCATGGCGGGGCTATGCGGGCCAGAAGCAGTTCGCACTCGATCAATGCACACAGCCCTGGTGTCTCAACATCGACTCCGACGAGCGCCTCGATGAACCGCTCAGGGCGCTTTTACCATCGCTGATTGACGGACCGGCCGAGACGGTCGGCTGGCGCGTGGCGCGCCGCCCCTATCTGATCGGATACGGCTATACGCCGGAGTGCGTGCATGAGAGGCGAAATCTGCGCCTGATCCGCAAGGGCAGGGGCCGCTACGACCTCAATCAGAAGGTGCACGAGGGCATAGTACCGGACGGTCACGTTGGCGCGGCCAGCAAAGGCAGCCTGCTTCATTATCGTCCGCTGATCATCGACGAACAGATCCTGAAGGAAAACAAGTATTCCACGCTGAAGGCAGATCAGCAGGCAGCGGCCGGAAAACCACCGCGGCCGTACAAGATGCTGTTCAGCCCACCGCTTTACTTTTATCGTCTCTATTTCCGAAACGGGCTTTGGCGCTGCGGTTTTCCGGGCTTCATCGAAGCCATGACGGGCGCCATCTACGCATTCTTGACCGCCGCAAAAATCTATCAGAGGCACGCACTTAGCAAGCGTCCCAACAACGATGATGCCGCTCTGCATTGAAAGCATCCAGGTGATTCTATGAAAGTGATGCATATCCATTTTGGCAAGGACGGTGGAGCGGAACGGTTCTTCGTCAATCTCGTCAACGCTTTGCATGATAGAGGTGTCGAGCAGCGCATGCTGATCAGGCCCGACAGAAGCTGGCGTCAAGACCTGGAGCATTGCGGTACGATCTACGAAGGCGTCTTTCGCCGAATTTCGCTTTCGCGATTTGTCCTTCAGGCACGCATGCAGCTGATATTGCGGGAATTCCAACCCGACGTGATCATGGCCTGGCAACTTCGTGCAAGCCGTTTCATGCCTGCCTATAACAAGGCCTTCCGTATTTCCCGACTTGGCGATTATCCTGAGCACCTCGGTTACTACACGAATGTCGAAACCCTCGTCTGTATAACACCCGATATCGCCGACCGCGTCAGGAAGCTCGGCTGGAAGCGTGGGGTCGAGGTGATCGCCAACTTCACACGGGCGACGCCGGCGGCCGCGATAGAGCGCCGAGACCTCGAAACGCCAGAGGATGCCTTTGTCGTCGTCGGCATGGGGCGGTTCGTGCCGCGCAAGGGCTTCGATCATCTGCTGCGCGCCGTTGCCAAGGTCAAAGGCGCTTATCTTTGGCTGCTGGGCGATGGTCCCGAACGCGCCAACCTCGAACGGCTTGCAGAAGAACTCGGCATAAGAGACCGTGTGCGCTTTCCTGGCTGGAAAACGAACGCCTACGGCTACCTGTCGGCGAGCGATGCTTTCGCGATCACATCATTGCATGAACCATTGGGCAACGTCTGCTTCGAGGGGTGGGGTGCGGGAATTGCGACTATTGCTTCCCGCGCCGAGGGGCCTTCCTGGGTCATGACGGATGGCCAGGACGCACTGATGGTTGACTGTGCCGATGCGGAGGGCCTGGCAATCGCCATCGAGCGCCTGCGCGACGATCCGGCGCTTCGCACGCGCCTCCGCGAAGGTGGGCGTGATACGCTCGCCAAGCGTTTTTCGGAGCAGGCGATCTCAGAGACCTACCTCGAGCTGTTTGCCCGAGGATCGAAACAAACATGAAGCTCGTCCATTTCCACTTCGGCAAGGATGGTGGTGCCGAGCGTTTTTTCGTCCATCTCGTCAATGCTTTTGCTGAGCGCGGCGTTGAGCAGAAGGCGATCATTCGGCCGGATCGGATTTGGCGCAAGGACATCAGCCCTTCCGTCGGAATCAAAGAGAGCCATTTCCGGAACCTGTCGGTCGACCGCATCCTCCTTCCATGGAACACAGCACGGCTCGCCAAGAGGTGGAAGCCGGATGCTCTTATGGCGTGGGCGCCCCGTGCCAGCGAATTGATGCCGAACTACAAGGGTTGCATCAAGATCTCGCGGCTCGGCGATTACCCGCCGCGCCTGGACTATTTCCGCAACACCGACTGCCTCGTCTGCAACACACCTGGTATCGCCGCGCATGTGCGCGAGATCGGCTGGAAGCGCGATGTGGAGGTTATCTCCAATTTCACCACTACGGAACGCGTCGCTGCCGTCAGCCGCGCCACCCTGGATACGCCGAACGACGTGCCCGTCGTCATGTCGATGGGCCGCTTCGTTGAGCGCAAAGGCTTCCACACGCTGATCGAAGCGATCGCCAAAGTGCCGGACGCGTATCTCTGGCTTGTCGGTGATGGGGAAGAGCGCGAAAACCTGGAAAGGCTTGCCATCGATCTCGGCGTTTCGGGCCGGGTGCGGTTCGCCGGCTGGCAAAAGGACACCCGCGCGTTCCTGGCCGCCTCAGACATCTTCGTTATGGCATCAAGCCATGAACCGCTCGGCAACGTCATTCTCGAAGCCTGGGCGCAGGGCACCCCAGTCGTTTCCACCCGCTCAGAAGGGCCGCAATGGTTCATGCGTGACGGTGAAAACGGCCTGATGGTCGATATCGGCGATGCGGACGGCTTCGGCCGCGCCATCGAGCGGATAGCAAACGATCGGCAGCTCGGTTTGCGCTTGGCAGAACGCGGCCACGAAACGCTGATGAACCAGTTTTCCAAACAGGCCATCACCGACGCCTATCTGAAGCTGTTCACCTCAAACAAATAACGGTCCGATCACTACGGAGTTCAGCGCATCAGCCGTTCATACACGGCGTTGATGGCGTCGGCTTCGCCTTCGATCGCAAACGAGGTGGCCGTGCGTGCAAGGCCATTCGCACCCGCCGCGGTCCTCCGCCGCTCATCATCCATGAATGCGGCCGTCGCCTCGACCATGGCTTGAAGATCGTCGGCCGGGACGACCGCCCCCGTTTCGCCTGCGCCGCTCACAACCAGCTCGGAAAATGCACCGACATCGGCGGCCACGACGGGAACGCCCGTTGCCATGGCTTCGAGCGGTGTCAGACCAAACCCTTCCCAGCGCTGCGGCGCGACGAAAAGATCAAGCGCCTGGTACCAGTCGGGAATGTTGGTGTGTTCGCCGACAAAGAGGATTCGCTCGGCAAGCCCGGCTTTGGCGACGCGCTCCTTGAGCTCGTTTTCAAACACTACATGCGGACCGGTGGCGCGGCCGGCGACGATCGCGCTCCAACCTGGACGGCAGGGCAGGAGGGCAATCATGCTGTCAACGAAGAGATCGGTGCCCTTTTGACGACGGACCCGTCCGAAACAGCCGACGAATTTCTGGGCCGGATCGACGCCAAGTGCCGCTTTCGCCTGATGCTGATCGACTGGCGGCAGGAACCGCTTGGTGTCGATCCCGTGCAGGATGACGTCGTTCGGCACTTCGAGATAGGCGGCGGTCTTGCCGCTAGTGGCGATCACCGCATCCATCCGCCCGATCAGAAACTTGCTCCAGCCTGTGTGGCGGCGCTGCGATGCCGAGGTAAAGGCGATCTTCAACTTCATGCGCAGGAGATCGCGCAGGATGATCGCCGGGAACATCTCGACATTACGCCGCGCGTGCCAGACGCGGCAGCGCCTGCCGTCAGGGGCTTTCCAGAGATGCAGGAGATCGAGAAACCTGATCGAAGGCAGACTGTCGGGAAGACCCGGACCGAGCACCGCGACCTTCTGACCCAGCGCGCGCTGGATCGGAATCAATTGGATGATTGTGGAGGTAACGCCTGAGAGGCGCCGCTTGAAATTGGGAGCGATGACCTCGACGTCCCGGATGTCAGCCACGGAAGCTGTCTCCTTGCGCATGCGACAATCAATGTGTTGAAAGGCAGGGGGATTGGGGCGAAGCGGAACCGTCGCCCCAAAAGGGGCGATCAGCCCCAGTTTACCGCGAGGATTTCGTAGGCCTTGGAACCGCCGGGAGCGTTCACCTCGATGGAATCGCCGACTTCCTTGCCGATCAGCGCACGGGCGATCGGCGACGAGATCGAGATGCGTCCAGCCTTCACGTCCGCTTCCTGATCGCCGACAATCTGGTAGGTCTTTTCTTCCTCGGTGTCCTCGTCGACGAGCTTCACCTTGGCGCCGAACTTGATCTTGGAGCCGGACATCTTCGACAGGTCGATGACTTCGGCGCGCGCGATCAGATCCTCGAGTTCGCCAACGCGACCCTCGTTGTGGCTCTGGGCCTCCTTGGCCGCATGGTATTCGGCATTCTCCGACAAGTCGCCATGCGCGCGTGCTTCGGCGATGGCCTCGATGATTCGTGGTCGCTCTTCCTGCTGGCGCCAGCGCAGCTCCTCCTGCAGGTTGACGAATCCACCCTGTGTCATCGGCACTTTGTCGACCATTTCAATGTCCTTCATCAAGCACGAGGCGCCGCTTGGGGGCGGCGCCAACGCAAAAGAAAACGGTCTCCGGCGCGCAAGCACCGGAACCGTCCGAAATATCCGAACCGTTCTTATAGCAGAAAGGAAATAGCCAATGCCAGATTTTTCGGCATGATCCACCGCGTCCTTCACGCGGGGGCGCAACCTGCAGACGCTCCTAGAAAATAGACATCCTCAAGAAATGGGCTTTACCTCAACCGCAGTTGAGGTCGTAACAGTTCTGTTTCCCAAACGGCGAACAGACGGAAATGACAGGATGAGCATGACAAAAGACGGCCGCGACGCAGGAAAATCCGGCCCGCATTCAGAAGCGGAAGGGCGTTGGGGCGAGTTGTTGCAACCCAACCATCTGGCGGCGACCGTGACGCTTTGCCTCGGTGTCGCGCTCTTCGCCTTCAACGAGTTCTTCATCTCGACGGCATTGCCGACGGCTGTCGAGGAGTTTGGCGGAGCAGCACTGCTCTCCTGGGCCTTCACCCTCTATCTCGTGTTTGCGATCATCGGCGGCGCACTGGCTGCCAATCTCAAGGCGCGCTTCGGCGCCCGCAATGCGTTGATCGCAGCAGCGCTTGTCTTCGTCACCGGCACCGTGATTGCGACGCTGGCAACGAGCATGCCGCAGGTCCTGGTCGGAAGGCTGTTTCAAGGCTTGGGCGAGGGCGTCATCGCCGCCGTTTGTTATGCGCTGATCCCGGAGCTTTTCCCGCCTCGGCTCGTCCCGAAGGTCTTCGGTGCGGAGGCTATTGTCTGGGCGAGTGCTGCCTTTGCCGGCCCGCTCATATCAGGATTTCTCACCGAACACTGTTCATGGCGCGCGGCCTTCTTCGTCAATATTCCCGCTGCCGCCATCTTCATCGCGCTCGTCCTCGCCATCGTACCCCGGCAGTCGACGTCGGTGCACAGCGTGCAACCTATCCCGCTTCTTCGCCTGACGGCGTTTGGCCTGGGCATATTGCTGATTTCGGTTTCGAATATGCTCCAGAACGGATTTGCCATGGCGGCGCTCCTGGTCCTAGCAATCGCCGTTCTCGTCAACACTGTTCACCTCGACCGTCGCTCCAGGCATTCGATCCTGCCACTTGGCGCATTTGCGATCGGGCGTCCGCTCGGCACCGGCCTCTGGATCATTCTTCTGATGCCGTTGGCGCAGGCTTCCGGCTCCGTCTATCTCGTCTACGGCCTGCAGCACCTCTGGGATTTCGGCCCGACGGCGGCCGGCTTTTCCAGTGCGCTGATGGCGATGTCGTGGAGCTTGACAGCCATCTTGGTGGCAAGCCTGCGCTCGCATGATCTGCGTGTGCGGTTGATCTGGGTAGGGCCGCTGCTGCTTTGCCTCGGCCTCATCGGCTTGACGGTCGCGATCGCGACGGCGGAATTTCGGCTAATTTTCGCAGGTCAGATTGCCATTGGTGCCGGCTTCGGCGTTTGCTGGGGCACGCTCAGCCAGTTGCTGATGGATGTGTCGCCGGCTGCTGAGCGGGACAAGACATCGGCACTGCTGCCGACGCTGCAATCGGCCGGCTACGCAATCGGCGCGGCAGTCTTCGGGCTGACGGCCAATATGCGCGGTTTCGATGAAGGCGCCCGGGTAGCGGTCATGCGCCATGCGCTCCTGGCGGTGTTTGCCATCAGTTGCGTGATCTCGTTCGCGTCGTTGTTCTTCGGCATCAGAACGGTCCGGCTTGCGCGCAGTAGAAGATCGGCTCGCTCTGAGGTTCGGACACAGCGGCCGGTGGCGGTCGATTAACTACCAGGCGGTGGACAGGCCGTTGATGGCTTCGACGGGGCGGAGGAGTACGCCGAGCCTGTGGCGACCGATCAAAGCGTCCTGTTCACGGCCACGGCCATCGGACGGCGCAATCATCGCCAGAAGCTCGCCGTTGCCGGAGCGCACATGGACCCTCAGAGATCCGTAGTCGGCATCGCGGCCGATCTTGTCGGCAATTCTCTGGCCGTAGTACAAGGCAGAACCTTCGTCGAAGTGGCTGATGCCATCCTCGTCGACAAAGCGCTCGTCGCCCCAATACAAATCGAAGAAATAGACCTGCACGATGTTGCCCCATCCCATGCGCAGTGCCGGATCTTTCCGGCTTGGAAGCGCACGTGGGCATATAAACACCCGGCTGCCGAATGTAGGCTGAACCCGGCGTTCAACTGGCGTTCACAACTATGGAGAGATTACGCGGTCTCGGTGCACCGCGTCGGCCGGGGGCGCCTGCCTGAATGCGGCGTTTGCGCATGTGCAGGTCGATGCCAGTGTTAGTCGTTCTCGGGCAAAAGCCTGAGACTGTGAGCACCCAAGGATGATGATGAAGTTAATTTCACGGCCCACCCCGCTCGCGGTCCTCCTCGGGCTTGACCCGAGGGCCTAGTCCTGCCTCCACGGCTCAAGGTACTGGATGCTCGGGTCAAGCCCGAGCATGACGGAGTGAGTGGAAGCGCTGGCGATCCATTGCATCGAAGCAGCGTTCGTCAGCGGACGGACTGCGCGCGTCCGGGGATGCGCGCAGTCGTTGTTCGATCAGGCCTTGAAGTAGCTCTGGAGCGGACGAACCTCGAGGTTGCCGGCCTTGAGCGCCTTGATCGCACGGGCGGCGGCCTCTGCGCCGGCCATGGTGGTGTAGTAGGGGACCTTCTGCATCAATGTCGCGCGGCGAAGCGACTTGGAGTCCGAGATCGCCTTGTTGCCGTCCGTCGTGTTGATCACGAGCTGGACTTGGCGGTTGCGGATCGCGTCCTCGACATGCGGTCGGCCTTCCTGGACCTTGTTGACCTTGATCGCGGCAATGCCGTTTTCACCAAGGAAGCGGGCGGTGCCACCGGTCGCCATCACATTGAAGCCGATGTCGACGAGAATGCGGATCGCCGGCAGTACGCGGGTCTTGTCCTCGTCGCGGACCGATACGAACACCGTTCCATCGCGCGGCAGATCGACGCCGGCGCCGAGCTGCGACTTGGCGAAGGCAAGCGCATAGTCGGTATCAAGGCCGATGACTTCACCGGTCGAGCGCATTTCCGGGCCGAGCAGCGTATCGACACCGGGGAACCGGGCGAACGGGAACACGGCTTCCTTGACGGCGATGTGCTTCAGGTTGCGCGGGTCCGGCCTTTCGCCATAGGCGGCGATCGCCACGTCCAGCGTTTCACCGGCCATGACGCGGGCGGCGATCTTGGCGATCGGCGCGCCGATGGTCTTGGCAACGAACGGCACGGTGCGCGAGGCGCGCGGGTTGACTTCGAGCACGTAGATCGTGCCGTCCTTGATCGCGAACTGGACGTTCATCAGGCCGCCGACATTGAGCGCCTTGGCAAGCGCCGTCGTCTGGCGCTCCAGCTCGTCGACCATTGCGGTGTCGAGCGTGTGGACCGGCAGCGAGCAGGCGCTGTCACCGGAGTGAATGCCGGCTTCCTCGATGTGCTCCATGATACCCGAGACGAACACGTCCTTGCCGTCGCAGAGGCAATCGACGTCCACTTCCGTGGCGTTGGTCAGGTAGCTGTCGAACAGCAGCGGGTTCTTTCCCAGCAACGTGTTGATCTGGCCGGTCTTGTCGTTCGGGTAACGCTGCTTGATGTCTTCCGGAACGAGGCCCGGAACCGTATCGAGCAGGTAGGTCTGCAGCATGCTTTCCGAATGGATGATCTGCATGGCCCGGCCGCCGAGAACATAGGACGGACGCACGACCAACGGGAAGCCGATTTCGGCGGCAACCAGGCGTGACTGCTCGACCGAGTAGGCGATGCCGTTGTTCGGCTGATTGAGGTCGAGCTTCATCAACAGCTTCTGGAAGCGGTCGCGATCCTCGGCAAGGTCGATCATGTCAGGCGCTGTGCCGAGGATCGGGATGCCGTTCTTTTCCAGCGCTTCAGCCAGCTTCAGCGGCGTCTGGCCACCGAACTGCACGATGACGCCGACAAGCTCGCCCTTTTCCTGTTCGGCGCGCATGATCTCGATCACGTCTTCGGCTGTCAGCGGCTCGAAATAGAGACGGTCCGAGGTGTCGTAGTCGGTCGAAACGGTCTCGGGGTTGCAATTGATCATGATCGCTTCATAGCCGGCATCCTTCAGGGCGAAGGCGGCGTGGCAGCAGCAATAGTCGAACTCGATGCCCTGGCCGATGCGGTTCGGACCACCACCGAGGATGACGACCTTCTTGCGGTCGGAGACATCGGCTTCGGAACGGGCAGCGTCGACGAAGGGCGTCTCGTAGGTCGAGTACATGTAGGCAGTCGGCGAGGCGAACTCGGCCGCGCAGGTGTCGATGCGCTTGTAGACCGGGCGGACATTGAGTGCATTGCGCAGTTCCGCCACTTCCTTCGGGCGCTTGCCGCCAAGCGTCGCCAGCCGGGCATCGGAAAAGCCCATGGCCTTCAGCATGCGCAGGTTCTCGGCGTCCTGCGGCAGGCCGTGCTCGCGGATGCGGGATTCCATGTCGACGATCGCCTTGAACTGGGCGATGAACCAGGGGTCGATCTTGCTCGCCTCGTGAACCTCGACTTCGCTCATGCCGAGGCGCAGCGCCTGGGCGACCATGCGCAGGCGGTCCGGCGTCGGCGTGCCGATCGCGGCGCGGATCGCGTTGCGGCCATCGCCGTTCTCGTCCATGTCGGGGATTTCGATTTCATCGAGACCGGTCAGGCCGGTCTCGAGGCCACGCAGCGCCTTCTGCAGCGATTCGGCAAACGTGCGGCCGATCGCCATGACTTCGCCGACCGACTTCATCGCAGTGGTCAGGACCGGCGAGGCGCCTGGGAATTTCTCGAAGGCAAAGCGCGGGATCTTGGTGACGACGTAGTCGATCGACGGCTCGAAGGATGCCGGCGTCGCACCGCCGGTGATGTCGTTTTCAAGTTCGTCGAGCGTATAGCCGATCGCGAGCTTGGCCGCGATCTTGGCAATGGGGAAGCCGGTTGCCTTCGACGCGAGCGCCGAAGAGCGCGAAACGCGCGGGTTCATCTCGATGACGACGAGACGGCCATCCTTCGGATTGACGGCGAACTGCACGTTGGAGCCGCCGGTCTCAACGCCGATCTCGCGCAGCACCGCGATCGAGGCGTTGCGCATGATCTGGTATTCCTTGTCGGTCAGCGTCAGCGCCGGAGCAACAGTGATGGAATCGCCGGTGTGCACGCCCATCGGGTCGATGTTTTCGATCGAGCAGATGATGATGCAGTTGTCCGCCGTGTCGCGGACGACTTCCATCTCGTATTCCTTCCAGCCGAGTACCGATTCTTCGATCAGCACTTCGGTCGTCGGCGATGCGTCGAGACCGCTGCCGACGATGTCGAAGAATTCGGTGCGGTTGTAGGCGATGCCGCCCCCGGTGCCGCCGAGCGTAAAGGACGGGCGGATGATTGCCGGAAGGCCGACATCATCGAGCGCCTGCGCGCCGATCGCCATCGCATGATTTATGTAACGCTGCTTGCGGTCGCCTTCACCGAGGTTCCACTGGTTTTCCAGTTCGTCGAGCGCCTTGTCGAGCTCCGGCCCGGAAAGGCGGCCCTTCAGTTCGGCACGTTCGGCCTCATGAACCTTGCGGTCATGGTCCTTGATGTCGGTGGCGTTCGCCAGTCGCGACTTCGGCGTCTCGAGGCCGATCTTGCCCATCGCCTCGCGGAAGAGTGCGCGGTCTTCTGCCTTGTCAATCGCATCCGGCTTGGCACCGATCATCTCGACATTGTAGCGGTCGAGAACACCCATGCGGCGCAGCGACAATGCGGTGTTGAGCGCGGTCTGGCCGCCCATGGTCGGCAGCAGAGCGTCCGGGCGCTCCTTGGCGATGATCTTGGCAACGACCTCAGGCGTGATCGGCTCGACGTAGGTTGCGTCCGCCAGACCCGGGTCGGTCATGATCGTTGCCGGGTTGGAGTTGACGAGGATGACGCGGTAGCCTTCCTCCTTCAGCGCCTTACAGGCCTGGGTGCCGGAATAGTCGAATTCGCATGCCTGACCGATGACGATCGGCCCCGCGCCGATGATGAGGATCGATTTGATATCTTGGCGCTTCGGCATGGTCGGTCATCCGTTTCTAGCTGCGCGAAAAACCGGCCAAAGTGGGAGGTCACCGGCCGGGCACGCATTGATGGTCTTTTCAGGCTAGAAGCGGCTTATAGGCAAATGTATCTGCAAGCGAAACCCCGAAAATTCCGGAATCGACAGGAAAGCCGACATATTTGGGCATGCGCTTTTGCAACGTGCCGGTCGGCGGTCCGAATGCCGCATGCCGGCCGTCAAATGCCGCCCGGCATCACCATAATCTTGACCTCGCCGTCGGCAGGCGCATGGGTAATCACGGCGGCAGCTTCATCAAGCGAAGCGCGCCGCGAGATCAGCTTGTCGATCTCGATCGCACCAGAGGCGACGAGGTCCGCTGCGCGGCGATGAACGAACGGATTGATGAAGGATCCGAGCACGCGCAGGTCCGGCAAGAGAATGTCGAACGGTTCGATCTCTATTTTCTCTCCTTGCGGCATGACCCCGAGAATGACGACGGTGCCGCCCGATTTGGCGAGCCGCGTCGATTGCCGTACGGTCTCGGCGACACCCGCACATTCGATGGCGACATCGACGCCGCCGGGGGCGAGCCCTGCCGGACCGTAGTCAAGGACAACGGTCAACCCCAGCGCAGCCGCACGGCCGCGGCATAGGTGCGGCTGACCGGTACTTCGGTTCCATCGCCAAGCAAGAGCGTCATGCGGCCATTGTCACGGACCAGGCGCGCAACGTATGCGTCCGCTACCCAGTGGGAACGATGGACCTGCAGACCCGGCACCGGGCCGAGTTCACTGAGCGCATCGGCAAAGCGCAACAGGATGAGTTCGCGTCCGCCAGTGGTCGTGACTTCCGTGTAGTGATCGCTGACAGTCAGGTGCAGCGGCAAACCGCGATTGGCGGGTTTCAGGCGCAACAGCAACGGTATGCCGCCCGTATCTTTATTGGGAACCGGGTCGCCGGACGTCCGATTCCCGCTTTCGTCCGAGGCCGTTGCGGTGGCACCGGCGCCGTTCAACTCCAACATCGATTCCGTGTTCATCGTCATCCAGGTCAAGGCGCAGAACAAGAGCGACAGGAACAGACCGGTGGCGATGTCGGCCATGACGCCCGGCGCCGTTGGCGTTGCCGAAAAGGTCGCCGAGCCGATCGCGGTAGTCACGAGGCCGATCGGTAGGCTGGCAACCGCCGCACCGATCATCATGCGAACGAAGCCCGAGGCAACCCTCTCGCGTAGGAGACCATTGGCGAGCACAGCCGAAACGATCGCGATCGCCCAGGTGATGGCGTGCAGCACGAGCCAGAATCCAAGGCGGGGTACAACAGCCAGACGCTCGGCGGAGCCATAGGGGCCCGTGACCCAAAAGATCAGCACGACCGCTGCGAAGGTTGCCCAGAGGCGCGGCGCCTTAACGACAAGACGCAGTTCACGAAGCGTGGATTGCAGAAATGGGCGTTTCACGAAGTTTTCCGTCTGTTCCAGTCAAAGCATTTGAGCGCAGCCCGGAGACTGGCGCAAGTTCGGGGAAAATCAACGGCATAGAAATTCGTCATGACACTTGCACCTCTTCTCCATGCATCGTTCGCAGTCCAGTTGCATGTCGCCACCGTTATTCCGGCAGCAATCCTTGGCGCTTTTCTGCTGGCTCGACCGAAGGGTACGCGCGCCCATCGGCTGCTCGGCAAAATCTGGCTCGCGCTCATGGTGGTGACCGCATCTTCCACGCTCTTCATTCATGAAATCAAACTGATCGGCGATTTCAGCCCCATTCACCTGCTGTCGATCTATGTACTCTTCGGCAGCAGGCAGGCGATTGCGGCCGCCCGGCGGCACGACATCCCCGCGCATCGCGGTCATGTGGCAGGCATGTATCTCGGCGGCATTGTCGCTGCCGGCCTCTTCACCCTGCTGCCGGGACGGCTGATGCATGTCAGCCTGTTCTTAGAGCTTTCGATCTGGCAGGCAGCGGTGACGGCGGCTCTGCTGGCGGTGCTGCTCACTTCCGCGGCCGTCCTGGCAATCCGACAGGGTCGTCTCTTCGGTCGCGGCAAGTCCTCGAAAAGATTGGCATGATCGCAACCTCGCGGCCCCGATTGCGTTTTACAACGGCATTCGGCCCGGCATATAAAAGGTCTGACCGATATTTGCCTATCGACCCATGCCGGGAGGACAGATCATGGAATGGAAGGGCCGCCGCCAATCCGGAAACGTTGAGGACCAGCGCGGGGCGAGCCCCGGTGGCGGTCTGGGCGGCAATCCGTTCGGCCGTGGCGGCGGCTTCCGCATGCCCGGCGGTGGCGGAGGCATGCGCGGCGCCGGCGGCGGCATGAGCTTCGGCACCATCATCTTTCTGGTCGTGCTCTATTTCATCCTGAAGGCCATGGGCATCGACATGCTGCAGGTCCTGAACGGCGGCGGTGGTCCAGTGGCCCAACCGGGCTTCGAACAGAGCGACGGCTCGCCAGCGCCCCGCGGATCGGCGCAGGAGGAAGAGATGAAGGCCTTCATGGGGACGGTGCTTGCCGAAACCGAAGACACATGGAACGGCATCTTCCAGGCCAGCGGCGAACAATATCAGGAGCCGAAGATGGTGCTGTTCAGCGGCTCCGTGCGCTCCGCCTGCGGCTTTGCCTCGGCGGCATCAGGTCCGTTCTACTGCCCTGGTGACCGCAAGGTCTACCTCGACATGGGGTTCTTCGACGAGCTTGAACAGAAGTTCGGTGCATCTGGCGACTTCGCACAGGCCTATGTCGTTGCGCATGAAGTCGGCCACCATGTTCAGAACCTCATCGGCGTCCTGCCGAAGTTCAACCAGATGCGTCAGTCGATGAGCGAAGCCGAAGCCAATCAGATGTCGGTTCGCGTCGAACTGCAGGCCGATTGCTTCGCCGGCGTCTGGGGCAAGTATACCCAGCAGAAAGGCCTGTTGGAGCAGGGCGATCTGGAAGAGGCGCTAAATGCCGCCACCCAGATCGGCGACGACACACTGCAGAAGCGCATGCAGGGTTATGTTGTACCCGAAAGCTTCAACCATGGCACATCGGAGCAGCGCATGCGCTGGTTCAAGCGCGGCTTCGACAGCGGCAAGATGGCGGCCTGCGACACCTTCTCCGGTCAAGTCTGATCGCCAGACGGTACAGGCAAAGATTAAAAGGGGTCGGCGAGAACTGCCGGCCCCTTTCGTTATCCGGGATTGGAGCGTTTTTGGGTTAGACGAAGTCGCAGAAACACTCTGGCTTTTGTCCTCACGCATTTCCTGACGGAAAACCGCTTCGCGCTTTTCCTGGAAATGCTCTAATGGCGCTCGCTATCCATATGGACGAGTTGCGCCTCGGGATAGCGTGCACCGGCGGCCGCATCCCTCGGCACCGCCCGCTCGATGGCGGCCAGATCTTCCAGTGTCAGATGTACTGCTTGCGATGCCAGCGCTTCGGCCAGCCGGTCGCGCCGGCGTGCTCCGATGAGCGGCACGATATCCTGGCCCTGGGCCGCGACCCAGGCGATCGCAATCTGTGCCACGGTGGCACCCTTCGCATCCGCTACGCGCTTCAGCGCTTCGACAAGGGTCAGATTCCTGTCGACATTGCCCGCCTGAAAACGTGGGCTGGCCGCGCGGAAGTCGCCACGTGCGATTGCATCCTTCTGCCAATGACCACTGATCAGGCCACGCGACAGCACGCCGTACGCGGTGATGCCGATACCGAACGCACGGCACGTGGACAGGATATCGTCCTCGATGCCGCGCGAGATCAGCGAATATTCGATCTGCAGATCCGCGATAGGATGGACGGCCGCTGCCCTTCGGATGGTCTCGGATCCGACTTCCGAAAGCCCGATGTGCCTGACATAACCGGCCTTCACCAGGTCGGCGATCGCACCCACCGTCTCTTCGATCGGCACATCCGGGTCAAGGCGGGCAGGGCGATAGATGTCGATATGGTCGACGCCCAGCCGTTGCAGGGTATAGGCGAGAAAGTTGCGCACGGCCTTCGGTCGGCAATCATAGCCTACCCAGCTGCCACCAGCGTCTCTCAGCGCACCGAACTTCACGCTGAGAACGAGCCGGTCGCGGTCCTGCCCCTTCAGCGCTTCGCCGATAAGCATCTCGTTGTGGCCCATGCCGTAGAAGTCGCCGGTATCGATGAGCGTCATGCCGGAATCGAGCGCCGCATGGATGGTGGCAATGCTTTCCGCTCGATCGGATGGCCCATACATGCCCGACATGCCCATGCAACCAAGGCCGATGTTGGAAACCATCGGTCCGGCTCTTCCGAGTTTCACCTGATCCATTCTCGTTCTCCTTCGACGGCGCACGTTGCGCTCTTCTTCATCCCCATTGTTGCACCCGATCGCATCGTGCGATAATCCCGTATACTCAGAACAAGCCGTACTGAATTTCGCACAATGAACGATCTTCCCCTGGCCGACCTCGATGCCTTCACCGCTGTCGCGCGCGAGCGCAGCTTTCGAGCTGCCGCCAAGAAGCGGGGCGTTTCCGCTTCGTCGCTGAGCGAAGCGCTGAGGCGGCTCGAAGCCAAACTCGATGTGCGGCTCCTCAACCGCACGACCCGCAGCGTGACCCCGACGGAAGCCGGCATGCGGCTGCTCGAGCGCCTGCAGCCGGCGCTCGGGGAGATTGCCGGCGCGCTTGACCAGGTAAATGAACTGCGCGATAGCCCGGCAGGGACATTGAAACTGAACGTGCCTACAGTCGTCGCGCGTGTGATCCTGCCCTCGATCGTCGGGCGTTTCCTTAAGGCAAACCCGGCCATTTCGCTTGAGGTGACGGCAGACGACGGCTTCATCGACGTGCTGGCGGCCGGCTTCGACGCCGGCATCCGCTATGAGGAGCGGGTCGAGCGCGACATGATCGCCATCCCGATCGGACCTCGGCAGCAACGCTATATCACTGCCGCGTCGCCGGAGTATCTTGCGCGACGCGGCGTGCCGCAACACCCGCACGATCTTCTGGAGCATGCCTGCATCCGGCATCGCTTCGCCAGCGGCGTCAGCCTGGCCTGGGAGTTCGGTGACGGAGACGAAGCAATCTCGATCGCCCCTCCGGCTGTCGTCACCGCAAACTCGGTCGATCTTGAAATTGCGGCCGTGGTCGACGGTCTTGGTGTCATCCGAACGTTCGAGGAGTTCGTGGCACCGCATCTGAAATCCGGCGCCCTCGTCACGATCCTTGATCATTGGGTGACGACCTTTCCTGGGCCGTTTCTCTACTATGCCAGCCGCCGCCACATGCCGGCGCCGCTTAGAGCCTTCGTCGACTTTCTCAAGGCCGAGCAACGGTCAGGGCTGCGCTGAACGCGGCCATTTTTGGGGAGCAATGGATCAACAAACGCGATCGTTCTCATAAAAAACTTTGAGATGTTCACGTATTGTTTCGACTGAAATCATGCGTTACACCTAAATTGGTAACGTCGTTCACGTTCTGTCTCCGCGCTGGCGACGGATGGCGCAGGGAGAGTTTCATGCTCGACGAAAAGTTCGTGCGGCGCGGCCTGTTCCTCGTCTTTCTCATCCTGCTTCTCGACATCATCGGTATCGCCATCATCGTACCGGTGCTGCCCACCTATCTTGAAGAACTGACCGGCGCCAATGTCAGCGACGCGGCGATCGACGGCGGCTGGCTGCTGCTCGTCTATGCCGCGATGCAGTTCCTCTTCGCGCCCCTCATCGGCAACCTCAGCGACCGTTTCGGACGCCGGCCGATCCTGCTTGCCTCGGTGCTCACCTTCGCCATCGACAATCTGATCTGCGCCCTTGCGACCAGCTACTGGATGCTCTTCGTCGGCCGTGTGCTCGCCGGTATCAGCGGCGCCAGCTTTGGCACCGCCTCGGCCTATATCGCCGACATCAGCCATGACGGAAACCGGGCCAAAAATTTCGGTCTGATCGGCATCGCGTTCGGATCGGGCTTTGCTCTCGGGCCGGTCATTGGCGGGCTGCTAGGAGAACTCGGGCCGCGTGTGCCATTCTATGGCGCTGCGGCACTTTCCTTCATCAATTTCCTGCTCGGCGTTTTTCTGCTGCCGGAGACATTGGACAAGGCGCATCGCCGCCGCTTCGAATGGCAACGCGCCAATCCGCTCGGCGCGCTCAAGCAGATGCGCAACTACCCCGGCATAGGCTGGGTCGGTCTCGTCTTCTTCCTGTTCTGGATGGCGCATTCGGTCTATCCGTCCGTCTGGTCGTTCGTATCGTCTTACCGCTACGGCTGGAGCGAGGGAGAGATCGGCCTGTCGCTCGGCATCTTCGGCATCGGTGGTGCCCTCGTCATGGCGTTCGTGCTGCCGCGCGTCGTGCCGCGGCTTGGCGAGTGGCGGACGGCAGTCTTGGGGCTGACCTTCACGGCGCTCGGCGCGGCCGGCTACGCTGCCGCCTGGCAGGGCTGGATGATCTATGCCGTGATTATCGCGACCGCGCTCGAAAGCCTCGCCGATCCGCCGCTGCGCAGCATCGCCGCCGGCCATGTGCCGCCGTCGGCGCAGGGCGAGTTGCAGGGGGCGCTCACCAGCATCGGCAGCATCACGACGATTATCGGCCCGCTGATCTTCACCCAGATCTTCGGCTACTTCACAGCCCCGACGACCACGGTCTCCTTCTCGGGCGCCCCCTATGCGCTCGCGAGTTGCTTCGTCGTCGGCGCACTCGTGGTGTTCTGGTTCAAGGTGCCGAAACGGCTCGCGGTCGCAGCCGAAGATATCGAGCCTGAGGAGCCCATGGTCGAACCGCGCTACTCCGACCGCGGCGCCATGCACTGAAATTGATCAATATTCGTGATCGTTGGATGAAAAATTGAGCAGGCAGAGCTTTGTCACTGGTTCTTTTGCCGGCTCTGTTCTATTTCCGTCATCCTTCCCTTCGTTCTGACCGGCCGTATTTCGGCCGCGTCGACATCCAGGAATCCGTCATGCTGACCGCCAATGCGAGCCCGACCCCGGTGCAAACCGACAACTCATGGCGCAACCATTATCGTGCAAGCCTTTATCTCGGCGTGCCCTTCATTGGTGCGCAGCTGGCACAACTTGCGATCAATACGACCGACGTCTTGATGGTGGGCAAGCTCGGCGCGACGCAACTCGCGGCAATCATCCTGGCAACGCAGATGTACTTCACCATCTACATCTTCGGCAGCGGATTCGCCAACGCCGTCGTGCCGATGGCCGCGCAGGCCCAGGGTAGGGGTGACAAGGTCTCCGTGCGCCGCTCCGTGCGCATGGGTCTCTGGGTGGTGCTGTGCTATGGCGTGCTGACCGCGCCTGTGCTTTGGCTGGCGGAACCGATCCTGCTGCTCGCCGGCCAACAGCCGGAGGTCGCAGCACTCGCAGCCGAGTATCTGCACATTGCGCAATGGGCGATCTTCCCCGGTCTCATCTTCATGGTGCTGCGTGCGTTTCTGAGCGGTCTGGAGCGGGCCGGGATCATTCTCTATGTCACCCTGGCCACGCTGGTCCTCAATGCAGCCCTTTGCTACGTGCTGATCTACGGCCATTTCGGCTTCCCGAAGCTCGGTATCTTCGGCGCGGCCGTCGCCGCGCTTGGCGTGGCGGTGCTCGGCACAGCGCTGACCGTCGCTTATATCAGGAGCAAGCCGGAACTGAACCAGTATGAACTGTTCGTGCGTTTCTGGCGCCCGGATTGGCCGGCGTTCAGGGAAGTGGTCTATCTCGGCATACCGATCTCGCTGACCATTCTTGCCGAAGTCAGCCTGTTCACGGTCGCCTCGCTGCTGATGGGAACCATCGGCACGATCGAGCTTGCGGCCCACGGCATCGCGTTGCAGTTCGCCTCGCTCGCCTTCATGATCCCGCTCGGAATTGCCCAGGCAGCAACCGTGCGCGTTGGCCTTGCCTACGGCCGCGGCGACATGCTCGGCGTCCGGCGCGCCGCGATCTCGGCGCTCGCGCTCGGATCCGTCTTTGCAACCATCGGCAGCGCGATCTTCGCTCTCTTCCCGAGCCAACTCGCCGCCCTTTACCTCGATACCAACCGGCCGGATGCCGCGCAGGTGCTGGCCTTTGCCGCTCCGCTCATCGTGATTGCCGGAGCGTTCCAGCTGGTGGACGGCTTGCAGGCCATTGCTGCCGGTATGCTTCGCGGGCTCAAGGACACGAAAGTGCCGATGATCCTGGCGATGATCTCCTATTGGCCGATTGGATTCCTTTGCGCCTGGGCCTTCGCGTTCCCGATGAACTTCGGCGGTATCGGCGTCTGGTTCGGCTTCGTACTCGGTCTTGCTGCTGCAGCGCTTTTTCTGAACTGGCGGTTCTTCCGGATGATCCGCGCGCACAAGGTGGCAGCGGCTTGATGCATATCACCTGAAAGTGATCGCCGTTTCGGGACAACGACATGCATAGGAAAAGGATCCGAAACCGCATCGCGTCAGCGCTTGTGCGATACGGTTCAAACATCTGGGCTTAAGCCAAAGAAAAAGCCGGACGGGCAGGGATGCCGTCCGGCTTGCAAAGGCGACCACATCAGGGGACGAATGTCGGTCGCTTATTTCGAAACTCCTGGAGGAAGTTTCTCAAGGTCTCTAAACGTTGCACCCGCCGGTCTCATTGGAGCCCAGTTGATCGCGCTGGAGGTCGCGTATCGTGCGGGCAAAATCGACGAGAAAGACGAAACTGATTACCGCCGCGGCGGTCATGAAGACTGTCGCCATGACATGATACCTTTAGCCGAAGATCTTGCGGGTGCTTGAACGGTCACGTTGCTCACGGGACTCGTCGCGGAGTGCATGTATCGTCGCAAATATCATTGCGAAAAACATCGTCATCGAAAACAGAGCAAGTCCCATAGCCGTCATCCTTTCAGGTCGTAAACGGCAGTATCTTCAAAAAAGTTCCGTTCTTTGTTGCTTCACATTACCGTTTGCGATGTGAAACGCTCTTGAACATGGCATTCATCTAGCATTCATTTCTTAGGCGCTGCTGTTTCCCAGGGAACAGGCGTGCGCTCCTGCACAACTCTTGCGATCCTTCGCCGTCCGTGACAAAAGGCTTCACCAAACGGAAACAGGTGCGATGACGACGGCATTCTACCCCGGCTCCTTCGATCCGATGACGAACGGGCATCTCGACGTACTTGTTCAGGCGCTCAACGTGGCGCGCAAGGTCATCGTGGCGATCGGCATCCATCCGGGCAAGGCGCCGCTTTTCTCGTTCGACGAGCGCTCGGACCTCATTCGCCAGTCGCTGCTCGAGTTTCTGCCCGAGCGCGCGGCCGACATCGACGTCGTCTCCTTCGACAATCTCGTGGTCGACGCTGCACGGCAAAGCGGCGCAAAGCTGCTTGTGCGCGGCTTGCGCGATGGCACGGACCTCGATTACGAGATGCAGATGGCTGGCATGAACCGGCAGATGGCGCCGGATGTTCAGACCTTGTTTTTGCCGGCGGGCACGGCATCGCGGCCCATTACGGCCACATTGGTCCGCCAGATCGCGGCCATGGGCGGCGACGTCAGTGCCTTCGTGCCCAAGGCGGTTCACGCGGCGCTGCAAGCCAAACGCAAGGCCTGAGGCCGCCACACTCCATTCACCACTCAGGGAGAAACCATGAAAATCCTCCACCTCGCTTTCGCCGGTGCCCTCACGCTTGCGTCCTGGACGGGAACCGCGCTTGCGCAGTCGGCTGACAATTTCCTCACGATCACGCTGAAGGATGGCCCTGTTGTCGTCGAACTTCGCCCTGACATCGCGCCGAAGCACGTAGAGCAGATCAAGGCGCTGGCAACGGCCGGCGAATACGACAACGTCGCTTTCCACCGCGTCATCAAGGGCTTCATGGCCCAGACCGGCGACGTGCAGTACGGCGACATGGAAAATGATTTCCAGCCTCAGGCTGCAGGCACGGGTGGCTCGTCCAAGCCCGACCTGCCGGCCGAATTCTCTGACGTACCGTTCGAACGCGGTACGGTCGGCATGGCCCGTTCGCAGGACCCCAACAGCGCCAACTCGCAGTTCTTCATCATGTTTGCCCCGGGCGACTTCCTCAACGGCCAGTATACGGTCGTCGGCAAGGTCGTCTCCGGCATGGAGAACGTCGACAAGATCAAACTCGGCGATGACGCCAACAACGGCTCCGTCGCCAATCCCGACCGCATGATCAGCGTCAAGGTCGGCAAATAAAGTCAACAGAAGGAGAAAACCCATGGCCGAGATCAAAGATCCGGAAAACACGATCATCATGGAGACCACCAAGGGCAAGGTCATCATCGAGCTTATGCCTGATGTGGCTCCGGGTCATGTCGCGCGCATCAAGGAACTGGCACGCGAAGGCGCCTATGACGGCGTGGTGTTTCACCGCGTGATCGAGGACTTCATGGCACAGACCGGCGACGTCCAGTACGGCAAGACCGGCGGCGAGCACTTCAACCCGTCGCGTGCCGGCATGGGCGGCTCGTCCAAGCCGGATCTGAACGCTGAATTCTCGAACGTCAGCCACATTCGTGGCACGTGCTCGATGGCCCGCAGCCAGATGCCGAACTCGGCCAATTCGCAGTTCTTCATCTGCTTCACCGACGCTCCATGGCTGAACAAGCAATACTCGGTCTGGGGCCAGGTCATCGAAGGCATGGACAACATCGACAAGATCAAGCGCGGCGAGCCCGTGCGTGATCCCGACACCATCGTGTCCCTGCGGGTTGCCGCCGACGCCTGATTTGCGCTAATGCACAAACCCGCCCCGGTCGTGCCGAAAGGCCCCGGGGCGGGTTTGCTTTTTTCAGAAACGATCCATGCGCGTAGACCTGTTCGACTTCGACCTTCCGGAAACCTCGATTGCGCTGCGGCCCGTAAATCCGCGCGACAGCGCCCGCATGCTCGTCATCGACCCGCAGGCGCCGGACCTGCTGACGGATCATGGCGTTCTCGACCTGCCGTCCTTCCTGCGTCCCGGCGACGCACTGGTGTTCAACGACACCAAGGTCATCCCGGCGCAGCTCGAAGGTATTCGTCGACGCGGCGAGGAGATCACGACGCCGGTTTCGCTGACGCTGCACATGCGGATCGCTCCCGATCGCTGGAAGGCCTTCGCCCGGCCGGCACGCCGCCTCAAGGTCGGCGACCGCATCGCCTTTGGCCATGGCGGCAACAGCTGCATGCTCGGCACACTGGACGCGACCGTCGAGGAAAAGGGCGATGCCGGCGAGGTGACGCTGCGCTTCGATCTCTCAGGGCCGCTGCTCGACGAAGCGATCATGGCCGTCGGGCACATTCCATTGCCGCCATACATCGCCTCGAAACGCGCCGAGGATGCTCAGGACCGCGCGGACTACCAGACGGTCTACGCCCGGGAAGAGGGCGCCGTTGCCGCCCCGACCGCCGGCTTGCATTTCACCGAGCGGCTGTTTTCCAAATTGAACGAGCTCGGGATCGAGCGCCACTTCGTCACCCTGCACGTCGGCGCCGGGACCTTCCTGCCGGTCAAGGCCGACGATACCGACGACCACATGATGCACCAGGAAATCGGACATGTGGATGCCGCGACCGCCGAGCGGCTCAATGCCGTCAAGGCGAGGGGCGGCCGGATCGTCTGTGTCGGTACGACGTCGCTGCGGCTGATCGAAAGTGCAGCCGATGAACACGGCACCATCCATCCCTGGTCCGGCCCGACCGGCATCTTCATCACGCCCGGGTACCGCTTCCGCGCCGTCGACATGCTGATGACCAATTTCCACCTGCCGAAATCGACATTGTTCATGCTGGTTTCGGCCTTCTGCGGGCTGGAGACGATGCGTGCGGCCTATACCCACGCGATCGAGACCGGCTACCGCTTCTATTCCTATGGCGATTCCAGCCTGCTTTTCCGGAAAGACTAGATGACCGAAACCTTCCAGTTCAAGCTGCACGCAACCGACGGCAAGGCGCGCCTCGGTGAGGTTTCCATGCCGCGCGGCACCATTCGCACGCCCGCCTTCATGCCGGTCGGAACCGTCGGCACGGTCAAGGCGATGTATCTCGATCAGGTCAAGGATCTCGGCGCCGACATCATTCTCGGCAACACCTACCACCTGATGCTTCGGCCGGGCGCAGAACGTGTTGCGCGGCTCGGCGGCCTGCACAATCTCATCCGCTGGCAAGGCCCTATCCTGACCGACAGCGGCGGCTTCCAGGTGATGTCGCTTGCGGGGCTGCGCAAGCTCGACGAACAGGGCGTCACCTTCAAGAGCCATGTCGATGGCGCGCTCTTCCATATGTCGCCGGAACGGTCGATCGAAATTCAAGGGTTGCTCGGCAGCGATATCCAGATGCAGCTCGACGAGTGCGTGGCCTTGCCGGCAGAGCCCAAGGACATCGAACGGGCGATGGAAATGTCCCTGCGCTGGGCGGAACGCTGCAAGGTGGCCTTCGGCGATCAGCCGGGCAAGGCGATGTTCGGCATCGTCCAGGGCGGTGATATTCCGACGCTGCGTGTGCGCTCTGCCGAAGCCCTGAAGGACCTGGATCTCAAGGGCTATGCCGTCGGCGGGCTTGCGGTCGGCGAGCCGCAGGAAGTGATGCTCAGAATGCTAGACATCACATGCCCGGTGCTGCCCGAGGAAAAACCACGCTATCTCATGGGCGTCGGTACACCGGACGACATCCTCCGTTCCGTCGCACACGGCATCGACATGTTCGACTGCGTCATGCCGACCCGCTCCGGGCGTCACGGGCTGGCTTTCACCCGCTACGGCCGCATCAACCTGCGCAATGCCCGCCACGCCGAAGACATGCGGCCGCTCGACGAACAATCCTCATGCCCGGCGACGCGCGACTATTCGCGCGCCTACCTGCATCACCTGATCCGCTCGAACGAATCGCTCGGCGGCATGCTGCTCAGCTGGAACAACCTGGCCTATTATCAGGAGCTGATGGCCGGCATTCGCCTGGCGATCGAAGAAGGCCGCTTTGCCGACTTCATGGCCGAGACCCAGGAAATCTGGCGGCGAGGGGATCTGGCTCCGCTCTGAGGACCAGCCCTGTTCAGATCTCCGGACCTGGGGCCGACTGGAGCATCATTACGCCGTTGATCTTGTAGCTGCCGTCGGGCTGCTTCATCAGCTGATAGACCGCCGTCCAGTCCTTACCGTCAGGAGCCGAGATCAGCACCTCCTGAATGACCTGGTCGCCCACCACCTTGGAGCGGCCAAAGGCAAAATTGCCCGGCCGATAGACCGGCTGGTAGCCACGCCTGACCATGTCGAAGAAGGCCGTCTTGTCGGGAAACTTGCCGCGTATCGCCGGCGAAGCGAAGGAATAGGCGGCATCCGCATCGTCATTCAGGAAGGCTGTGATCTGATCCTGAATGATTGAGCGCGCCGTATCGACCGGTTCGTCAGCCCAACAAAAGCCCGCACCTGTGAGTTGCGCTGCGAAACCCAGGGCAATGGCAAATGTCCTGATCATCATCGATCTCCACCAGACGCGTTCTGCCGGTTCCTGAAAGCATAGGTCGTTTGCACGTTCTGGAAATGGCTCAGACAGCATCAGCGGTTTCTGAACATACGGAGAGAGTGACCAATATTGTTCATATTCAATGCATTACATGACATATCTAAATTACGACTTTAAACATCATAACTTAGTGATATTCGGAATCGTTGCCTGAGCACACCCTATCGGGATCCGGATCACCGTCGCTGCCGTGACATGAGGAGAAACCGGGGTATTCGCCATTCGTTAACGAATGCAAGTCATAGTTGCTTTCATTCCTGATTCCCGTGAAGGCATGACGCCATTCGCAACGAAGCGCATACGTCCGGATAGAGCGGTGCGGCTGCGCGGAGAAACAAGCGAATGACAACGATATCATCAGTCGGCACTGTTGCGGCCCTGCTGATCCTGCGCCGGCCCGAAGCCAACGGTACGGCAAATGCGGCCGATACGATCCTCAAGACAGCGAACAACGTATCGGCGGAGCCCGGCAAGGCAACGACACAAGCCACTGCAGCCGCGGCGAACGCGCTTCTCGACAAGCAGGCGAGGAGCGACGCTCTGGTCACGCTCGCCGTCGACTTCCTGGAATCCGACAAGTTCAAATCGAGCGATCCCGACGTCAAGGACACGCTGAAAGGCCTGGTCGAGAAAAACAGAGAGGCGCTTGCCGCCAAGATCGACGCCGAACGGGAGCGCGATCCGATGATGCCGCTTGAAACCGCGATCGCCCACGCGTTAACGGCGACCATTCGCGAGAACCGCAAGCAATTCGGAGAGGGTGAATTCGTCATCGGCTACGACACCAAGCTTGACGGCAAGATGCTGCACTACATCGCCGATGTGGAAGGCAAGAGCGGCGCGCAAATGTTGGCGGACAGTCACGAAGCCGCAAGGATCGCTTTTGACGAAGCCAGACAGGCACGCGCCGAGGCGACCGAAGCAAACTTGGACGCGACCTCACTTGCACTTCTGCAGGCGCAACGACGGTATGACAAGTCGTCACTCGCTATGAGGGAGTGGAACGATGTCTGGTACAAGCTGTTCGACTGGAAGGATTGACGGGGCGAGCGATGCCCGACGGTGCATTGCGTGCGAACGCAATGCACATGCGAGCGTGATATTCATCCATCTTTTTAATGCCCTAACCGACCAACCGTCGAAATACGTTGAGGCAAGCGGGCAGGCTGTCCGCTCTTACCGCAACCCTGCGATCCACTCTCGAAGAAGCGTAGGGCCGAGATGTCTCTTGTCCCAACCAGGACAGGCGGCATACGAGAACCGGGCAAGCTTGCGCAGCTTGGCGCGCCGTTCTCGATCCATGTCATTGGCCGTCACGCAGTAGTAGCCGTTGAGGTCCGGCATCTTCTCATCCACAAACGCATTGCGTCGGAGTTCGCGGAAAATGGTCGAGCGATGTCGGTGTAGTTTCTCGGCAATGACGTCAACGCTCATGCCAGCCGATCGCCTGGGCAATCTTGCGGCGTTCATCCATATCGATCTGGGAGTAGGTGCGCTTCATGTCGCGTTCCTTGCAGGTGACAACCCGTTGGTATCTATCGCAAGTCGCACTTCATCCTTGAACCCACCCGGCTACATGAAAAGATCAGATAAGATAGATTATGGAACTGCAGGATATGCCCGAATGCCGATTTCCGGGCACATTCCGCCTGCTCTTGGCTTGACCCAGCCGTTCGCGGCTGCTTATTCGTTCGCTACGAAACCTCCTTTTGCAAGGCCCGATGCGATGAGCGATTTGCGCGTTCTTTCAGATGCTTTCATTCCGGAACTGCCAAACCGCTACAATGGCAAAGTACGTGAAAACTATGATCTGCCCGGCGGCGAACGCATTATCATCGCGACCGACCGGCTGAGCGCCTTCGACATCATCCTGACGTCCATTCCGCACAAGGGTCATGTGCTGACGCAGACGGCGCGCTACTGGTTCGAGGAAACCGCAGACATCTGCCCGAACCATGTGATCAGCTATCCCGACCCGAATGTCGTCATCGGCAAACGCCTCGATATCCTGCCAGTCGAGATCGTCGTGCGCGGCTATCTCGCCGGCACCACCAGCACGTCGATCCTAACGAAGTATCGCAACGGCGAGCGCGACATGTACGGCATCCGTTTGCCTGACGGTCTGCGCGACAATCAGAAGCTTCCCCAAGCGATCATCACGCCGACCAGCAAGGCTTTCGACGGCGGCCACGACGAGCCGCTTTCGGCCGACGAAATTCTCGAGCAAGGCCTCCTGACGAGAGAGCAGCTCGATACCGTTTGGAGCTATGCGCTGGCGCTGTTTGCCCGCGGCCAGGCGCGCGCTGCCGAACGCGGCCTTATCCTCGTGGATACAAAGTACGAGTTCGGCACCGACAAGGATGGAACCATCATCCTTGCCGACGAAATCCACACGCCCGACAGCAGCCGGTACTGGATCGCCGACAGCTATCAGCAGAGCTTCGAAAACGGCGAACGGCCGAAGAGCTTCGACAAGGATTTCGTGCGCGCCTGGGTCACCGCGCGCTGCGATCCCTATAAGGACACGGTCCCGGAAATCCCGAGAGACCTCGTCGAACAGACGTCCGCCGTCTACATCGAAGCCTATGAGAAGATCACCGGGCGGACGTTCGTTCCGAACCTTTCAGGTGGCACCGTTCTGGAGCGTATCCGCAAGAACCTGGCCCCCTATTTCACGAAATAGGTCCGAATATTAGATATTTCGAACAGTGTGAAATTCAGGCGTCGCCGAGCACGGGAACATCGACCTCGAACTCGAGTCGCATAAGGTCGTATGCAGGCTCGACATGGTCGGGCGTTTCGCCCTGGACGGTGTCGTAATCGAGCGGCACATGCATATGCGTCAGCACCGCTCTCTTCGGGCGAAGCCGTTCGATCCAGCCGAGAGATTGGACCAGCGACAGATGGCTCGGGTGAAACTTGTACTGCAGCGTATCGAGTACCAGAAGATCGAGACCATCAAGTCTGCCGATCGTTTCCGGCGGAAAGTCGCTGACATCGCTGCAATAGGCGAAATCGCCGACGCGGAATCCGAGCGAATGGATATTGCCGTGAAACTGCATCAAGGGCTGGAAGGTGATCGGACCACCTGCCCCTGTTATGATCACCGATGAAAGATCCTCGGCGATGATATGTGCGTCGACGATGGGCGGATAGCCGCTTCCGGGCGGCGATTCCAGGCAGTAATGAAACCCTTCGCGAATCCGTCCCATCGTGAAGGAATCGGCCCAGATCGGTATGCGTTTCTTGTTTTCGATGACATAGCCGCGCAAGTCATCGATGCCATGCAGATGGTCCGCATGGGCATGCGTGTAGAGCACGGCGTCGATGTGGCGGACATTTGCCGCCACCATCTGCGCGCGAAAGTCCGGGCCGGTATCGATGACCACGGTCGTCTTGCCGCCGTCCGGCGCGATCTGCTCCACCAGCAAGGCGGCGCGCATGCGGCGGTTCTTTGGATTTTTCGGGTCACAGGCGCCCCAGTCACCGGTAATGCGCGGCACGCCAGGAGACGAACCGCAGCCGAGAATGGTGAAAGCGCGCCTGAATGCCACGTCAGAGTCTCGGCATCTTGGAGAAGATGCGGAAAGCATTTTGCGTCGTGAGCGTCGCAATCTCGTCCTTCGTCACCCCGATCGTATCGGCCAGAACGTCGGCCGTGTGCGCCACATAGGCAGGTTCGTTGCGCTTGCCGCGGAACGGCTTGGGCGCAAGATACGGTGCGTCGGTCTCGACGATCATCCGATCATGCGGAACCGTCTTGGCGATCTCGCGCAGTTCCTCCGATTTCGGAAAGGTCAGAATGCCGGAGAAAGAGACGTAGCCGCCGAGTTCGACGCCGATGCGCGCCAGCTCCGGCCCCGACGAAAAGCAATGCAGTAGGAAAGGGAAGGCGCCCTTCCCCATCTCCTCGGTCAGGATCGCCGCCATGTCGTCGTCGGCCGAGCGGCTGTGGATGACGAGCGGCAAGCCGGTTCCGCGCGCCGCCGCGATATGCCGGCGCAGACCTTCGACCTGCGCTTCGCGCGGCGCGTTGTCGTAAAAGTAGTCGAGACCCGCCTCGCCGATCGCCACCACCTTCGGGTGCGCCGAGAGCCGGATGAGATCGTCTACTGTGATATCGAGCTCTTCGTCCGCATTGTGCGGATGGGTGCCGACGGAACAGAAGACGTTCGGATAGGCTTCGGCGATCGCAAGAATCGCGTCGAACCGCTTCACGCGGGTCGAGATCGTGATCATCTGGCCGACGCCGGCTGCGCGCGCACGCTCGATGATAGCGTCGCGCTCAGCCTCGAAGTCGGGAAAATCCAAATGGCAATGCGTATCGATAAGCATGCTGATCGTGCCTTATTGCGCTTCCGGCGCGACGTAACGCGGGAAGACCGGCTTCGGCGCTTCAAGCGGCGTTCCGGAAACGAGCCGGCCCGCCTCGCCGAGTGCCGCAAAGTCGCGCTTGTCGGCGGGCGCTGCAACGAGGTCGAGCAGTTTTCCTGACGATTCCGGCATGAAGGGCTGCAACAGGATGGCGATCTGGCGAACGACCTCTGCGGTGACGTAGAGCACGGTTGCCATACGCGCCGGATCGGTCTTTTTCAGGGCCCAAGGCTCCTGGCCGGCAAAATACCGATCGGTCTCAGAAACGACCGCGATGATCGCCGCAAGCGCGCGGTGGATCATTTGCTTGCCCATCTCGTCGCGGGTGATCTCAAGCAGCGCGTCGGCAGCCGCCAGCATCGCCTTGTCTTCGTCGGTCAACGCACCGCAGACAGGGATCTGGCCGTCGCAATTCTTGACGATCATCGACAGCGAACGGCTCGCCAGGTTGCCGATGCCATTGGCAAGGTCGGAGTTGATGCGGGTTGCAATCCCTTCCTCGCTGTAGCTTCCGTCCTGGCCGAAGGAAACCTCGCGCAGGAAGAAGTAGCGGATCTGGTCGAGACCGAAATGCTCGACGAGGTTGAACGGATCGACGACGTTGCCGAGCGACTTCGACATCTTCTCGCCCTTGTTGAGCAGGAAGCCGTGGGCGAAAACGCGCTTCGGCAGCGGCAGGCCGGCCGACATCAGGAAGGCGGGCCAATAGACCGCGTGGAAGCGGATGATGTCCTTACCGATGATGTGAATGTTCGCCGGCCAGAATTTCGCGCGCGGTCCCTGCGGATTGTCGAGGTAGCCGGTCGCGGTGAGATAGTTGGTGAGCGCGTCGACCCAGACATACATAACGTGGCCAGGATCGTTCGGCACCTTGATGCCCCAATCGAAGGTGGTGCGTGAAACAGACAGGTCCTTGAGGCCAGACTTCACGAAGGAGATCACCTCATTGCGGCGCTCGGCCGGACCGATGAAGTCAGGGTTCTCTTCGTAGTGCTGCAGCAGCTTGTCCTGGTACTCCGACAGCTTGAAGAAGTAGCTCTGCTCCTCGACCCATTCGACCGGCGTGCCCTGCGGACCGTAACGCACACCGTCAGCGCGCAACTCGGTCTCGTTTTCCTGGTAGTAGGCTTCGTCGCGCACTGAGTACCAACCGGCATAGGAATCCTTGTAGAGGTCGCCCGCTTCGCCCATGCGGATCCAGATGTCCTGCGACGCCTGATGATGGCGCTTCTCGGTGGTGCGGATGAAGTCGTCATTCGATGCGTTCAGCAGCACCGCCATCTTCTGGAATTCCGAGGAGTTCCGGTCGGCGAGTTCCTGCGGCGTCACGCCTTCGCGGCGTGCCGTCTGCTGCATCTTCTGGCCGTGTTCGTCCGTGCCTGTCAGGAAGAATACGTCGCGTCCGTCCAGGCGCTGGTAGCGCGCCATTGCATCCGTTGCGATCAACTCATAGGCGTGGCCGATGTGTGGCTTGCCGTTCGGGTAGGAAATCGCGGTGGTGATGTAAAAGGGGGACGTGTCTCTCATAGGCGGATTCAATCTATCTCGGATGAAGCTACCGACGCTCTTAGCGCATACGCCGCGCAGAAGGAACCGGGAGATGGGAGAAAAGCCCGCACAGAAAGCATTGGCTGAACGCTGTGCCCGCTTGTGCCCGAGAGAACGAAACAATAGAACAAAACAGAAACAAACACAAAGGAATCGTCATGTTGCGCCAGCTTGAACGTCAATTCGAAGCGGCATCGGCCCGCTACGCAGAAGACAACGGCATCGAGCGGGATGCGGATTGGTCATGCTCAAGATGCAGGAGGAAATCGGCGAACTGACCCAGACCTGGAACAAGGCCACGGGGCGCGGCAGGCGGCACGGAAAATCACTGGACGATTTGCAGACCGACATGGCGGACGAGGCCGCCGATCTGCTTGGCCACGTGCTGCTTTTCGCCCACCAAAACGACCTGGACCTTGTCGCAGCGATCAAACGCAAATGGAAGTTTCAAGTCCAGCTATAGCGCCGCCTTGATGTCGTCCAGCAGCGAAAGAATGGTTTGCTTGCGGTCGAGATTATAGGCGTCGCTGACCGTGAGGCGTTCTCCAGTCGCGGCTGAAAGTCGGGCGAAACGCTCGGCACGCATGATATCGCCGGAAACGGCCGCATCGCGAGCTTCGCGCATCAGCCGGCCTGTCAGCAGTGAGGTGAAGAAATCGAAGACCGTTTCGCTGTCCTTGGCCGAAAGAACGTCGGCAAGCTTGTGCATGTCCTTGCGGATCGCCGGGCCCTGCCCCACGAGGATCGCCTCGAAGGTCGCGGCGATTTCCAGACCACCGTAATTGATGAGCTTCAGCGCCTCCGCCACGCTGCCATTGGCAGCGGCTAGGACGCGCGCAGCATTTTCGCTCTCGAGATCGAAACCAAGATGCCCGAGCGCCTGGCGCAGCGCCGGGGGCTCCAACGGCTTCAGCCGCAGCGGCAGGCAGCGCGAGCGGATGGTCGGCAACAGCTTACCCGGCGCGTGCGTCAGCACCAGGAACAGCGACCGGCGCGGCGGCTCCTCGAGAATTTTCAGGATGGCGTTAGCGGCGTTCCGGTTGAGATCGTCGGCCGGGTCGATGATGACGATGCGCCAGTTGCCGGTACCGGATGTCTGCGAGAAGAACTTGCCGGCTCGCCGCACCTCGTCGACGGTGATCGCACCCTTGACCCTGCCCGTCTTTTCGTCGACCGGCCGCGTCAGATGCAGAAGATTGTGCGATGCGCCGGAGGCCAGTTGCCGGCCGACGATCGATGCCGGGTCGGGATCCCCGAGCCTTTCGGGTGCAGTCACCGGGTCCGGGTGATTGAGGATGTGGCTGGCGAAGCGAAACGCAAGCGTCGCCTTACCGATGCCCTCCGGCCCTTCGATGAGAATGGCGTGGTGCCCTTTGCCCGACCGGTAGCTCTGCGCCAGAAACGCTTCCGCCTGCTCATGGCCAAACAGCCGATCATTCTGGACCGGCGCGATCGCCCCTTCAAGCACACCTGGCGCTTCCGTCGTCATAGTGCGGACCCCGCATTCGAAGGCCCGGATACTTCGCCGTTCGCAAGCAAGCTCTCTAGCAGGCCAAGCACCTCTGCGGCTATCGCCTCGGCAGATTGCGTCGCATCGATAACCCGGCACCTGTCCGGATCCGCCCTTGCAATATCGAGGAAGGCCTCGCGCCGCTTTTCATGCGTCTCCAGCTCTTCCTTCTCGAAACGATCCGGGCTGTCGTCGCCGGCGCGGCGTTGGGCGCGCTCAAGACCGATATTCGCCGGCAGGTCGAAAATCACCGTCCGGTTCGGGACGACGCCATTGATGGCAACCCGCTCCAGCGTCTCGACGAAGGGCGGCTCCAGATTGCCTGTGATGCCCTGGTATACGCGCGACGAGTCCATGAACCGGTCGCAAAGCACGATCGTTCCCTTGGCCAGCGCCGGCCGGATGACCTCTTCGACATGGTCACTGCGCGCCGCCGCAAACAGAATGGCTTCCATTCGGACGCCGAAGGCTTCGGCCGCTCCCGAAAGCAGCACATGGCGCACCGCCTCGGCCCCGACCGACCCGCCCGGCTCGCGCGTCGTCAACACCTCGTGGCCGAGCGCACGCAGAGAATCGGCGAGCAAGCGCAACTGGGTCGACTTGCCGGCCCCTTCCCCGCCCTCGAATGTTACAAACAGACCTTTTGCCAGCGGCACAGTGCTTTCCTATATCGGCATGCGATTTGGCCCTGTTTAGCCGATTGGTCCATCCGATGAAACCGCCGGGACCGGTTTTGTTACAGCCAGAAGAAGAGCAGTTCCTGAAGAGCGTCGAGCGCGCGGCTTGCCAGCGTGCCTTGGCCCACCGCCCCCGCCGTCTTGACCGGAACCTCGCGCAGCAACCGCTCGCCGTTCCAGAGCCGGACCACGCCGACTTCGGCGCCAGCCTCCACTGGAGCCCGCAGCGGCCATCTGTAAACGACACGGGCCGTCAGGCGTTCCGGGTTGTTGACCGGCAACAGCACATCGACTGGCCCACCGGCTACGAGCGCCACATGCGAGGTTGCACCACCGTAGATGCTCGCCTCGCCGATCGCCTCGCCATCGGCAAAGATCCGCCGCTTTTCGAACGCCGTCATCGCCCAATCGAGCACCTTGCGGCTTTCCTCGATCCGTTCCTTATCGGTCTCCAGTCCGCCCATCGCGAGATAGACGCGACGGCCTCCGCGCTGCATCGAAGCGGCCAGAGAGAATCCGTAGCCCTCGGCAAAGCCGGTGGCGAGACCATCGACCCCGACCTTGGCCGCGATCAACGGGTTCTTGTTGCGTTGGAGGATCTTGTTCCATTCAAACTCAGGCTGGGCGTAAAGCCTGTAAAGATCTGGATGCGCCTCATGCAGGTGACGGGTCAGCGTCACCAGTTCGCTCATGGTGATCCAGTTCTGCGGATCAGGCAGGCCGGTGGCATTGCGGAATGTGGCAATGGGCATGCCGAGTGCGCGGGCCCGCGCCGTCATCTTTTCGGCAAAGGCGGTTTCGCTGCCGGCCATCCCCTCGCCGAGGATGATGCAGGCGTCATTGGCAAGCTGAACGGCCATCCCCTGGAGCAGATCGGCCACACGGATGCGTGACTTCAGCGCCGCAAACATCGTCGAGGTGCCGGATGGTGCGCCGCCCGTGCGCCAGGCGTGTTCGGAAACATCGAAGACAGTCTCGGCCGAAAGCTCGCCCTTGGCGATCGCCTCGCCCACGACTTCCATCGTCATCAGCTTGGCAAGCGAGGCGGGCGGGACGGGTTCGTTCTCGGCGCGGGAAAACAGGACGGTGCCAGTTTCGGCATCCACCAGCAGGATCTGCTTCGCCTTGGTGTCGAACGCCACCGGCGGCGTCTGCGCAGCGGCAGCCCCCGCAAACAACACCGAAAGGCCGAACGCGACCGAAAGCATCTTCAAGCGCATGGGAAACTCCGGTTTCCCATTGGGCATAGCAGCGTCGTCAGAATGGTACAACGTCCCGGGCTACCTGATCGAACCGGTTCTGCCTTGGCGTTTCGCATGGGCAACGATGGATTCAGGCGTAAGCGGATTGGTCTCGACCATGATCGCTTCAAATGGCGATTCTGCATCGCTTACCCGTACTTCCACATAGGCGGCCGCATAGGCCATGTTGCCGTCAGGCATCGGAATATACTCCGGCCGCTCGCGCGGTATCGGCCCGATGTCCGGCAGCATGACGAACTCGTTCAGCGACTGCGGCGCCGCAAACTGCGGAACGGGTGCCGCAAGCGCCGTCACCGAACCGCTGGTATCAAGCGACGATTTCGACGGAATGGTCAGCGTTCCCAACTGGTTGCGCATCGGCTCATTCGAGGCGACCATCACGCCGGTCGCGATCTGGCCTTCCGGCATGACGCCCGGGCTGCGATCGCCCTTCGTCACATAGGAGGCCATGAGATAGGGCATGTCGTTGCCTTCGAGGGGTGCGCGGCCGACATATTGCACCCGAACCTTGGCACTGCCCTTCTGCTTGATATCGAGCAGATCGGCTGTTTTCGACGACACGTCGATGATGCGGCCATATTCATAGGGACCGCGATCATTCACTCGCACGATGACGGACGTGCCGTTTTCGGTGTTGGTGACACGCGCATAGCTTGGCAGCGGAAAGGTCGGATGCGCGGCGGACAGATGAAGCTTGTCGTAGACTTCGCCATTGGCCGTCAGACGGCCATGAAAGGCCGAGCCGTACCAGGACGCGACACCGGTCTTGTTATAGCCGAAATCTTCCTTGGGTTGGTACCACTTGCCCTTGACCTGATAGGCCTTGCCGACCTGAAAGCGGCCGCCGCCTTTCGGGATATTCTTGCCGCTGGCGACACGGGGGCTCGCCTTCACGCCGTAAACCGACTCGGCAAAGTATTCTTTGCTTCTCGGCTTGCTCTTCTTGATACTGGACGTCGATCCGCAAGCCGCGAGCGTTGCGCAAAGCACGGGAACCGCCGCAAGGCGCAGTCCCTTGATCAGATATGCCGCATTTTTACTGGATGTCATCTGTCCCACAACATCATTCGAATAAGCCGTACTCGAAACCTTCCACTCTTGCCCCCAGCGGAAATCTCGGCGTCCCGAAACGGAACAGTCGATTAATCATGACAGCAACAAGGCAAAATTGCGAACCGACGAGCGGCCGATGGCTCGAAATCTCCAGTTATGGTTTACGAATGGTTACCCCGGCGAGATAAACAGCGGATGCGCGAAGAAAATCTTGCAGCCCAAGCATGTTAAATCTTGCAAAGCGGCAAGGCTTCGCGCAATAACGCCCTGCCCGGAGGAGTGGCCGAGCGGTTTAAGGCACCGGTCTTGAAAACCGGCGTGCGTGAAAGCGTACCGTGGGTTCGAATCCCACCTCCTCCGCCATTGCCTGTCTCATTTTTCACCACCCATTGTTGAGCTAGGTCGCCAAGTGAATGCTTTGGCGGCGAACGCATACAAGTTTTGCGAGCGCTCCCTTATATAGCCATAACATTGGCGCGCGCGCCTGCACGGCCGTAGCTCGGCCCGCTTGCCATGCCGGATGATTTAAGGGAAAGTCTGATTCCGGCCCATCGAGGCCTGGGCAATCTCCCAGAACTGGAGAAAACCATGCCTCTTAAATATCTGACGACAGCCGCTTTTCTCGCGCTTCTCACGCTTTCCGGATGCGCAAGCACCGGCGGCAGCAACACGACCTATGCGCAGTGGCAGGGCCCGTCGCCGGAACCCGATCCGTCTGCGGCAAGTCCCGGCGGCTTCCGTCTCAGCTACTGAGTTTCATGACAGCGGCGCGTAGTAAATATGACGCGCCATGGGCGCCGTTGCGCTTTTGACCTGCTGCATGATTTTCCCCTGTAGCACCCGGCTTCGAACGGGCATCTACGCACGCGATTGATCTGCAAATCATAATGCGTGCGGATGTGAATTGCGGCCCGCGCAGGGCCTTGCAGACATTTGCTTTCGCCGGCTTCAAGGCTGCGAAAGCACGCCTTCTGATCTGCTAGCCGAAACGAGGCAAGGTCTCCGGCTGCCTGACGCGATGTTGCATGCAAATCGCCTTGCATGCAATCGCAAGCATTGACTCCCTTTTCATTAGGGAGGCTTGATATAATGGTCATCCAACAGTCAAGGAACTGAGCGATGCCCACTTTCATCATCGAACGCGAGGTACCAGGAGCTGACAAGCTCAGTCATGACGACCTCTGCGCACTGTCGGCGAAATCCAATGCTGTCGTCGCCGATCTCGGCGTGCCATACACATGGATCACGAGCTATGTCGCCGGCGACAAGCTCTATTGCGTTCACGAAGCGCCGAGCGCCGACGTCGTTCGCGAACACGCCGAACGAGGCGGGTTTCCGGCCAACAGGATCACGGAAGTCGCCGCCGTGATTGGGCCTTCGACAGCATCTCAAGGGCGCGGCAAATAGCCGTATCGGTGTTATAATCACCACGGGCAGAAAATCGGCTTCATGCGGGCCCAAACCGCCCGCCCAGGCCAATGCTCCCCACGCACCGTCATTGACTTCCGGCGGTATCAATGCAGGCTAATCCGCCGGTCATTCGGCGCCCATGAGGGTTCCCCGGCACACCTTTTCAAGGAGACGATCATGGCAAAAGGTCAAGTGCGAAGTAACCGCGAGGTTAGAAAACCCAAAAAGGACAAGACCGTCAAAGCCGCCGTAACGACAGAAGGCTCACAGGTAAAGCTTGCAGGCAGCAGCTTCTCCCTCGGCAAGAAAGACAAGAAGTAGGACAGCCGCCTTTAACCTCTCGAACCAAATAGTCGGGAGAGTTTTGTCCTCGGCCAGTCGGACGAGGTGCGCACGTCTCCGCACACCCTGGCGACTGGCCCCCTGACCAAGAATAGATGCCAGCACGCTTGAACGTCGCCTGCCTCCGGATTTGCAAAGATCGTTGCGGGCGGCGGCGCTCGCCAAGCGTTTCCATTTCTGCTGCCAAGCCTGATCGGCCGTCGACACGCTGCATGTAGTAGACGTCGGAAGATCGAGAACGCCCTGTTCATGCAAATCTTTGTGCCTTCCCTGCCACAGCTTGAGCAGCAGTCTTCGCCTCTCGCAAAGAACTGTTGAACACGCCACAGTGCCCGGCATGCTTGCTGGACTTCGGAACGAAAGCACGGTTCACATCGTTAACCAAACTATCGCCGCCACCTCTGATCTAGTGGACGTTCACCGTGCTTGCAGCCTTGCTTATCGCCTCGATTATCGCATCGCCGAACATCGCCCTCAGCGCTGCCACGGTCGACGACCTGCAAGCCGATTTCGAAATGGCTGTACCCTGTCAACAGATCGACGGACGGAACGTTTGGAAAGGGGCGATCGCCTACTATATCCAGTCCTTCGTCTACCAAGGCGACACGCCGGTCGCGACCGACGCGGCCGACGCGGTACTGCCCGAGGACAACTCGGCGGAAACCGTCAAGGAGTTCGAGGACGCCTGCTCCGCCACACGGCCGGCCTGATTCACGCGTCCTTCACCTGATCGCCGATCGACTTCTGCCGATCCCGTGACGGCAGGCTATTTCCACTGGGTTCCATCGCCAGCGGCGCAACCATGCGGCGGCAGCCCGTTGCCAAACGTAAGCTTCAGCCGGTCACAACCCCATTGATTGAGCGGCCCGGGCATCGCCGCATTCAACGCGATTCCGACCTCATCGAACGGGCTTTGTTTATTGTCCACATATTGATACCAGCGGAATCCAAGCACCGCGGTCGCGGCGACAACGATCGTCAGAAAAATTCGAATCAGCTTCGTCATTAGACCCTCATTCCATAAACGGAAGGAGGCATAACAGCCTCGTGCGGCACGTACAGCGACGAGATCGCCGCTATGCACTCGATTGAACCAACATTCACGGAATTTTAGGCACTTGCGGAACACATATGGAACAGATAGTGTCTGTTCTTGATTTGTTTCACGCCTCTGGAGCGACTTGCCATGCTGACCCGCAAGCAACAGGAATTGCTTCTTTTCATCCATGAACGAATGAAGGAGTCCGGTGTACCGCCGTCCTTCGATGAGATGAAGGACGCACTCGACCTGGCATCGAAGTCGGGTATTCACCGGCTGATTACAGCACTCGAGGAACGCGGCTTCATTCGCCGTCTTCCCAACCGCGCCCGGGCGCTCGAAGTCATCAAGCTGCCGGAAGCCTATGCGGCAAGCGCCCAGCCCCGTCGCGGGTTTTCCCCAAGTGTCATCGAGGGAAGCCTTGGCAAACCTCCCGCCCCTGCCCCCGCCGCTGCGAAAACGACGCCGGTTGCCGACAACAGCTCCGTGTCGGTCCCGGTTATGGGGCGCATTGCCGCCGGTGTGCCGATCTCGGCGATACAGAACAACACCCACGACATTACCGTGCCGCTCGATATGATCGGCAGCGGCGAGCACTACGCCCTTGAAGTGAAGGGTGATTCGATGATCGAAGCCGGCATCTTCGATGGCGACACGGTGATCATCCGCAATGCCACCACAGCCAATCCCGGCGATATCATCGTGGCCCTTGTCGATGACGAGGAAGCGACCTTGAAGCGCTTCCGGCGCAAGGGCGCGTCGATTGCCCTCGAGGCGGCCAATCCGGCCTATGAGACGCGTATCTTCGGCCCCGATCGCGTCAAGATACAGGGCAAGCTCGTCGGCTTGATCCGCCGCTACCACTAGAGCGCTTTATCTTTAAACGGAAGCGATTCTGTTGGCTCAAAACGGCCGTTCCACACGAAGGATGGCGCAGAGCGATGCGGATCCATCGGGCAAGCCATCCGACACAGTGGGCGGCCGTTTTCAGTCAACCCGAAGGGCCGGATGAATTTCGGCCATTACCGGCGGCGGCCGTCTTGACCGCAGCCTCTGCTGCGCTCTTCGCCAGCCGCCTTGGTCCTGGCCGAAATTCCTTCCGGCAGAATGCTTCTGTTTAAAGATGAAGCGCTCTAGGCCCGTCTCACTCTAGCCGCCATCGTGCCGGTCAGCCGTCTTCTTGCTTCAACGTCTCGCCACCACAAGGTAGCGAGACGGAGATCGTCAGATCGAGCGTTTTCCAGGCTCGACAGATTTTACTCGTGTATCGAGTACTCGCCCAACTCGCAGAGATCCTGCGTGTCTTCAGTCGTGTCGAGACCGGAACCTTCTTCGAATTCAAAGCGCATGTCGTATTTGCAGACATCGCGTCCGTCGGCGATGGTAATTTCCATGCTTTCGCCCGGATTGAGCACCTGCCGCCCGAAGACGTCGTCCTCCCACTGATCAACACCGACCGGCGACGTGTAGAAGTTCGTCAAAACGACGTTCGTCTTGTTCTTCAGCTGAAAGACGAGATCCTCAGCGCTGGCGGTGGCCGTCGTTGCGGCAAGAATGGCAAGAGCAGTCAGGGCGATCTTACATTTCATTTTATGTCTTTTCCTCCATTGTCGGCTTTGTTTGATACTACCTATACGGGTCGCGCTGTCGGGATATTCATTCCCAGTACCGTCTAGAGACAATATTTTCAGCACTGACAATAGCGACCGGATCACCATTTCGGGGCGCGTCCTCGCAAGGCCATGTCGTTGGCGACTGCGAACGTTCAGAAACTGGCCGGCAAGGGTAGCCCGGCCGAATTGCGCTTTGAAAACAGTGGTTGGCGGCAATGTGGATAGCCTCGTTGCGCGTGTTGGACGCGCCGCATTGACCCGCCGCTTCTTGCCGCCACCTGCGTGCCGCAGCGTGTCCCGGCACGCCCACCGTTTCACTTGCAACAATCGGACCGCTATCGATGGAGAACCACTTTCGCCAGTCGGCCCTGCGCAGGCGCTGGCGGACTTGTTGCCTTCACCGCACGAGGGGCTAAAGCACGCCCTCGCCCGCCCCATTTACAGGCAACGCGCTCACATCGTCATTGACGCTCGCAACGAGCACACGGCCGCTGTACGCCACCGATGGCCCGTATTTCAACCGCCTTCGGATCAGCGCTCGCCTCCAACCCCGTCAACCTGCGGTCGCACCGTTGTCTTTCTTGGGTACGGACCTAGTTACCCATTTCATACCCATGAGAGGAACTGCTGAATGAACCGTAATGGGCTTTATCTGATCATTGCCGTGCTCGCCGTGGCCGTCATTGGTCTCGGCGCCTATGCCTACCGCGAGGAAACAAAACCGGCCGGTGTCGAGATCAAGATTGGCCAGGACGGCGTTTCCGTTCAGGAGAATTGAGCGCGATCTGGAATACTCTCAACAGGCGGTTTATCAGCCGCGAATTTGCGGCTGGGGGCGAATGCTGCTGGACGTTCGACGTCCCTATGTTCGCTCCTCGCGCGGATGGATGCGAACGGCCGTAGACTTTTTCTCCGCACGATCCGCTGGCGTAACGCTCGCGCGACAGCGTGCTGGCGCATGCATTAGTCACTTGGTTTGGGTATGTGCCCGATGTTCGACGGGACGCTTCGTACCCTGCCCCTGAGCCCAATCGGCCTGATGGCCCTACCACGGGCTATGTTTTGCGCCGTTTCACGCAGCATCAAGCTTGTCACGGACGGCACTCCTGGCGGAAAAGAGCGAAAGTCTGATACAGCCAACGGCCTCAACGAGAAGGCGGCCCTCTGGAATGAGCCAGCCCAAGAATGCGCTTGAGCACAAACAGCCCACCCCATACTAAAGCCCGTCAATTGCGCTTCAAAATCAGATGGATGATTCGATGAATCTCGACGTTCAGGACCTAGATGGAGCCTGCCACTGTGGAACGGTTCGCTTCAATGTGAAACTGAAGAACGGCCTCCGCACCGCCCGCCGCTGCACTTGCTCCTATTGCCAGTTGAAGGGCGCGGTTGCCGTCTCTGCCGCCAAGGACGGGGTCACGGTTCTCTCCGGAGGCGAGGCTCTTACCAAATATCAGTTCAACACGAAGGCAGCAGAGCATTATTTCTGCTCGAAGTGCGGCATCTACACATTTCACAAGCCGCGCGCGAACCCGGATTTCTACGGCGTCAACGCCGCGTGTCTCCAGGGCATAAGCCCATTCGATTTCGAAGAGCTCCCTGTGAACGACGGCATCAACCACCCGATGGACACGAAGGGATCAACCGGCCCAAGGCTCGCGGGAACGCTCAAGTTTATTCCGGCCAAGTGATGGGCGCGGCTGGCAGGACGCCGGCCGCAGCCGTTCAAACCGTTTCGCCCCGAATAACGGTGGCGCGTTCGTTGCGCCGCCATCAACGTCCACAGTGCCGCCGGCTCACAACCAGGCGGGTATGCCACAACTGAGTTATGGCGTAGCATCTGTAGAATCCATTCTGGCGGTAAACCGGGGGCTGGCAGCTGTCGCCGTTCCGCATGCAAGCTAGTCGGACCAACTCCCAACAACTTACGCAAGTTCCGTCCCAAAGTCAGCGTCATCGTACACTGCAATCAGTTCAACGGAGCAGGCATCTTTGCGGTGGGCGCCGTTGTCGCCACGACCATCAGTGATCCGCTTCATCGCGCATACAAGGCGGCCGTAAAAGTCCACGCTTTGTGATATCGCCAGCAAGATGCAGCGGCGCACGTGTGCGCAGAACATCGTGAATGGGATCAGGGGCAGATTTCTACATCCTCCCGAGAATATAACAGATCATGAGATCCGCTTCGGAAGTAGCGCTTTAGATCTAAAGCCTGAGGTGTATTTTTGGAGGCCTCGCCCGGAATTGAACCGGGGTACAAGGATTTGCAGTCCTCTGCGTCACCACTCCGCCACGAGGCCTCACCCGCTCGATTGATCAAGCGTTGGCGCGGATTTAGAATGATTGCAGAAAAACCGCAAGAGGCATTTTTCCGAAAAGCGTCCCAGGTAATTTCTGAGATGTGATTTCCACAGAGCCTGACGTTCGTGATCCCTCTTCAATGACAGCCGGCCGTTCGCACGCTCCATCAGGCGCTTGACTGAATAATCAAAAGCGGCGCGCAGAACCGAAGGATAGGACATAAAGGACCGCACGGCACGCAATGCCGTTAAGCAGGCTTACGCACCGAATGAAGACACGACGTCTTCGCTGCCACGCGGCGATGGCAACATTTTGCTCACTAGAAGCGTTTTGCCGGTCACATCGCCGACCGGTTTGATCCGTAGCGCCGCCTCACGCCTCCATAGCCGCGGAGACGCTGGCGTTACACGGCTAGCACCACGGCGTTGACCGTCCCTTCCACGGGCGAACCAGCCCCTCCGAGACAAGAATGCTACCGAGCGAACGGCCATCACGCATCACCACGCGCAGCTTCTCGCTGGTTTTGTCATCGTCCCTGCCGATGGCTTCGATCAGCCTGAAGTCTCCGGCGTTCAGCAATTCGCGCAATCTCTGTTTGGCGTAGAAGCCGCGCGCGCGCTCACCATCGCAACTTGCCTGCTTGATTCGCGGTGCGTCGATATCGGCGACGCGGAACGCTTCGCCTTGATAACGGAACGTTGCACCGTCGATGACGCAATTGTCGTTGCGGATACCGCAGAAATAGAACTGATTCGTCTTAGGCTGCAGAGCGACGGGCTGCGCGATCGGACGCTCGACCGGTGTCGGCGCCGCCAGCCCGACATTGACTGCGGGTATCGGGCCGTCGGCAGGCTTCGTCTTGTGTGTGGCCGGTGGCGTAACGGCACGGGCCTGCGCCTTCGGCCGATCATCCGACCTGGATGTCGATGTCGACTTGGGCGCCGATGCAAACACATCCGAAACGCCCGGCAGATCCCGCAACTGTCCACGGTGGTCATAGGCAACGACGCCGCCGACCGTCAGCACCGCGGCGAGATACCAGGGCAGCATTCCGCCCTGCTTCTTTGTTCGGCTGCCGCGGCGACGCCCGCGGCTTGTCGTGGTCTTACCCATTCCGCCCCATCCTTGATCCGGGCGGCATTATGCTGCCGATCCGTTGCCGAATGGTTTTCAACTGCAGCCCGAATGCGGGTGTTTGCACACAAGACATCGGGGAGAGCGCAACAATCCAGGATCGTTCATTTCCGCAGCACCGCGCTCAGATCGTCGCCAGCAATGCAGCGACGACGACGTTTGCGAGCCTATCGACAACGAAGGCACGATGCGCCCCAACCGAGCGACCTCCGCAGCCGTGGATTGATGTGGACGAGCGAAACGTTGCTCTCTCCGGCATGGGCTCTGCTTCCGTCCGGCGTTAGTTTTGTGGTGCCCCGTCGAAGCGAGGCCACCTTCGCAAAGATTCATCACTCTTTTGAGGAGCCCGTCCCGTTGCGTCGACGCGCCCACCACACGGCGAACCTGCGCCGGCGGCGGCGAACCGAGGGAATATCGTGCGAGAGGATGAGCAAGCCCAGGGGCACCATCCAGAATCCAAGCACCGGCAGAAAACCGAGAAAGCCGCCGAATATCAACAGCCCGCCAACCAGCATGCGCAGGAGCGGTGATTCCGGCAGGGTAAGGCGCCATTTGCCCAGCACGATCTGCCGGGTGTGCGGGTCTATGCCGAAATGCGTCTGTTTTCTGTTTTTATTCATCATTCCCTATCCGACTGCGTTTCCCACAATTGGGGACTTCTCCACAGGCTCGCAACAAAACTTCTCACTTTTTTTGAAAAAACAGCTTGGCAAATCGGAAAAGCATTTGTATTAGCAGCCTCACTTCTGCAGGACACGCCGCGCAGATGATCCCTGGTAGCTCAGCGGTAGAGCATTCGACTGTTAATCGACAGGTCGCCGGTTCGAATCCGGCCCGGGGAGCCAGTTTTTAAAAGAGCCATTCGCGGTAATGCCGGAATGGCTCTTTTTCATTTTGCGGCTATCGTGGTGCCGACGGCACCCTTCCTCCACCAGTCACCTTTGGAATGTCATGAGCGCGAATTCGACAACGCCGGTTCTGGTCTGGTTTCGTCGAGATCTGCGCCTTTGCGACAATCATGCGCTTGCTGCTGCGTCCGAGACGGAAGCACCAGTGATTCCGATCTACATCAATGAACCAGAGGAAAGCGGCAATGGACCGCTGGGCGGCGCGCAGCGCTGGTGGCTGCACCATTCGCTCAAGGCACTGCGATGGTCGCTGCGGGCGCACGGCTCCGACTTGATCCTTCGGACCGGTGCGCCGCTGGATGTGATCACCGAGATAACGCGGGAATCGGGCGCGACGACAGTGTTCTGGAATCGCCGCTACGACCCGAGCGGGATAGGGACCGATGCGCCACTGAAGAAAGTGCTCATTGAACGCAGCGTGACCGTGAACAGCTTTGCAGGGCAACTGCTGCATGAGCCAACCCGGCTCTTCACTAAGGGTGGCGGGCCCTATCGGGTATTCACGCCGTTCTGGCGTGCGCTTGAGGCCGGCGGCGAGCCGGCGGCACCGATCGAGGCGCCGGAGACAATCAGAGCGCCTGTGAAGTGGCCGGCATCCGAAGAGCTTGAACAGTGGAGGCTCTTGCCGACGCGGCCGGACTGGGCATCGACGTTCACAGAAATCTGGACGCCGGGCGAGGAGGCTGCTGCCGAGCGCGTGCAAGACTTCGTCGAAGAAACCCTTGCCGGCTACAAGACCAAGCGGGACGTCCCAGCAGCGCAAGGTACGTCCCTGCTCTCTCCGCACCTTGCCTTTGGCGAAATCTCTCCAGCGCAGATCTGGCACGCCACGCGCGGCCTGACGGAAACGCCGGTGGACGATGTCGTCACCTTCCGCAAGGAACTCGCCTGGCGCGAGTTCTCCTACAATCTGCTGTTTCACAATCCGGATCTCGGCCGTCAAAACCTCGATCGTCGTTTTGATAGCTTTCGCTGGCTGGACAATAACGATCATTTCCATCGCTGGGCGAAGGGCCTGACCGGCTATCCCATCGTCGACGCCGGCATGCGGCAGCTTTGGCGCCACGGCTACATGCACAATCGCGTCCGGATGATCGTCGCCTCCTTTCTGATCAAGGACCTGCTCATCGACTGGCGACATGGAGAAAGCTGGTTCCGCGACACACTGCTGGATGCAGACCCGGCGTCGAACGCCGCGAGCTGGCAATGGGTGGCGGGATCCGGTGCCGATGCATCGCCTTTCTTCCGCATTTTTAACCCTGTGCTCCAGGGCGAGAAATTCGATCCCGAGGGCCTCTACGTCAAGCGCTTCGTTCCGGAGCTCGCTGATCTCGATGCGCGCTATATCCATCGACCATTCTCCGCTCCCGCGGCAGCGCTTGCAGCCGCCGGCGTCGAGCTTGGGGTCTCCTACCCTACCCCTATTGTCGATCACGCATTTGCCCGCGACCGCGCGCTGGCCGCGTTTCAGGAGATCAGGAACGCCACCTAAAAAATCACTACAACCGCACCACCGCCGGTACAAATCCGTGGTTGGCCTCGCGCCGGATTATCGCTAGGCTCACGTTACGGATGCAACGATTGCCGGAGGGTGGTTTATGCATAAAACAGAAGCCTGCTTTGCCGATTTCGACAATGCCGAGCTCCTCTCGACTGAGAATCTCTCACAGGTACTGAAGGACTTTCCGCTCAAGGCCCAGATGGTCCTTCGCGGCCTCGTTCACCTCGAGGCGGGCGCGCTCGTGCTCGCTCTGCCCAATAGTCGCCGACTGCTGGTTAAAGGAAAGGTGCCGGGGCCATGCGCAGCGGTGACCCTGCACAACTGGAATCTTCCGCACCGGGCGATCACCGGCGGCACGATCGGCGCCGCGGAAAGTTATATAGACGGCGATTGGGACAGCCCCGATGTCGGCGCGTTTCTCGAGCTTTTCCTTGTCAACGCAGACATCGGCAACCGATTCCCGAACCGGGCGCGCGGGCTGATGCGGCTCTTGGAAAAGTTTATCCACTGGCGCAATGCCAATACAAGGACGGGTGCCCAGCGCAACATCTCTGCCCATTACGACCTCGGCAACGCCTTCTATCGGGAATGGCTCGACCCGAGCATGACCTACTCGTCGGCGCTTTATGCAGGCGGCGCCAACGATCTGCAGTCGGCCCAGACCGCCAAATACCGTGCACTGGCCGAGGCGACGAATCTGCGGCCCGGCGACCACGTGCTTGAGATCGGCTGCGGCTGGGGCGGGTTTGCCGAATTTGCCGCCACCGAGATCGGCTGCAAGGTCACCGGCCTGACCATCAGTCGTGAGCAGCTCGCCTTTGCCCGCGAGCGCATGCACAAGGCCGGCATCGCAGACCGCGTCGAGCTGAAATTCCAGGACTATCGCGAGGAAAAGGGTCTCTACGACCGAATCGTTTCGATCGAAATGTTCGAGGCGGTCGGGGAAAAATTCTGGTCGACCTACTTCTCGCAGTTGAAGCGCTGCTTGAAGCCCGGCGGCAAGGCCGGCCTGCAGATCATCACGATCAAGACGGAAGCCTATGAGGAATACCGCTCCAACCCGGACTTCATCCAGAAGTACGTGTTCCCCGGCGGCATGCTGCCGACGCGCGAGCATCTAGTCGATCTCGGCCGCAACGTCGGTCTGCGCATGATCAACGATTTTGGCTTCGGTGGTGACTACGCCCGCACGCTCGGCGAATGGCGGCAACGCTTCTGGTCTGTGTGGAGCAAGATCGAGCCGCTGGGTTTCGATCTGCGCTTCAAGCGCCTGTGGGAATTCTACTTCTATTACTGCGAAGCCGGCTTCCGTGCGCGCAACATCGATGTCCGTCAGATCGTCTTCGAGTGAGGCGCGCCGCCGGCAGGCTTTACCGACCGCCCGACAACGCCTATGAGGCACCCGATCCAGATCTCTTCTTGAAGGTTCCTCATGCGGCTTGCATGGTTTTTCCTGGCACTCGCCATCGCGACTGAAGTGGCGGGCCTGACGGCGATGAAGGCCGCATCCGCCAATGGCTCCTATATCGGCCACGTGGTGATGTATGTCTCCATCGCGCTTTCCTACGTTTTCCTGGCAAAGGCTGTGAAGACCATATCGGTCGGCGTTGCCTATGCCATCTGGGAGGGATCCGGGGTCGCGATCATCACGCTCGTTTCGGTCTTCGTGTTCGGCCACGTGCTGACCGGCCGGGAAATGCTGGGCCTGTCGATGGCGGTGGCCGGAATCCTGCTCGTCAATGCAGGCGAACACCGCGAAGAGGACGCTCCGGACACGCAGGGAGCCATCGATGAGCGCGCCTAGTCTCTATTTCGTCTTTGCTGTCATCGCCGGCGTCCTCGACATCGCTGCCAATCTCGCGTCGACCAAATCGAATGGCTTCGCGCGCCGCGGCTGGGGCGCGCTTTCCATCGTGCTCGTGCTCGCCGCTTTCGCCTTCCTTGCGGAAGCGGTCAAGGGCATGGAACTTGCCATCGCCTATGCCGTTCTCGGCGCGACCGGGATTTTCGGCACAGCCATCTGCGGCCGTCTGCTCTTCGGCCAGAAGCTCAAGCCGATCGGCTGGGTCGGCCTTGCCCTGATCTTCGGCGCAGTCCTTGTGCTTCACACAGCCTGATGTGGCCGCTCCTTGGTGCTCGTGCGGGTGCTCGTCGCCATTGGCGGCGTCGCGCCTTGCCGGGTCAGCCTGTCAACGAGCGCGAAGTAGGCAGCATAGGGCAGCAGGCGTGACAACTTCGCCATGGTGATAGAGCGTTTCGGGAAGCTGACTTCGAAGTGCTTCGACTTCAGGCCCTCGACGACGTGCTGGGCGGCCTCGTTTGCACTGATCATGTCGGACCTTGCAAATCCAAGGCGCGGCGAACCGGTCGTGTCGACCGGCCCCGGATTGATCAACTGCAGGCGAATGCCGATCCGGTCCAGATCGAGCTTCAAGCTCTCGGCCAGATTGATCAGGGCCGCCTTCGTGGCGCCATAGGCGGCGTTGCCCGGCAACCCGCCATAACCGGCAGCCCCCGAGACGATGGCGATGTGCCCCTGCCCCCTGGCCTTCATGTGGGCGACAGCCGGCAGCAGACAATTGACGACACCGTTCACATTGACGGCAAAGCTACGCTCAAATGCGTCGCGATGCAGATCGTCGCCTCTCACCGGGATCGTTACGCCCGCGTTGAACACGGCCAGAGACAGGTCGCCGTGATCATATTCGATCGATGCCAACACACGCTCCATGTCCTGCGGATCGGTAACATCTCCGTCGAGAACAATGATGCGGCCGTCGGCGGCAGCCTCCTGTTGCAGAGCCACCAATTTGTCGTGATTTCTGGAGGTGACGACCACGGAATAGCCGTCTCGCACCAGCCGCAATGCCAGCGCTCGGCCTATTCCCGAGCTCGCTCCCGTTACCCATGCCAACCCATGCTCGGAATTCGTCTTGTGCATACTCATTGTCCATACCTCGGCACGCACCCGCCCGGTGCACGCTCAACTCAAGGGGCCGGGGAATGACACGCCCGGCCCAGACCAATCCCCTCCAATATTCAGCGCGCACCCAGAGCGGCCTCGACCCTAAGCTTTCCCCTCGAAGACGTTTTTTGTTCGGGACAGGGCAGCGGTGAAACGCTATTTCTTGCCTGGGAAACAGGCTGAGCCGAAAACACGCCAATATTTCGGCGATCCGGCATCGTTCTCAACGTTCGCCGGCCACTCGGCGTCTTTCTTCGGTAACGCGGCCCGCTTCGGCGGCCGTTCTCAAGCACGAGGTTCTGCAAATGGCCATTCTTCCGTCCGTTCTTGAAGCAATCGGCAATACGCCCCTGATCCGGCTGAAGACCGTATCCGAGGCAACCGGCTGCACGATCGTCGGCAAGGCGGAATTTCTCAATCCGGGGCAGTCTGTGAAGGACCGTGCCGCGCTCTGGATCATCCGTCAGGCGGAGAAGGCCGGGCAATTGAAGCCGGGGGGCGTCATCGTCGAAGGGACAGCGGGCAATACCGGCATCGGCCTTGCGCTCGTCGGCCAGGCGCTGGGCTATCGGACCGTCATCGTCATCCCGGAAACCCAGAGCCAGGAAAAGAAGGATGCGCTGCGTCTTCTTGGAGCAGAGCTCGTCGAAGTACCGGCTGTGCCCTACAAGAACCCGAACAACTACGTCAAAATCTCCGGGCGCCTGGCCGCTGAACTCGCCAAGACCGAGCCGAATGGCGCCATCTGGGCAAACCAGTTCGACAATGTTGCCAACCGTGACGCCCACGTTGCGACGACTGCGCCTGAAATCTGGCGCGATACGGACGGCAAGGTCGACGGCTTCATTTGCTCTGTCGGCTCCGGCGGTACGCTTGCAGGCGTTGCAGAGGGCCTTCGCGCCAAGAACCCGGCCATCAAGATCGGCCTTGCCGATCCGGACGGTGCGGCGCTTTACAACTACTACGCGCACGGGGAGTTGAAGGCGAGCGGAAGCTCCATCACCGAGGGCATCGGCCAGGGCCGTATCACCGCTAATCTCGAAGGCTTCATGCCCGATTTTTCCTATCAGATCTCCGACGCCGAGGCCGTACCGCTGGTCTTCGACCTGATCGAACGCGAAGGCATCTGCGTCGGCGGATCGACCGGCATCAACATTGCCGGCGCCGTTCGGCTGGCCAAGGAGCTCGGTCCGGGACATACGATCGTGACGATCCTTTGCGACTATGGTAACCGCTATCAATCGAAACTCTTCAACCCGGACTTCCTGGCCTCGAAAGGCCTGCCTGTTCCGGCCTGGTTGAAGGGGTCCTCAAGCATCACCGTTCCATACGAATCAGTCGGATAAGATTTGCGATGACCAAGACCGTGACTGCCCTCTTCCGCGAAGATTTCTATCTCTCGACTTGCGAAGCAAGCGTAACCGGAATTCTGGAGGATGGCGGGATTGAGCTTGATCAGACCTGCTTCTACGCCACGTCAGGTGGGCAGCCAGGCGACAGCGGCTTCCTTGAGCGCAGCGACGGCAGCCGCATCGGCATCGCGGTTGCCCGCCATGGCGCCACGAAGGACATCATCATCCATGTGCCGGCCGAGGGGCAGTCTGCACCGGCCCTCGGCGAAAAGCTGGTCCTGCATATCGACTGGCCGCGCCGCTACCGGCTGATGCGCATGCACACGGCCTGCCATCTGCTTTCCGTCGTTTGTCCGTTCCCGATAACCGGCGCTGCCGTTGGCGAAGATGAGAGCCGAGTTGATTTCGATATGAGCGAAACGATCGACAAGGACGAGGTGACGGCGGCGCTCAAGAAGCTCATCGACGAGAACCACCCCGTCTATCTGCAATGGATCACCGACGAGGAACTCGCAGCCAACCCTGGTATCGTCAAATCGAAGAACGTGCGCCCTCCCGTCGGCCTTGGTCGTGTCAGCCTCGTCTGTATCGGCGAAAGCTCGGCGATCGACAGCCAGCCCTGCGGCGGCACACATGTGTCCGAAACCCAGGAAGTCGGCGCGATCCACATCGCCAAGATCGAGAAGAAGGGGAAAGAAAACCGCCGCTTCCGCATCCGCTTCGGTACGGCAGACGACCGCCAAGCAATCTGAACAGGAGATACGACCATGACCAACAACAAAAGCGCTTTCGTCGTTTCTCCGGACTGGTTGCAGCAGCGGCTTGACGATCCCACCATTCGTATCCTCGACGCTGCCTGGTACCTGCCCGCACAGAACAGGAACCCGAAAGCGGAATACGATGCGGGCCACATTCCCGGCGCCGTGTTCTTCGACCAGGATGCGATCGCCGATCACACCAGCGGCCTGCCGCATACGCTACCGACGCCCGAAGCCTTCGCCAAGGCCGTTGGTGCGCTGGGTGTCAGCGAGACCGATACCATCATTGTTTATGACGGCCCGGGCATCATGACCGCGCCGCGCGTGTGGTGGATGCTGCGCATCATGGGTGCAAAAGCCGTCTATGTCCTCGACGGCGGTATGGACGGCTGGAAGAAGGACGGACGCCCGGTGTCGACCGACGTTCCTTCCCCCGTGCCCGTCACGTTCAACGTCACCTTTGCACCCACGGCGGTAACATCGTTCGAGCGCATGAAGGACATCGTGCAATCCGGCACGATCCAGATCGCCGATGCGCGGGGCGCCGGGCGATTCCTCGGCGAAGAGCCAGAGCCGCGTGCCGGAATGCGCTCCGGCCACATGCCGGGCGCGCGCAGCCTGCCTTCGGGCATTTTCTCCGAGAGCGGCAAGTTCAAAGATCTCGACACGCTGCGCAAGACATTTGCCGATGCGGGCGTCGACCTTTCCAAGCCGGTCGTGACGACCTGCGGCTCCGGCGTCACGGCGGCGATCATCACGCTGGCGCTGCAATCCCTCGGCCATAGGGACAACACGCTGTACGACGGCTCCTGGTCCGAATGGGGTGGCCGCGCGGATACCCCTGTTGTAACCGGCAGCGAGTGACATCATGCGCCCTCCCAAGCTCGCCTCACTGACTGCCCATGTCACCGAACTCGAAATGACGGCACCGCCCAAGCAGAGCTTGCCGATGCCGGTCAACATCCAGACGGCGATCCTGCGTGTGTCCGACATCCCGCTGAATTACTATCGGTTCCTCTATCTGCGGGTCGGCAAACGCTGGCACTGGGCCGATCGCATCCGCATGAGCGACGAAAGGCTGGCGGCGCTGCTGGCCGACAATCGCACGAGCGTCACCGTGCTCTATGTCAACGGCGCACCCGCCGGCTTCTTCGAACTTCACCAGGCCGACGACGATATCGTCGAGCTTACCCATTTCGGGTTGATGGAGCACGCCCTGGGGCTCGGCCTCGGCAAATGGTTCCTGCTGCAAACGTTGTTTGCCGCCTGGACCTTGAACCCGAGCAAGGTAACGGTCACGACCAACAATCTTGATCACCCGCGGGCTCTTCAGCTTTATCAGCAATTCGGCTTCTCGCCTGTCGCCACCCGCGAAGCGACTATCGAGCCGTTGACGGACGAAGAATTGCTGGCCTTCGCCAAGAATCTCTGACCTCAGCGCAGCCGCAAGTTCCGGGTGTCGCCTCGATATTGGTCAGGCCATAGTGTGCATCACATGATCCCTACTGATCTGGAGATGCACGATGGCCCTGCGCTATGTTCCGATGTCCGCCGATCAGGCCAAGCGCCTGAGACAAGGCGGAAAAGATGCCTATGGCAACCCGCCGGAACGGCAGATATCCGATGGCGATGGCGTTCCCTGTCGGCGTTGCCTTCGCAACGTCGATGCCGGCGATGCCTATCTCATCTTCGCGCTGCGGCCTTTTACGTCGCTGCAGCCCTATGCCGAGACCGGCCCGGTTTTCATGCATGCCGACGAATGTACCGCATTTAGCGACGGAGTTCGGCCGCCCATCCTGGCGTCGAGCAAGGACTATCTGCTGCGCGGCTATGGCAGCAACGAACGCATCATCTATGGGACCGGCGGCGTGGTTGCCGCCGAGCAGCTCGAATCCCGCGCAGAAGCTCTGCTCGCCATGCCCGAGGTGGCAAGCGTGCATGTCCGTTCGGCGAAGAACAATTGTTATCAGTGCAGGATCGAGCGCATGTGAACGGTCGGCCCGGCCTTGGCCGGGCCGACGTCATGACAGGGCTCAGGCGACGTTGAGCACCGCTTCCGGCGCGTAGGCGTCGTAACCGAGCGCCTCGGCAACAGGGGCGTTGGTCACACGTCCGCGGTGAACGTTAAGGCCGGCACGCAGGTGCCGGTCTTCGGCGACAGCCTTCAGGCCGCGATCGGCCAGTTGCAGACCATAGTGCAGCGTCGCGTTGTTGAGCGCGTGGGCCGACGTCACAGGGACAGCGCCGGGCATATTGGCAACGCAGTAGTGCACGATACCGTCGACCTCGTAGGTCGGGTCGGAATGGGTGGTTGCGTGTGATGTCTCGAAGCAGCCGCCCTGGTCGATGGCGACGTCGACGATGACTGCACCCTTCTTCATCCCCGTCAGCATTTCGCGTGTCACAAGCTTCGGCGCCGCAGCGCCAGGAATGAGCACGGCGCCGATGACCAGATCGGCAGAGAAAACCTCATCTTCGAGGGCATCGATGGTGGAGTAGCGCGTGTGTATCCGACCGCCGAAGATATCGTCGAGCTGGCGGAGGCGGGGAATAGAGCGATCGAGGATGCTGACATCGGCACCGAGACCAGCCGCCATCCTGGCCGCATGCAGGCCGACGACGCCGCCACCGATGATCGCGACCTTGGCGGGAAGCACGCCGGGGACACCACCCAGCAGAATGCCGCGGCCACCATTGGCCTTCTGCAGCGATGTCGCACCGGCCTGAATCGCCAGGCGTCCCGCTACTTCCGACATCGGCGCCAGAAGCGGCAAGCCACCACGCTCGTCCGTGACGGTTTCATAGGCGATGGCGGTGACGCCCGAATTGAGCAGACCCTTGGTCTGTTCCGGATCCGGCGCCAGATGCAGGTAGGTATAGAGAATTTGGCCTTCGCGCAGCTGCGCCCATTCGGAAGGCTGCGGCTCCTTGACCTTGACGATCATGTCCGATTTTTCGAACACATCCTTTGCCGTCGCGACGATCTTCGCGCCAGCGGCACGATAGGTATCGTCATCCGCGCCGATCCCTGCTCCTGCCTTGGTTTCGATGATAACCTCGTGGCCGTGAGCGACATATTCACGTACCGACCCTGGGGTCAGGCCGACTCGGTATTCATGGTTTTTGATTTCCTTCGGGCAACCGACACGCATCTAGCGTTCCTCTCCTGTTGTGGGCGATTTTGCCTCATTGACACGTCCTCAGCAAAACACGCGACGAAACGAATGTCCTTGCAAAGATGTCTCCGCGAAGGCATCAATTTCGAAGAATATTGCGTCGGCGCCCAAGTCATTGATGGAAACCGCGAATGAGTGAACTTGATGCCATCGATCATGCGATTCTGCGCATTCTTCAGCAGAACGGCAGGATTTCGAATGCCGATCTGGCGGCCAAGGTAGGGTTGTCGCCATCGGCCTGTTCGCGCCGGGTCGATATCCTGGAGAAATCCGGTACTATCAGCGGCTACCACGCACGCCTTGCCCACAAGGCGCTCGACTACCAGATCATGGTGATCGTGCATATTTCCCTGTCCGGGCAGTTCGCCAAGACGCTGGCCGAGTTCGAGGCGGCGGTAAAGCTCTGCCCCAACGTTCTCGTCTGTTACCTGATGTCGGGCGAATACGACTATATTCTCCGGGTCGCGGCCAAGGACCTGCAGGACTACGAACGCATCCACCGAGACTGGCTCTCCGCCCTGCCCCATGTGGTCAAGATCAATTCGAGCTTTTCCCTGCGAGAAGTGATCGACCGGCCGAACGTCGGCATATGACCAGCGCTGACGTCAGCGGCCGACGACGCAATCGCGACCACGCCCTTTTGCCGCATAGAGTCTGAGATCAGCCTCGGACAGCAGATGCTCGATCGCGGTGCCGTCGTCAGGCGTAGACGACATTCCGATGCTGGCGGTCACAGGCTTGCCGTCGGGGGTGAAAACACCGGCCGAAACCGCTAGCCGGATGGTCTCGGCATGGCGCAGCGCGTCGGCATGCGACAATCCCGGGCACAGCACGACGAATTCTTCGCCGCCGTAGCGAAAAAGCCGGTCTCCCGCGCGCAAGTGCGATTTCATCACCTCCACCAACTTCTGCAGGATGCGGTCGCCCTCCTGGTGACCGAATCGGTCGTTGACACCCTTGAAGTGATCGACGTCGATGATCAGTAAGCTGACTGCTGCCTTTGAGGCGACAGCGGCCCGCAGCATCTGCGGCCCTTCAATATCGAAACGGCTGCGGTCAAGACATCCCGTCAGCGTGTCCTGGCCGGAGCGCGACAGCAGATCCTCATAGCGTTCGCGGAAGGTCAGGTCATTGAAGATATCGCCAAGCGGCCGGTCCGACATCGCCAGAAACGGATGGCGCGATACGTTGAGATAAAAGCCGATGGCTGCGGCATAGAAAATGGCCGCCAGCATCTTCGCGATCCATCCGCCCCACAGCACCTCCTTAGGCGCATCGTTCAGCCAGTGCAGGGCCGCGTAAAATGCCAGTTGATCAAAACTCAGGATGACGACGCCGCAGACCAGGAAGCGGATGGTAACAAAACGGCGCAGCCATTTGCCGAGGCGCTCGTAGAGCAGGATGATCAGGAGCGTATCGAGGTATAGAACCAACGTCCCCCACACCATCAACCCGCCCATCTCATCGATGAAAGCGATGTCGGCCGAACGGTCCGGAACGATCGAAACGGTCTCGTGCTGGCGCAGCAGAAGGCTGAGGACGACCGTGAGCAAATTGCCGGCGAGCAGACCATAGATCGGCTGACGGACGGTTGCCGCATCCTCCTTCACGTAAAGCAAGAGGATGATCATCAGCTTGCCGGAGAAAAGTACGACCGATCCCGGCGAGACGATCCCGAACGGCAGTTGCACGTAAAAGACCGCCGCCAGATAGGTTTCGATGAAATGCATCACACCCAGGGCGGCGACAAAGACGCCGAGACCCAGCCGGGCGCGTAGCTGCAACAGCCAGATCATCGCCGTGACGTAGACCAGTGCTTCGCCGACGAAAACAATGAGATTGGCGTTGGGCATGCTCTTGAAAAAGTTCCGGTTTCGCCATGCAAACCGTTAGGTGGAAAGCTTAAATAAAACTTTACCCTGGCTGCAGGCGACCAGGATTTGCAATGCGAGAATCAACTGCTTTGCGAAGTGTTGCCTTTCCGGCATAGTCGCGACCAACCCACCGTGGTTCGCATTTCGAAGAACAAACCGCGGATTGCACCGGCATCGACCGCAATGGCATTCATCAATGGAGGGCAAGCATGCAATCGACAACATCCCCGTTCCACCTCTCGCGCCGCTCGCTTCTGTCCGGCGTCGCAGCCTCCTCGGCGTTCGTAATGCTTCACCCCTTCTCCACACGTGCGTCCGCCAATCAGGCTCACCTGCGCATCATGGAAACGACGGACCTGCACGTACACGTCTTTCCCTATGACTATTATGGCGACAAGCCGAACGACACGCTGGGACTTGCGCGCACGGCCTCGATCGTAGACGCCATCCGGGCGGAGGCAACCAACTCGATCCTCGTCGATAACGGCGACTTCCTGCAGGGAAACCCGATGGGCGACTACATAGCCTATCAGCGCGGTATGAAGGATGGTGACGTCCATCCTGTTATCGCGGCTATGAACGTGCTCGGCTACGATTGCGGCACGCTCGGTAACCACGAATTCAACTATGGCCTTGATTTCATGTTCAAGGTGCTGAACGGCGCCAACTTCCCGCTCGTCTGCGCCAATCTGACCAAGGGTACGCTCGCAGCCGATGCCCGTCAGGACGAGCTGTTTCTCAAACCCTATGTCATTCTCGATCGCAAGGTGAAGGACGGCACCGGTGCCGAGCACGCGATCCGCGTTGGCCTCATCGGCTTCGTGCCGCCGCAGATCATGACCTGGGATGCGAAGAACCTGGAGGGCAAGGCCAATACCCGCGATATCGTCAAGGCGGCCCAGGCTTGGGTTCCACAGATGCGCGAGGAAGGTGCGGATATCGTCATCGCGCTTTCCCACTCCGGCATCGGTCAGCAGGACTACGCCGAAAATCTCGAAAACGCGTCCGTGCCGCTGGCCGCGGTGGAAGGTATCGACGCCATCGTAACCGGCCATAGCCATCTCGACTTCCCCGGTCCGAAGTTCGACAAGATTGCCGGCGTCGACAATGCCAAGGGGCTGATTTCAGGCAAGCCCGGCGTCATGGGCGGGTTCTGGGGTTCGCATCTCGGCGTGATCGATCTGCTCATCGAACGTGAAGGCGGCGCTTGGCGGGTGGTCAGTTCCACCAGCGAAGCGCGTCCGATCTACCGGCGCGAGGACAAGAAGGTAATCGCCGAGGTCGCCGACAAGCCGGAAGTGCTGGCGGCGGCACAAAAGGAACACGAGGCAACACTGGCCTACGTTCGCACGCCCGTCGGCAAAAGCTCGGTGCCGCTCTATTCCTATTTCGCTCTGGTCGCCGACGACCCATCCGTCCAGATCGTCAGCCAGGCTCAGACCTGGTACATCAAGGACATGCTGAAGGATACGGAGCACAAGGATCTGCCCGTGCTCTCCGCTGCGGCTCCGTTCAAGGCGGGCGGCCGCGGCGGCGCCGACTATTACACCGATGTTCCGGCCGGCGACATCGCCATCAAGAACGTCGCCGATCTTTATCTCTATCCCAACACGGTCCAGGCCGTGGTCATTACCGGCGAGCAGGTGCGCAACTGGCTGGAAATGTCCGCTGGCATCTTCAACCAGGTCAAGGCTGGAGCCTCGGACGCCGCCCTCATCAACGGAGACTTCCCATCCTACAACTTCGATGTCATCGACGGCGTCACCTACCAGATCGACCTTTCCGAGCCGCCGAAATTCGACAAGGACGGCAATACCATCAACCCATCCGCCAATCGCATCAAGAACCTGAACTTCAATGGGCAACCGATTGACCCTGCGCAGAAATTTGTCGTTGCGACAAACAACTACCGCGCCGGCGGCGGCGGCCATTTCCCTGATATCGCTGCCGACAAGGTGGTCTTCGTCGCGCCAGACACCAACCGCGACGTCGTGGTTCGCTACATCATCGATCAGGGAACAATAAACCCGGCGGCGGATGCAAACTGGACCTTCGCGCCGCTCGCGGACACCAGCGTCACTTTCGACAGCGGCCCGAAGGCAAGGCAGTTCCTGTCGCAGGTCAAGGGCGTGACAATCGAGGATGCGGGCGAAGCCGCCGAAGGATTTGCCCGTTTCCGCATCAAGCTGTGATGCTTCGTGCCCCCGCCTGGCGGGGGTACGCTCTCCCTCGAGCGGAGCAAGGAAGCGCCGCTATTTGGCCTCGGGCGAAAGCGGCAGTGCGGATGCTGAAGCAGCCACAAGTCCCGGCAGGCGCATACCCATCGCGTTTATGAAGAACATTGGTTCTCAGCGACAAGCGACTGTATTAATTTCTTATTTCGTGGAGTCTCAGCGGTCTTCGGCTGGGAATTCAGACCTGCCGCGACTGGGCATCGTCGGCGAACAACGACGGTCCGGTCTGGTCGATGATCTGGCGCCCCTTGCGGAAGGCGGCATCGATTGCGTCCTGCTCGGACGTGAACAGGTCGGCGCGAATGAAGCTGCGCACCCGCACGTCGCCTTCGGAGATCGTCTTCTCGATGCTGCCGGCCAGGCGAAACTGAGAGCCCTCGCGCATCGGTGTCGCGCGGATCGTGCACTCGGCATAGGCTTCGGTTTTGCCCGATGCGCCTTGAGCTTCGTTTTCGGTGGAGCCGGAGCGGCCGAACAGTTTTGAGAAAAATGATGCCATGAGCAAGACTTAGACGCGACGGCCAAAGCTGTCAAAGCCAAAGTGTCGATGTCGACACTCTGGCTTTATCTCGCAGCCGATCGGTCGTCAGATGATCAGATTGGACAGGATCTCGTTCTCGGTGATGTCCTGGTAACGCAGGCCGGCTGCGTCGAACCGCGACTTCAGGATCGGGAAATTCTCCGCGTGCTTGGTCTCGATGCCAATGAGGATAGAGCCGAAGTTGCGGGCCGACTTCTTCAGATATTCAAAGCGCGAGATATCGTCTTCGTCGCCGAGCAGGTTGAGGAAATCGCGCAGGGCACCGGGACGCTGCGCCATGCGCAGGATGAAGTACTTCTTGAGCCCCGCATGCCGCATCGCCCTTTCCTTCACGTCAGGTAGACGCTCGAAGTCGAAGTTGCCGCCTGAGACAACCGCGATGACGGTCTTTCCTTCGAGCTTTTCGCGACCGATCGCGTCCAGCGCCGTGATCGACAGCGCGCCTGCCGGTTCGAGCACGACGCCCTCGACGTTCAGCATGTCGATGATCGTCATGCAGATCGCGTTTTCCGGCAGCAGCATGACCTGGTCGGCGGAGAAGCGGCGAAGCGCCGCAAAATTCAGATCGCCGATCCGCCCGACAGCTGCGCCATCGACGAAGTTGTCGACCTGGTCGAGCGTGACAAGACTGCCGGTCTCGAGGCTCTGCCTGAGGCTCGGCGCGCCTGATGGTTCGCAGAAGACGAAATGGTCGGCGGCGACATCGTCCTTCAGATAGCCGGTAACACCGGCCGACAGGCCGCCGCCGCCGACCGGAAGCACGACGAGATCGGGGCTGACGCCCTCGGGCAGCTGCTCGGCGATTTCAGCGGCAACAGTCGCCTGCCCCTCGATGATGTCGAGATGGTCGAACGGCGGTACCATGACGCCATCGATTGTTTCCACATGGTCGCGCGCAGCCTTGTAGCATTGGTCGAAGATGTCGCCGACCAGCCGGATCGTGATGAACTCGCCGCCGAACATGCGGGTCTTGTCGATCTTCTGCTGCGGCGTGGTCACCGGCATGAAGACGACGCCGGGAACACCGAAGTGTCGGCAGACGAAGGCAAAGCCCTGGGCGTGGTTGCCAGCCGAGGCACACACGAAGGTCTTGCCCGTTGCGCCGGCGCCAAGCACCTTGCGGAAGAAATTGAACGCGCCCCTGATCTTGTAGGAGCGAACCGGCGAAAGGTCCTCGCGTTTGAGGAAGATGTTGGCGCCGTAGCGGGCGCTGAGATGTTCGTTCAATTGCAGCGGCGTGGGCGGAAAAATATCGCGCATCGCCGTGGTTGCGTTGTCAACATCCTGCTTCGTCACGTGAGGTCATCCATTGAGTTTGCCGATGGCAGCCGCTATTGCACATTGCAGCGCCCGAGGCCATCGCTTTGACTCGAATCGACCGGCGGCGGACAATGTCGCCGGTTCACGCTTTGCCAGATCACGTAGTTTCATTTCCAGGAAATCGAACGCTTGAACGCAACCCTGATCCGGCATGCTGTGCATATCGCAGCGATCCTTGGCCTCTACCTGTCGCTGGCGATGCTCGTGCCGGCGATGGTCGACCTCTATTACGGTCATCGCGATTGGCAGATCTTTGCCGTATCCGCCTTCATGATCGGCGGCCTGTCGGCCGCGACATTCATGGCGACGCGCATGGGACCGCCGCCGTTCTCGAAGAAGTTCGGCTTTCTGCTGGTCAATCTTCTCTGGGCGGTCTTTTCGGTTGTCGGTGCCATCCCATTTTGGCTGTCGTCGCTGAAGCTCGATTTCGCGCAGGCGCTGTTCGAATCCGTCTCTGCCATCACCACCACCGGGTCGACTGTCATCGTCGGCCTCGACGATGCGCCGCCAGGGCTGCTCGTCTGGCGCTCGCTCTTGTGCTGGCTCGGCGGCATCGGCATCGTTGTGCTCGGCCTGTTCATCATCCCCTACCTCAGGGTCGGCGGCATGTCGTTCTTCAAGATGGAATCCTCCGACACCAGCGATAAGCCATTTGCCCGCCTGGCAAGCTTCAGCCGCGCCTTCCTTCTCATCTATGTCTCGATCACGGTCCTCTGTACGATCGGGTACAACATGACGGGGATGAACCGGTTCGACGCGATCAATCATGCGATGTCGACGGTAGCGACCGGCGGCTTTTCCACGCATGACGCATCCTTTGCCTACTTCGGCAGTATCCCGCTGCTTTGGACGGCAACCTTCTTCATGGCGCTCTGCAGCCTGCCGTTCTCGATCCTGATCGTGCTTGTCGTGCGCGGCCGCCTTGATGCGCTGCGCGACCCGCAGATCATCGTCTTCCTCGGGTATCTCTCGGCCTTCTCGATCGCCGTGGCGATCTATCACCGCCTCGCCAATGGCGTCGAATTTCACCTGGCGCTTGCCCATTCCTTCTTCAACATCACCTCAATCCTCTCGACCAGCGGCTATGCGAGCGAGGACTACAGCCTGTGGGGTCCCTTCGTGGTGATGGTCGCCTTCATCGCGACCTTCATGGGCGGCTGCTCCGGATCAACCGCCGGCGGCATCAAGGCCTATCGGTTCGTCGTGCTGTTCAACGCCATCGGCTCCGGCCTCAACAAGCTGATCTATCCCAATGCGGTCTATGCCGTGCGCTACGGCAACAACACGGTCGATGCCGATACGCAGCGCGCCATTTTCCTGTTCTTCACCACCTATATCCTGCTGTGGGTGCTGGGCAGCCTCGGCATGGGCGCGCTCGGTTACGATTTCATCACCGCGACTTCGGCGGTGATTACCTGCCTTTCCAACGTCGGGCCTGGTCTCGGCAGTCTCATTGGCCCGGCGGGCAACTTTTCGACGCTCCAGGATCCAGAGCTCTACCTTCTTTCGCTGATGATGCTGCTCGGCCGCCTGGAAGTACTGACGGTGCTCGTGATTCTGACGCCAATCTTCTGGAAACATTGACCATCGCCCCGCCAGCCCTATCGTCTTGACTCGATGCGGCAAATGCCGAAAGTCGGATCAACAGGACAAAGGGGAGCGTCATGGCGAAACATCGGTCACTGCTGGCGGTGCTAACCGCCGCAAGCATGCTCTGCATAAATGTCGAAGCAAAAGCCGGGCCGCTCGTCGATGCCGCCACCAAGGCGGAACAATTGGCGACCTCCGGCGACCCAGCCAAAGCGCGAGAGCTTATGCGGCAGGCGGTCGGTGATTTTTCGCAAACACTGCCCTTCTCCATCGGCAAGGCCGTCTTCATCACCAAGGAACCGGCCGGCTATGCCATGTACGAGCCCAAGGACGGGACCGTTTTCAAGACCGGGGAAGCGCTCGTCTCCTATGTCGAACCGGTCGGTCTCACCTGGAAGGAGGCTGCAGCGAAGGGCAAGTTGGAAACGCATTTCACCGTTGATTTCGACATCCTCAATCCCAAGGGCGATATCCTTGCCGGGCAGAAAGCATTCGGCGACTTCACCTTCACCGGTTACCTCAAGAACCAGGAGATCTATTCGACCCTGACGATCGATGTTTCCGGGGCCCCGGCCGGCGACTATGTGCTGCGCTTCCATTTCAACGACATCAACAGCGGCAAGAAGGCCACGATCGATCAGCCGTTCAAGATTGCCGGACCGTGAGACAATGCCTGACATGATTACGACGATCGGCTTCGATGCCGATGATACGCTTTGGCAAAACGAACAGTTCTATCGCCTGACCGAGGCGCGCTTCGCCGAACTGCTCAGGGACCACGCCGACACGGAAAACCTGCCCGCACGATTGCTTGCCGCTGAAAAGCGCAATCTCGGCCTCTACGGCTTTGGCATCAAGGGTTTCGTGCTGTCGATGGTGGAGACCGCTGTCGACGTGACAGACGGACGGGTACCGTCATCGGTGATTGCAGAAATCCTTGCGGCCGGGCGCGAGATGCTGGTTCATCCGGTCGAGCCGCTGCCGCATGTCAAGGAAACGCTCGAGGCGCTTCACGGCACCTTCCGGCTGGTGATGATCACCAAGGGCGACCTCTTCGACCAGGAGCGCAAGCTTGCCGCCTCGGGACTGGGAGACTATTTCAATGCCGTCGAGATCGTCAGCGACAAAACGGCCGCCACATATGATCGCATCTTCACACGCCACGGCGACGGCCCGGCGAAAAGCCTCATGGTCGGCAACTCGTTGAAGTCCGACATCGTGCCTGCCCTCGACGCCGGTAGCTGGGGCATCTATGTCCCGCATGCCCTGACCTGGGCATTCGAGCATCACGACAAACCGGACCGCCATCCGCGTTTTCGTGAGATCGCCGATCTCGGTGGTCTGTCGGATGTGCTCCAAACGTTGCGCGACTAGGGCTCCCGCCTCGGCCAGAGTGATCTCGACCAACTGTAAGGGATGGTAATCCACCCAAACCCCGCCTCTCAATGCAACCGATAATTGTTGATTGCCACCGCTATCATCTTTTTGAGAATCGGAGAAAGATACCGGAATTCAGAACGAACATCGCCGGAGAACCAGCATGGCGCAGCTAATTGGAGCGATCGTAGCAATGGCATTCACCAGCATGCTGATCGGGTGGATGATAAGGAAATTCTCTGTCATGGGCGTCTTTGCCTCCCGCCTTATCGGCTTGGCGGTCATGCTTTTCGTCGCGCCGACGGTTTACGTCCTCTCGTCAGGGGCACCCTACTTCCAGGCATTCTTCACCTATGGCCTTGCTGCGTTGATTGCCGGCGCAATTTTCTATCTTTCACGAGCGAAGCAACAGGAGACGTAAACCTCTCGAAGGCGCGTCACGGTTCGACTTCCCCACGACATTCGGCCACGCCGTTGCGCAACCGAAATTGCCACGTGGTGCCTGTCGCTCAACGTCACGGCGAAACAGCTCTCGCACCGCTCGTGGAATCGACCAGATCTGTGCTATGTGCCGCCACCAATCGAAATCGAGGTGAGCGACATGGCCGAAAATTGGGAAAAACCCGTAATCTTGGCCCTAGAGGGACCGGAGAAATACACGACCATTTCGAATACGACCGAAGCGTCCTGGGCGATGATCGAGGACTGGCCGCTCGAAGACAGCGCGTTGCTGACGCTGGCGCTCGATATGTGTGCTGCCGTGGTCGAGGGCAAACAACCGGCAGAGGCCGCCCGCCAGGCCTTCATCGATGCCGCGCGAGAAGCGGGCATTCCCATCCAGGAATAACCTTTCGCCTCGCAGCGTAGTAGAGGATGGGCGAAGATCGTTCGTCCTTAGACTGGAACACCATGCCTCCGAGCGGGTTGCCAGAAAAGGCAACGAACCCGGAAAGCACGAATGCGGATCATCCTGTCAGTCATTGTCGCCTCGATCATGAGCATACTTGCGTTCAAATACGCAGATGGCGCTTTGGGGAATTCAGTGATCGTCGCAACGCCCGACGAGCTCACGGATACCATGGCTCGCTGATGGACCTTTGCGAGGATTTCGCCCTGCACTCCGCCGACTAGGCTGACAGGTCGAGAATTGGTCGCGCCCACTCTCAAGCGACGCCTAAAACATGCCGAACGAGGCGCGAACATCCACAGTACGAACCCGGCCTACCCTTCCCCGATTAACCCATTTGAGGGAGGAACATTTGGTGAAAGCGCTCGAAACGGCCGCAGTCGTTAGGCCGCTCCAGGCTACGCCTCAGGCACTCGCTATCGGTCGCCACTTTTTCTTCTCATTGGACCTCCCGCGAAGAGCGCGGCGGTCAAGTGGAGCGTCGGGACTTGGAGAGTGACGACCTATGGCACTGTCTTGTCGGCACAAAGGATGGCGGCATGCTTCGATTCACTATTGCCGTCGTCAATTTCAACGCCATGTTTGACGCCCTGGCTACTGAACTGTGGTCCGGCACCTTCCCGCCTTCCTGCGTAGGACGGCTGAGATCATCGCTTGGATGCAGAGATGCGCAGTGCGGTTGCTGGATGGCTCGAACCCTATAGCCTGGCCACGCGGACCGAACGGACGTCGGATCGCTTCGCCTTCCGGACGATCAGCGACATTTAAGACTTCCGAGGACACCGTTTTCCGCTTCTCGACAGCATTTCGACCGCTGCCATTCAGTTTCAATTAAGCCTACATCCCCAATAATGGGGACAATCATAAATCAAGGAAATCAGTGGTGGCGCTTCCCGGACCGGCTTTCATTCTCGCTCTCGTCGCCTTCATTGTCGTGGTGCCCCTCGCAGCCAAGAGGGCCGAGCAGGGCCGGGTGTACAGCCACAGCATCGCCACCAACTTCTAACTTGAAGCCGTAGGTCTGCAACACACCCGTGGCGCACATCTCCTAAAGCTTGCCGTAACCATTCCCGGATTTGGCCACCTCGACCGCGGTCGAAATACGGCATCTGACAGTATGTCACTAATCACCCTGCGGATCTAAGCCAAGGTTCCCCGCTTGCTAACCGTAGTGCGTGTGCTCGCCGTGGCAGACAAAGCCCTGCCCTAAAATCCGTGCAACTTGTCCCATCAACCACACTGTTTGCGACGCAATCGCCCAGACATACGCGCGGCACAACCACACGAACCGAACCAAGAAAAATCCGTTGTCAGGCCTTCCAAAACCGCGGTGCGCAAGGTACTGGAAACATCAGTGCGGGCGTGGCGAAACTGGTAGACGCAAGAGACTTAAAATCTCTCGGCTTCGGCTGTGCGGGTTCGATCCCCGCCGCCCGCACCAGTTCAAGGTCGCATGAAGGTCGTCCCGGCTAATAGATCACCGGCCCGCTCAACGAGCGGTTTCTGAAACTTTGCGTGGGATCGATTTGCCGCTCAGTGGTAGTAGAAGCAGTCGCATTCGGCCATGTGCGTATCGTCGTGCCACACCCTGACCGCCAGTTTCGTGCAGGCTCCCTTGTCCTCCAACCGCAGGCCAAGCAGCGAGACAGCTGCCGCCTTCGGGTTGAGTGCATCGACTTCAATTGCCGATCCTACCTGTTGCACGCCGTTGCGGGCGGTCCAGGTGAAGATCTGAACGCTATAATGCTGCATTGAAAATCCTCCGCTAATGCCGACGCAGTGGACGCAATACTCTCACAGATGCTTGTTTGGAACTCTCACAGATGCTTGTTTGGATCGGACCGCTCAAATCGTCCGAAAAGTCTGTCAACCGTCTTCGACGGTTGCCTCGGGTCGATCGCCGCCATCGGTATGCTCGAAATGCCAGTTGCCTTTTTCGTCCTGGAAACTGATGTCTTCGTCGTCGCCGCCGACCTGTTGTTCAGCTGCTGCGGCCTTGGCGGCCGCCAGCGCCATTTCTCGGCTGGGAAAGGGTTCCGAAAAGGCGTCGGCTGCTTTGTAGGCCCAACCGCCGTCATGGGGAACGATGGAGTACGTAATGCGCGCCATGCTTCTCTCCCTGCACTGCGAAAGGCAATCCCGCCTTTCGCGAGCCGTTACCGCGCGGCCCAATGTTCCTCCTCGTCAATGGCATTCTCATGCCGACGGGGCGGATATTAACACAGGAATGGGCCGATAGGCCACTTTTGCGAATCAGAATGTGACAGGCCGTGCCGAAACGAAAAAGCGGCCCTTTGCGGGGCCGCTTTCCTTGCAATCTTTCAAGTCTTTTCCGCGGCTTAGGCCGAAAGCTTCGCCGCAATCTTGGCGACATGCGCACCCTGATAGCGAGCGGCTTCGAGCTCGACCGCCGAAGGCTGACGCGCGCCGTCGGCACCGGTAATGGTCGAAGCGCCGTAGGGCGAACCGCCCTTGATCTCTTCAAGACCCATCTGCCCCTGGAAGGCATAGGGAAGGCCGACAACGACCATGCCGTGGTGCATCAGGGTCGGAATGAAGCCGAGAATGGTCGATTCCTGGCCGCCGTGCTGCGTTGCCGAAGACGTGAAGGCCGATCCGACCTTGCCGACCAGCTTGCCCTGGGCCCAGAGAGCCCCGGTCTGGTCGATGAAGTTGCGCATCTGCGAGGCAACGGTGCCGTAGCGTGTGCCTGAACCGAAGATAATAGCATCGTATTCGGGCAGTTCGTCGACGGTAGCGACCGGCGCTGCCTGGTCCATCTTGTAGTAAGACGCCTTGGCGACCTCTTCCGACACCAGCTCGGGAACGCGTTTGACGACAACCTCGACCCCCGCCGATTTTACCCCTTCTGCAACCGCGTAGGCCATCGTTTCGATATGCCCATATGCCGAATAGTAGAGAACGAGTACCTTGGCCATAAATGCTCCTTTGGATTCGGGCAATTCCGCTTGATCACCGTCGCCGGCAAGATTTATCAAAAAGCGTCCGGTTGCCAGCAGCCGCACGGTCAACAGAGCGTTCTCAATTCTCGAACAATCACGAAATACTACTGAACAATCACCTCATATAAGCAGGATCGCCAATGAGCAGCCCTAAGATCGTCACCGCCGCCATGGTCGCCATCGGCGACGAACTGCTGTCCGGCAGAACCAAAGACAAGAACATCGGCCATCTCGCCGAGATGATGACGATGGTCGGGATCGATCTGCGCGAAGTCCGCATCGTTCCCGACGAGGAAACCGCGATCGTCGACGCCATCAACGCCGTTCGCGACCGCTACGACTATATCTTTACCTCAGGTGGGATCGGCCCGACCCATGACGACATCACCGCCGACGCGGTCTCAAAGGCATTCGGAGTGGACTGCATCTATGACGAACGAGCGATGGCCCTGCTCGGCGCGATGTACGAACGCCGCGGCATGGAATTTTCGGACGCGCGCAAGCGCATGGCGCGCATGCCCGAGGGATCACGGCTGATCCCCAACCCGGTCTCCACCGCACCGGGCTTTGCCATTGGCAATGTTCACGTGATGGCCGGCGTGCCGCAGGTGTTCCAGGCGATGCTCGACGCGATCATGCCGGAAGTGCAGACAGGCACACCCTTGCTCTCGCAATCGGTTCGCTCGCCCTATGGCGAGGGCGACATCGGCACGCCGCTGACCGAAGTGCAGAAGAACCACCCGCAGACCAGCATCGGATCCTACCCCAAGTTCGACGGCAAGTCCTTCTCAACCGATATCGTTGTGCGGGCGCGCGATCCCCAGACTATGGCGGCGGCCGCCGCAGATGTGCAAGCGATGATCGATGCGATTACCGCCTCACGCGCCAAAGCCTGACGGCCGTCGGAAAACAGGCGGCAAATATGCAAATGCGAAGCCCTTGCACATCGGCCGTCATTGCCGCTATTGCATGTCGGCAAATCAGGATGAAGCGTCAGCGCCTGCCCGATCTGCCGGATGCTTCGCCTTTACCTCGTCCAGACAAGCCGGAGCCCAGAAATGTCCCTGCCCGATAAAGCCTTTCCCGTTTCCTGGGATCAGTTTCACCGCGACGCACGCGCGCTCGCCTGGCGGCTGGCCGATCAGGGGCAGGAATGGCGCGCCATGGTCTGCATCACGCGCGGCGGCCTCGTGCCGGCGGCCATCATCTGCCGCGAGCTCAACATCCGGATGATCGAGACCGTCTGTATCGCCTCCTATCACGATTACGACACGCAGGGGCAGATGAAGGTGCTGAAAGGCATTGCGCCGGAGATTGCCAAGGATGGCGGCGAAGGCGTGCTGATCATCGACGACCTGACCGATACCGGCAAGACGGCAGCCGAAGTTCGCGCCATGCTGCCGAAGGCGCATTTTGCCGCCGTTTACGCCAAGCCGAAGGGCCGGCCGATGGTTGACACGTTCGTCACCGAAGTGAGCCAGGACACCTGGATCTACTTCCCTTGGGACCTGGGCTTCACCTATCAGGAGCCGATCGCCAAGGGAACGCGCGGCTAATAATCAGCTAATGCCAACATCTACGCCCTCGGCTCGCGGCAGTGAGCCGAGGGTGTTTCTACACCTCGATAACGCCGAACGCTTCAGCCAAGCGGCGGGATCGACGCTACCAAGGTTTCGGCCGTCAACCCCGGTCCGGCGCGCGTACCGGCAGCACCGTGGCGCCAGACGCCGGCAGCGGCCGCCTCGAAGGCCGGCATGCCCTGCGCCAGATGCGCGCCGATAATTCCTGCAAGAACGTCTCCGGATCCCGCCGTTGCCAGTGACGGCGGAGCGTTGGCATTAACGGCCACCGTCCCGTCCGCACCGGCAATGACCGTATCGGCTCCCTTGTAGACGATGGTGGCATGGCTGATCCGTGCTGCCGCCTGAGCCTTTTCCATCTTCGACAGCTTTTCGTCGTGAGCGATCTCGGGGAAGAGCCTGGCAAATTCGCCCTCATGCGGGGTCATCACCACCCTGCCCGTCGCTACCGCCAGCCGCTCGAACAATTCTGACCTGTGCTCCTGAAACGACGTGATGCCGTCCGCATCGAGAACCAGCGCGCGGTCGCAAAGCTCAAGCGCAAACTCGCACGCTCGGTCGCCAACGCCAAACCCGGGTCCAAGAACAAAAGCGCCGAGCCTAGTGTCCTGCAACCAATGCTCAAGTTCCTGCCGATCATCTATCGCCCTCAGCATCACTGCCGTCAGTTGTGCTGCATTGATATCGAGAGCCGATTTCGGTGACGCCACCGTCACCAGACCCGCCCCGGCGGCAAGACCGGCCGCTGCCGACAGCCGCGCGGCACCAGTCGCCTGCGCCCCGCCCGAGAAGACCACCAGATGGCCGCGGCGGAATTTGTGGGTCGACGCGTCAAGCCTCGACGCCTGATCCGACCAGAGCGCCGGCGTGTTGAGGCGCAAGCCTCCGCCTCCCGCCTGCACGATACGGGCCGGTATGCCGATATCGAAGACCTCAAGCGTGCCGCACAAAGAACGGCCGGGAAGCAGCAGATGACCCGGCTTTCTCGCCATAAAGGTGATCGTGTGGCTCGCGGCGAATGCAGCACCCCGGATCTGCCCGGTTCGACCGTCAACGCCGCTCGGCAGGTCGACGGCAACGATGGGCAACCCCTGAGCGTTGATCCTTTCGATCGTATCCACCATCTGCTCCGGCAGGTCGCGTGCGAGACCCGCGCCGAAGAGTGCATCGACAATGACATCTCCGCGATGCGGCACCAGCGAAGCAAGCGGGTCTATCGTGCCATCCCACAGTTGCCGCGCACGGGCAGCGTCGCCGGAAAGGGCGGCCGGATTGCCGAAGGAGAAAACGGCGACGTTCGCGCCGCTCTCAGCAAGCGCTGATGCCGCGACATAACCATCGCCACCATTGTTGCCGGGACCGCACAACACCACATACCGCTGCCCTTGTGGAAACAGCCTGAGTGTCGCCGCAGCCACTGCCAACCCGGCGCTTCGCATCAGCAGAAAGCTGTCGATGCCCGATTGCGCGGCTGCCAGGTCTATTGCCGCCATTTCGGCCGGCGTAATCAACATGTCACGAAGCGAAGAGTGCATGCCCCAGACTTAGCGCCCTGCGTGGGTCAACGGCAAGTGGCACACACAAAATGCCATCTGCTCACAATTGATGCATCTGCACATATTTATTGCTCAAATAACGTGCTTCGATGATTTCTACGACCAGGTCACCTCCGAAAATTCCATGACTTCGGTGGAAAACTTACAAAAAATAGGCAGATCCTCGGATGGCAAAGGCATGGAATGCAGCCGCCGCCCTTCACCGGCAAGAAATTTTGCCACACGGCAATCATTTTGCAGAAAAACTGGCATGCAACGTGCATATTGAGCGCCGAGCGGGCATGATCCTGCTTTAAAGGGAGAAGCGGAGAGACATTTTCTCATGAAAAAGATCGAAGCGATCATAAAACCCTTCAAGCTCGACGAAGTGAAGGAAGCCCTTCAGGAAGTCGGCCTGCAGGGCATTACCGTCACGGAAGCAAAAGGCTTCGGTCGACAGAAGGGTCACACGGAGCTGTATCGCGGCGCCGAATACGTCGTGGACTTCCTGCCGAAGGTAAAGGTCGAAGTGGTGCTGGCGGACGAAAACGCGGAGGCCGTCATCGAAGCCATCCGCAATGCTGCACAAACCGGCCGGATTGGCGACGGAAAGATTTTCGTTTCCAACATCGAGGAAGTCATCCGAATTCGTACCGGCGAAACCGGCCTCGACGCCATCTGATCCTCAAGGGCCGCTCGGCCCTGCCACTTTTCAAATCTCGTCATCTCACACAGGGAATTACGGAAAATGACGACTGCAAGCGATATTCTGAAGCAAATCAAGGACAACGACGTTAAGTTCGTCGACCTGCGCTTTACCGACCCCAAGGGCAAGCTGCAGCACGTAACGATGGACGTCGTCTGTGTCGACGAAGACATGTTCGCCGACGGCGTCATGTTCGACGGCTCCTCGATTGGCGGATGGAAGGCGATCAACGAGTCCGACATGGTGCTGATGCCCGATCCGGAAACAGCGCATATGGACCCGTTCTTCGCGCAGTCGACGATGGTCATCATCTGCGACATTCTCGATCCGGTTTCGGGCGAAGCCTACAACCGCGACCCGCGCGGCACGGCGAAGAAGGCCGAAGCCTACCTCAAGGCCTCCGGTATCGGCGACACCGTCTTTGTCGGCCCGGAAGCCGAGTTCTTCGTTTTCGACGACGTCAAGTACAAGGCCGATCCGTACAACACCGGCTTCAAGCTCGACTCCTCGGAACTGCCGTCCAACGACGACACCGACTATGAGACCGGCAACCTTGGCCACCGTCCGCGCGTCAAGGGCGGCTATTTCCCGGTGCCGCCGATCGACAGCTGCCAGGACATGCGCTCTGAAATGCTGACGGTTCTGTCCGAAATGGGCGTGACCGTCGAAAAGCATCACCATGAGGTGGCCGCTGCCCAGCATGAACTCGGCGTCAAGTTCGACGCGCTGGTTCGCAACGCCGACAAGATGCAGATCTACAAGTACGTCGTGCACCAGGTCGCCAATGCCTATGGCAAGACCGCAACCTTCATGCCGAAGCCGATCTTCGGCGACAACGGCTCGGGCATGCACGTGCACCTGTCGATCTGGAAGGATGGCAAGCCGACCTTCGCGGGCGACGAATATGCCGGCCTGTCGGAGAGCTGCCTCTACTTCATCGGCGGCATCATCAAGCATGCGAAGTCGCTCAACGCCTTCACCAACCCGTCGACGAACTCCTACAAGCGTCTCGTCCCGGGCTACGAAGCACCGGTTCTGCTGGCCTACTCCGCCCGCAACCGCTCGGCTTCGTGCCGCATTCCGTTCGGCACCAATCCGAAGGCCAAGCGTGTCGAAGTCCGCTTCCCGGACCCGACGGCCAACCCTTACCTCGCCTTCGCAGCAATGCTGATGGCCGGCCTCGATGGCATTAAGAACAAGCTGCATCCGGGCAAGGCCATGGACAAGGACCTCTATGATTTGCCGCCGAAGGAACTGAAGAAGATCCCGACCGTCTGCGGCTCGCTGCGCGAAGCGCTTGAAAGCCTCGACAAGGATCGCAAGTACCTGACCGCCGGCGGCGTCTTCGACGACGATCAGATCGATTCCTTCATCGAATTGAAGATGCAGGAAGTCATGCGTTACGACATGACCCCGCACCCGGTCGAGTACGACATGTACTACTCGGCCTAAGACCGACGAGCGGGACGGCGGATGCCCGCACCCGGCCCGAAACGACGCAACAAGCCGGCGGGGTTCAAGGGACCCCGCCGGCTTGTTTTTTAGAAGCGCGCTGCCGCAAGCGACAGGAAGGCCAGGAAGGCGTACACGAAGCCGTGCATGACACCCTATTGATGTTTTGGGTTTGGCAACCCAGATAATCCCTTGAAAGGATGTGTTGCGTCATGAAACAGAGAAACGCGAAATTCGAGATCGGACAGGTGGTTCGCCATCGGGTTTTCCCGTTCCGCGGCGTCGTCTTCGACGTCGACCCGGAATACGCAAACACCGAGGAATGGTGGAATGCCATTCCGCAGGAGATCCGCCCAAGCAAGGATCAACCCTTCTACCACCTGTTCGCCGAGAACGACGACAGCGAGTATGTCGCCTATGTCTCCGAGCAGAACCTGGTTTCCGACGAAAGCGATCGGCCGATACGGCACGCTCAGGTCGATGCCCTGTTCGAAAAGGACGACATCGGGCACTACAAGCCGAAGGTGACGTTCCGCCACTAGCACAGCGCTGTCGGCACTCGCTCAAATGAAAAACGCCCGGACATCGTCCGGGCGTTTCTTTTATTCGCGGAAGTGCCGAAGCGCTTAGTTCTGCTTGGCCGCCTTCTGGGCGTCCTCAAGCTTCTTGCGCGCGTCTTCGGCCTTCTTCTGCATTTCTTCCTGCAGCAGGCGCTGACGCTCTTCGAGCTGCGACTGTTCGATCGGCTCGCCGTCGAAAATGCCGGTAAAGCCTTCAAGGCCCATCTTGATCGGGTTCGGTGCGCGCTGGAAGTTGACGGAGGTGAAGACCACCTCGTTGCCCTTCTTCAGGCTTGCGATCAGCTGGTCGGACAGCGGGGCTTCGGCCACGCACTTATCCGGCATGCAGATGGCGTAGTCGAGCTTCACCGGCTTGCCGCCATCGATCTGCATCTGGACGCCAGTCGGGATCAGTCGTGCGGAGGGCACCGAGATCTGCAGAACCTTGCGGTTAACCTTACCGGTTACGGTGATGAGGCCAACTGCGGTAACGAGCTGGCCGTTGTTTGCCGTCAGCAGGTTCTGAACGATGCAGACATCGTTGTCTTCCTGCTTGGTGCAAACCTTGAACCAACCCTGCGGGGGCTTGCCACCTGCCTGCTGGGCAGATGCAACGCCCGGAACGCCCGCAGCTGCTACAGAAAGCGCCAGCGTTGCCAGTCCCGCACGTTTGGTGAAGTTCGACTTGAAGATCATTGTGATTCCGTCTCCTGAAATCCGGTAACGGAACAATTCGTTCCGCAGGTGAGTATCGTCAGCCGCCGTTGTCCTGTTGGCCAAATAAGGCAAATGCATGACCCCGTTTCCGGAAACACCTGTTACATTGGCTTGTACGGTTTATCCAGTGTTTCTTGCTTTTTTTTGACCTCCTGCGCGCCGGAATTTGGGTATAGCGTCGGTTGGAATTGTCGATCGGCATTGGTAACGTGCCGGGAATCGGCCAAATGCCACTTCACTGGAGATAACGTTGCGCACAATTCTATCCGGTCTGGCCATCCTGTTGGCCGCAACCGCATTCGGTGGCGCCGCGACGGCCGCTCCCGTGCACGCCATTTCAATGCACGGCGAGCCTGCCCTGCCCGCGGACTTCAAGAGCTTCCCCTACGTCAACCCAGATGTAAAGAAGGGCGGCAAGATTTCCTACGGTGTGGTCGGGACCTTCGACAGCCTCAATCCCTTCATTTTGAAGAGCATGCGCACGACGGCGCGCGGCATGTGGGATCCGGAATACGGCAATCTCGTCTACGAATCGCTGATGCAACGCTCCCGCGACGAGCCGTTCACGATGTATGGCCTGCTCGCCCAGACGGTGGAATCGGACGATGACCGGACGTTCATTCAGTTCAATATCAATCCGGGCGCGCGCTGGGCCGACGGACAGCCCGTTACGGCTGATGATGTCATCTTCACCTTTGAGCTGATGCGCGACAAGGGCCGCATTCCCTTCGCCAACCGCATGGCGAAGGTGGCGAAACTCGAGAAGGTCGGCGACCTCAGCGTCCGCTTTACCTTCACTGAAGATGCCGACCGCGAGCTGCCGCTCTTGCTTGGGCTTTCTCCGGTCCTGCCGAAACATGCAACCGATGTGGCAAGCTTCGACCAGACGACACTCAAAGCCCCGCTTGGTTCGGGCCCCTACCGCGTTGCAGAGGTAAAGCCGGGCGAACGCATCGTCTATCGCCGCAACCCGGATTACTGGGCAAAGAACCTTCCTTCCAAGGTCGGCTTCGACAACTACGACGAGATCTCCGTCGAGTATTTCCTGCAGGAAAATTCCCTCTTCGAAGCCTTCAAGAAGGGCGAAATCGACATCTACCCGGAGGGTAGCGCCACCAAATGGGCGCGAGGCTACGATTTTCCGGCCGTTCGCTCCGGCGACGTCGTCAAGGAGACGTTCACGCCGAAGACGCCTTCGGGCATGCTCGGCATCGTCTTCAACACCCGCAAGCCGATGTTCGACAACCTCAAGCTCCGCCAAGGCCTGGCGCTCGTCTTCGACTTCGAGTGGGTCAACAAGAACCTGTTCGACAGCGCCTACACCCGCACCCAGAGTTACTGGCAGAACTCGGCGCTTTCCTTCCTCGGCGCTGCGGCTGACGACCGCGAACTTGGGCTGATCGGCGATGCGCGCGAACATATCAACCCTGCAATCCTCGATGGCACCTACCGCCTGCCGGTGACGGATGCTTCCGGCCGCGACCGCAACGTGCTGCGCGTTGCCGTTTCACTGCTGCGCGAGGCCGGGTACCAGATCAAGGACGGCAAGATGGTCGACGCCAAGGGCGCGCCGCTCGCGTTCGAGATCATGAGCCAGAATGCCGGCCAGGAGAAGATCGCCCTTGCCTACCAGCGCTTCCTGGCGCCGCTCGGCATCAAGGCCTCGGTGCGCACAGTCGACGACTCGCAGTATCAGCAACGCAGCCAGTCGTTCGACTACGACGTCATCATCAAGTCCTTCCCGTCCACGCTCTCGCCGGGCATTGAGCAGGTCGGGCGCTGGACCTCGCAGTCGCGCGATCGCCAGGGAAGCGACAACTTTGCCGGCGTTGCCGACAAGGACGTCGACCGGATGGTCGAGAACATCCTGCAGGCCAGAACGACCGAGGATTTCACCGCCGCCGTTCGTGCCCATGACAGGTTGCTGGTCAACAATTCCTACCTCGTGCCGCTCTACCATCTCGATGCCCAGTGGGTTGCACGGCGCAAGCATATCGCCCGGCCGGCCACCGTGCCGCTCTATGGCTACCAGTTGCCCGCCTGGTGGGACGCGAACGCCCAATAAAAGGGTCGGTTCCCTCTACGCCGCCGCTCGTCTTATCAGACGTGCAAAGGTCGCCGTAGCACTTTGAATTGCTGCATGTTCTCATCCATAAATCGAATGCGATTTAAGGAAACATGCGGTAGGTAACGCATTGAAAGCCTGATGGAACCGGCTTATCTCGCAGCTTTATCCAAGAGGAAAGGCACCCCACATCATGCAAACCGTCAGCATAGATATCGTCTCCGACGTCGTCTGCCCGTGGTGCTATCTCGGCAAGGCGAGACTCGACCAGGCGATCGCCAATGTCGGCTCGGAGTTGCAGGTCGCAGTGCAGTGGCGTCCTTACCAGCTCAATCCCGATCTTCCGCCTGATGGCGTGGATCATAAGCAGCATCTTGCCGCCAAACTCGGCGGTCAGGCAGCGGTCGATCGAGCGCATGAAACGCTGAGCGCACTCGGCAATGCCGATGGCATCGCCTTCGATTTCGATGCGGTGAAGATCAGCCCCAATACGCTCGACGCGCACCGGCTCATTCGCTGGGCGGCGACCAATGGCGAAGTGGCGCAATCGGCCGTCGTCAGCCTGCTCTTCAAGGCGAATTTCGAGGAAGGCCGCAATGTCGGCGATCAGGCGGTCCTGCTCGACATCGCCACCGAAGCTGGCCTCGACCGGCCCGTTATCGCAGCGCTCCTCAACTCGGATGCCGACAAGGATGCAGTCAAAGAAGAGATCGGCATGGCGCGCGAGATGGGCGTTACCGGCGTCCCCTGCTTCATCCTCGACGGGCAATATGCCGTCATGGGTGCGCAATCGGTCGAAGTGCTCAGCAACGCGCTTCGCGAAATCGCGCAGATGAAGGCCACTGCTTGATTCCCTTAAATCGGAAGCGATTCAAGGAGCGCAGAAAAGCTAAAGCAATGGAAAGTCCTCTCGCGCCGCCAAGGGAACAGCGGCGCGAAGGCGATTAAACCTGTTTCGCCAACCCTGCGAGCTGCGTCATCACCATCGCCGCGCCCGAGAGGCGCTTCTCCGGCGTGACCAGTTCACGCTGGAAGAAGATGCTGTGATCCGGCCTGATCTTCGCCAGCGTCCCCTGCTTGGCGATGTAGCCGACCAGTGCTGCCGGGTTCGGGAACTCCTTGTTGCGGAGCTGCACGACGACACCCTTCGGGCCGGCATCGAGCTTTTCGACATTCGCCGTCCGGCAGAGCGACTTGATATAGACGATCTTCAGCAGGTGCTGCACCTCGATAGGCAGCGGGCCGAAGCGGTCGATCATCTCCGCGCCGAAACCGTCGATCTCCTTGAGGTCCGTCAGCTCGCCAAGGCGGCGGTAGAGACCGAGCCGCAGATGCAGATCCGGCACATAATGTTCCGGGATCATCACCGGGGTGCCAACAGAGATTTGCGGCGACCAGCCGGTATCGTGAACTTCTTCCTCGCCCTTCAGTTCGGCGACCGCCTCCTCAAGCATCTGCTGATAGAGTTCGAAGCCGACTTCTTTGATGTGGCCGGACTGTTCCTCGCCGAGCAGGTTGCCGGCGCCACGAATGTCGAGGTCATGACTTGCCAGCTGGAAGCCGGCACCGAGCGTGTCGAGCGACTGCAGCACCTTCAGCCGCCGCTCGGCCGTTGCCGTCAGCGTCTTGTTGACCGGCAGCGTGAACAGCGCGAAGGCGCGCACCTTTGAACGGCCGACACGGCCGCGAAGCTGGTAGAGCTGTGCCAAGCCGAACATGTCGGCGCGATGGACGATCAAGGTATTGGCCGTCGGCACGTCGAGACCGGATTCGACGATGGTCGTCGACAGCAGCACGTCATACTGCCCTTCATAGAAGGCGTTCATGATGTCTTCGAGTTCCGTCGCCGGCATCTGGCCATGGGCCACGGCCACCTTCAATTCCGGCACATCGGATTTCAGGAAATCATGGATCTCCGAGAGGTCGCTGAGGCGTGGGCAGACATAGAAGCTCTGGCCGCCGCGATAATGCTCCCGCATCAAGGTCTCGCGGATCACCAGAGCGTCGAACGGCGAAATGAAGGTGCGCACTGCCATGCGGTCGACGGGCGGCGTCGTGATCAGCGACAGTTCGCGCACTCCGGTCAACGCCAGTTGCAGCGTGCGCGGGATCGGTGTCGCCGACAGCGTCAGCACATGCACATCCGACTTCAGCTCCTTCAGCCGTTCCTTGTGCTTGACGCCGAAATGCTGCTCCTCGTCGATGATGAGCAGCCCGAGATTGGCGAAATTGACCGTCGTTCCGAGCAGGGCATGGGTGCCGACCACGACGTCGGTCTTGCCATCAGCCACTTCCTTCTTGGTCAGCGCCAGTTCCTTGGAGCCGACAAGGCGCGACGCCTGCTGAATGCGGATCGGCAGGCCACGAAAACGCTCGGTGAACGTCTTGAAATGCTGCCGCGCAAGCAGTGTCGTCGGCACGACGACGGCGACCTGAACCCCGTTCATTGCCGCAATGAAGGCTGCCCGCAGCGCGACCTCCGTCTTGCCGAAGCCGACGTCGCCGCAGACAAGGCGGTCCATCGGCCGGCCGCTGCCGAGATCTTCGCGCACGGCGTCGATCGAGTTCAGCTGATCCTCGGTTTCATCATAGGGGAAGCGTGCGACGAATTCGTCATAGGCGCCATCCTGGGCCGCCAGCACGTGTGCATGCCGGGTGTGGCGCTCGGCGGCGATGCGGATGAGGCCGCCCGCCATGTCGAGCAGACGCTTCTTCAGTTTTGCCTTACGGGCCTGCCAGGCGACGCCGCCCAGCTTGTCGAGGATCGCGTCAGTTCCCTCGGAACCGTAGCGCGACAAGAGCTCGATGTTCTCGACCGGGAGAAAGAGCTTGGCGTTGTCGGCGTAGACGAGTTCGAGGCAATCGTGCGGCGCACCGACCGCCTCGATTGTGCGCAGTCCGACGAACCGGCCGATACCGTGTTCGGCATGCACGACGTAGCTGCCTTCATCAAGGCCCGCGACCTCGGCAATGAAGTCGGCACCGCGCTTGCGACGCTTGGAGCGGCGCACCATACGGTCGCCAAGAATATCCTGCTCGCCGATAACGACAAGATCGCCCGTTTCAAAACCCGCTTCAAGGCTGAGAACTGCCGCTGCGGCTTCGCCCGGCTTCAACGCGTTGACGTCGCCCAGCGCCTTGATCTGGCGAATGTTGCCAAGACCGTGTTCGACGAGAACCTGCAGTAGGCGGTCGAGAGACCCCTCGCTCCAGCCCGATATGACGACCTTGAAGCCTTTGGAACGCTTCTCGGCGATGTATTTGACCGCCTGATCGAAGACGTTGACGCGATCGCTCTCCGCCTCGCCTTCGCCGGCCGTCTTTGCCCAGCGCACGCCTTGCCGCGCATCGACGGTGACGACCTGTCGGGCCTCGCCTTCCTGCTCGTTGAATGGCGTGAGGCGGATGGCGCCGCGTTGCGTGAGCGTCGCCGCAAATCCTTCTGCGTTCAGATACAGGAACTCCGGCGGGACGGGCTTATAGGGCGTGCCCTGTGTGGCCAGCGACTTGCCGGGCGATGCCGCCGTGTGGCGTGCGTCGTAATAATCGAGAATGAGTTTCGAACGCTCGGCTGCGGCTTCCCGCGCCAGATGGTCGGTAACGATGCGAAAACCGTCGAGATAGTCGAAGACGGTCTCGAGGCGATCGTAGAAGAGCGGCAGCCAATGTTCCATGCCGGCATAGCGACGCCCCTCGGAAACGGCCTGGTAGAGCGCATCATCTCGCGTGGTCGCACCGAAGAGCGACAGATATCGCGTGCGGAAGTGGCTGATCGTTTCCGGCGTCAGCGACACTTCGCTCATCGGATTGAGGTCGAGCGAGCGAACCTGGCCGGTCGTGCGCTGGCTGGCCGGATCGAAAGAGCGGATGGTCTCGAGCGTGTCGCCGAAGAAGTCAAGCCGGAGCGGATCGCCGCTGCCGGGAACGAAGACGTCGAGGATGCCGCCGCGCACGGCGTATTCGCCGACTTCGCGCACGGTCGCCACGCGCTCGAAGCCGTTGCGCTCCAGACGTGCCGCGACATCATCCATGCGAACCTGGTTGCCGGGGCGTGCGGAGAACGCCAGGCTCTCGATCACCCCCTGCGGCGAGATCTTCTGCAGGGCCGCATTGACCGTCACCAGCACGATCGCCGCATGCGGCTTCTTGCGGTGGGCGATCAGGGCGCTCAGCGCCGCAAGCCTGCGCGCCGACGTATCGGCACTCGGCGACACTCGGTCATAGGGAAGGCAATCCCAGCCCGGCAGGGTCAGGACCGGAATATCGGGGGCGACGAAGCCGAGAACCTGCTCCAGATCGGCGATGCGCTGGCCGTCCGAGAGAATGTAGGCGACCGGCGTGCCGGCACGGGCCAGGTCAGCAAGCACCAGCGCCTCGGCGCCGGATGGAACCGGGCCAATCGTGATTTCACGGGTCGCGGCGACAATCTTCTTCGGGTCAAGGCCAGCCAGCATCGATCTACTTCATCTCTTCGGGGAGCCGCTCGAAATCGGGGCGATAGGCGGCGATGCGCGTAAACATCGGCGTCTGGTAGCGCTCAGGCACCGGCTTTTCGCCGATGATCCACTTGACGAGATCGTTGTCTTCCTCGCCCATGATGATCTCCAGCTCGTCCAGTTCAATGTCGGATAAGGCGGAAAGCTCGCCTTCTGCAAACTGCCCCAGGATGAGGTCCATTTCGCGTATGCCGCGATGCCAAGCCCGAAACAGGATCCGGCGGCGACGCGGATCGAGATCGGCGCTGGTGCGTGAAATGCCAGTCATGGGGATTCCTTCCTACCGTCCACGGGGGTACGGTTTGTCGTCACTGCGCTCTATAAACGCTGAATAGATGATTGTCAGCCTTGCCAAACCCCGAATTGTCGTCGCAATTTCATCGCCATGCGCCCTGCCCTGCTCGACCCGCTCTTTTCACCGCTCAATACTTTGCCCGGCATCGGCCCGAAGATCGGCGAGCTGTATGCCCGACTTCTCGGCCGCGAAAGCATCGAAGACTGCCGCGTCGTCGATCTGGTTTTCCATGCGCCGCATTCGCTGATCGATCGAAGGCAGCAGCCGGGGATTGCGAATGCACCGCAAGGTGTCGTCGTCACGATCACCGGCCGGGTCGATCGCCATCAACCGCCACCACCGGGCAAGCAGAACCTGCCCTACCGCATCTTCCTGCATGACGACACCGGTGAACTGGCGCTCACCTTCTTCCGCGTCAAAGGCAACTGGCTGGAAAAATCACTGCCGGTCGATGAAACTGTCATCGTCAGCGGCAAGGTCGACTGGTTCAATGGCCGGCCGTCGATGGTCCACCCCGACTATATGGTCAAGGCAAGCGAGGCGGACAACCTGCCGCTCGTCGAGCCCGTCTACGGCCTGACGGCCGGTCTCTCTGCCCGGATCCTGCGCAAATCGATCGAGGCGGCGGTTGCCCGCGTGCCAGAGATGCCCGAGTGGATCGACGAGACACTCGCTTCGAAGCAGGGTTTTCAAAGTGCAGCCGACAGCTTCCGCGCCCTGCATGAGCCGCGCGACGCCACGGACATCGACCCGCAGGCGCCGGCGCGCCGCCGTCTTGCCTATGATGAGTTCCTGGCCGGTCAACTCTCCCTTGCCCTTGTTCGCCAGCGCCTTCGCAAGGTTGCGGGTACGCCCGTGCATGCGACGGGCAAGCTCTCCGGGCCTGTCACCGCCGCACTGCCCTTCTCGCTCACGGCGAGCCAGTCCACGGCGATTGCCGACATCCTCAAGGACATGGCCGGAAGCGACCGGATGTTGCGATTGCTGCAGGGCGACGTCGGCTCCGGCAAGACAATGGTTGCGCTGATGGCGATGCTGGCGGCGGTCGAATCGGGCGGCCAGGCGGTGTTGATGGCCCCGACCGAAATCCTCGCTCGGCAGCATTTTGCAACGCTGTCGAAGATGGCTGCTCCCGCAGGCATAGCCATGGACGTTCTGACCGGGCGCACCAAGGGCAAAGAACGCGATGCGATCCTGGAGCGCATTGCCTCCGGCGAGACGCGGATCGTGGTCGGCACACACTCCCTGTTCCAGGATACCGTCAATTACGACAGGCTGACGCTGGCAGTCGTCGACGAACAGCATCGCTTCGGCGTCCACCAGCGTCTGCGCCTGACCGCCAAGGGCATTTCTCCACATATGCTCGTGATGACAGCCACGCCGATCCCCCGCACTCTGGTGCTCGCCGCCTTTGGCGACATGGATGTTTCCAAGCTGACGGAAAAACCGGCTGGGCGAAAACCCATCCAGACGGTTACCATTCCGACCGAGCGGACGGACGAGATCGTCGACCGCCTCGCGTCAGCGCTCAAGGAGGGCAAGAAAGCCTATTGGATCTGCCCGCTCGTGGAAGAATCCGAAGCGATCGACGTCATGTCGGCGGATGAACGTTATCAGGGTCTCTCCAAGCGCTTCGGTCGGGATGTTGGCCTTGTGCATGGCCGGATGAACGGTGCGGAAAAAGACGCCGTCATGCTTGCCTTCAAGAACGGTGAAATCCGACTACTCGTCGCCACCACCGTCGTCGAAGTCGGCGTTGACGTGCCGGATGCCACGATCATGGTGATCGAACACGCGGAACGCTTCGGCCTGGCGCAATTGCACCAGTTGCGCGGCCGGGTCGGTCGTGGTGACGAAGCATCGACCTGCATCCTGCTCTACAAGAGCCCGCTCGGTGAAACCGGCCGCGCGCGGCTCTCGATCCTGCGCGACAGCGAAGACGGATTTCTGATCGCAGAGGAAGACCTGAAACTGCGCGGCGAAGGCGAGTTGCTGGGAACGCGCCAATCAGGCACCCCTGGCTTTCGTATCGCCAGCCTCGAAGCGCATGGCGATCTGCTCGAAATCGCCCGCACGGACGCGGCCTATATGATCGAGCGGGACCCTGACCTCACATCGCCGCGCGGCGAGGCGCTGAGAACCCTACTCTATCTGCACCGCCGCGACGAAGCGATCCGCTTCCTGCGCGCCGGCTAGAGCATTTCCAGGAAAAGTGGGAAGCGGTTTTCAGTCAGGAAATGCCTGAAAACAAATACCTCAGGCGGTCTTCTGCTGGGCGATCTTGCGCGGTGGAGCGTTGGCGAGCGGCGCGTAGTCCGGTGCGACGAGCCCCCCGGAAATCAAGAGCTTGGCCGCATCCTCGGCGCTCATTTCAAGCGGGATGATCTTGTCGCGGGGTACGAACAAAAGGAAACCAGCGGTCGGGATTGGTGTCGGTGGCAGGAAGACGGTCACCATATCCATGCCACGCTCGGAGAATTTGGCGGCGACCTCGCCTTTGACATCCGTGGCGATGAAGACCAGCGACCAGAGGCCGGGGCTCGGATACTCGATCAAGCCTGCCTTCTTGAACGAGGACGACTGCTCCTGCAGCACCGTCTGGAAGATCTGTTTCAGCGATTTGTAGATGGTGCGAACGAGCGGAGTCCGGCTGACGAGAGATTCGCCGAAGGCGACGATCGACCGCCCGACCAGGTTGGCGGTGAGGAACCCGACCAACGTGATGACGATGAGCGCGACCAAAAGCCCGAAGCCGGGAATGGCTACAGGCGAATAGGTATCCGGATTATAAAAATTCGGCAGATAGGGCTTCACCCATCCATCGGCCCACTCGATGAAGGTCCGCACCAACCAGACGGTGATGGCCAGCGGCGCGCAGATGATCAGCCCCGTCAGGAAATAGTTCCGCAACCGGGTCGCAATATAGCCGCTCTTCGAATTTTCGCTCATGCCTCTTCCGTTTAAACCTCACTCCGTGCCGAAAGCCGGATGATAGGCAACCGTCCCTGTCGGCACCGCGCCGGAGAAGGCCAGCGCCATGAAATATTGCGGCGCACAACCAGGGAATACAAGTGAAGATTCGTTTCGGAATCTGAACTTTTGGTAATAGTCGGGATCGCCCACAACAACACAACCCGAGGCCGCGTCAGCGGCAAGCATTGCAAGCCCTTCGCGGATGAGCCGGCTGCCGACCCCTTTTGCCTGACGGTCGGGCGAGACGGCCACGGGGCCAAGCCCGAACCAACCCGCTGCCGGCGGCGTAAACGTCACCGGCGAGAAGGCGACATGGCCGATGACATGGCCTTCATCTTCGGCCACAAGCGAGAGCGTTAACGCGCCCAGATCCCGAAGGCGTTCGATGATGAAGGGCTCGCTCTGGTCGCTGTGCGGATGCCCCTCGAAGGCGGCTGCCGTCACGTCATGGATCGCCTGTTCGTCGCCCGCTCTTTCCAGCCGGATCGTGATCATTCGACCGTCACCGACTTTGCGAGGTTGCGGGGCTGGTCGACATCGGTGCCCATGAACACGGCCGTGTGATAGGCAAGCAGCTGGATCGGCAGCGAAAAGATCATCGGCGCAATGATCTCGTCGACGTTCGGCAGCACGATCGTCGCCATCGTCTCGAGCTTCGAGGCGGCCGCCCCCTTTTCGTCGGTGATCAGGATGATCCGGCCGCCGCGGGCTGCCACTTCCTGCATGTTCGACACGGTCTTCTCGTAAAAGCGGTCATGCGGGGCGATGACGATGACCGGCATGTTTTCGTCGATGAGCGCGATGGGGCCATGCTTCAGCTCACCGGCGGCGTAGCCTTCGGCGTGGATGTAGGAGATTTCCTTGAGCTTCAGCGCGCCTTCCATCGCCAGCGGGAAGCTGGTGCCACGGCCGAGGTAAAGCACGTCACGGCACTTTGAGAGTTCGCGCGACAGCATCTCGATCTTCGGCTGGATCGTGTTCAGCACCTGACCCATGATACGCGGCATTTCCGCCAGGTGACGAACCAGCGTCTGTTCTTCATCGGCAGAGACAGTGCCACGGGCGCGGCCAGCGCCAATCGAAAGGGCCGCAAGCACCGCGAGCTGGCAGGTAAACGCCTTGGTGGAGGCGACGCCGATCTCGGGGCCGGCCAGGATCGGGAACACGGCATCGGATTCGCGCGCAATGGTCGATTCGCGGGTGTTGACGACCGCGCCGATCGTCAGACCGTGGTCCTTGCAGTATCGAAGCGACGCCAGCGTATCGGCGGTTTCGCCGGACTGCGAGATGAACAGTGCCGCCGATTGCGGCGACAGCGGAATTTCGCGGTAGCGGAACTCGGAGGCGACATCGATCTCGACCGGCAGGCGGGCGTAACGCTCGAACCAGTATTTTCCGACGAGACCGGCGAGATAGGCGGTGCCGCAGGCGGAGATCGCCAGACTCGGCACACCGGCAAAATCGATCGAAGCCGTCGTTGCCTTCACCCGGTATTCGGCAAAATCGATATAGTGGCCGAGCGCATGGGAGATCACCTCCGGCTGCTCATAGATCTCCTTTTCCATGAAGTGCCGGTGGTTGCCCTTGTCGATCATATACGCAGCCGCCATCGAGATCTGCCGCGGGCGATCGACGGCATTGCCAGCAAGATCGAAGATATGGACGCCGTTGGCGCCGATCACGGCCCAGTCGCCGTCGATCAGATAGGTGATCTCGTTGGTAAACGGCGACAGCGCGATCGCGTCGGAGCCCAGGAACATCTCGCCCTTGCCGTGGCCGATCGCCAGCGGCGGTCCGTTGCGGGCGGCCATGATCGTCGACGGATCGTCCTGAAACAGTATCGCCAGGGCGTATGCCCCGGTGACACGCTTCAGCATCGCATGCATGGCCTCGCGCCGGCCGAGGCCGTCGCGACGGAACTTTGCGAGGAGATGCGCGACGACTTCCGTGTCGGTCTGGGTCTCGAACGTCGCACCGTCGGCGATCAGTTCGTCCTTCAGCGCGGAGAAGTTCTCGATGATGCCGTTGTGGACCACGGCAACGCCGTCGGTGAAATGCGGATGGGCATTGCGCTCCGTCGGCGCGCCGTGCGTCGCCCAGCGCGTGTGGGCGATGCCGATCATGCCGGCCAGCGGCTCCTCGCGCAGGCGGGCTTCCAGATTAACCAACTTGCCTTCCGCCCTGCGACGCTCAAGCGTACCGGCATTGATCGTCGCAACGCCGGCCGAATCATAGCCGCGGTATTCGAGGCGCTTCAACGCATCGACCAGTCGCTCCGAGACCGGCTGGTTTCCAACGATGCCAACAATTCCGCACATAGTCGTCTCCGAATTCGTCCCGCGCCGTTTCGACGCCCCAATCGACAGGGCGGAAGGCCCGCCCGGCGCGTTGCCTTGGTAACGCATTTGCCGGACGAGGCAATCCGCCCCGATTTCACTTTCGGTTTCAGTATTTAACGCGAACCTATTCGGCTGCCTTGGCCGCCTTTTTTGCAGCCTTCTGTGCCTGATAACGTTCGCGCAGGATACGCGCCCTGCCCGGCTTGATCTCCTGGCGCGCGCGACCGAAGGCGACGGCATCGGCGGGCACGTCCTCGGTGATGACGCTGCCGGAGGCGACCAGCGCTCCATCGCCGATCGTCACCGGCGCCACCAGCGAGGAATTCGAGCCGACGAAAGCATTCTCGCCGATGCGCGTCTCGTGTTTGTTCACGCCATCATAATTGCACGTGATCGTGCCGGCACCGATGTTCGAACCGGCGCCGACGAAGGCATCACCGATATAGGTCAGGTGGTTGACCTTGGCGCCAGCACCGATCTCCGCCTTCTTGACCTCGCAGAAATTGCCGACCTTCGATTTTTCGCCGAGATCGGCACCGGGCCGCAGGCGCGCATAAGGCCCGACGGTCGCACCGGCACGCACCGTCGCACCTTCGACATGCGAGAATGCATGGATGATGGCGCCGCTCTCGACGCGAACGCCCGGGCCGAACACCACATTCGGCTCGATCAGCACGTCCTGCTGCAATTCGGTGTCCCAGGCGAGGAAAACGGTCTCCGGCGCGATCATCGACACGCCGGACAACATCAATTCATGACGGCGGCGCTGCTGCCAGAGCCGCTCGATGTAAGCAAGTTCCGCGCGGGTGTTGCAGCCGGTCAGCTCTTCCTCGGGCGCCTCGACGGCGATGGCGCGGCCACCGATCGCCCGCACGATCTCGACCAGGTCTGTCAGGTAGTACTCGCCCTTGACGTTGGCATTGCCGATACGATCGAGCAGATCGAGCGCCTTGCGACCGTTGATCGCCATCAGGCCGCCATTGCAATAGGTGATGCGGCGCTCTTCCTCGGTTGCATCCTTGTGCTCGCGGATCGCGATCAGGGCGCCGTCTTCTACGATCAGTCGGCCATAGCCCGAGGGATCGGCGGCCTCAAAGCCGATGACGACCACATCGTTGCCGGCGGCCAGCCCGTCGCGCGCCGTCTTGAGCGGTTCAGGCGTGATCAGCGGCGTATCGCCGAAGACAACCAGAATGTCGTCAAAACCCTTTGATATCGCCTCACGTGCCGCAAGCACCGCATGCCCCGTGCCGAGACGCTCCTTCTGCAGGAACGAAGCGATCGATACGCCCTCGATGCCGGCGACACTTGAAACAGCTTCAGCGTCTCGCCCGACGACGAGAGCGACGTCGGAGATCGACGCACTCGAGAGCGCGGCCACCACATGGGCGATCATCGGCCGGCCGGCCACCGGATGCAGCACCTTCGACATCGACGATTTCATCCGCGTGCTTTCACCCGCAGCAAGAACAATCGCCAGGCAACTCCGTTCCATCCAATGCTCTCCTTGGTCTTTTTCTTGAGGGCCGATACCCGGCTGCCCGATTCGGCCCTTTCCTATCAGCAACATATTGCGGGAAGCATAATTCGCACAATCACGTCACGTTAACCCGCTTAAAACCCGATGATGGCATAAGGAGAAGCGGAGCCTGCCTCGACAACCCATGCGCGTGCATCGCTCCCCCGGGGAGAGAAGCAGCAATGCATGCCAGCACCGATGTCGACGCAGCGGCAAAGCCGGACAGCATTGCTCGGGCTGCCATCCGCTCGCCGCTTGCGGCACTCGCTCTGGCCCTCGTCCTTCTGTCGCTGCTTCTCACCGTCACGATCCCGCAGCCGATAGGACCGATGTTCTGGGATCATTATCTCTATCTCGACGCCGCCAACCGCCTTGGCGACGGACAGATCCCGTCGGTCGACTTCTTCGCACCGGTCGGCGCACTTGGGTACTACCTCTTTGCAGCCTTGCAGTCGGTTTTCCCCAGCGGCCATCCCTTGCTGCTGGCCAGTTGGTGCCTTCTTATCGTCACCGGCCCATTGATCGGCCTGGTGATGCTCGACATACAGAAGCGTTCGCGCGCGCTGGCCTACGCCATCCTGCTGCCGTTCCTTGTCTTTTCCGCGCTGCCATTCAACACCGGCGACTTCTATCCCTATCCGGGATCCGACGGCTTCGGCATCTACAACCGCCAGGTCTGCCAACTGCTTTACGTGCTCGCCGCGGCACTCATCTACGTCCGTAATCCGCGTATTTTGGCAACTGTTGCCGCGGGAGCCATGATTGCGCTCTTCTTCGTGAAGATCACCGGCGCAGTTGCGGGTGTCATCCTGTGCCTCATGGCATTCGCTAGCGGACGGTTCAACCTGCGCTCCACCCTCATCTCGGCTCTGATCTTCTTCAGCGTCCTCGCCGTTATCGAACTTTCGCTCGGCGCGGTATCTGCCTACGTCGCCGACATTCTGGCGCTGCTCGACGTCAATGACGGCAGCCTGCTGCCGCGCCTCTTTCAGGCGGCGTCGCTGAACGCGGGTCTGCTCCTGCCTGCGGGTATTCTCTGCCTGACTCTCTTTTTTGCCAACCTATCAGCTTTCTCCGCGTCATTGCGGGCCATCTGCCGTCGACCTTCGGTTGCGGCCATCGGAACGATCTTCGACCAGAACTTCGTCTGGCTCATCGCTTTCGTCGTGGCCGGTATCCTGTTCGAAAGCCAGAATACCGGCAGCCAGGCCTTCATCTTCCTCTATCCGCTGCTTCTCAAGATCATCCTCGATTACGCCGCAAAGGGCAAATCCATGCGGCTGACGATCGCGGTTTCGCTGCTTGCCTTCGCGGCGGCGCTTCCGCCGATGACTGTCGTCGCCCAGAAGAGCGCACGTGCCTGGATCGGCGCCGTCAACAATATCCGGATCGAGAGCCGCAATCTGAAGACCATGGGGGCCGTCAATGTCCGCCCAATTCTGGTGCTACGAGCCCAGCGCATGCGCGATGCCTACATCACTCAGCGCGGCACCTTCGATACGCTCGCCGACGCGGGCGAACTGCCCTCGTTCCTGTTCTACAGCGATTTCGACTTTCAGACGGCCTGGCTGACGAATGTCGACGATGCCGTGGATGCACTGCGCGCCTACGAGACCACCAATGGCGTCCGCTTTGACACGATCTTCAATATCGATTTCGCCAATCCGTTTCCCTGGCTGATGGAACGCCACGCGCCGAAACGCGTCGCCATCGGCGCAGACCCGTTCCGGGCAATCCCTCCGCCGAACGCCGACGTACGCGCGGCGGTCGCTGCTGTCGCCATCGCGCTCGTCCCGACCTGCCCGCCGACGAACGTCAACAGGAAACTGCTGGCGCTCTACCTGCCGAGCCTCGAGGCGGGCCACACACGCATTACGCTGACGCCTTGCTACGACGCATTCGTCCGCAACGGCTTGCGGACCGGCGCAAATACCGCCGGTTCCTAACGATCATGCCTGCGGTCGCAGTCGGCTCTCGGTCAGAAGTCCGCTTTCCTCCAGGATCGGATAGGCAACCGAGGCGATATGGGCGTTGATGCGCTTCAAATCACGCAGCATGTCGAGGTGAAGCGAGCTGGTCTGCAGGCTTTCCAGCAGTCCATCCCGCAGGCGCTCGATATGCCGTTCGGCCGACCGTTTCTCCATGTGGCGGACATTGACCTTTACCTCGATCAATTGCCGGGCGAGATCTGCGTTGCGGGTGACGAAAATGGTCTGGGCAACCCGCAGATTGTCGATTGTCAGGTTGAAGAGGCTTTTCAGTTCCTGATAGCCGTCCTCGGAGAATTTCAGGCCATTGTTGACCTTCTTGCCGATCTGCTCGCAGAGCCCCTTCTCGATGATGTCGCCCATGTGCTCGAGGTTGATGGCGTAGTCGATGATCACGATCGAGCGGCGGCCATCTTCCGGGCTCAGGCCATCGCGCCCGAGGCGCGACAGGAAAATCTTCACTTCCTGCTGCAGCAGATCGACCTGCTTCTCGAACTTGCCGATATCGCGGATCTCCGACAGATCGTTGTTGTTGAAGGCGGTCTGGGCGCGGATCAACATCATCTCGATCAGGTCGCCGACCCGCAGCACCTCGCGGGTCGCGCCCGAAAGAGCCATGACCGGCGTATGCAGGACGTTCTCGTCGAGGTAGCGCGGACCGGTTTCGTCCGTCTCGTTATCGGGGATGAAGCGGATCATCAGCCGCGACAGCAGGCCGGCAAACGGCCAGGCAAGAATCGCCACGGCAAGATTGAATGCCAGGTGGACGTCCACCGGCAGGTTCTGCTTCGGCAAAGGCAGGCTCTGCAGGAATTCGACACTGACACCGGTCAAAGGCAGCGCGATCAGACATCCGATGGCGCGAACCACGAGATTGCCGAGCGTGACGCGTCGCGCCGGCGGCGCCGAAGACAACGTCGCCATGACAGGCGGGATTGCCCCACCAAGATTGGCGCCCAGCACCAGCGCAACCGTCAGCCCAACGGAGAGAATGCCGGCAGTGGAGAGGGAAAGCACCAGCATCACCACCGCAAGGCTGGAGGAAGAGGCGAAAGCAAGACCCGCGGATATGATCAAGGCCACTGGCCAGGCGCTGTCGAGCATGCCGAGAAACGCGGCCAGCGCCTCAGATTCGCGCATGGGCTCGGTCGCCAGGCCAAGCAAATGCAGCGACAGCAACATCAGGCCGATCCCGACAAACGCTGCACCAAGACCCTGCCGGGCGTTCGAGCGGCTGACGCGATGCAGCACGACGCCCACCAGAATAATCATCGGCGACAGCCATTCGATGCCGGTGGCGACGATCCAGGCGGTGACTGCCGTGCCGACATTGGCGCCGAGCAAAACAATCTGCGCCATGCGCGAGCGAATGAGCCCTTTTTCCACGAAAGACGCGGTCATCAGTGCCGTCGCGGTCGAACTTTGCAGGGCAATCGTGGCAACGAGACCCGTCAGGAACGATCGCGTCGGCCCGCTCGTCCCCTGGGCAAGGCCAGCTCGCAGCTTCGCCCCGAAGGCGCGGGTGACCCCTTCCTTGACCAGGGAAAGGCCGAACAGCAGCAGCGCCACCGCTCCGAACAGATTCACCATCACGATTGTAGATTGCATGGCATGTCTTTCCGCCGGGCTCGCATGAATCGCCCGCTCGATGCACACAACCATAGTTCCTAGGTGTTTTCGACCTCAATCGGGCGACGACGAATTCCCCACTCTGACAGGTAATTTTCTGTTGCCGGCTAATAAATCCGACATCAATTTTGTCAGCAACGTCTTACCGCCGATGGCGATCGACGCGAAAGGCCGCTCTCCCGGTTCTCAACGTTGCCAACGGTCCGAAGTCCCTGCGAATCATATGATTGCCCACGATCTTCGGCTGGCGCGCAATTTGCGGCATTGCGCCCTTCATTTCCTGTTGCGTTTGTTTTAAGGAACGAACTCGTTTGGCCAACAGCCACCGCACTGCAACGAGGTTTCTGCCCCCATGCTCGAATTCCTGAGAAAAGCCGCCCAGACCTGGGTCGTCAAAGGCCTGCTCGTCATTCTCGTGCTGTCATTCATGGTGTGGGGCGCATCGACATCGATGATCGCGAACCAGTCGGATGCCGTGGTCGTCGTCGGTGACGTCAAGGTCAAGGCTCCGGACTTCCGGCTCGCCTATGAGCGCCAGCTCGCGCTCGTTTCGCGCCAGCTCGGCACCCGCCTGACGCCGCAGCAGGCAAAGGCATTCGGCATCGAGCAGCAGGTCTATTCCCAGCTCGTCGCGGGTGCGGCCCTCGATCAACTCGCCGGCGACATGAACCTCGGCCTTTCGGAAGACCGGCTGGCCAAGCTCATCGCGGAAGACCCGGCCTTCCACAGCGTCAACGGCCAGTTCGATCGCCTGACGTTCTCGAGCGTGCTGCGCAATGCCGGCCTTCGCGAACAGGACTACATCAACAACCGGAGCCAGGTCGCCGTGCGCTCGCAGATCGTCGACGCCCTGTCCGATGGTTATGTTGCGCCAAAGGTGCTCAGCGACGCGATCGGTTCTTATCGGCACGAAAAGCGCTCGATCGACTACGTCCTGCTGTCGAACGCCAACATCGATCCGGTGAAGGCGCCGGGCGACGACGTTCTCGCCCCCTGGTACGACAGCCGCAAGGCGAACTACCGCGCACCGGAATACCGCAAGATCACCTATCTGAAGCTTGCGCCCGAGGATCTCGCCGACGCGACGACAGTGGTCGACGCGGACGTTCGCGCGGACTACGACAAGCGCAAGGACAACTTCCGCACTGCCGCGACGCGCACGATCGAACAGCTCGCCTTCCCGTCGCGTGAGGCAGCGGACGCCGCTGCAGCCAAGCTGGCAGCCGGCACCTCCTATGACGACCTCGTGAAAGGCGAAGGCAAGACGTCCGCCGACGTTCTGCTCGGCGATTTCACCGCCGCTAGCGTTCCGGATGCAAAGATCGGTGAAGCCGCCTTTGCCGTTGCTGCCGATGGTGGCACGTCGCCCGTCATCGATGGCGCCTTCGGACCGGTGATCCTGCGCGTGACGAACATCCGCCCGGAAACGGTTCGCAGCTTCGACGAGGTCAAGGAAGAGCTTCGCAAGGAGATTGCCCTCTCCAACGCGCAAAACGAGATCATCGGCCTTCACGACAAGATCGAGGACGAGCGCGCTACTGGCGCTTCGCTCAAGGACGTCGCCGAGCTGCTCAAGCTGAAGGTCGCGACCGTCGACGGGATCGACGCGACCGGCAAGGACATGAATGGCGACGAAGTCGCCGGCCTGCCGGAGCCGAACGCTCTGCTGCAGGAGGCCTTCAAGGCTGAAGTGGGTGGAGAAACCTTGCCGGTCAACATCGGTCGCGACGGCTACGTCTGGTTCGACCTCGACGAAGTGGTTCCGGCTCGCGACCGCACGCTCGACGAAGCACGTGACGAAGTCGCCGCAGACTGGACCGCAGAACAGCAGCGCACGGCTCTCGCAACCAAGGCAACCGAGCTGAAGCAGCGCATCGAAAAGGGCGCGACGCTCGCCGATATCGCAACCGAGCTTGGTCTTGCCGTCGAAACGAAGGCGGGATTGACCCGGTCGACGTCGGATGCAGCGCTGAGCCCGGCAGCAGTCGTAGCCGCCTTCAGCGGTCCGGACGGCCACGTCGCCAATGCCGCTGGTATCGGTGGTGACGGTCAGATCCTGCTGCGGGTCACGTCGATCGAGAACACTGGCCCGACGGATGCACTGGAAGACGACAGTCGCCAGATCCAGGCGATGGCCCGTGCCAGCGGCGACGACATTCTCGACCAGATGGTATCGACCCTGCAGTCGGCCTACGGTGTTTCGATCAATCAGACGCTTGCCGAAACGGCTTTGGCACAGAGATAAGCGGCAAGGAAAGCAACCGATGAGTGATCTGAAACCGTTCGTCGCCAAAGTCGCCGCCGGCGAGGCTCTCAACCGCGAAGACGCACGAGCGGCTTTCGAGATCATCATGTCCGGTGCCGCCACTCCGTCGCAGATCGGTGGCTTCCTGATGGCGCTCCGCGTCCGTGGTGAAACCGTCGACGAAATCGTCGGCGCCGTTGCGGCCATGCGCGCGCGCATGCTGCCGGTCGACGCTCCGGCCAATGCCGTCGATATCGTCGGCACCGGCGGCGATGGGGCTGGCACCTACAACATCTCGACCCTCGCCTCGCTGATCGTTGCGGGCGCGGGTGTACCGGTCGCAAAGCACGGCAACCGTGCGCTGAGCTCCAAGTCCGGCACCGCAGACGCGCTGTCATGCCTCGGCGTCAAGCTCGACATCGGCCCCGAGGCGATTTCGCGCTGCATCAGCGAAGCCGGGGTCGGCTTCATGTTCGCCCAGCAGCACCATTCCGCCATGCGCCATGTCGGCCCGACGCGGGTGGAGCTCGGCACCCGCACGATCTTCAACCTGCTTGGCCCGCTCTCCAATCCCGCCGGCGTCAAGCGGCAACTTGTCGGCGTCTACGCGCCGCAATGGGTTCGGCCGCTGGCGGAAGTCTTGCGCGATCTCGGCTCCGAAAATGTCTGGGTCGTGCATGGCGAAGGTCTCGACGAGATCACCACGACCGGCACGACGCAGGTCGCGGCTCTCGAGAACGGCAAGATCACCGCCTTCAACCTGACACCGGCAGACTTCGGCCTGCCAACAGTGTCTCTCGACGCCTTGAAGGGCGGTGATGGCGCGCATAATGCCGTCGCGCTCCAGGCCGTTCTCGACGGTGCGGAAAACGCCTACAGGGACATTTCGCTTGCCAACGCGGCTGCATCGCTGATGATTGCCGGCAAGGCTGCAGATCTTGATGAAGGCATGATGCTCGCCCGCCAATCGCTGTTGAGCGGTGGTGCCAAGGCTGCGCTGCAGCGCCTGATCAGCGTTTCCAACGCTGCCTGAGACAAAGCCGCTTGAGACAAGGAACCGCGCCATGACCGATATCCTGCGCAAGATCGAAGCCTACAAGCGCGACGAAATCGCTGCGGCCAAATCGCAGACGTCAATCGATGAGCTGAAGGCTCGTATCGCCGACCAATCCGCTCCGCGCGGATTCCATGCGGCATTGGCCGCGCGCCAGCAGCAAGGCCGCTTCGGCCTGATCGCCGAGATAAAGAAGGCAAGCCCGTCGAAAGGCCTGATTCGACCCGACTTCGATCCGCCAGCGCTGGCAAGGGCCTACGAGGCCGGAGGTGCAGCCTGTCTGTCGGTACTGACGGATGGACCGAGCTTTCAGGGTGCGCCGGCGTTTCTTGAAGCCGCCCGTGCAGCCTGCGCGCTTCCCGCCTTGCGCAAGGACTTCATGTTCGACACCTACCAGGTGCTCGAGGCTCGTGCCTGGGGTGCAGATTGCATCCTGCTGATCATGGCATCGCTCAGCGACGACGATGCCCGGCGCCTGGAAGATTCGGCCTTTTCTCTCGGGATGGATGTCCTGATCGAAGTGCACGACGCAGAAGAGATGGAGCGGGCGCTCAAGCTGACCTCGCCGCTGGTCGGCATTAATAATCGTAATCTGAGAACATTCGACGTCGATCTCGCCGTATCCGAACAGCTGGCGTCGATGGTTCCCTCCGATCGGCTGCTCGTCGGCGAGAGCGGGATCTTTACCCATGACGATTGCCAGCGCCTGGAAAAGAGCGGCATTACCACTTTCCTGGTTGGCGAGAGCCTGATGCGCAAGAGCGACGTAGAGACGGCAACACGTGCCCTGCTGACCGGCTCCGAAAGCGTGCTGGCGGCCGAGTGATGGGCAAGACCACACTCACGCATCTCGACAACAGCGGCGAAGCGAACATGGTCGACGTCGGCGACAAGTCCGAGACCGTCCGCATCGCCACGGCTAAGGGCCATGTGCGCATGCGTCCGGAGACGCTTGCGCTGATCCTGGAGGGCGACGCTAAGAAGGGCGATGTCATCGGCACGGCACGGCTCGCAGGCATCATGGCGGCTAAGCAGACATCGAACCTCATCCCGCTTTGTCATCCGCTGATGCTGAGCAAGGTGTCGGTCGACATCACACCCGACCCGGAGTTGCCGGGCTTGCGGGTCGAAGCACTTGCCAAACTGACCGGCAAAACCGGCGTCGAGATGGAAGCGCTGACAGCTGTCAGCATCGCCTGCCTGACGATCTACGACATGGCGAAGGCTGCGGATCGAGAAATGGAAATCGGCGGCATCCAGCTCGTCAGCAAATCCGGCGGACGCTCCGGCGACTATCTGCGGCAGGGAGACTGACCGACGATGTCGCTGCTTTCCGTTGAAGACGCACTCAACAGTATCCTCGGCAGCGCCAGGCTCCGGCAGGCAATCGAACATGTGGGTCTGCATGAGGGCCTTGGCCGCGTTCTGGCACAAGATATAGCCGCGCGCGTCACCCATCCCGCCTTCGACAATTCGGCGATGGATGGCTATGCGGTTCGCCATGAGGATGTCCACGCCGTCGGCGCCGAGCTTACGGTCATCGGCCAGTCCGCTGCCGGGCGGGGCTTCAGTGGCAAGGTAGAGCCCGGGCAGGCTGTCCGCATCTTCACCGGAGCACCGCTTCCTGCTGGCGCCGATACCGTCATTATCCAGGAAGACACCGAACAGCTTGCCGATGGCAACATCCGCACCTCGTTTGCGCCCGGCAAAGGGCGACACATCAGGCTGTCCGGCCAGGATTTTGCGACCGGCGAGACGGTGCTGCACGCGGGCGACGTGCTGGATGCCGGTCGCCTGACGGTCGCCGCCGGTATGAACCACGCGACCCTGCCGGTTTTCAAGAAACCAACAGTCGCGATTCTTGCCACCGGCGATGAGTTGCTGACACCCGGAAGCGTACCCGGCAAAGACCAGATCATCGCCTCCAACACATTCGGTGTTGCTGCCATTGCCCGCGACAACGGCGCCGATATCCTCGACCTCGGTATCGTCCCGGACAACAGCCAGGCGATTTCGACGGCCGTCGAACGCGGGAGGGCGGCGGGCGCCGACGTGCTTGTGACGCTCGGTGGCGCCTCGGTCGGCGATCATGATCTCGTGCAGTCGACATTGCTTGCGAGCGGCATGACGCTCGACTTCTGGCGAATCGCGATGCGGCCCGGAAAACCTCTTATGGTCGGACAGCTCGCCGACATGGCGGTGCTCGGGCTGCCCGGCAATCCTGTGTCGAGCCTCGTCTGTGCTCTGTTGTTCCTTGAACCGCTGGTCCGCAAACTGGCGAGACTACCGGATCGAGATCGGCTGACGTCGGCCCGCCTCGCCTTGCCGTTGCTTGCAAACGACAAGCGCCAGGACTATGTGCGCGCACGGCTTTCTAGCGATGCGGACGGCTCGCTCGTCGCCCACCCGTTCCCGCGACAGGACTCGTCGATGATGAAGGTGTTTGCGCAGTCAGATTGTCTGATCGTTCGCGCGCCGAACGCTGAAGCGGCGCCCGCCGGCACGCACTGCCAAATCGTCCGGCTTAGATAGCTTTCGGCGAAAGCATCGGGCTCTTTGGTCCACCGGACCCGGCATTGCCAGCGGACGAGCAAAACAAAGAAGACTTGCTGCTCCTTTGTCATATGCCCGACATGGTAACCCTTTAATAACACGATCATTCAATCATCGCTCAGGGCGAATGACTACGGATGTACTAGCAGGCGCCGTGATGATTTGAGGGAAAGGTCGGGTATTGCCCGACCTTTTGCTTTTCTAGGGCCCTCTGCTTTCCGGAACGATGACAGTTGCTGCCACGGCAGCGCTGGCCAAAGCCCGATAGGCGACGCCCGAGCGGCGTCGCCCCCAATCCCCTTAGGAAGCCGCGTTCTCGCAACGGCTGACGAGGATCTTGTCGATGCGGCGGGAATCCATGTCGATGACCTCGAAACGGTATCCATGCGCGATCGCGATATCGCCCTCTTCCGGCGTCTTGCGTAACTGCTGAACCAGAAAGCCCGCGATCGTTTCAAAATTTCCGTCTGCATCAATACCATCGATACCGATGGTCAGATGGATCTCATCGATCGGCGTGCGTCCGTCGACGAGGTAGGTCCCATCCTCGCGCTGGCGGATCAATGCGTGCTCGAGATCGTCGTAGTTCGACGGCAGCACGCCGACGATCGCCTCCAGAATATCGGCGATGGTGATGATGCCTTCGGTGCTACCGTACTCGTCGACGATCATCGCCATGTTGATGCTCGACGACTTGAACGCATCGAGCGCCTTCAGGCAGGACGCGGTTTCCGGCAGGGTATGAATCTCGCGCACATATTTGCGAACGTCGAGCGGAACCGACGTCGGCGCATTCAGGATTTCTTTCGCCAGAACCGCGCCAATAACGTCGCCACTCGGTCCGTCGACAACGGGATAGCGGGAGTGGCCATACTGGCGGATCTTCTCGCCGATGGTCTCCAGGCTGTCGTTGATGTCGATGAAGCTCATTTCGGTGCGATGCGTCATGATCGACTTCACGTTGCGGTCGCCGAGACGGATGATACGACGAAGCATCTCGTGCTCCGACTTTTCGATCGCGCCGCTCTCGACGCCCTCCGCCATGATCGCGTGCACTTCCTCTTCCGTGACATGGTCCGGATCATCGGGACGGATGCCGAGCAGCCGCATCATCAGGGCTGCCGAGGTTTCGAAGAGATAGACGACCGGCGCCACGATACGCGACAGAAGCGTCATCGGTCGCGCCACGAACATCGCGAAGCCCTCGGAGTTCTTCAACGCCAACTGCTTGGGGATCAACTCGCCGATGACGACGGAGAGAAAGGTGATGAGCGTTACCACGATCGCTACAGCCACCGGATGACCGTAGGGGTTGATCCAGGCGACGCCGTCGAAGAAGGGGGCGAACTTGGCCGCAATCGTCGCGCCGCCATAGGCGCCTGCGAGCGTGCCGACCAGCGTGATGCCAACCTGAACGGTGGAAAGAAATTTGCCGGGATCTTCCGCCAGCTTCAGTGCCGCTTCGGCGCGGAGATTTCCCTGTTTTGCCATCTGGCGAAGCAATGGCTTGCTTGCCGAGACGATTGCCATTTCCGAGAGAGCAAAAAATGCGTTGATCAAAAGCAGGACGAAAATGACAAAAAATTCGGACATGGTCTCCAAATCACCGTTGACGAAAAGTCGCCCAATCGAGTGCGACCGTTCACCAGATAAGGCCAGCGGGCGATCCGAGCAAGCGCGAGTCTCGAAATCCGTGTCACCAAATGCGCGTTACTCGTATTTCGCGAGGCAGGAGCAGACCGAAATTCGGGAAAATCAACGAAAGTGGCTCAGCGTTCGCCCGAGCTGAGTGCACCGCGCACGCGCTCACGCCCGATCTTGATGACATTTTCCATCGCGGCGCGCGCGCCCGCTTCGTCGCGCCTGCCGATTTCCTCGACGATCCGGATGTGATTGCGCGCGACCTCGTCGACGCCGCCCTTTTCTTCGACGGGTGAACTCAGCTTGAAAATGCCGACCAAGGCAGCCTCGATCAGGCCCCCGACCGTCCGCATGAAGGGATTGCCTGAGGCTTCCGCAATCGCCAGATGGAATTTCAGATCGGCATAGGCGAGGCTCTCGGCGGTATGGCCAGCCTCGCCCATCGCGACCGCGAGGCGCATCATGCGGCTGATCTCGGCCTCAGAAGCGTTCCGCGCAGCAAGGGCCGCGGCGTGCGGCTCGAAGGCGAGACGCACTTCGCTCAGGTGGTAGAGGAACTCCTCGTCCACACCACATTCGAAATGCCAGGTCAGGATGTCGTTGTCGAAGAGGTTCCAATCGTTCCTGGGCGTGACGCGCGTGCCGATGCGGGCCCGTGGAACCACCAGCCCCTTGGCAGCAAGCGTCTTCATCGCTTCGCGAAGAACCGTGCGCGACACCTTGAAACGCGCTGCAAGCTCCGGATCGCCGGGCAGGATCGACCCAATCGGGAACTCGCCTGAAACGATCGCCTTGCCAAGCTGGTCGACCACATGCGCATGACTGGTGCGCTTCCGCGTCCCGGAAAGGACAGTCTCCAGCAAGCTCCTGTTCAACCCACCTCCTCCAGGCACTCCCTTGCCTGACAGCGCCAAATGCGGCGCCTCAACATGCCATACCCGCCGATCCACTCATCCCCACGAACAGGACGAGCGGCGCCCGGATATGGCCAACCGATTCCTCAAGCATTACACGAAATGCAGCGAGGCTGCACTATGGCTGAAACCGGCCCCGCACGACCATTGATTGCATCAATCTCGGCTGATTGAGTGACGCCGCACCACGGCGGCGCCAAATCGCGGCCTGGCGTCTCAGGAACGACAAACCCCGCCATCGCGGCGGGGTTTGCACATTTGCTGCGTTCTTCCGCCGTACTTACTTCGGCAGCTGGTCGTCGACGCCTTCGACGTAGAAGTTCATGCCAAGCAGCGTGCCGTCATCCGACGATGCGCCGGCAGCCAACCATTCGCTGCCATCCTGCTTCTTCAGCGGACCGGTGAACGGCTTCAGCTCGCCGGCCTTGATCTTGGCTTCCGCATCCTCAGCCAGCTTCTTCACGTCGTCAGGCATGTTGGTATAGGGCGCCATGGTCAGGATGCCGTCCTTCAGGCCGTCCCAGCTCGAGGTGGTTTCCCACTTGCCATCAAGGAAAGCCTGGGTGCGCTTGATGTAGTAGGCACCCCAGGTGTCGACGATCGCGGTCAGCTGTGTCTTCGGACCGGCGGCGATCATGTCGGATGCCTGACCGAAGGCCTTGATGCCGCGCTCTGCGGCAACCTGCATCGGCGCGGTCGTGTCGGTGTGCTGGGTCAGGATATCGACGCCCTGGTCGACGAGCGCCTTGGCAGCATCGGCTTCCTTGCCCGGGTCGAACCAGGTGTTGGCCCATACGACCTTGATCTTGAAGTCCGGGTTGACCGAGCGCGCGCCGATGACGAAGGCATTGATGCCCATCACCACTTCGGGGATCGGGAACGAGGCGATGTAACCGGCGACACCCTTCTCGGACATCTTGGCAGCGATCACGCCCTGGATGTAGCGACCTTCATAGAACCGGCTGTTGTATGTCGCCACGTTCGGTGCGGTCTTGTAGCCGGTCGCGTGCTCGAACTTCACGTCCGGAAACTTCTGGGCGATCTTGATCGTCGCGTCCATGAAGCCGAAGGACGTCGTGTAGATCAGGCCGCAGCCGGAGCGAGCCAGGCGCTCGATTGCGCGCTCAGCATCCGGGCCTTCCGGAACGCTTTCGAGGAACTGCGTTTCGATCTTGTCACCGAGCGCCTTTTCCAGTTCCAGACGGCCGATATCATGTGCCTGGGTCCAGCCGCCGTCGGTCTTGGAACCGACATAGACGAAGCAGACCTTGGCCTTTTCCTGGGCGGCAGCGGCCGAAGCAAAGCCGATCACGGCAGCAGTACTTGCGAGAGCGAGCAGTAGTTTTTTCATTTTCTTGACCTCTGTCGGTTTGAGAAACGTCCGTCTGGATTGTTATTGTCACCGATCTGGCACAAACGGCTTACCAAGCGATGCCGGCGTATTGATCAGGGTCGTGCGCCGGTTATGTGAAATGAGGATGAGGACGACAATCGTCGCGAGATAGGGAAGCGACGACAGGAGCTGCGAGGGAATGCCGATGCCGAAGGCCTGCGCGTGAAGCTGGCTGATGGAAACGGCGCCAAACAGATAACCGCCGGCAATAAGCCTCCACGGGCGCCAAGACGAGAAGACCACCAGCGCAAGCGCGATCCAACCGCGCCCGGCCGACATGTTCTCCACCCATTGCGGGGTGTAGACGAGCGATAGCTGCGCGCCTGCCAGACCCGCGCACGCGCCGCCGAACATCACCGCAAGATAGCGCGTCCTGATAACGTTGACGCCAAGGGCATGGGCAGACGCGTGACTGTCGCCGACTGCGCGCAGCTTCAAGCCGGCGCGACTTCTGAACAGAAACCAGTGCACGCCTGCGACGAGCGCAATCGACAGATAGAAGATGATGTCCTGACGGAACAGGAGCGGCCCGATGACCGGGATGTCCGCCAGCACCGGGATGGCGATCGGCTGCAGCTTGATGCCCTGCATGCCGAGAAAGCTCTCGCCGAGCATGCCGGAAACACCGAGGCCGAGCAGCGTCAGCGCCAGGCCCGTCGCCACCTGGTTGGCAACCAGCGTCAACGTCAGGAATGCAAAGAGCTGCGAGAACACGGCACCACAGACGATCCCGGCAAGAATCCCGAGATAGGGCGACCCGGTGACCTGGGTCGCGGCAAAGGCGCAGACGGCGCCCATGACCATCATGCCCTCGACACCGAGGTTGAGCACGCCGGAACGTTCCGTCACCAGTTCACCGAGAGCGGCAAGGACGAGCGGTGTCGCGGCAGTGATGACGCTCAGCAATATGGCTTCGACGATCCCCATCAGCGGCTCCCGTCCAGATCTGACGCAGTAAACCGGTACCAGACCAGCCGGATGCGATAATGAATGAGGGTATCGCAGGAGAGCACGAAGAACAGCAGCAGGCCCTGGAAGACGCGGGTGACCTTGTCCGACACCCCGAGCGATAGCTGCGCCGCCTCGCCGCCGAGATAGGTCAGCGCCAGAACGAGGCCAGCCGCAACGATGCCGAGCGGATTGAGACGGCCGAGAAACGCCACGATGATCGCGGTGAAGCCGTAGCCGGGCGAGATCACCGGGCGCAGCTGCTGGATCGCGCCGCTGACCTCGGAGATACCGGCAAGACCGGCAAGCGAACCTGACAAAAGCATCGAAAACCAGATCATCCGCCGGGACGAAAAGCCGGCGAAGCGCCCTGCCCGCTCTGACTGGCCGAGAACCGAAATCTCGAAGCCCTTCAGCGTGTAGCGCATCATGAACCAGACGAGGATCGCCGCGATGATGGCGAAGGCAAAGCCCCAGTGGGTGCGCCCCGAAGCGATCAGTTCCGGCAGGATCGCGTCAGCCGCAAAGGTGCGCGTCTCCGGAAAGTTCATGCCGCCAGGGTTCCGCCAGGGGCCACGCACGATCCAGTCGAGAAACAGCTGGGCGACATAGACCAGCATCAGGCTCGTCAGGATCTCGTTGGTGTTCATGTGCGCCTTGAGGAAGGCGGGAATGGCGGCAAACAGCGCGCCGCCGACCATGCCCATCAGCATCATCAGCGGCAGCACCAGCGGCGACTGCCACTCGTAAAACACCACCGGCAGGATCGAGCCGGCGATCGCCCCCATGATGAATTGCCCCTCCGCGCCGATGTTCCAGTTGTTGGACCGGAAGCAGACGGAAAGCCCAACGGCGATCAGGATCAACGGTGCGGCCTTGATCGCCAATTCGTGCAGCGACCAGACTTCGCTCAGCGGCTCGACGAAGAAGCTATAGAGCGCCGTAACCGGGTTCTTGCCCAGAAGCGCAAACATGATGCCGCCGAAGATGATCGTCAGCAGGAAGGCGATGAACGGCGACAGGATCGAGAACAGCGCCGATATCTTGGCGCGCTTTTCCAGTTCAATGCGCATGCACAGCCCCCGTGCCTTCCGTCTTGCCGTACATGCCGCCCATCAGGAGGCCGATCTTCTCGCGCGAAAGCTCGCGCGCCGGATAGGGATCGGAGAGCCGCCCTTCGCTTATCACCGCGATCTCGGTCGCCACTTCGAAAATCTCGTCAAGGTCCTGGCTGATCACCAGCACCGCGGACCCGGCCTTGGCGAGATCGACGAGCGCTTGCCGGATGCGGCTCGCAGCACCTGCGTCCACGCCCCAGGTCGGCTGATTGACGACAAGGACCGCCGGCTGCCGGTCGAGCTCGCGACCGACGATAAATTTCTGCAGGTTGCCGCCCGAAAGCGATCCCGCCGGCGGGTCCTCGCCGCTTTTGCGCACGTCCATCGCTTCAGAGATGCGCTTGGTTGCCGTCGTCACAGCGTCTCTGCGGATGATGTTGAGGAAACCACCGCCAAGGAAAGCCTTGGCATCGGACCGGCTTCTGGCAAGCACGAGATTGTCGGAGAGCGGCATCGCCGAAACGGCGGCGTGGCCGTGGCGTTCTTCTGGAACGAAGCCGGCGCCCATCAGCCGTCGCGCGTTGATGTTCCTGTTGCCGACGGGCTTTTGCCTGATCTGCACCGCAGCATCGTCGGCAACCGGATACTCGCCGGAAAGCGCATCGAAAAGCTCCCCCTGGCCGTTGCCCGCCACGCCGGCAATCGCCAGCACCTCGCCGGCGCGGACCTTGAGACAGATGTTCTTCAGCGAAACGGCAAACGGCGTGCGCGCGGAAACGGACAGATGGCGTGCTTCCAGTTGCACGTCGCCCTTGGTGCTCGTGCCTTCGGCGGTGACCGCCGCGACGTCGCTGCCTACCATCATGCGTGCCAGAGACGCCGGCGTCTCTGCCTTGGGGTCGCAGGCGCCTGTGACCTTGCCGTGGCGCAGCACGGTGGCGCGGTCGCAGATGCGCTGCACTTCCTCGAGGCGGTGACTGATATAAAGGACCGAGCGTCCTTCCGCCTTGAGCTTGTTGAGCGTTTCGAACAGCCGATCGGCCTCCTGCGGCGTCAGCACCGATGTCGGCTCGTCGAGAATGATCAGGCGCGGATTTTGCAGCAGTGCGCGGACGATCTCGATGCGCTGGCGCTCGCCGACGGAAAGATCAGCAACGTGCGCCTTCGGATCGAGCGGCAGGCCATAGGCATGCGACAGGCGCGAGGCTTCTTCGGCGACCCTGGCGAGCGAAATGTTGCCGTCCATCGACAGCGCGATGTTTTCCGCAACCGTCAACGCTTCGAACAGCGAAAAATGCTGAAAAACCATGCCGATGCCGAGCTTGCGCGCGGCCGCCGGGCTGGCGATGCGCACGCTGCGCCCCTGCCAGACGATCTCGCCTGCCGTCGGCGCGAGAACGCCGAACAGCATCTTCACCAGCGTCGATTTTCCGGCACCGTTTTCGCCGAGAAGGGCGTGGATTTCGCCCTGGTCTATCTGCAGGTCGATCTCATTGCAGGCTGCAAACGAGCCGAACAATTTCGTCAAGTTGCTCACAGTCAACAACGGACCGTTCGCAGTTGCTCCCTCAACAGGCACGCTGCCCTCTTTTCCCCTCTGTCGATCCCCGTCCGCCTTAAGGCTTCGATCAAGGAATCAGCAGTGTTGTTCCACTCGTTTTTCTTGTCTCAAGATCCGTATGCGCGCGACCGGCGTCAGCAAGCGGATAAGTCTGATTTATATTGATACGCACTTTGTTGCTTTGCACAATATCAAAGAGGGAATTTGCACACGCTTCAAGCGCAGGCCGCGTCTGCACATAACCGAAGAGTGTCGGACGCGTTGCAAACAGCGAGCCCTTCTGCGCCAGAATGCCGATGCTGAAGGCATCGACCGGACCGGACGAGTTGCCGAAGCTCACCCAGAGGCCGCGCGATTTCAGGCAATCGAGCGAGGCCGGATAGGTATCTTTGCCGACCGAATCGTAAACGACGTCGACCCCCTTGCCGTCGGTCAGTTCCTTGACCCGCGCAACGAAGTTGTCCGTGCGATAGTTGATGACGTGGTCGTAGCCATGGGCGAGCGCCAGATCGATCTTGTCCTGCGATCCGGCTGTACCGATGACAGTTGCGCCCAAAGCCTTTGCCCATTGGCCGGCAATCAAGCCGACGCCGCCGGCGGCGGCATGAAAGAGCAGCGTCGTTTCCGGCCCAACCTGGAAGGTCTGATTGAGCAAATATTGCGCCGTCATGCCCTTCAACATCATTGCCGCCGCCGTCTCGAGCGGGATGCCGTCGGGAACCTTGAGCAGTTGGGAGGCTTCAACGTTGCGCTCGCTGGCGTAGGCGCCGTCCGACGATGCATAGGCCACTCTGTCGCCAACACCGAAGAGGCTGACGCCATCGCCGACGGCCGTCACGATCCCGGCGCCTTCCTTGCCCGGGACAAAGGGCAGGCCCGAGGCGGACTTGTAGAGCCCAGTGCGGAAGTAGACGTCGATGAAATTCAACCCGACGGCCACCTGGCGAATCTGTACCTCGCCCGGCCCCGGCGGCGAGAGCGTAACGCCCTCCAGCTTCAGGACATCAGGTCCACCAAGTTCGCGTACGACAATTGCCTGTGCCATCGAAAAGCTCCTAGGTCCGGCCGAGTTTGGGAAAAATCTGCAGGATGAAACCGATCACGTAGAGATAGATTCCCGTTGCAAGCACACCGGTCACCACCCAGGCCGGTGTCACGAAATGCAGAAGCAGCGCGTACATGCTGAGCGCCGACCAGAGGAAAAAGACGCCGAGGTTGAGCACCCGCAGCCGCTGGACGCGCACCGGATGCAGGAAGTTGATCGGCAGGAAAGTCAGCACCACCGATACGAAGACGACGATCGAGGCGGTCAATTCGCTGGCCTGGATGACGAAGAGCGTAAAGACCACCATGTTCCAGACGACAGGGAAGCCCGAGAAAAAGTATTCGTCCGTCTTCATGCCCATGTCGGCATAGTAGATCGCGCTTGAGACGACGATCGCGCCGGCCGCAACGAAAGACCACGGCTCGCCGATCATGCCGCTCTGGTAGAGCGCAAAGGCCGGCAGCAGCACGTAGGTCACATAGTCGATGACGTTGTCGAGCGTGTCGCCCGACCAATTGGGAAGCACTTCCTTGACCCGCACCTTGCGGGCGATCGGGCCGTCGATACCATCTACCAGCAAAGCCAGGCCGAGCCACCAGAACATATCGACGAAGCGGTGTTCGGCCGCGGCAACGACGCCAAGAAAAGCGAGGAATGACCCGGAAGCGGTCAATATGTGCACGGAGAAGGCGCGGATCTCGGCGTAAGGGACTCGTTTATAGTTGAAAAACTTCATCTGCGGACGCCGCCTATCCCCTTCTGCATTTTCCCAGACAGGGTTGCAACCCCCGCCCCAACCGCTTTGGCGGCGCATTGCGCGTAATATGCACCCTTTGCAACGCATCGCCAGCAAAATTCAAGCACGACTTTGTCCAGTGGAGATTGTTCTGTGGACACTTTCAAATTGCTTCTGCGCTGATTCAACCCATTTATTTCGCCTTTGTCGAAGACTAGAAGTAAGATCAAGACGAAAGCAGCAGGCGCTTGATGGCGCGAGAAAAAGGGTTCTTCCCATCATGGATCATTACGATATCGCCGTCGTCGGCGCCGGCCTCGCGGGCTCTCTGGCAGCGATCGCGCTTGCCGAGAGCGGCTACCGCGTAGCGCTGATCGGACCGGAACCGGCATCGTCCGACGGCCGGACGACCGCGCTGATGGACCAGTCGATCGAATACTTAAAGAAACTGAACCTTTGGGAGAAGGTGCAGCCGCTGACGGCGCCGCTGTCGACGATGCGCATTCTGGATGGGACCAGCCGCCTTCTGCGCGCGCCGACAGTGAACTTTCGCGCGTCGGAAGTCGGCCTTGCGGCCTTCGGCTACAACATTCCCAATGCTCCCTTCCTCGACATTCTGCGCCAGCGGGAGTCCGAGACGGCAACGCTCGACCGAATGACGATGTCGGCCGCCGATTTCGACCTCTCCGGCGACACGGCGCGGATCTCGCTCGATGACGGGCGCGATATCACGGCCGATCTGGTCGTCGGCGCCGACGGCCGTCGTTCGCCGGTGCGGGAAGCCGCGAAGATTTCGGTCAGCACCTGGTCTTATCCGCAGACGGCTGTCGTCCTCAATTTTTCGCACGAGCTTCCCCACCAGGACACCTCGACGGAGTTCCACACCGAGAGCGGCCCCTTCACCCAGGTGCCCCTGCCCGGCAACCGTTCGAGCCTCGTCTGGGTGCGCAAACCCGAAGATGCCGCAGCCACGCTGGCGCTCGACCTCGCCGCACTCTCCCGCGCTGTCGAAGACCGGATGCAGTCGATTCTCGGCAAGGTCACAGTCGAGGCAAGCCCTCAGTCCTTCCCGCTGTCGGGCATGAGCGCCCACCGCTTTGGCAAGGGCCGCGTCGCGCTCGTCGGTGAAGCGGCGCACGCCTTTCCGCCGATCGGCGCCCAGGGCCTCAACCTGAGCCTTCGCGACGCGATGACGCTGGTCGTTCTGATTGGCGCGCCGACGGGCGACAATCTTTCGGGCGATATCGGCGACCGGTTCGACAGCCGCCGCCGACCAGACATCATTAGCCGCACGGCAAGCGTCGATCTCTTGAACCGATCGCTGCTGTCGGGCTTCCTGCCGGTACAGGCGCTCCGCGCCGTCGGCCTGCACATTCTCTCTGCTGTGGGACCGCTGCGCAGCCTGTTGATGCGCGAAGGCGTGCACCCCGGCAGTGCAATTCACGCGCTTAAGGACAGCTTACGGGAAAAGATCGGCCGGAAGAGCGCCTGAGCGCATCAGGTAGAGCAGCCCGGTCACGGTTGCGACCGAAAGAAGCGTGGTGATCAGAATCGTCGCCGAGGCGCGCTCCTGCCAGACGCCATATTGATGACCGATGACAAAGACGTTGGTCGCCGTCGGCAGCGCCGCCAGCAACACGGCGGTCTGCACCCAGACCGGATCATAATTTCCAGTGAGGCTAAGCGCAGCGAACACCAGCACCGGATGCAGGATCAGCTTGGCCGGCACGATGTAGCCGATCTCGACCGGGATGCGCTTGATCGGCCGCAGCGCCAGCGTCACGCCCATGGCAAACAGTGCGCAGGGTGCAGCCGCCTGCGCCAGGTAATCGATCAGCCGCTGTACCGGCAGCGGCGGCTGAACGGCGAAGAACGCCGCGACAACACCGGCGAGGGTCGACAGAATGAACGGGTGCAGGATGATCTTTCGGGCGATGCCGAGAGCCAGAACCGCAGGCTTTTCCTTTCGCCCGCCCGAAAGCGCCATCATCGCCGGCGCGACGGTAAAGTGCGCCGCATTCTCGAAGCAGAAGATCAGCGCAACCGGCACCGCTGCCGCATCGCCGAGCGCCAGCAAGGCCAAGCCCGGCCCCATGTAACCGATATTGCCATAGGCAGCGGCAAACCCCTGGATGGTCGCTTCGCCGACGGTGTTGCGCCGCACGAACAGGCCGACGATGAAGATCAGCGAAAAGACGAGATAGGTCGCGCCGACGCTCGTCAGGATAAAATCGGCGCGCGTCAGTTGCTCGATCGGCGTTCGCGACACCAGCTTGAAGAACAGCGCCGGCAAGGCGAGATAGATGATGAAGGTGTTCAGCCACCCCATCGCCTCGCCCGGATGCTCGACGAAGCGGGCCGTGAGATAGCCGAGAAAGATCAGCCCGAAGAACGGCAGCACCAGGCCAGCAATTTCCGTCATGCCTCTCCCCGACCACCCTCATGCGACACGCCGAGCAGGACTATGTCCTCCGCCCGAAGCCCGGCCGCTGTCGCGGTATCCGCACACATTGGGCATGGTACTCACGCCCCTCACGCAATCGGCCTGTTCAACCCAATAGCATCAACCCGATCGATTCCAATAGGTTGAGGCGTAATCGGCAAAGGCCATTCTCGCCCATTGACGTGCTTTAGGCTCAGCCGATTTTCATCAGAATCGGGAAGGTTTGCTGGAACCAGATGGCGACGGAGCTGATAAAGCCGAAGAGGAAGGCAAGGCCGGCCAGCACCAGAAGCGCGCCCATCAGCTTCTCGACGAGGCCGAGATGGCGACGGAACCGCAGGAGAAAGCGCATGAACGCACCGGAAAAGCCGGCGGCGATCCAGAACGGTATCGCAAGTCCGAGCGAATAGACGGCAAGCAGCATGGCGCCGTCCGTGACCGTATCGCGCGCAGCGGCAACGCCGAGGATCGTGCCGAGCACCGGGCCGATACACGGCGTCCAGCCGAAGGCGAAGGCAAGGCCCATGATGTAGGCGCCCGACAGCGTCGCCGGCTTGCCGCCGCCTTGGAACCGCGCCTCGCGGGCAAGCAGGCCGATCTTGAACACGCCGAGGAAATGCAGGCCCATGATGATGATCACCACGCCGCCGATGCGCGAGAGAAGATCCATATGCTGGCGCAAGAGCAGGCCGATCGAGGATGCGCCGGCACCGAGCGACACGAACACGGTCGCAAAGCCGAGCGTGAACAGAAGGGCGGCCGGCAGAACGGCGCGCCGGGTGCTGCGAGCAGAAACCACCTCACCGCTACGGAACTGGTCGACCGATACGCCGGCCATATAGCAGAGATAGGGCGGAACAAGCGGCAGAACACAGGGCGAAAGGAAGGACAGAGCGCCAGCGAGAATGGCGGTCCAGATCGAAATATCGGCAATCGACAACGGCAAGAACTCCGGCATGCGGTATTTGGGCCATTCCTTAGCCGCATGACTGCGACGATACCAATCACCTTTTGGCGATCATTGCGCCATGCACCATTTCTTCACGAAAGCCGTAATTTTTGGGTTGACCGGCGGGAAGCTCAAGTGCATATGTCCGCCCACTTCCGCCGGGCTTCACGGCCGCGGCCAGGGAGCGCGTAGCTCAGCCGGTAGAGCAACTGACTTTTAATCAGTAGGTCCAGGGTTCGAATCCCTGCGCGCTCACCACCCTAGCCCTTGATTTTGTTGATTTTTCTGGATTTTCTGTCGCTCCAACATATGCGACAATTACGATATTTACGGCGCCTTTCCGGCTTTTACGGCACATGATTGGCACATGGAATCGCCAACGTGAGTAGCCGAAGCTGGTGGTGGCCGACTGCTTCCATGCGACGCTGCCTGCTCCATCAGTGAGGCGACCATGCCTGAGAATCGCTACGACCTTCGCAAAGAACCAGACGGCACCTGGACGGTGTTCGACATCTTCACTGGCATGCCGGCGCTTGTGAACGAAGTGGAGCAACTTGGTGAGCCGGCCGATGACCTCGTCGACCTGCTAAACCTGCTCTACATCCGCCGGCGATCCGGGGCGGTGCACTGATGTGCTGTCGCGCTTCCCGCTAGAAGTTGAAGTAGATGGTCACGCCCGAACGCCGGTGGTAACGGTCACGGTAGCGATAATCGTCACGGTAGCCGTTGTACCCGTAATACCGCGGGTAACACCTGCCGTAGTAACCGCAGGAACGCCAAGCGTGCCGTCTATCCCAGCGGCGATCCCACCGACGATCCGCACGCCATTGGCGATGGCGCCAGTGGTTGACGGGCTCGACAGTGCCGGTCTGCACTTGCTCGGGTTTTGGCACGAAAATCGGAGCGGCGTTTAGCGGCAAGGCGAAAGACGCAGCTAAGCCAATCGCTGTGAGGGCGGATAAGAGCTTTTTCATCGCAAACTCCTCCTAACTAGCTATCACATTGAGCCTGTCAGCCTGAACCGCCGATGAACGGAAGCGCGCCGCTTGTAAGGCTGCACGTGTCAAAAAAACCCCTCGCGCGCAATGAGCGAGGGGGTTGGCGCCAGCGCGGCCGGAGCATTGAGCGCATTGATCCGGTGGTGAGCCGGCTATGTTGTGGAACCCAGAGACCTGGGTTGGCCCAACGCGTCACCAACGATGGATAACACTAACGAACCTCGCTGCCGTCGCGCTCGGACTGCTCTCAGCGCTCAGCATTGTTTGGCGACGCCCACTCAATATTGAATGGTCAATGGATTCTGGCAGTTTCCTCTGCGACGGCTTGACGACATCCTGGAAATAAGGGGCCGCCAGCTGGTGAGACCGCTCCCTTCGGTGGCAGGTAGCAACGTGAAGCAGCGCCTGTGAACGCCTGCGCCCAGCAGGCACGACGATTCAAACGCCTCGACGCCTCAGTCCCGCGAGCGGGCCGATACGGCAACCCAAACGCATCGCGCCGCTCACCTTCAGATCCCCTCGCCGCCTTCCGACATCGCAACCGCGCCGCGGTGCCTGCCACGCATCTTCAGCGGACTTGTTCCGTACTCGCGGCTATAGGCGCGGGAAAAGGCCGACAGGCTGTCGAAGCCGCAGCGAAGGGCGATCTCGCGGATCGGGCTGCCCGAATCGCGCACCAGCCGATGGGCGACTTGGAGACGAAGGCGGAGGTAATAGGCGCCGGGGCTGGTCGCAAGGCCCTTCGAAAACAGAGCCTCGAGCTTTCGCTGCGACACGGACAGCCGGCGCGCGAGCGCGGACACCGTCAGTGGCCGTTCGAGCGTTCGCTCCATCAGGCGAATCGCTTCAGCAAGACCGGGATCACGGGTCTCGATCCGCCCGAGAGACACCACGGGCTGAACGTCCGTTGCGCTGTGGGTCTGGTCATAGACAAAGATACTGGCGACATCGAGCGCGAGCGCCGAGCCGAGGCGTTGGGTGATCAGGTGCAGCATCATGTCGAAGGTCGGCGACGCGCCACCGGAGGTCCAGAATTTTCCATCGGTGACGAAGCGATCCCCCAGCACCGTCAATGCCGGGAAGGCCTGACTGAAATCCTCCAGTTCCTCCCAATGGGCTGTGGCCTTGCGACCATTGAGCAGACCGCTGCGTCCGAGCAGCCAGCATCCCGATTCGATGCCGGCGACAACGTCAAAATGGCGCGCGCATTCCTGAAGGGTGGCGATGAACCTGCGCCCGACATACCGATCAAGATTGAATCCGCCGATCGCCAGCAGGACGTCGCCTTCAAGCGGCAGTGAGAACGCGCCGTCGACCGTAATCGGTATGCCGCATGTCAGGGCGACCGGCTCTCCGTCGGCCGAAAGCAACCGCCAGCGAAAAACCTGGTGGCCCGAGACCCGATTGGCAGCACGCATCGGATCGAGCACCGAGGCGAGCGACATGATCGATGACTCCGGCAGGACGACCACGACGACATCGATCACAGATTGTATTTTCTCAATGCTGGCCATGTGAGAAATGTCAAATTTCCGGCGCAAAATGTCAATTGGGCATGCCGCATTCAGGCATTATCAGGTGGCAATCGATCTCCCTTCGCGCGGCGCTGCAGCCCCGCGCAGAGACGTTCCCCTTTCCGCGAGATTGCCGGAACGGGCCGGTCGGATCCAGATCCGCCGGCCCGTTTTTTTATCCAATACCCTGTGCGAGACAGAAGATCCGCGGCTTATGAATGCTTGGCGTCGCACCACGCACGTGCGCCCAGGCGGATCATCACCGACCCGTCATCAATCTCAACCTGCCCGTGCGATTGATAGGTCAATTGCGAACAAAGCCGGTGGCGGGGCATAGGCGACAACGCCGTTACGGCCGGCATCCTTGGCCTGATAGAGCGCGGCATCCGCCATGCTGAAGAGCTCCTCCCAGCTATGTTCCACCCCCCGACCGACGACAAACCCGATACTGACGCTGATGGCGATGCGCTGGCCGTCGCAATGGACGTCCAATTGTTCGGTGGCAAGGCGCAGCCGTTCGACGATCGCCCGCGCCCGTGCCTCATTGGTTTTCGGAAGGTAGAGCCCGAACTCCTCGCCGCCAAGCCTGGCGAAACAATCGGTCGCGCGCAGGTTCGTGCGCACCAGTTCGGCAAAGGCAATCAGCACCTGGTCACCTGCCTGATGACCGAATCGGTCATTGATGCGCTTGAAGAAATCGAGATCCATGACTGCAAGGGCATCGCCCTTCCAGCCGGAGCGCGGCAGTTGCGACAGGAACCACCGGCGATTGCCGATGCCCGTCAGCATGTCCGTATCGGCAGTCCGTCGCAATGCAGCCTCCGCCCGCTCCTTGACGAGCACCAGCGCGAAGAGCGCGATGGCGAAGTGGCTGATGATCAGCAGGAAGAAGGCGTAGGTCGTCGTGATCGGCAGGATGTCCGGCTTGAGCAGGCCAACCACGACGGTAAGGCAGAGGCCGGCGCCAACCGCCAGAGAAGCCGCGAAGATCGCCCTCGCCGGCAGCGGCTCGCTTTTCCGATCCGCAATGACTGCAAAGGCGGAGGCGGCGAGGAACAGGAAAGCACCGGTATTGAATGCACTTGCGCGTGCGTAATTGACGACATGGAAATGGGTGATCAAACCGGCGACCGCACCAGTCACGGGAATGGCAAGGGCCAGCCAATCGGCTCGGCGGCGCCTTTGGCCGCTGAGGCGGCGCAAGCCGATCCAGAACAGGGCGTAGCCGCCAAGACCAAGCGTGAAGCTCGAAAGCGTCCATAAGAACGCCGGCAGCAGCTTCTGCTCGCCATACCCTGCGAGCGTCGAGGCCAAAGCGAGAGAAAGAAAACCAATCGCGAGAATGCCGAGCCCCTCGTTCCGGGGCGATTGCCATCTGAGATAAAGAAAGCACAGCGCACCGACCAGAAACGACGACTTGTGGAGCAGCAGCACAGTTGCGAGGTCAAGTTGGGCGGTCATCAATCCGGCTCGGCGTGGTTGTTCGTCGCCGCGCCTCTATCGCATGGAGTTTAGGGATTACTAAATGAAAATGAGAAATCGCCGCGAAAGCCTGAAATTCCGGCATATTGGCCGTCGACACGCGCAATCATCCCATGACATTCGGCCTCTCGGCTCGGTCCCGGTAAAATTACATGTTGCAGGGCGTGGGTGAAGCGTGTATCTCCGGCGCCGTTGGCACGGAGTGTAGCGCAGTCTGGTAGCGCATCTGGTTTGGGACCAGAGGGTCGGGAGTTCGAATCTCTCCACTCCGACCAACGAAAACCCTGGAAATCCTGTATTATTAGCCGCACGCAAAATTGGTAACCGCCAATCCGCGGGCATATCTGGCATTTTGCGTCCGGATGGCAGGACGCGGCAATGCCATTGCCAGCTTATGCCCAGTCGACCCCGCGCCTAGCGCCGACAAAATACGGACGAAAAGCCAGATTTATCCGTCTGAAAGTCATTCCGTTTTAAATCATTCTGCGCTATGGGAAGACGCATGTTGGGGCCACAAAATGTTCCACAGCGAAATAACGGAGCCGTTCGAGACCATGTCCGCAAAGATCTATCGTCCAGCAAAGACCGCCATGCAGTCTGGCAAGGCCAAGACGAATCTTTGGCTACTGGAGTTCGATCAGGAAAAACCGCGCACTATTGATCCGATCATGGGCTACACCAGCTCCGGCGATACGCTGCAGCAGTTGCGACTGACTTTCGAAAGTGCTGAACAGGCAATCGCCTATGCCGAACGCAACGGCATCGAATACCGCGTGATCGCTCCGAAAGAGGCAACGCGCAAGACTGTGTCCTACCCGGACAATTTCCGTTTCAGCCGGATGCAGCCCTGGACCCATTGAGGTCCTTGAGCCGTTTTTAAAACGGGCTTTGCCCGGAACGGCCCCTTAGCTCAGTTGGATAGAGCACCTGCCTTCTAAGCAGGTTGTCGCAGGTTCGAATCCTGCAGGGGTCGCCATAACTTTTCCAACCAATTGACTTTTCATCGATTTCTGCGCCACTGAATCTTGCCTGAAGTTGAGTGTGACCAACCCAGTGTGCGCGATCTGTTTCGCAGACGGCGCTACCATCGCGTCTTTATGGTTCTATGGTGCCGACGAACTGCCTTCGATAGGTTTTGCACTCTAGCGGCCATCGAAACTCTTAAGTGAGTTGCAGCGAGTATCTGCTTAAAGGGTGACACCAACTGGATTCTCCCCTTACGGAGCGCGGTATTGCACGGGCGGATCGCGTGGCTGAGTTCCTTCTGAGGCGCGTGCCGACTTTTTCGTCTGTGCCGACATGAGCGTGGTGATCAACGAGGTCAACACCATGCCTGGCTTTAGCGATATCAGCATGTACCCGAAGGCTATGGCCGCAAGCGGCGTGTCCTATTCTGAACTTGTCGACCTGTTGATCGAGCGTGGATTGGCGAGAGCCAAGCTGACTCACTAACAATTTTCCGGCGTTCCGTGCGGCAATCGCGCAATGCCACGCGCCCACGGCACAAATCCGAAAACGCTACGACCACCAAGATTGCCACTTCCCGTAGCAAAGATATCCGGCTAGGAGGGGTGCGCAGCAAATTGCGCTGTTTTTTCCTGGAGTTCCGCTTTGCCTTTGTAAACCCCGGTCTCGCTTGTCTCACCACGTACGCCCGATAGCGATCGTCGCTGTCGGATCGCAACTCAATGCGTTCGTCGAGGTGACGGTTCGAGACCGGAATGGCATTGCCGACCTGTCGCCGCATGATTGCTTGTGCGGATCGAACCATCACCAAAAAACGCTGCCAGACCGCGTCCCCTGAACGGGTGCTCAAACCGTCGTCTTGATGGGCTTCCAATCGGAAGAACCAGACGACACGTCTCACACATTCCTGGTCCAGTGGACCATCACGCCCAAGATCGCCCCGCGCCCCTGGCTCGCCTGCAACCGTTGCCGAACAACACGTCCATTCGAGACGAGCGGCAAGACGCGGCTCAATGCCAATGGTCGGCGGCTGGATGCCTGGCTGATCTATCGCTGCAGCAGTTGCGACAGCACCTGGAACCGCCCCATCTTCGAACGCCGCCACATCCGCGATATCGATCCGCACACGCTCAACGCGCTTCAGACCAATGACGAAGCCTGGATCGAGAAGGTTTCCTTCGATCTCGACGGCTTGCGCCGGGATGCGGGTCAGATCGAGGAGTTTGCCGAGGTTCGTGTGCAAAAGACGATTCTGAGCCCTGCCGTCGAATCATCCCTGCCTCTGGAGATCGTTCTTGATCTAGCGATGAAAACATCGCTGCGAACGGAGCGACTGCTATCCATGGAACTCGGCCTATCACGCAAGCGTATCGCCATGCTTGAAGAGGCAGGCCACCTCTCCACGGCACCATCGGGCAAGAACACGCTACGGCGATCGGTGAAGGATGAAATGCGCATCACCATCGATCTTGCCGGCGAAGCCGATCGCAATGCGATCCTCAGCCGCGCCGGGCCTTACTGCATGTTTCCTTAAATCGTAGCCGATTTAAGGATAAAACATGCAGAAATTCAAAGTGCTACAGCGACCTTTGCGCGTCTGATAAGACGCGCGGCCTGTAGCCGAAGATTGACTGTGGTCTTGGCCTCGATCAAAGCGCGAAGAGCACGATAACGATAGCAAAGAGGGCTCCGATGCCATCGGAGCCCTCTCCTCGCATTCATAATCTTCAGAACTTCACGCCGATGCCGATGGTGAATTGATGCTGGTCGAAATCGACGTTGTAGCCACCGATATCCTTGTCGCCATAGTCGTTGTAGCGATATTCGGCCCGACCGAACAGGCTGTCGGTGAAGGCGTAGTCCACGCCGGCACCGATCGTCCAGCCATTGAAGGTTTCCTTTTCCTTGGAAGCCCCAGGCACATCGACAAAGCCGCGCGTAATCGCCCAGCCGCCGGCCGCATAGACAAGTGCCTTGTCGTTGACGACGTAACCCAGACGTCCGCGGACGGAACCGGATACATCGGTTCCGACTTCCGGAGAGGCGCCGAAGATATCGAAGGTCTTGTCGTTCCAGTTATAGCTGACATCGCCTTCGATGCCATAGACCCAATCGCCTTGCTGGTAGTTGAAGCCGGCGAAGGCGCCGAGAAGGCCGCCATTGAAATCCTGTGAAGCGCTTCCGCCCGACGTACTGAAATCGCCATCGAGCCAGCCGCCACCACCTTGCAGACCGACATAACCGCCGGTCCAGACAAAGGTAGGCGCTGGTTCCACGAGTGGCGCCGGCTCGAGGTTTTCGGTGAGGTCGGCGGCCGATGCCACGGGCGCGAAGGCGGCGGCAGCAATGATTGCAACAAGCACATGCCTGATCATCACAGATGCCTCCTGTTGGTCCGATAGAAAGATTACCAACTTATGTAGGGCGCGTCTGCCGAAAAGGCTCGTTGCAGCGCAAGAATAATGAATTGCGCTTTTATATCAGTTGGTTGGAAACCGTTAAACGGACCAGTTCGGACACTGCGCGTGTCATCATCGGTTACCGACGATACGAGCGCCTTCGAGCCGATCTCCCGGCTTAATACCGAACCGTTTGACCGTTCCGGCATTGAGTTCCAGCACATAGGCAATCGGCTCACGCGAATCGATAATTGCCTCGGAAAACGGTACGGCATCCTGATGGATCGTCCGCACAGTACCGTTCTTGTCGATAAACAGCATGTCGAGCGCCAGATATGTGTTCTTCATCCACATCATCACCCGGCGCGTTTCGCCAAAATCGAACAACATCCCGTGATCGGGCGCCATCGAGCGGCGAAACATCAGCCCCTGCTCCCGCTGCTCGGCATCGATGGCAAGCTCCACGGTCAACTCGTGGATCTTGTTGTCGGCCGTCACCAACCGCATCTGGTCGGTGGTGAATTGCGCTTCCGCAAATGCAAAGGCAGCAAACAGCAGCACCGACAAAAAAAGCGCCGTGGCGGCGCTTCTTGCAGAAAGGGTTCGGGCCAGCGACATCAGTGCGAACGACTCGTCGGTGTTGGGCCGTCGGGATGGATCTCGGCCGCCATCAGGCCCTTTTCGCCATCGCCAAAACGCACGAGAACCACCTGGCCGGGGCGCAGCTCGGTCAGGCCGAAGCGACGCAGCGTTTCCATGTGAACGAAGATATCCTCCGTGCCCTCACCGCGCGTCAGGAAGCCGAAGCCCTTGGTCCGGTTGAACCACTTGACCAGAACACGCTCAAGGCCGCTCGTCGGCGTGACCTGCACGTGGGTTCTGATCGGCGGCAACTGCGAGGGATGAATGGCTGTCGACTGATCCATCGAGAGAATGCGGAAGGCCTGGTACCCACGGTCGCGCTTCTGGATGAGAGCCACGACCCGGGCCCCTTCGAGCACTGTCTGATAGCCGTCGCGCCGCAGGCAGGTCACGTGCACCAGCACATCCTGCATACCGTTGTCGGGCACGATGAAACCAAAGCCCTTTGCGACATCGAACCATTTGATCACGCCGGTGATTTCGACGAGGTCGAGGGCGTCGCTGCCAAAGTCGTCATCGTGCATGACGTCTTTTGAAGATGTCCTATCCGCCATTCTCTCCCAGCCCCTCGTTTACGCGCGACTACCGACTACGGTTAACTGATTCTTATTGACTAGAATAACATCGTCCCGCCGCTGATGCGCAAGACCCTCGGCCCATTTTGGCTTGGATCTAATGTAGGGACGCAGCCTTGCCTCTGGCTTGCTGGCAGATAAGTATACGCCATCTTCTTCGAAACAGGGACATTGCAATGCGTTATCTGCACACGATGGTTCGCGTCAAAAATCTGGACGAGGCCTTGAAGTTCTATTGCACCCTTTTCGGCCTCAGCGAAATCCGTCGCTACGAGAACGAAAAGGGCCGTTTCACGCTTGTCTTCCTGGCCGCCCCCGGCGACCTTGACCGGGCAAAGGGCGAACTCTCGCCGTGCCTCGAACTCACCTACAATTGGGATAGCGAAGATTATACAGGCGGCCGCAACTTCGGTCACCTGGCCTATGAGGTGGATGACATTTATGGCTTCTGCCAGCACCTGATGGACAACGGCGTGACCATCAACCGCCCGCCGCGCGACGGTCACATGGCCTTTGTGCGCTCGCCCGACGGCATTTCGATCGAAATCCTGCAGAGAGGCGAAAATCGACCCGCGCAGGAGCCCTGGGCCTCCATGGCCAACACCGGCGCCTGGTAAGCCTCGCGCAATTCTGGCCGCCGATGATGGACGTCTGCTGCCGGGAATTCCGGCTTGGCACAGTCGAGTGGCGGATCCGTTGAATTGATGAATGATCCGGGGCCCGGCACCGACACCGGGCCTTTGCATGCTGGGCGCATGCGGGCTCAAGGTTAGCGCCAGTTTACAAATCACGTATCGTTCAGTAACTTTCCGCGCGAAACGTTGATACGGGGTCCTATCCGCGATGTCTCGTGGCGACGCCCCCCTAACTGTATTTGGCCTAATCCTTCCCGCGGCGATCCGTTTGGTCCGCCGCGCGAAATTCGTGTTTGTTTGTTCTGGGCGATGTTTCGGAACTGAGACTTAATGCATGGAAAGGCGACGATCTCGCCGATCGTGCACGGAGAGCGGGGATAGGACGTTGCAACATTGGGAAACGAGGGGCGCGCTACTGGCAACTTTCAGCCGTGCCGCTGCGATATCGGTTTCGCTATTCGCCTTGAGCGGCTGTGTGTCGGCGGTTGCCGACAACGAGGCGGCGACAGCGCTCAAAGTCGAGGAAACGCAAGAAGCTCTGCAGGTCGCCGATTCGACCCGGGCCGGCGCGACCGTTCGCGACGCCCAGGTGTCGGCGGCTGGCGGCAACCCGCAGACAGCCCAGGGCAATAGCGCTCTTGCACAGGGTCAGGACCCCGCGCAACAGGGCGGGCCGCTGACCATGCAGAGCACGGGCCTGCGTGCGGCCTCCTCGAGCATCTATGGCCAGGCTCCGACCGCGGGCGCACAGCCGCAGGCGACGGGCTCCGTCCCGGCCACAGGCGCCGCCCAGCCGAGCATGAACGCGACGACGAACAGCCTCTTCAGCGGTAGCCAGGGACAGATCCAGCCTCAACCTCAGCCGCAACCCCAGCCGATCATCCAACCGCAGCAAGGCGCCGCGAACGACACCTCCGGCGCGCCGTCCGATACGGCAGTTATGGCCTATGCCGCTCCGGAAGGCGCCGCCCTTCCCGCCTCAGTACCGCTGCCCTTGAGCGCGCAAGCTGCTCTCGGCGGCAAGACATCGCGCGTGCTTCAGCCCGTACAGGCCGCTGAGCAGGCGCAGGCGCCAACAGACGTGGCCCAGACGGCGACCGCCACGCCGAACGCCAAGACCACCGAAAACGGCTCCAAGGAAGAACCCAAAACCTGGACCCTTGCGAGCCTCTTTGCCGGCAAACGCAAGGAGAAGCAGCAGCAGGAATCGGCGCGCGCAGCACAGCCGGCCGAGAAAAAGACCATCACAACCAGCAACGCGACCCAGCCACAGATGGCCTCGCTCGCCTATCAAGGCCTGCCCGGCGTCAAGATGAGCCCGCTGTTCAGCGTCGCGCACGAAGACCATGCAGCGGACGAAGAGGATGCACCTGTTCAGGTCGCCTCGCTTTCCGGCCTTGCCCGCCTGGCGCCAAGCGGCCTCATCCTGCAGACCGAAAAGGTGGACGCCGGCTGCTTCAAGCCGGAACTGATGCAGATGCTGAAGCAGGTGGAGACGCATTACGGCCGGCAAGTGATGGTGACCTCGGGCCTGCGTCCGATCAAGGTCAACCGCGCGAAGCAATCCCTTCATACGCGCTGCGAAGCGGCAGACATCCAGGTGAAGGGCGTCAGCAAGTGGGAGCTGGCAGATTTCCTGCGCAGCATTCCCGGGCGTGGCGGCGTGGGCACCTACTGCCACACGGAATCGGTTCATATCGACATCGGCGCCCAGCGCGATTGGAACTGGCGCTGCCGCCGCAGTAAGGGCTGAGCGCAAACCTTTGTTTCCATGGGCTAATCCGCAGGATCCGTCTATCTATTCGCGCCTATTGATTTTTTACAGAAAAATGAAAATTGCCGCTTGCGGTATTCAAAACGCCTGACTATAAGACGCCCACACAGCAAGTGCGCCCTTCGTCTATCGGTTAGGACACCAGATTTTCATTCTGGGAAGAGGGGTTCGACTCCCCTAGG
>NZ_JBNDIU010000019.1:0-129171 GCF_050434565.1 Ensifer sp. 4252
GTCCACTACGGCAGCCGGTATGGAGACTAACTAACACCCCTTGGCGGACCAGATTTGCGTGTCGCCCAAGGACCAGTTCACGATGACGCTTGATACGTATAATCCGTCCGCAGCGCCAGCGCGAAGCGGCACAGGAAGGCGCGTAGAAACGCTAAACGTCCTTACGATAAGGATTCGTCTGGCTGGTCGGCGGCCCTAAAGCCCAGAAGCGCGCCGAGCGCCGAGCGTCTCCCGACCAGATCTGCCAGGGTATATTTGTCGAAAACCGCCACAAAGGCGGCAGTGGCTTCTGAAAGGACGATCGGCAAGGTGCAGGCCGGCGCGATACGACAACCTTGGCAATCGATCAGATCCGTCAAACCCTCGGTGTGCCGAAGCAGAGCTCCAAGATTGATTTCGTTTGCAGGTCGCGCGAGCCGTATGCCGCCATTGCGACCACGTACGGACACCAGGAACTGTGCGCTCGCAAGGTCCTGAACAACTTTCATCATATGGTTTTGTGAGACCGAAAAAGTGTCCGATATTTCGCGGATCGAACTAAGCCCCGATGACCGTGAGCCCAAATAGATCATCAATCGCATTGCGTAGTCGGTGTATTTCGTGAGCTTCATCGGGGTCTGCGTCAAAAAGTCCAATCCAAAAACATGCATTTCATTAGCATCTTTTCTCCCGAAGCAATAGATGCATCTTAAATACATGTTTAAGGGCGAATTGCGATGAGCGCCGGAGCGATAACCGAAGCAGACATCCGAATGGTCGTGGAACGCTTCTACAACGAAGTTCGGGTTGACCAGAATCTAAACGAAGCATTCTCCGCCATAACCGATTGGGACGACCATCTTGAGCGCATGACGGAGTTCTGGGGGTCGATGATGCTGTCGACCGGGCGCTACAAGGGCAACCCAGTGGCAATGCACTTGATCCACCTGGGGCGCATTCAGCCGGAAATGTTCGAGCGTTGGTTGGCGCTTTGGAAGAAGGTTACGTCAGACGCACTCCGGCCCGAAGTTGCAACTGAGATCCAGCAAAGGGCGGCAAGAATTGCCTCGCGTTTGTCGACCGCCTTGTTTGGAGCACAGCGCCCAGATCTCCAGACCTTGCGGCCCCAGATCTCCTTGCAGCCATACAGAAGCACGCCCGTCTTCACCGAGGAGACAATTCCCAGACCGCTGCGGCAATACCATCGGCTTCGACCAGATATCTAGGCCAAGCTCAGCGTGATCGAGGGCAGTCTGCACTATCACCTTCATGCTCAGCCGGTGATCGACGCAGGCGCCGACTCCACGATCATCATCCCACCGGAGGTTGCTCATCACCTCCAGATCGTAGGCCCGGTGAAATGCCAACTGCACTTCTACGATCACAAACCAATCACTGACTAACGCATCGTATCGAAAGGAAAGATCATGCCGAAATCGCTCTCATCCGAGACTATCCAGATCGTTAAGGCGAGTGTTCCGGCGCTTGCGGCACACGGCACGGACATCACGAAGAGCATGTATGCCCGCCTCTTCCGTGACGATCACATCCGGGAGTTGTTCAACCATGCCAACCAGGGCGAAGGTGGCTCACAGGTCAACGCGCTCGCCGCGGCCATTCTGGCTTATGCGCAGAACATCGATAACCTTGGAGTGCTCGGCCCTGTGGTCGAGCGCATTGCTCACAAGCACATTGGTTATCACATCCTGCCGGATCACTACCCGTATGTAGCAAACGCACTTCTCGCCGCCATCGAGGACGTGCTCGGAAGCGCGGCAACACCTCAGCTTTTGAATGCCTGGGCCGAGGCTTACTGGTTCTTGGCGGAGGTTTTTCAGGAGCGCGAGGCCGAAATACGCGACGAGCTTGTGAAAAAATCCGGCGGCTGGAACGGCTGGAGAGATTTCGTCATCGCCTCGAAGGTTCGGGAAAGTGATGTTGTCACATCATTCGTCTTGAGGCCAAAGGATGGTCGTCGCGTCGTGAGGCACAAACCCGGCCAATATCTCACTCTCCGCCTCAAGCTGGAGAATGGCCTCGAGATCAAGCGGAACTATTCGATCTCGAGCGGTCCGAGCGACAGCTCCTACCGCATCTCGGTCAAGCGGGAAGCGCAGGGACAAGGTGGATCGCGCTATCTCCACGATACGGCGACGGTCGGTACTTTACTAAGCGTCACCCCGCCGGCAGGCGACTTCTATCTTCCGGAAATCCCGCAGGCACCGGTCGTCTTGCTGTCGGGCGGCGTTGGGCTGACACCCATGGTCAGCATTCTGGAGACAATCGTTGAAGAGCATCCGAATCTCGAAGCTCACTTCGTTCACGGCGCGTTGAATAGCACTACTCACGCCATGGATCAGCACGTCCGCAAGCTCGCCAACGCTCACGGCAACATCAAGATCAGCAGCTTCTACAGCGACCCCGGTAGCGAAGATGCGGCTGGGTTGTCTCACGACTTCGATGGTTACATCACCCCGGAATGGCTTCGAAAGAATACGCCTATTCACGAGGCCGAATTCTACCTCTGTGGTCCCAAGCCGTTCCTTCGCTCCCTCATCCCGGCTCTTGTCAGGGAAGGCGTTTCAAGCGAGCGGGTCCACTACGAGTTCTTCGGGCCGTCGGACGAACTCCTCGCTGCCTGAGAGGGGCCGAAGGCAACCTCCCAGAATCGATACCTCACGGCGCCCCAGCGTCGAGGTTTGCCACTAGGGAGTTGTTCTCCTTCGAGGCGACATCGGAGCCTGCTGTGGCCATAGCTGCGGCAGGCAGCGTGAAAATGAACCTCGCGCCGCGGGGTTCATTCTGGTCCGCCCATAGCTTCCCCCCATGGGCTTCCACGATGGAGCGACATATGGCCAGGCCCATGCCCATCCCTCTTTCCTTTGTCGTAAAGAACGGGTCGAATATCCTCTCGGGAAACTCAACACCTCCACCCCGATCCGTAACCTCGGTGAAAACCTGATCGTCTTCACGGTGAACCCGGATCTCAAGCACCTTGTCATCCGAACTTGAGATCATTGCGTCCAAGCCATTTTGAACAAGGTTCATCAGAACCTGCTGGATCTGCACACGATCGAATGCCAAAAGTTGCAGGCTGCTCTCAATCTCGACCTGAACACGGATGCGATGCCTCGATGCTTCAGCCGCCACGAGATCGGCCACCTCTTCGATAATGCCCTCCAACGAAGTGGAGTCGCGAACATCCATGGAATGCTGGAAAAGAGCGCGGATCCGCCTCACAACCTCTGTGGCTGAATTTGCGCTCCGGGTAATACGCTCAGCCGACTTCTTCGCTCGTTCCAAGTTTGGTGGATCCGCCTCAAGCCAGCGCACGCAAGCATCAGTCGAGTTGATGATGGCGGAGAGCGGCTGGCTGACTTCGTGTGCGATCGACGCAGAAAGCTCGGCCAGACTGGCCGCCTGGCTTGCACGTGCCAGTCCCTCTTGGGCCATGCGCAGTTTCTCTTCGGCCTTGACCTCACCGTCGATATCCAGACAGATGACATTCCATTGAATGATCGTGCCCGAGGCATCGCGCATTGGAGCGGCCCTAGTCTCTACCCAACGGTATTCGCCGTCGAACCGGCGGAGACGATGCCTTCGCGCGTAAGGTTCGCCCGAAGCAAGGCAACGCGCATATTGCTGCTTAACCCCCTCGAGGTCATCGGGATGAACCCCCGCATCCAGCGTCCCCTCAAGCCGGGATTTTCCAGACTCGTCAAGCTCATGCAATTCATAGCCGAGGAACTCCCTCAGCCCCTGACTGCGGAATATTGGCTCCCCGTCAGGAGCGGCGCAGTCGATCATGGCCGGCAGGGTTTCGACCAACTGCCAAAGAAAGCGCTCCCTCTCCCGCAAGGCTTCTTCGGCCCGCACCTGATCGTCGATATCCAAAAGGACACCGTACCATTGGAGGATGGAGCCGTCCTCATCTCGGAACGGTTCCGAACGGCCTTCCACCCATCGGTAGGTTCCGTCAACCCGTCGCATGCGATACCGCATGACGAACGCCTGCCCGGTGCGGCGACAATCGGCCAAATGATCGCGGACTGCCACGAGATCGTCGGGATGAACCTGTTGTCGACGGGCGACATCACCCCTTGGCTCATCTGGTGAATCAAAATCGTCGAGTTCGAAACCGATGAAATCCCGAAGCCTCCGGTTGATGTAGGTTGGATCTCCCTCGGGGCTCGAACACCAGATCTGCGCGGGAACCGCGTCGACCAGGCGCCGAAGCTGTCGTTCGCTTTCGCGCATTGCGTCCTGCGCCCGCACCTCATCATCGATATCAAGCGAAATGACCAGCCATTGCACGATCGCTCCGTTGTCATCCCGCAATGCCTCGGCACGACCGTCAACCCATCGATAGGCTCCCTCTGAACGTCGCATTCGATATTTCATGGAGTACGGCTCACCGGTCACCAATGAATTTTGGACGGCCTCAAACAGACGAGTTGCGTCTTCGGGATGCACCAGAGAGTGGATGGCCGCGCTTAAACGACTGGTGCCTGGCCGATCCAGTTGATTTACGTCGCTCAAGCCAAAGAAATCGAGCAGTCGCCGGTTGAAGAAGATCGGCTGTCCCTCGGGGCTAAGCCGCCTGATCTGGACGGGTACGAGGTCGACCAACTGGGAAAGTTCGCGCTCGCGCTCTCGCAACGTCTCCACACTTCTACGCAGTGTGAGGAGCGCGAGTTGATGTTGCCGAGATATTGCGGCCACGACCAATGCCGACAATGCAGAAATGCCCAAAAATAGCTGCAGCATGATCTGCTGGTGTCGCTGCGATTCTGCGTCGCCTGCAAACTGGCTCGCACCGGAAATCGTAAAGGCCGCAGTGATGAGCGCGAGAAACGACAGCGCGAGTACGGTACCTTTGAATTCGAAGCGGACCGCGACCCACAGAAGCGGTGGCATGATGATGTACGCATAGGGCAGGTAACCGCTCAGAGAGAGAGCGGTTACAGCGAGAAAGACCAGCGCCAGAGCACAAACCTCGGCCCACCGCGTCGCCAGGAATTCACCCTTTCCATGCCAGTTCTGGAAGACCACAAGCGCCAAGGGAGCGATGATCGCGACCCCTGTCGCGTCGCCGATCCACCATAGCGGCCAAGCTGTGGCGAAGGATTGGATATCGAACCAAGCAAGTGTCGCGCTACCGATCGTTGCGCTTACGATTGGCGCGACACCGGCCCCCAGCACGAGCAGCGCCAGCACCTCATGCAAAGTCTCAAACCGAACTGGTTCGTCACAGGCGCGCTTCAAAAGCCATGCGCCAAGCACTGCTTCGCAAGCATTCCCCAGGTAAATCAAGGTCGCCACGGATAGGGGATTGTGGAACCACACGAGATTTCCAAGCAGTTCGCCTACGAGCGCCACTAATATCCACCAGGGCCAACTGCGTTGCGAAGCAAGGACAAGGGTGGCAAGGAACAATCCGCTGGGGGGCCAGATCGAAATCCCCGTCCCGGGGACAATTGCGAGAACGTGAGCAAACCCGCTACCCGCGACATAGGCCGCGATAAACAGGCCCGCATAGAGTGCTTGCGGGCGATGTGACGCGGCGCTCATCATAGCCTGTTCCAGTCAGATTCGAACTTCATGACCCATTAGACGGCGTTAGCGCCAGATGTGCGAGCGCATTTAGGCATACCCCGGCCGACCCCCTGCTTCGCCGCGGCATCCTTCTCTTTCCCGATCCGGTCCGCTTTAACACCTATAAGAAATATCTATATACACGGAAACCAACGATAAAAAGCCGACTGCGCGCAAGACAGCGCCTTCTTCACCCCGATGCGCAGTGGCAGCAATGGTGGCTTGAAACACGCTCATCGCGCTACCGAAGCCCGCGCTTCGTGATCATCGACCGTTTGCGACGATGGAACCGCCGACATCCAACGGTGTTGCTTGCCGCTGTTTATCGACCATCGCACCTGAATGTCGTCGCGGCCCGACCCGAAACCTTGGTTTTAATGCCTGTGCTGGAACTAAGTGGCGTCGGCGGGCTGGGTTCAATGTATGACGGTCATCTCCGGCACGTTGCTGAAAACGTGCGCTCATTGGTCGTCGAAGGTCCGGGTCACTGGGTGCCAGAGGAACAGCCCGCCGCCGTTGCGGAAGCGCTCCTTGAATTCCTGCCTCCAACCCACTGAGTTGCGCCCAGAATTACACGGCCAGGGCGGTTGCCGCGATGCTGACCACATCCCGCGGCATTCACTCTCTCGAGCGTACGGAGCTTGGCAAGACGACGTGGTGCTCATACCGCCGACAGAAAGGTCATCGCGCGAAACCAAGACGCTGAATTTGCTCTGTGCGGGCAGACGTGCATAGCCTCGACCGCCAATCCTATCCCCGGAGTTAGGCAGGCATAGTCGACGTTTTGAGACGACCTCTGAACGACGGCTCAGTTCCGGCAAAGGCTGGTAGGATGCCAGGGCCCTTGTCGTTGCGAGGTGGTCCAGCATCTCTTCTCATTTGGAACCCGCGACACTGTCGCCCCTGCGCATCATGCCGTCTTCTAGATCGGGTCTGCATCGCGCATCGATCCAGGAAGACTATCCCAGGCCCGGATGAGTTCACTCAAAGAGGCGACCTCCATCTTGCGCATGACGTTGCCCCGATGCAGCTTCACCGTCACTTCACTGATGCCGAGATCAAAGGCGATCTGCTTGTTGAGCCGTCCACGCGCAATTTCTTGCAAAACTTCATGCTCCCGTGGTGTCAGCGTCTCATGTCGCTCCATGTTGCGTTTGACCAATGCCGCCTCTGCTCGTCGAGCCGCATCCAAGTCAATCGCAGTGGTGATTGCGTCTAGCAGCGTCTGGTCTCGTACGGGCTTGATCAGAAAATCGACTGCACCGGCCTTCATCGCCTGCACGGTCATCGGAATGTCCCCATGTCCCGTCAAGAAAATCACCGGTTTCGGGTTTCCGGTTTGGGTCAGGTGGCGCTGCAGATCGAGGCCGCTTGCTCCTGGCATGCGCACGTCCAAGATCAAACATCCGGGGCTGTCCAAAATGTCGGAAGCGAGCAATTCGCGGGTCGAACCGAAAGAGGTCGATCGGAACCCTACTGATGCGATCAGTTCAGACAGCGCCTCCCGGACAGAGGCATCATCATCGACGATGATTACGAGCGGCCGTTCGCCTTCACACCGGCGCTGCGATACTGCCTTTCGCTGGACTGGCTGATCAAGTTTCATAGTTACCCTCCATTTCTCGGTCACGCAGGGCATTGGCAAGGGCCGCAAGCAGAACCTGCGCATCGAAGGGTTTTCGGAAGCAACCGCTGATGTCCTGAGCGTTATGCTGTTCGGCGATCTCGTGACGTCCTGTTATCAGGAACACGGGCAGATCCGGACGCATCTTCTTCACGAAATCTCGCAGTTCGAACCCATCCATGCCGGGCATGCCAATATCCGTGATCAGCGCGTCCAGGCCTGACAACCCGCTGGAAAGAAGCGATCCTGCCGACGAGAAGCTGCGAGCCAGATAGCCTGCGGACTCCAGGAGATCCTCTAGCGATTCTAGCAACCTCAGATCGTCATCAACGATTGCCACCACCCGCCTATGCTTGGTCACTCTAGGCTTCCCTCCCGCCCTGCGAGAGTGGGTGATCGGTATTTCCAGGCGTTCTGCGATACGGACGAGGTCGGCAAGGGAGGCCGCCGCCATTTTTTGCATCACATTGCGCCTGTGTATCTGAAGGGTCACCTCACTGATACCGAGCTCCGCGGCCGCCTGCTTGTTGAGAAGCCCGCTCACAACCAGAGGCAGCACCTCGCGCTCGCGCGGCGTCAGGTCAAGATAGCGACGCTTCAACTTGCCGGACTCGGCGCGTTCGGCTCTCTTTTCCCTATCCTGCGCGATTGCCGCGTGTATGGCGTTCATCAGATCCGTGTCGGTAAACGGCTTTGTCAAGAAGTCTACCGCGCCATCCTTTATCGCGCGCACGGAGGACCGGATATCACCGTGGCCGGTTATGAAGACAATCGGCGGATGCTCTCCTTGCGCGATTTCACTCTGCAGATCGAGCCCATTGATATCAGGCAGTTCGATATCAAGGATCAGGCAGGCAGGCGCATCTGGCTTTTTTGAATTGACATAGGCCCCGGCGGATCCAAACGCCATTGCACGAATGCCGTGGGACGCCAAAAGCTCGCAGAGCGCCTCACGGATTCGATTGTCATCATCGACGATGAAAACAATATGCTCGTCACTGATCATGCCGACGGATCCACTTCAATCGGCAGCGTGAACACGAAGGTAGCGCCCTTCGGCTCGTTGTTCTGCGCCCACAATCGCCCTCCGTGCGACTCGATAATCGAACGACAAATTGCGAGGCCCATGCCCATTCCGTTCACTTTCGTCGTAAAGAAGGCTTCAAAAATTCGTTCTGGATACTCGACACCCGTGCCGTGGTCGCTGATTTCGGTTTGAATCATGTCCGCCACGCGACGTACCTTGACCGCCACAACCCGATCGCTCGCAACAGAGTCCATCGCGTCCATGCCGTTGCGGATGAGGTTCACCAAAACCTGCTGGATATGCACCCGATCCAGGGCGATGTGTGGAAGGCCACGCTCGACATCAACGTCGACGCGGACACGACGTCGTGAGGCTTCCTCGGCGATGAGATTGCTTGCTTCGCCAACCACGCTCGAAAGATCGGTATTCCTCCTCGGCTCGACAGGATGTTTGAAGAGCGCGCGGATGCGACTGACGACGCCCGCAGCCGAGTTGGCGTCGCGAATGATACGCTCGGCAGTGATCTTGGCCCGTTCCAGATTCGGAGGCTCGGCCGATAGCCAGCGGTGGCAGGCGTTGGAATTGGCGACAATCGCTGCCAGCGGCTGGTTGACCTCATGGGCAATCGACGCGGACAGCTCAGCCAGGCTAGCTGCCTGGCTGGCCCGAGAAAGTCTTTCCTGCGCCAGACGCAACTCTTCCTGCGCCCGAACCTCGCCGTCAATGTCCAGGCAAATTACATTCCATTGGATAATCGTGCCCTCCAAGTCCCGCATCGCCGCGGCCCGGGTCTCGACCCATCGGTACTCACCATCGAACCGTCGCAGACGGTGCTTGCGCGCATAAGGCTCGCCGGTTGCCAAGCAATGCGCATATTTCTCCTTAACGCCCGCAACATCATCGGGATGTACTCCGGCATCAAGCGTGCCGTTCAATCGGGACTTTCCGGTGCCATCCAGTTCTTCGAGGTTGTATCCGAGAAACTCCCGAAGCTGCTGGCTGCGATAGACCGGTTCACCATTCGGCGTGGCACAGTCGATCATCGCCGGAAGTGTCTCCACAAGCTGCCAAAGCGAACGTTCCCGTTCGCGTAGCGCTTCTTCGACCCGTAACTGATCGTCGATGTCATGAGACAGGCCGTACCATTGCAAGATCTGACCATTCTCGTCGCGTAAGGGTTCAGCATTGCCTTCGACCCAGCGATAGACGCCGTCCACCCGGCGCAGGCGAAACCTCTTGGAGAAGTTCTCCCCGGTCGCGACAGATCGGCTGAGCGCTTCCTCAAGGCCGGGCGCATCATCAGGATGGACCGCCGCCTTCAGGGTGGCAGCCAGCCGGTCCGTGTCAGGCTGCTCTGTATCCGCAGCATCCAAACCCAGAAAAGCCATCATGCGTTTGTTGAAAAAGGTAGGCGTGCCTTCCCGGTTCAGTCGCCAAAGCAGGCTTGGAACCATGCCGACCAGTTGCGAGAGTTCCCTCTCTCGATCGCGCAGCGCTTCCTGCGCTCGCATTTCGTCGTCGATGTCGATTGAGATCGCATACCAATGTATGATCGCTCCGTCTGGATCGATCAGTGGCTCTGCGCGACCATCGACCCAACGATAAGCGCCGTCCCCGCGGCGCATGCGATACTTCAAGGAGTAGGGTTGGCCTGTGGCCACTGAATGGCGGACCGCTCCCATAAGACGGGTGGTATCATCAGGGTGAATGAGTTTTTCCATTGCCCTGGCCAATCGGCTCTCGCCCAATTTTTCCAGCGGTGCAAGATCGGTCCATCCGAAGAAGTCCAGCAAGCGCTTGTTGAAGAACGTCGGTTCGCCCTCTGGTGTCAGGCGCCTGATCTGAACCGGAACCATGTCGACAAGCTGCGAAAGCTCACGCTCCCGGCCGCGTAACGCCTCCACGGTTTTCTTGTAGACATCAATGTCAAGCGCTATGCCAAACCATCCGACGACGCGGCCCTGGCTGTCGCGCGCGGGCCGCGCGGCGGCTCGGGCCCAGACATAGTTTCCACTGACGCGACGAAAGCGAAACTCGACATTAAAGTCATCGCCGGTGTCCAGACAACGACGCCATGTTGCTGCGACACGGTCATAGTCGTCCGGATGAAGCAACTGCTTCCAGGCAGTATGCCCCTCATCCAAGGAGGCGTTCAGCTGCTCCGGCGTAACTCCCAGCGAGTTTTGGGCAAACGGATGCAAATAGATCCAACGCCCGGTGGCATCGAATGCCCACCCGTTGCCGAATATGCTTTCGATGGCCCTTGCCGACCGTATTGGCTCGATATCGTCTACGGATGATAGGTCGGACACCGCGGCAATGTGCGGCTCCCTGTCCGTTACCAGATCGTCGATGTCGATACTGACACTATATCCAGGCTCTGCGCGGGTCTCCGTCCATCGGTAGTTGCCCTTTGCCTGGAGTTGGCGGTGCCTGGTGACTTGCGGAACACCCGTCCAAAAGGCGCGCGCGGCTGCATGGGCGGCCGTAGTCCGGTCATCTGGGTGAATACGGCTCAACGAATTCGGCAGCTCCGCCGTGGGCTTCGTCTCCAACGCGGCACTTGTGCCATCGGCAAAACGCTCAATGGCAACGGAGCTGTCGCCGTCAATGATGGCGCCGTACCAGCCAAGAACATGATTTTGACCGTCGCGAAAGGGCTGTGCCGAACTCCGGCTCCAACCGTAAGCACCGCTTGCACGCAACATGCGGTGCTCGACATTGAAATGCTGCCCAGTTTCGAGGCACCTGTGCCATTGCGTAGTGACAAGACCGTAATCGTCTGGATGGATCATCCGCCTCCAGCCAAGAATCCCGCCATCCACCGGCGAACTGAACTCCTCGAACGACATCGCTAGGCGCGACAGCATCGCGGGGCTCACGTAGATAATCTCGCCAGCGGCATCTGCCGCCCAAGCGTTGCCGACCACGCTCTCGATGATCCGCACCGCATGCAATGCTTCCGGCCCGATTTTGCCAGGTAAATTGAACGCCTTCGTCATTGCCTTCTCCTGCCGGACGAGGAAAGCCACTGTCAGCGCTCTGCGTAGCACTTATCTTGAGATCTGGACCGGATGAACTAACTGCCTATCCTATTCCCACTGTGCTCCCACTGCACCCTATGGAAATCTATGACAACCGGGTGGTGCAATCTAACCTGTACTTGAGGATAGCTTCACTAGATCGCCGCGAACGGTTGGCCTGCGGCGACGGAACGAGCGGCCGAGACGGCGCGATGGTCCAAGCCCTCACGAGCTTGCCCATCGCTCCGCCGGGCCGATCGACGATCAGTCGGCCGGATGGCCTAGGAAGAAGCGCGTCGACGGGCCGGTCGGTGCCGTGCGCTAATACCTGTCTTTTATAATCAAGTTTTAGCGCACGGCAAGCGTGTTTCTGCGAAAACACATCCTGTTGGACGCATAGGAGTGTCACAGTGCCAAGCCGCGGGGGCGATGCCTAGCCGTTTCGGAAGCTGGCGCCGACGAAGCTCAGCGCTTCGGGCAAACCGCTGCGCCAATAGGCCCAGTCATGTCCGCCCTCCCGTGCCATGAAGCGGTGCTCCACGCCAAGCTTTTGAAGTTTCAAATGGAGCTCGGAATTGCCGGCGAAGAAATCGTCGCTCGAACCGCAATCCATATAGAGCGCTGTCTTGCCGATTTGCTCAACAGGGATCTTCTCGACCAGATCGAGCACGCTATTATCGTGGTAGGCCGCATTCAAGCGGCCCTTGCCGGCAAGCCCCAGCCCCCAGGCCTTGCCATAGCGACGATCGTATCCCGACTGGTCCATCGTGACGACCTGACCGTCTGTTCGAAAGGCCGCGCTCAGCGCCGCAGCGGCGGAGAACATTTCAGGCTGTTTGAACGAGAAAGCGATGGCCGCATATCCGCCCATGGAAAGACCAAGAATCCCGCGCGCTTCCTTCTCGGGCACCGTCCGGTAGGTGTGGTCGATGTAGGACACGAACTCCTGAAAGAACATGTCCTGCCAGCGGTAGCCGCCATCGGCATCATTCATGTAGTAGGTGTTGAACCTGTTCTCCTTGTCCCGGCGCCCTTCCGGGGTGACTGCGATGAAGGCCGGCACTTCGCCGTTTTCGATCATCCGGTCGAACACCCGGTCGGCGCCGCCGAAACGGTACCAGTCGGTATTCCTGCCCCTGCCCCCACCATGCATGAGATAGATAACCGGGTAGGAGCGCTTCCCGGCCTCGTATTCCGGCGGGAGGTAGACGGTATACTCGACATCCTTGCCGAGAATCCTGCTGGGCATCTTTTGCCCTTCGAGCACCGTACCCGTGTCCGCGGCCCAGGAACTGACCTGACAAACAAGTACGAGAAGGCCGGCAAGAATAGTCGTTTTGAACATCGAATTGCTCCTGTCTGCTGGCTTGGCAGATAGGCGGAAGAAGGTCGTTGTCAAACAAAGTCCCTCGCCCGAAAGCGAGGGACGCTCACCGCAAGCCATGAAAGAGACGATCCGAGCTGCGCTATCTTGCGTCGTGAAAGATGATGCCGACTGTATGGCGCAAGCCTGATCGAACACGGCTCACCCCGTGGCGAAGGTTGACGCGATAATTGCCCTTCGTGCCTTGAACCGGCCGGTTGTGAACGGCAAACGCCACAGCGTCGCCCTGGCGAAGGGGAACGACTTCGACCCGGCTTTGCATGCGCGGGCGCTGCTCCGTCAGCACAAATTCTCCGCCCGTAAAATCCTGGCCCGGTTCGGAAAGCAGGATCGCGACCTGGATCGGGAAGGCAAGGTCGCCGTAGAGATCCTGGTGCAGGCAGTTGAAGTCGCCGGACACATATTGCAGCAGCAACGGCGTCGGCCGCGTCTGACCCGCATCGTGGCACTGCCTGAGGAACTCCGGGTGCTCCGCCGGGTATCTCCTCTCGATTCCCATGCGGTCATTCCATGCGTTGGCAATGTCAGCGAGACGCGGATAGAGCGCAGTACGAAGACCGCCAAGCAGATCCGGCAACGGATACCTGAAGTAGCGATATTCGCCCTTGCCGAAACCGTGCTTGCTCATGTGGATATGGCTGCGGAAATGCCGCTCGTCCTTGTAGAGCGCCGAAATCTGCTGGCACTCCTCCACCGACAGAAGCTTCTCCATGACGGCGCAACCATAGCCGTTCAACGCGTCGGAAATCACCTGCCAATCGTAGCTCGCGACTCGCGTCTCTACGGTAGGTTCGGTCCGATCTGGAAGGGCGGTTGAAGCGCGCGGATTCATAACATCGCCTCCTTGGCGATCAGCACACGCTTGCGCTCGATGCCCCAGCGGTAGCCGGCGAGCGTACCGTTGCTGCGCACGACGCGGTGACATGGAATGGCCAAGGCGATGACATTGGCGGCGCAGGCGTTGGCAACGGCGCGCGTGGATGTCGGCGCGCCAACGCGAACCGCCAGCTCGGCGTAAGTGATCGTCGTCCCAGCCGGGATCGCGCGAAGCGCCTGCCATACACGGCGCTGGAGTGTCGTTCCACGCAGCGCAAGCGGGAGATCCAGGCCCTCGCCAGGATTGTCGATGAAGCCAAGGACCTTCGCCAGCTCGATGCGAAGCCCGGCTTCGTTCCGGTTCAATGCACGGCCAGGAAAGCGGTCTGCAAGATCACTCTCCAGTTGCTCCGCGTTGGCGCCGATCAGGATCGCGCAAACACCACCGACGCTGCGCGCGATCAGAACACAGCCCAACTCGGCTTGTGCAACGCCATACTCCACGGTTGTGCGGCCAGCGACGTCAACGGCTGGCGTATGCCGGGGTCGCGGGGTGCGGGTCCGGTTGTCGATGAGGTTCATGAGATCAACTCCTTGTTCTGTCTGCTCCACCGACACTAGAGATGCGTCGCCTTGGCCGAACTCCGCTCCTTGCTTTCAAATCGAAAAGACTTGTCTTCTGCAGCGCCGCCCGCATGGCATCGACGGTTCCTTAGCGTGCACGCCGGAAAGTCAGGTTGATGCGCATGCGGCCAAGGGTCTCGTGTTCGCCCTCCTTCAAATCGGTCACCCCGTGATAAAAAAGGCGCGACCGCCCACCCCAGACCACGACATCGCCGTGACGCAGCGCGTATTTGCGGATCGGGTCCGTGCGGCTTGGCCCACCAAACTGGAATGTCGCGGGAAGGCCGAGCGAAACCGAAACGATGGGGTGCGAGAAATCGCGCTCATCCTTGTCCTGATGAAGCGAAAGCCGTGCGCCCGGTTCGTACCGGTTGATCAGGCAGGCATCTGGTCTGAAATCCGGATAGCCTGCTTCGCTCGCCGCGGCGATGGCAAGGCCGAGGAAGGACGATGGCAGCGCCGGCCACGGTTTGCCGGTCTCAGGATCCAGCCGATCGTAGCGGTACCCGCTCCGGTCCGTGACCCATCCGGCAGCGCCGCAATTGGTCATCGCAACGGACATCGTGTAGCCGCCCGGTGTCACCATGTGCCGGAACGGTGCCTCAGCGATGACCGATCGCAGTGCCGGCAGGATTTGCCCCTCGAGCGACAGCGCGAAGCCGCGAAGCAGTGTCGCCCCTTCGGCGATGCTCTCGCGTGATGGTTCGACGGCAAGCTTGGCAAAGAGGTCGGTCATGGCATCGATCCGGAGAGAAAATTGGCAATGTCGGGATGAAGGACCGGCCGGTAGCCCGCCCGAAGGGCATTGACGGTCGAAGGCGGCGTCAGCACCCCCTCGGCGATGACGTCTGTTTCCGGTGCGCGGTAGCCCGCCTCGGTCCAGGGGAAACAGCGCCCGGATACGATCGTGAACGCGGAGCCGGATGCCACCACCATCGTTCCGTCCGGCAGCTCGTCAAGCGCCGACGGCAGCGGATGGATGCGCTTCTGTCCGCGGAGAACTCGTTCGCCATGGAGCACCGCATCGAGTTCGCCCGCCGAAGGCAATGGCTTCGAGCCGACCGTCCAGGCGGCCCTGAAGGAACGTGCGTCCTCCCGTCTGCAGAATAAGCACGGGCGGTGCCCCGCGGCCAGCGCCACGGCCTCGTCGAGAAAGAAAAGCTCGGTCCAGCTTCGGCCCGCTATGACGGTTCGACGGCGATCCGCGTATTCGCAGGTGCAGATCAGCCACGCCTTCGACGTCCAGCGCCGCCGCAACAGGGTTTTCGTCTCGGGGTCGTGGATGATGCCGCGGTTGCCGGTGAACAGGCCGCGCTGCGCGATAGCGACAATGTCGCCGAATGGGGTCACACGATTCTGGAGGGGCCGGCGGACACTGTTCATACAGGTAGATCTCCCCGGATCGCGATGCATCCGCAAATGATACCATCGAACGATCGAGCGATACGATGCCCCACGCAGCGCTTCGTCGCCGTGACGATAACCGTTCGAGCGCGAGACCAGGCGACGACAGCCATCAAGCGGCGCCCCGAGCGGCCTCACGGTCGAGCAAGGCGCGCTTGCGTTCGATGCCCCAGGCATAACCCGACAGCGATCCATCGTTCCGCACCACCCGATGGCAGGGGATGACAACGGCAAGGTTGTTCGCCGCGCATGCGCTGGCGACGGCACGAACCGCCTTCGGCTGCCCGATGCGACGGGCAACTTCCGCGCAGGACATCGTCCTGCTGACCGGAATTTCCTGCAGGGCCCGCCAGACCCGCTGCTGGAATGCCGTCCCGCGAACATCGAGCGGCAGGTCGAGGCCGATGCCAGGGGCTTCGACGAAGCCGACCACCTGTGCGACAAGCGCCTCGTAATCGGCATCGGCGCCAATCAGCTGCGCCTTCGGAAAACGGTCCTGAAGATCACGCACAAGCGCCTCCGGATCGTCTCCGAGCAGGATGGAAGCGACACCTTTCCGGCTTGATGCAACGAGGATCGCGCCGAGCGACGTCTGGCCGACGGCAAATCGGATCTCCTCATCCGTGCCGCCTGCGCGGTAGCGTGTCGGTGTCATGCCGAGAATATCGGTCGAGTGCTCGTAGAAACGACCGCTCGAACTGAAGCCTGCCTCATAGATCGCCTCCGTTACGCTGTTGCCCGCTTCCAGACCACGGCGAACCTTGGCAGCTCGATGGGCGGCCGCATAGTCCTTCGGCGTCAAGCCGGTCGCTGTCTTGAACAGGCGATGGAAATAGCTCTGGCTCTTGACGACTGCAGCGGCCAGATCGCTCAACAACGGCTCTTCCTCGCTGTGTTCGATCAGCCGGCAGGCCTTAGCGATGATCGCCCCGTTTGCCTCGTCGCTCGACAGACCATCCGGGTTGCACCTCCGGCACGGGCGAAAACCGGTTGCCTTCGCGCCTTCAAGCGTGTCGTGCAATTGGACATTCCTGGGATTGGCCATGCGCGAAGGGCATGAGGGGCGGCAATAGACGCCGGTGGTCGTCACCGAGTACCAGAAGTGCCCATCGGCAGCCTTGTCGCGGTCGGCGATGGCGGCCCAGCGCGGATCCTCCGCCACCGATACTCTTGCCGCCCCATATGGGCCCAGGAATGTCGTCACCATATTCATCGTCAGACACGCCTCTCATACCAACGGCCCCGCTATGAGGATTCGGGTCGTTGCGTTCCAGCTCGATATCGACAGCTGCTCCAACATGTGGCAGCACCAACAAGCTTGGCCGAGAAGGCAGTGCCACGCCACCCGTTTCCTGCGCGTGACGTGGCACTCGATGGCTCAGGCGGCTTTCATCAATCCGAGTTGCGTGAGGGCCGCAACCCCGTCGTCGAGACCGATCTCCTCGACGATCTTGCCATTGATGACCTTCAGAACGGTCGTCCCCGTGAAGTGCATCTTGCGGCCGGTCGCTGCCGGCAGACCGCCGGTCAGGAAGTCGTCGAAAGCAGCGCCGGTATGGCTGCCGCCGCCTTCCCATTGGCCGACGACATAGTCGCCCTCGGCAATAAGGTTGGCCGTGCCCCAGAAGTTCAGATCCGGGAACGCGGCGCGGAAATCGGTCATGAAGGCTTTGATATCGTCATGGCCGCGGCGCATGCAGGGAATATTTCAGCAACATGTCCGCAGACGCGATCTCGTCGACGATGGAAAGATCGACGCTGCGGCCCCAGAAATTTGTGAACCATCTGATGACCACCGCCTTGTTGTCTTCTTCCTTGCTCATTGGTTTTCTCCTCGCATGGACACAGGCTCGACCGCCGATAACGCCGGTTGCCTGTGCATAGAGGTAGCCTGAGCGACGGGGCGCAGAACTCCGTTTCTTGCCCTCCAATCGAAACCAGTTCGCAACTCCGAATGCCGGCTCAGCCGCGCCCGATCAGACGAACACTGTGGTCGTCCCTTAGCGCAATCAATTGCGAGGACGGCGGCAGGCTGTAGACGTCGTGCTTTCCGAGTTCCCTGGGATAGTAGTCGTAGCCGGGCGGCGGTTCTGGAGTCTCGCGCGTATCGACCGCGCTCTGGCCCGTCAGTTCGGTGACGGGGTCGAGGATGGCGCCGATCAGCCGGCGGGTATAGGGATGCTGCGGTTCGATGAAAACCCTGTCCCAGCTGCCGGTCTCGACGATCTGGCCGAAATACATCACCGCCACGCGGTCGCTCATATGTTCGACGACGCTCAGGTCGTGGCTGATCATGATATAGGACAGATCCAGCCGGTCCTTGAGTTCCAGCAGCAGGTTGATGATCTGGGCGCGGATGGAGACGTCGAGCGCCGACACCGGTTCGTCCAGCACCACGACCTTGGGGTTGAGGATCAAGGCGCGGGCAATGCCGATGCGCTGGCGCTGGCCGCCGGAAAATTCATGCGGGAAACGCCCCGCCTGCTCCGGTTTCAATCCGACCAATTGCATCATGTCTTCGATGCGCCGCGCGATCTCCTTGCGGTCGGAAACCCCATGCAGTCTGAGCGGTCCGGCCAGCGACGTGTAGATCGTCTGGCGCGGATTGAGCGACGCATAAGGGTCCTGAAACACCATCTGGGCCATGCCGGCGCGTTCGAGCCGGGAGGGGCGTGCCTTGCCGGTGATCGATCGTCCTTCGAAGAAGATCTCGCCCGCCGTCGGCTCCTGCAGGCCGAGGATCGACAGTGCGAGCGTCGACTTGCCGCAGCCGGACTCGCCGACGATCGACAGGCATTCGCCTTTGTTCAGCGTCAGGCTCAGGTCGTTGACCGCGCGCAGGGTACGCTTCGAGCGGCCGAAGATGCCGTTTCGCACCGGGAAGTGCACGCTCAGATTATCGACCCGGACCAATGGTTCGTTCTTATCGCTCATGGTTGAAACACTTCACGAAGCCATCATGACTGAGGCCGGTTGGCGGTGGAATTTCGGCAGCGCAGATGGACGTCGCCCTGTGGCAGCGCGGCTGAAAGCGACAGCCCGGTGGAAAGCTGGCGATGGAAGGAACCGTGCCTTCGATTTCCTGCAGGCGCTTCCGCCCTTCCAGCCGGCGCGAACCCAGATGCGGCAGCGATCTGAGCAGGCCGTCGGTATAGGGGTGGGCCGGGTGGAGGAACAGGTCGGCGACCGGTCTCTCCTCGACCAGGCGCCCGGCATACATGATGCCGACCCTGTTGCACATGTTGGCAATCACGCCCAGGTCATGGCTGATCATCAACACCGATGTGCCACGGGCAGCGCAGAGTTCCTTGACGAGCTTGAGGATCTCGGCCTGCACCGTGACATCGAGCGCCGTCGTCGGCTCGTCGGCGATCAAGAGGTCCGGGTTGCAGGCGAGCGCAATGGCGATCATCACTCGCTGCCGCATGCCGCCGGACATCTGGTGCGGATAGGCCTTCACCCGTTCTTCCGGCGCCGGCACCTGGACGTTGCCGAGCGCCTCGATCGCCAGCTTCTCGGCCTCCTTCCAGGTGGCGCCCTTGTGCAGGACAAACATCTCGGCGATCTGACGGCCGACCGGAGACAAGGGGTTCAGCGCCGTCATCGGCTCCTGAAAGATCATGGCGATGCGCTCGCCCCGAAGCCGCCTCAGCTCGCGTTTGGAAAGCTCCCTGAGATCGCGGCCGTTGAAATTCAACGAGCCTCCGGTAACGGCGAGCGGTTTACGCAACAGGCCGATGATCGACAGCGCGGTGATGCTCTTGCCGCAGCCCGATTCACCCACGAGACCATAGGCTTCGCCGCGGCCGATCGAGAACGACACGTTGTCGACGACGTTGTGGCTCACCCTGCCCGATACGATATCGAGGCGCAGATCCCTGACCTCAAGCAAATTCTCCGTCATAGCTGCCGCGCCCTCATATGCGGATCGAGCCAGTCACGCAGGCCGTCGCCGAAAAGATTAAGCCCGAGAACGGTGACGAAGATCGCCAGCCCCGGAAAGATCGCCGCCCAAGGGGCAATGACGATGAGCTCGCGCGCATCCGTGAGCATGTTTCCCCAGCTCGGGAACGGCGGCTTTATGCCGAGGCCGAGATAGGAGAGCGCCGCTTCCGCAAGGATCGCATCGCCCATGCCAAGCGTTCCAATCACCAGGATCGGGCCGATCATGTTGGGCAGGATCTGCGTGATCATGATGCGGATGTCGCCATAGCCGAGCGTCTTTGCCGCCTGGACATAGCCTTGTTTCTTCAGCGACAGCGCCGAGCTTCGCGCGATGCGACAGGTCCACGACCAGTTGGTAAGCCCCAGCGCGATCAGGAGGCTGGCAAGGCCGGGCCCAAGGATCGCCATGATCGCAAGCGCGAAGATCAGGCTCGGGATCGCCAGCATCAGGTTGGTGAGCCCGGTGACGAAATCGTCCCACCAGCCGCCGAAATAACCGGCCGAAATACCGAGAGCCAGACCGATCAGCGTATTGATGATTTGCGAGCCGATACCGACGGCGAGCGAGATGCGGGCGCCGTAGAGAATGCGGCTGAGAACGTCGCGCCCTTGCGCGTCGGTGCCGAACCAGAACTGTGCGTCCGGCGGTAGTTCCGCGTTCATCAGGTCGGCGTCGAGCACGGGATCGGTCGGTGCCAGCCAGGGCGCAAACAGCGCTGCGGCGATGATGACGATGCAGAGGACGCCACCGAGGAGGAGATTGAGCCGTATTCTCATGGACCTATCCGTGGCTGATGCGCGGATCGATGACCGCGTAAAGAATATCGACGATGGTGTTGATGAGCAGGAACCACAGGACGATGACGAGGATCGCGCCCTGAACCACCGGGATGTCGCGCAGGCTGACGCTGTCGACCAGCAAAGACCCGAGGCCCGGCCAGGAGAACAGCTTCTCGACCACCACCGCCTGGCCCATCATCGAGCCGAACTGCAGGCCGATGGTGGTGATGATCAACACCAGCACGTTGCGAACGACATGCCATGTGACGAGGCGAAAGCCGTTCATGCCCTTGGCACGGGCGGTCCGGATGAAATCGGCGTTCATCACGTCGAGCACGGCGGCGCGTGTCGTGCGCGCCAGGAGCGCCATCGGCGCGACGCCGAGGGTCAACGCCGGCAGGATCAGGTTGATCGGTCCGCCGTCGCCATAGCCGAAGCTCGGCAACCAGCCGAGCGTCAGGGCGAATAGATACATGCCGAGCAGCCCAAGCCAGAACTGCGGCAGGGAAAGGCCCGAGATCGCGCCGATCATCGTCAGCGTGTCGATGATGCTGCCGGGCTTCAAGGCGGCGATAAAACCGAGCGGCACGCCGACGAACATGGCGATCGCCATCGCCGCGAATGCGAGCTTCAAGGTCGGCCACATGCGCTCGCCGATCAGATGGGCCACCGGCTGGCGGCTGCGGAACGACGTTCCGAGATCGAACCTTGCGAGATCGGACAGATACGAGCCGAACCGGACATAGAGCGGCTGGTCGAGGCCGAACTCGCGCGTCATCTTCTCGACGATCTTCGGATCGCCGCCGCCCTTGCCATTGGCCGTCAGGCTGGTGGCGATGCTGCCCGGCACCACGCTGAAGATTACGAAGATCAACAGCGATATCGCGATGACTGTCGGGATCACCTGCAACATGCGGCGCACGACGAACTGAAGCATTCATTTTCCCCCTCGCTGCGCCCATCCGGAGATGCGCGGGCGATAGCTCTGCGGCACATGCTGTCGGCCGATAGGTCGGCTCCGGCCAGATCGTTCCGGTGAGCCGTCAATTTGTAAGTTATTGCTTACGGTTGCAACCGCGACGCACGCCAGATGCCTGCGGAAGGGCCCCGACACCGCACAGGTGATATCGGGGCGCCTCCATCAACGTCCGGCCGGAACGGTTTCGTCCACCCAGAGCTTTTCATAGGACTGGATCGCCAGCTCGGCCGAGTTTGGCTGCAGGCCGTGCAGCCAGGGCTGGTAGGCCATCACAGCCTTGTTGTAGTTGAAGAACCAGACCGGCGCTTCTTCCTGAACAAGGTTGTTTGCCTGGCGCAGCAGGTCGTTCTTTTCTTCTGGCGTCTTGGCGACCTTGGCAGCTTCGAACAGCTTGTCGAAGTCGGCGTTTGCGAACTTCTGGTAATTGCACGCCGCCTGAGACGTTTTCGAGTAGAAGCACTGCATCGCCGTCAAGGCATCCGGACCGCTTTCCGAAGACCACATGAAGGACTGGAAATCGCCTGATGGCACGACTTCGGAGAGAACCGAAGCCTCGACCGGCTTTGCCTTCACGCGGATGCCGACCTTTTCCAGCATCGGGATGATCGCCTCGACGATCGTCAGGCCCCAGCTTTCGTTCTGCGTCGCCGTCAGCTCGACATCGAAGCCATCGGCATAACCGGCCTCGGCGAGCAGCGCCTTCGCCTTCTCCGGATCATAGGCGTAGGGCTGGGCGTCTTGGTCATAGGCCGGCGACGATGTCGGCAGCCAGCCACTCGCCCGGTAGGCCTTGTCCTTGGCCAGCCGCTTGATGATCAGGTCGGCATTGATGGCATAGTTGAAAGCCTGGCGAACGCGCTTGTCCTTGAACGGCTCGAAATCGAGATTGAAGCCGACATAGCGCGTATAGACTTCGGCCACTTCGAGCAGGCCCATGGACAGCTCAGGATCGGCCTGATAGGCGACATATTGCGACGGTCCGAGGACGGAGACGTCGATCTCCTTGTTGCGGAAGGCAACGTCGCGCGCCGAGGCATCGCCCATGATCAGGATGTTGATCTTGTCGGCGTAGGGCTTGTCCTTTTCGTAGTACTTCTCCCACTTCTCGACCGTCAGCCGCGAGCCGGGCACGTATTCGGCAAACTTGTAGGGCCCGAGGCCGATCGGGTGGCTCTGGAAGCCTTCCTTGTCGGCTTCGCCTGCCGGATAGATCGCCGTGTTGTTGCGCATGAACAGGAAGGCCGGATCGACCGGGTCCGTCAGCGTCACTTCGAGGGTGAAGTCGTCGACCTTCTTCAGGCCGGAAATCGCCTCGGCCTTGCCGGCCATATAGTCGGCGCCGCCCTTGATGTTGGCGATGTAGCGTGAGGGCGGATAGGCCTTGGCCGGATCGGCCATGCGGGTGAAGCTTGAGATGATGTCATCGGCCGTCATCTGCTTGCCGTTGTGGAAATAGGCGTCCTGCCGCAGCTTGTAGGTATAGACCAACTTGTCGGCGGAGATGTCGACGTCGGTCGCAAGCGCCAGCACCGGCACGTTCTTGTCCGCGTCCCAGTCATAAAGGGTGCGGTGGATCGCCTTGGCGTAGAACTCGTCCTGCGTCTGTGGCGACGCCTGGATGTCGAGCGTCGAGAAGCTATCGCCATAGGGCGCCACGAAATTGACCGTTCCGCCGGCCCGCGGCGCATCGGCCGCCTGGACTGAAGCCACCCCCGCCAGCAACGCCGCCGTCAACGTCGAAAGCAATGCTAATTTCTTCATCATTCCCGTATTCCTCCCCACTTGTTGTTTTGCTCATGGATGAAAAAGATCGCGATCCCGCCTGACCTCCCGGATCGGCTAAGATGCAAGGAGCCGCGGCAAGCGGCTCGTTTCGCCTTCGTCAGGCGTTCTGTCGCTCGAAAACCACCTCGCCGCCGCGGATTGCCAGCGTGCAGTGCGTGTCGTTGAGAATGTCTTCGGGGCTCGCCGTCAGCATGTTCCTGGAGAACACCGCGATATCGGCAAGCTGCCCCGGCACCAGTCGTCCCTTGACCGTCTCAAGCTTCTGCGAGAAGGCGCCATATTCGGTGTAGACCTGCAGAGCCTCCTCGATGGACACTCGCTCGCCAGCATCCATCACCGTGCCCTTGGCGGTCTTGCGCGTCAGCATGCTGTAGATATTGGGGAACGGATTGGGATGACAGACCGGCGCATCGCTACCGGTTGCGGGCTTCAGCCCCAGATCCTTCCAGGTTTTCAAGGGATAGCTCGACACCGCCCGCTCTTCGCCGAGCACAGAGACATAGGCATCGCCGAAATCGTAGATGAACACCTGTTGGGGACAGGGATAGATGCCCGCCTTCACCATCCGCTGGTGCTGCGCGTCGCTCGAAAAGCCGCAATGCTCGATCCGGTGGCGGCGGTCCGCATCCGGTATCGCGTCGAGCGCCTTCTCGTAGGCCGTGATCAACTGATCGATCGCCGCGTCGCCGATGGCATGGCACGCGAGCTGATAGCCCTTGGTATGGGCATCCACCACGAGTGCCTCGAGTTCCGCATCCGAAAGGATCTGAACACCGGTGTTATTGTCGTTTCCGAGATAGGGGCTGGCCATCCATGCAGTGCGACCACCGGCCGAGCCATCGAGGAAGATCTTGACGGCGCCGACCTTGAGCATGTCGTCGCCGACGCCGGATACAAGGCCGGCCTCGTAGCTCTGCGGCACGATCGAAACCTTGGGATCGCCGAGAAGCACCAGCCAGGTGCGCACCGGCAATCTGTTGTGGAGCTTGGCCAGATTGTATGCCTTGATCTCATCGAAGCCTGCGACCTGACCGACGGCCGCGTCCATGATGCTAGTGATGCCGTAGGACAGAAGCAGATTGCCGGCGCTTTCGATCGCATCGATCATCTCGTCGGTCGAGGCTTTCGGGATCGCCGCACGCACCAGTCCTTGCGCATTTTCCGCAACCAGCCCCGTCAGGACACCGGAGACCTGTTCGATCAAGCCGCCTTCCGGCACGACCGTGCTCTCGTCGACGCCGGCAAGGCGAAATGCCTCAGAATTGAAGATCGACACGTGTCCGCAGGCGCGCACCACCATCACCGGGTGGTTCGGCGCAACCGCGTCGAGTTCGGCGCGAAGCGGGTGGCGGCCGGTATCGAGCTTGGTTTGGTCGTAGCCGCGCGCGCGGATCCAGGTGCCGGGCGGCGTCGTTGCCGCCTGTTGCCTGATCGCGCCGAGCAAGCTTTCAAGGGTCGGCGCTGCCTGCGGCGTCGCATCGACCCAGTTCAGCGTCAAGCCGACTGAAATGAGATGCAGATGGGCATCATTGAGACCGGGGGTCGCGAATCGCCCCTGAAGGTCGAGAAGTTCGGTCCGGTCGCCGCGATAGGCTTCCATTTCCTGCCTGGTGCCAGTTGCCAGGATCTTGCCCTGCCAGATTGCCAGGGCCTCGACGACGCCCTCGGCGAGGCCGCACCAGATCACACCGTTGTGCACGATCCTGTCGGCATAAAAACACTGTCCCGCTGGCATTTAAGGCTCCTCCCTCGGCCGTCGCTGCAATGCAGAGCAAGGTTCATTACAAACCCCGCTCTCGGCACGAACCCGTGTCTCCCGCCCGCACCAGGTGCGCGCCAAACTGGACCTTCATCCATTCCGGGCGCCGCTCTGGTCGGCCACAAGTTGTGCAACTGGGGATGCTAGAGAAAAGGCAAGCGGCTCGCCAATGCATAGAATTTCAGGCGCTATGAAATAATTGCATAACAGCTCGAGGCGGATCCGTTGAACGTCTCCAGACCTGCTGCGCACGTCCGGCGCACCGGCAAAACACGTCCATATGGGGAGCGTAAGAACCGCGCGTTGCCGCGAACCGCTGAGGTGGGACCGCAAGCGCCCAGCGTGTCACATTGCTCGCCGAGGCGACACCAGGCCGATGCCGAACGACAGCGGCGCGCGTCAAAGATGACGCGCGCCGCTGTCGTGTGCTTCAGTCGCGATTAGGAGCGCTTTTGCAGCGTCGCATAGACAACGTTGCGGTTCTCCCCGAACGTCACGTGCGACTCGAAATTGGTGTCGTCGACGCTTTCGTTGACGATGCGCCACATGTCCGATTGCGAGCGCAGCAACAATGCCCAGTTCATGAACGTCTCCATATAGCCATCGACGCCAATGTCGGTTGCGAAATTGGCGAAGTGGAAGACGCCGTTGGGTTTCAGCATCTGCAGGCATCGGCGGGTGAGCTTCACCGCCACATTGTGGGGCAGGTAGTCGTAAAGCCCCGCCGCATACACGAAATCGAACTTACCGAGCTTGTGAGCCCGGGTCAGAATCCCTCGGACGGAACCGTCGATCGCCTCGACGCTGGTTCCCCGGAAATCCCTGGTGATCGATCCGACACTGAGCGGGTCCTGATCGAGCGCGACCCAGCGCTTTATCCGCCCTTCCTTTAGGGCAACCGATCGGTTGGCCTCGCGCAGATGCCCGGCGGCAATCGTCAAGATCTCCGCCTCCCCGCCGCGTGTGGCGGCGATTTCATCGACATGTTTTGTCAGCAGGTCCCGTCGCTCGCGCACGGCGACCGACGAGGATGCGTCCTTGGTATAGTCGTAAAGCGCCTTGCCAACCGGCGACGCCTTGGCGATCTCGCCGGCAACGCTTGGGTGGCCGTAGATGAAGTCGAGCAGTTGGGCGTCGCCGGAGTAGCCCCGCGGCTTTTCGGAGGACCAGCGGGTAAAAGGGTCCTGCAGGAAAAACTCAGCCACCGGATGCTTTTGTGCGATCGGAATCAGTTCCTGCCAAACGCTTGGATGAAACTTTGCACGCGTCTCATGAAGTGCGGCCGCCAATCGATGTATTATCTTCCTCGGGTCCAGTTCCTGGGTAAATTGCTGCTGTGCAATTTGGAGAATCAGGGCGAGTTCGGCTTTTCCTGTTGCAAACTGCTCATCATAAAACTCACTTCTTGATGAAGTGAACTCGGTTGCGATTGATTGGGGAGTAATAAGACTTTCGCCATCGAATACGATTTGAAGCTGGCTCACGCAAAACCCATCCGTTAATGCTCTGTTAACAATATGGGTAAGAATGCGCGAACTGCGTCTCGAATTGCAAGTTTTTGTAGAGTATATGGTAAATTCTGGCGGACAGTATCCATTTGGATACACCCCTGCACCGGCCGTCAGTCTCGGCTAATTTATCAAAATTTAATGGGCGTCTTCTACGATGTCGTTGAGGCCCGCTTGTGCTTGTTGTGGTATCCAGTGAATGGCAAGCGTGGAGCGTCTGAAGCAACGTCCAGAGATGGAAAAACGAGACCAGATTTCCGTTGAGCGCTACGCAATTCCCCGGACCGGTGCATGAAGCAAACCTTGGCCGACGTCGTTGAGATAGATTTGCATAAGCAGCCACTCAGACCGCTGCCGGCGGAGCTGCGCTTACTCTATCGCCAGGAAGGCGAAACGACCCGCAGGGAAGCGACGAGAAAAGGTCTCTGGATCGCCGTCGCGGTCTATCTCCTGTTTTCGATTACCGACCTGCTGCTGATCCCCGATGTCGCCCGCTACACGATTGCCTCGCGCTTTGTCGTAGGCGCAGTTGCGCTTGCCGTTCTGGAAATTCAGGCTCACTTCAACGTTAAGACGGACTGGCTGGACAGGACCTGCTCGGGCGCGCTTGTTTTCGGTTATCTCGGCTGGCTCATTCCGGCAATGATGACCGCGTACACGCAGAACATGTCCTACTACATGATCTTCGGTGCGATCTTCATGATGGGCGCCAATCTGTTCTTCATCTTCCAGTTCCGCCTTTCGGTGATCTCGTCGGGCATTATCCTTGGCGCATTTTTCCTCGACCTCTTCTATTTTTCACCGCAGAGCCCGTCCTACCAGCTGGCGTTCGGCACCTTCTACGTCTCCTGTTTTGTGTTCACCTCCTACGTAAACTGGAAGCTCAACCGCGAACGCTACAAGGTCTTCCTCAACGCGTTCGAGGCAAGGGTCCAGCAGCGGGAGGCAACGGAGCGCGGCAAGGCGCTGCTCAGGCTCTCCAACACCGATTCCCTGACCGGTCTCGACAATCGCCGGGCGGTAGACCAGAAGCTGCGGGAATACTGGAGCGACTGGCAGAAATTCGGCGACAGTTTCGCAGCGATCTTGATCGACGTCGACTTCTTCAAGAAATACAACGACTGCTATGGTCACCAGGAAGGCGACCGCTGCCTCATTCTAGTGGCCAACACCTTGAGGGAATCGATCGAGCAGTTCGACGCGTTCATCGGCCGATACGGCGGCGAGGAATTCGTCATTCTCGCGCGCCTGGACACGCGCGAAGAGGCCGCCGATCTGGCCGACGCCATCTGCCGCACGGTGCAAGACCTTGGGCTGGTGCACGGGCAACGACGGGACGGTACGTCCATCGTCACGGTCAGCGTCGGTGCCGCGTTCACCAGACATCAGACGGGTTCTAAGCTCGAGCGGATCATCCATGAGGCGGACCGGGCGCTTTACGCCGCCAAAGCAAGCGGTCGCAACTGCGCCAAGGTGTTTGATCCGAACGATCCGCAAACCAGCGACGAGAGCGAGAACATTGCGGCGCTGTTGAAGATCGCGACCGACCAGGATCTCGTCTCCCTCGTGTATCAGCCGATCAAGAATGTTGCGACGGGTCGCATCGAGGCCGTAGAAGCGCTAATGCGATTGAGAATGCTGGATGGGACCGCGGTTCCGCCCAGCCTTTTCATTCCCATTGCCGAGCGCACCGGCGCCATCATCGACCTCGGACGCTGGGCGATCCGCACGGTCTGCCGCGAGCTTCTCGCAAACGATCATGTGCCCGTCGTCAGCGTCAATGTCTCGCCGATCCAGCTGAAGACGCCGGGCTTCGCCACATCCGTTGCCGCTATCCTCGGCGAAACGGGGGTGGCCGGCGGCCGGCTCGCCTTCGAAATTACCGAGGGCCTCGAGATGGAGATGCACTCGGACGTGCTGCGTTGCATCAGCGACCTCGAAACGCTGGGCATCCGGATCTGGCTCGACGATTTCGGCACCGGCTTTGCCGGCCTTTCCTGGCTCCGGCTGATCGATTTCGATACGGTCAAGATCGACCGCTCGTTCCTTCACGACTGCGGCACGCCAAAGGGCAAGGCGATGCTGAAGGATATCATCGGTCTCGTCCGCAATCGCGGCCACAAGATCCTGGTCGAAGGTGTCGAAACCGAGGAGCAGATGGCGCTGGTGCGCGAGTTCCACATCGACCACGTTCAGGGCTTCCATGTCGGCCGCCCCGCTTCCGCCGAGAGCTATCGCACGGCGACGAGTACCGGATCGCGCCCGGCGAGCCTCGTCAGGCCGGCCTAGGGCATGTCGCCCGAAAGTGCGCAGCGGTTTAGGGACAACGACATGTGAGAGAACAAGAACTTAAAGGACGGCAAACGAATCCTGGAAATCGCGGCGTGCTTTCGAGACGGCCGGGTTCCTCAGCCTTCGCCAACGAATGCCGGCCCGCGGGCCTTTCAACCTGCCCAGCGTGTGATCCCCCCATGGCATCTTCTGCTGAAAACGTTGTGCGGCGATTGCGCACACATGGACCGGGCGGCGCAGATCGCCCTATGTCGGCACCGGGCTCAAAACAACGATTGCTGAGCAGGCTCCGCCGGTCCGAGGCGTACGCCTTCGAGTTCCAGCATGCGGATCTTCGATGTCGAGCCGCCGGGAGCCGAGAAGCCGCCGACCTTGCCGCCGGCGGCCAGCACCCGGTGGCAGGGAATGATCAGCGCCACCGGGTTCTTTGCCATCGCCTGGCCGACATCGCGTGCGGCTTCAGGGCCGACGCCGAGTTCCTTTGCCAGGGCACCATAGGTGGTGGTCTGCCCCCAGCCGAGCCTGCGGGCGGCGGCATAGATCTGCCTGAAAAACGGATCCTGCCCTTCGAGGTCGAGCGTGATGTCGGAGAAATCGACCTCTTCGCCGTCGAAGTAGCGCCGAACCGCGGCAACCGCTTCGGCAACTTCCGGCGTCGGCGTGCCCGGTTCGCCGGCAGCAAGCCGGCGCAATAGCAGCCGTTCGGTATCCTGCGCCTTGCGGGTCGGCAGTTGGAAACGGGTGATGCCGACGGCGTTCCAGGCAATGCCGCAGAAGCCGGCAGCGGACTCGAAGATATGATAGTTGTGAACTGTCTGCGCCATCGCACCGCCCTCGCGTTTTCACACAGGGTGAAAATCGTGCGGAAGGCGGTCGAATTCAACCCGTTTCCTGCGCGCAAGTGCTGTCACCAACAGGTTGCCCAGCCTCCCGAACGGTCGCGAGGCTGGGCTACCGGGCTTCGATCATCTTCGCCCAGCTTGCAGCACGCTCAGCGGACTCGATCAGCACTGCTTTCGGCGCCTTGTACCATTCGTTCTCCGGCAAGCCGCGACGGTTGCGCACGAAAGCAATCGCGGCATCCAGCGTCGGGAACTCGTTCGGCAAGGTCAGGTGCAGAAACAGCGACACGACGATGACCGAGCGCGAGCGCCCGCCGCGGCAGTTGATAAGGATGTTGCCCATCTCCCGGCGTGGATAGGACGGCTTTTCCGGCAGCACTTGCTCCAATGCCGCACGCAGAATGTAGTGCGCCGCCAGCATCTGCGTGTCGGGATTGCCGCCGCCATCAATCAATCCGATCTTGTAGTAACGGATCTCACCAGGGCCATAGACGCTGCCCTCGTGATCGGACACCAGCTGCGCCTGCCGGACGAAATTGAAATCGAGATTGACGGCGCAGTTGACGACGGTGGTGATGCCGTTCTGTCTCAGAAGCTCGAGGTCGCTTGTGCCCTCCTTGCCGGCGATATAGATATCGATGCCATAGAGCGGGTGTTGTTCGTAGACGAGGCTGAGCTTGGCAAGTTCGGCCGAGGCCTGGGATGTATTTTCGGTTTCCTGGCTTATGTCCAACATTTTATCCCCGCTATCGTTTCAGCTTGCTGCCGCCGCAAAGCGTTTGGCCGCGATCGCCCGCGCCACGCGCTGCAATGTCGGGTAGTTTCCGCCGGCGCCCGTGGCGATATAGCCGGGACACATGAAGTCGGGCGCGTCTGCGGGCACCTTGCCGAGCGTCAGCGGCTCGTAACGGCCGCCGGCATTCTTCAGGATCAGCGTCGCGGCCGCCACATCCCAGGAATTGACGCCAAAGCCGGTCGCCGCATCCGCCCAGCCCGCCGCCACATGCGCAATGCTGAGGGCAGCACTGCCTGGCCGTCGAAGGGTCGAAAAGGTCTCGACGAGTTCGCCGAGATTGGCAAGCGCCGCCTCCCGGCCATCAAGGCGGAAATCGCGCGACACTGGATAGCCGGTGATCAGCGTTGCCCGGTTCTCGTCATCGACCGCCTGCGAGGAAATCACCCGGCCGTTGAGATAGCTGTGTTCAAGATCGGCGGAAAACATCAGGTCGGCGACCGGATCATAGACGACGCCGGCCACAATCTCGCCCAGTTCCACAGCGGCGATCGACACGCACCAGAACGCCAGTCCGCTTGCAAAGTTCGAGGTGCCGTCGATCGGATCGACATACCACTGAATGTCGCCCTCGCCCACCTGTCCGCCCTCTTCCCCGAGCATGGAAGAATTGGGCTCCTGCGCAAAAATGAAATCGCGAATAGTGGTTTCGGCGCGCTTGTCGTGGATCGTCACGACATCATGTAGGTCACGTTTGTAGTCGACCACCATATCGGAGCGGAACGCCTTCAAGAGCGGCGCGCGCACTTCGTTGGCCGCGCCGCGGGCGATCTCGACGAGACGTTTCGACCGCTCCAGCCGTTGTTCGGGGTCGGCCGCCGGCGACGTCGCCGCGGAAAGGCGCTTTTCCATTTGGTACGCATCCATTTCTGTATCGAAAAATTGCCGGTGCGCAACTCTCTGGCGCGCCGGCTTCAGTTCACTTGCTGTAGTTCACGCGCCAGAAGTCCTGCCACTCCTCGCGCCGGTCGAAATCCTCAAGACCGGTCGAGGAATTGTAGGCAAGCAAGCGGTCGGCGACCGTCATCAGCCCCGACGGCTCGTCGGCAGGCATCTTGATGTCGGTGTTGGTCGGCAGCTTGCCGTCCTTCATCTGCGGCGCGATGCCTTCCTCCGTCAGGATGTAGTGGATGAAGAGCTTCGCCGCATTCGGGCTCTGCGTCTTCGTCGCGATCAAGCCGAGCTTGACGTAGGTCCAGCCGACCCAGGGATCGAGATCCTTGCAGATACCGAGCTTGTAGCCCTTGCCTTCGTTATCGCGGAACTTCGCCGAGCTGAGCAGGCCGAAGAAGGGTTCCTTCTGACCGGTCGCACCGACGGCTTCCGCCACCGGATCGTCACCGTCGGTCACCAGCGGCGCGTTCTGCGCCAGCGCCTTGATCCAGGCAGCCGATGCGCTCTTCTCCTCCGTCTTCAGGTCCTTGCCGAAATAGGCTTTGAAAGCGCCGGAGACCTTGTCGTCGGCATGCTTCTCCATCTGGTTGAACCAGTCGGTATAGGTGCCCTTGGTCAGGGGATCGACGAGCGCGACCTTGCCCTTCCACTTCGGCTCCGTCAGCTCCCAGATGTTTGCGACCGGGCACTTGTCGTAAGCCTCGGTGTTATAGGCCCAGACATTGGCGTTGGTCGAAATTGCCAAGGGGTTCTGAAACTCCGGCGGGATCTTTGCGACCATATCAGCAGGCAGATAGTTTTCGACGAACTCCTGCGGCAACAGCTGCGCGAGCGCCGCCGGCGCGTCGGTGATCAGCGCGACGTCACCCTGAACGTTGCCCGCCTGGCCTTCCCGGATGATCATCTCGAGCTGGCTATTGGCCGACACTTTTACGCCTGTCGCCTTGACGCCGTACTTGGCGGTAAAGTTTTCAGCCATTTCGACGATCTTGCCGGTGCTGTCATAGACGTTGATCGGCTTTTCCTTCTTGGCCGCTGCAACCAGGGCCTCCAGATCGAAGCCGTCGGCCGCATGGGCTTGCGCCGAAAGCAGACCGGTCGCAAGGGCGACTGCTGTCATCGTCATTCCATGCCGAATGGTGGGCGCTGCCTTTTTCATCTTTTCCCCTCCCAAGGAAACGTGTTCGGTTTTCCGAACTTCGATCGTTCATTCTCGGTCATTGGCACGGCGCAACGACAAGGCTGTCAGCGACCGCCCGGCAATTGGGCGGTCGCGCAATGCGCAGCGCTTCCGTCAACCGGCCATCACTTCTGGTAGTTCACCCGCCAAAAATCCTGCCAGGTTTCACGCGCATCCCAATCGTCAAGGCTCGTGGCCATCTGATAGGGCAGAACCTGGTCGAGAACCCTGCCTATGCCCGACGGTTCGTCGGCCGGAAGCGCGACGTCAGTGTTGGTCGACATCTTGCCGTCGACCGCCTGCGGCGCGATGCCTTCCTCAGTCATGACGTAGTGGATGAAGAGCTTTGCCGCATTCGGGCTGTTGGTGCCCTTGGTGATCAGGCCGACGCCCGGATACATCCAGCCGAGCCATGGCTTCAGGTCCGTGCAGAGCCCAAGCTTCATGCCTTTTTCCGCGTTGTCGCGGAATTTCGCCGAGCTCATCAGCCCCATGAACGGCTGCGATTGGCCCGGTGCACCGACGGCATCGGCTGCCGCGGCATCGGCATCGGTCAGGAGCGGCGCATTGGCGGCAAGCGCCTTCACCCAGGCCGCCGTCGCACTGCCGTCGTCGAGCTCCAGCTCCTTGCCGTAGAGCTCCTTGTAGGCGGCTGCGACCTTGTCATCGCCGTGTTTTGCCATCTGGTTGAACCAGTCGACATAGGATGCCTTGCCGAGCGGGTCCTGCATGGCGACCTTGCCCTTCCACTCAGGGCCGGTCAGCTGCCAGATGTTGGTCACCGGGCACTTGTCGTAAAGCTCGGTGTTGTAGGCCCACACATTGGCGCTGGTCACGACCGTCAGCGGATTCTGGTACTGCTCCGGGATTTTCGACGCCATGTCCGGCGGCAGCCAGCTCTCGGCAAAGCCCTGCGGGATCAACTGGGCCATTGCGGCCGGCGCATCGCTGATGATCGAAACGTCGCCCTGGATATTGTTGGCGCGCGCCTCGCGGATGATCATCTCGAGCTGCGCCGACGCCTTCACCTTCGATCCCTCGGCAGCGACGCCATACTTCGCCGAAAAGGCCTTGGCCATCTCGACGATCTTGCCAGTACTGTCATAGACGGTGATCGGCGCTTCCTTCTTGGCGGCCTCGACCAGCGCGTTCAGGTCGAAGGCATCCTCAGCCATGACCTGCCCGGCCAAGAGGCCGGCAAAGGCCGTCGTCCACAACAGGCAGCACCTTTTATAGTCTGCCGTTCCATTCTTCCGAAAATGCATCGACTGCTCCTCCTCAGTAAGCGGTGTTCGTCTTTCGGTTGATGCGATCAGTAATGTCGTCAGTTCAGCTTCGCGCTGCGCAGCAGCTTGTCGGCCTCGGCAATGCGCTGGCCGTCCTTGCCGAAGACGTGCAGCGCCTCGGACGGTGCAAAGAAGCGGACCTTTTCCCCGAGTTCCAGCCGCGGCAGTGCATGCGTCGTCAGGAACAGCGTGTGGCTGTCGCTCTTCAGCTCCAGGATCCAGCTGCCACCGGTCGGCAGGATGCCGGTGACGACCATCTTGCCGCTGAAGCTGCCCTGCGGAACGTCTTCCTTCTTGGTCGCGTAGCTGAGCGCTTCCGGGCGTATCCCGACCGAGCCGATGCCGCGCAGGCCGGGGTAGCGGGCGGAGAGGTAAGCTTCCGCCTCCTTGGCCACATCCGAGGTGCCCTTCTTGTCGAAGGACAGGATGTTGATCGGCGGGCTGCCGACAAACTCGGCGACGAAGCGGTTGGCCGGACGATCATAGATGTCGTTCGGCGTGCCCATCTGCTGCAGCGTGCCTTCGTTCATCACCGCAATCGTCGTCGCCAATGTCATCGCCTCCCACTGGTCGTGGGTGACGAAGACGATCGTCGTCTTGAACTCCTTGTGCAGCCGCTTGAGTTCGGCGCGCATTTCGAGACGCAGCCGCGCATCGAGGTTCGAGAGCGGCTCGTCGAGCAGCAGCACGCCCGGATTGACGGCAAGCATTCGGGCAAGGGCAACCCGCTGCTGCTGGCCGCCAGAAAGCTGCGACGGATAGCGGTCGCGGTACTTGGCGATGTCGAGCGCCTGCATGACCTTTTCGACCCGGGCCTCGCGTTCGGCCTTGGGCAGCTTGCGCAGCCGCAGGCCGAAGTCGGTGTTGCGCTCGATGGTCAGATGCGGCCAGAGCGCGTAGCTCTGGAAGACGAGCCCCATCTCCCGCTTCTCCGGCGGCACGAAGACCCCTTCGAAAATCGAATCGACCACCCGGTCGCCGATGCGGATTTCGCCGCCCGACAGGTTTTCAAGGCCCGCGATCATGCGCAATGTCGTCGTCTTGCCGCAGCCAGATGGGCCGAGCAGGCACATGAACTCGCCATCGCGGATTTCCAGATCGAGGTTGGAGACGGCATTGGCGGAGTTGACGCCATAATTCTTCTGGGCGCCGCGCAGATTGATAGTGGGCATCAGCTTCCGAGTCCTTCTGCAAGATTGGTCTTGGTCAGCTTCTGGGCTGCCAGAGTTCCGAGATAGGCGATGGCGGCGATGATCAACACGACCGCGTTTGCCGCCTGGGTGTAGTGATAGTCGACGAGCCGCAGCGAATAGGTCGTGAGCACGTCGGTGCTCGGCACGGCGAGAATAACGAACAGGCTGAGACCCTTGATGCCCGAGATGAACGGCAGCAACACACCGGTGACGAGCGAGCCCTTCTGAATCGGGATGACGATCGACATCATCCGGCGGAACCAGCCGGCACCGGCGATCTGGGCCGCCTCTTCCGGATCCTTGCCGAGCTGGGTCATCGCCGAGATCCCGGCCCGCGAGGCGTAGGGCATCTGGTCCGCCATCAGCGCCAGCACCAGGATGGTGACCGTGCCGTAGAGCGCCGGCATCGGGCCCCTCGGAACGGCGAAGAGCGAGAGGTAAGCGGCCGCAAAGGCAATGCCCGGCACCAAATAGGGCAGGAACGTCACTTGGCGCAGATAGACCGACAGCGCCCTGACCGGGGTGCGGATGACGACATAGCCGACAAGCAGGCCAAGAATGCCCGAGGCCAGCGACGCGAGGCCGACGATCATCAGCGTGTTCTTCGCAGCCGCCCAGAGGTCGGGGCTCAGAAGCACACCGGTCTGCAGCGCGACTGTGTGCAGATCCTGGCCGATCCAGTAGTCGAGCGTGAAATTGTCGAGGGTAAACTGTGCCGGCAGCTTCATGACCGTCGACAGGAACAGGGTCAGGAGCGGCAGGCCGACGCTCAGCATGAAGATCGTCGCGGCAAAACCCGTGGCCGGAAGCCTGAGCTTGCCGAGCCGGCTTTGCCGGTTCATCGAGCCCTTGGAGCCGATGGTGACGAACCGGCGCGCTTCGCGCACCAGCCGCGCATCGATCATCAGGGTGATGATGCCGATCAGCATGATGGATGCGGCAACGACACCGGCAACACCGGTCTGCCGGGAAGCGATGCTGCGGAAAAGCGAGGTGGAAAGTACCTCGAATTTGACCGGCAGGCCGAGAACGTAGGGCACGCCGAACTCGCCCAGGCATTTTGCAAAGATCAGGATCATCGACGACATCAGCGCCGGCCGCATTAAGGGCAGGATGATCTGCATCGCCACCTGGTAGCGCTTGGCACCGAGGATGCGGGCGGAATCCTCCAGCTGGGAATCGAAGCGCCGGAGCGCCGAGCCGAACAGCAGGATGACGAAGGGGGTATAGTGTAGGGCGAGAATGATGGTGATCGGAAACCGGCCATAGGCAACCCAATCCGGTGGCGTCCAGCCGAGAGCCTCGAACCAGCCGGGCTGGCCGCCGACCGTGCGGTTCTTGAACAGCGTCGTCCAGGCGAGCGCGAAGGTCCAGGCAGGCAGCATGTAAGGCACGATCAGGGCGGTTGCGAACCAGCGCCTTCCGAACATGTCGGTGCGACTGATCAACCAGGCAAGAATGGTTCCGATCAGCAGCGACAAGAGGATCGCGCCGACGGCAACCGACAGCGTGTTGAACAGTGGCCGCCAGAAGAGGTCGACGGAGACAGGGGACAGGAACGTCCTGTCGAGATAGTACAGCGTCAGATCACCGAAATCCTTGCCGAGCCGGCGCTCGTGCCCGAATTGCACACGCACGGCATCGAGCACGATGGAGATGATCGGCACGACGATCAGATAGGTGAAGAGCAGCGCCGTCAGCACCCCGATCAACGTCGTCGGCTCTCGGGAGGCGACCTTCAACCGGTATCGCCAGACCTGCCAGGACGAAGGCACAGCGGCCTCGCCGCCCGCTGCCGGCGACGCCTTCGCTGAATCACTTAGAAAAGCCATGCTCTTTCCCCTTGAGACCTCGTCACGCAATGCCACGGGCCCAAGCCCCGAATGCCTTGCGGCCGAGCCAACATGCGAACAAAGAGGTCAGCGAAAGCCGCACGAGCAGCCGCCCCTGCTCCATGTCGAGCAAGGCAACCTGCCGCAAGAACGCGGTGCGTCGTCATCGATCCAATCCTCCCTGTTCGCGACCGACCCCGTTCAAACGATCCTGTCCGGATCGGGCCCGACGACAGCCGGCCACTCCTCAGAAGCCGGCGCCATCATCACGAACATAGGCGGAACAAAAATTCCATTTCTGAACCGCCTATGGAATGCATGATCCATTGACGGAGCCTCCTTGTCAACAAAAAAATGCACACGTGAGCAATGATTTATCTTGTTGTTTTTATTGGATATTTTATCTCGCCTGACGGACTTTTTTCGAACACGTGATCATTGCCACGCGACTATCGGCAAAAGACGAGCCAACGACAGATCGAGCGGCGGACCAAACAGACGAATTTCTTGCGGTTCGCACGGCGCTTAGGTGATAGCGCCCCCAGGCAAGCGACACTTTTTCGTTGGAATGAACCGGCTTTTGTGGCCCAGATAGCCGCGAGCTGATTCTTGAGGAAAATCATGGCACGAGGGTTCGTCACAGCCGAGGAAGTCGCAAAGCGCGCGGGTGTTTCGCGCTCGGCCGTCTCGCGGACGTTCACACCGGGCGCCAGCGTTTCCCAGGCCGTCCGGCGCAAGGTACTGAAGGCTGCGCGCGAGCTCGGCTATCGGGTCAATCGGCTGGCCCAGGGGCTGAACAACGACCGCTCGAACCTGATCGGCGTCGTCGGCACCAACCTCAGTGCGCCCTTCATTTCCAAGCAGCTTGATCTTCTCAGCATCGGTCTGCTCAGACGCGGGCTTCAGTGCCTCTTGTTGAACGCCGCCGATGCCCGCAAGGATATCGCGCCGCTAATCGAGCTACTGTTTGAATTCCGCGCCCAGGCGATCGTCGTGCTTTCCGGCGAGCCCCCGTCGTCGATCGTCGATGAATGTATCGCCAACGGCGTGCGGCTGATCCTGGTCAATCAACGACTCGATCGCACCGATACCAACATGGTGCTGAGCGACGATTCGCGCGGAGCGGACCTCGCCGCGCTCCGGTTGATCTCCGCCAGGTGCAGGAAGGTCGCGGTCGTCTCAAGCGCCAGCCAGACGCCAGCGCAGGTTCGACGCGCGACGGCGTTTACGCAGAGGATGCAGACCGCCGGCATCGAGGTGGTCGCTTGGTCCGACGGCCCGACCGGCTACGAAAGCGGCTATCAGGCCGGCTGTGATCTTTTGCGCGACAAGAAGATCGACGGGGCATTTTGCGTCACCGACCTGCTGGCACTCGGTTTCCTTGATGCCGCTCGCATCGAAATGCATCGACGCGTGCCTGAGGATGTGTCGGTCATCGGCTTCGACGATATTCCGCAGGCGGGCTGGAAGAGCTATGAGCTGACCACCATCGAGCAGTCTTTGTCGGCGCTGACCGCGAACGTCCTGGCGGCGCTCGAAACCGACGAGCTTGCGACCCGGCTGCAGGTGGTGCCCGTGTCGATGATCGAGCGCAAGACGGTGCGTTAGGTCCTCCGCGCGGCGCTCTCGAAATCAGCCGGCCTGTCGGATGCGGCTTTCGATCAACAGGCCGCTGTCGTCGAGGATCGGATGCGCGACCGACGCGATATGGGCGTTGATACGCTTGAGGTCGCGAAGCATATCGAGGTGCAACGAACTGGTTTCGATGCTTTCCGCCCGGCCTTCGCGCAGGCGCTGAAGGTGCCGCTCGGCCGATTGCCGTTCGAGACGACGCACGTCTTCCTTCACCTCCACCAACCGGCGGGCCAGGCCCGCATCGCGGGTGGCAAACACGGTCTGCGCCATGCGCAGATTGTCGAGCGTGATCGCAAACAGCCGTGTCATCTCCTCATGGCCATCCCTCGAAAACGTCAGACCCAGCGCGATCTTCTTTGCAAGTTCGGCAAGCAGGCCCTTTTCGATGATGTCGCCGATATGTTCGAGATTGATGGCATAATCGACAACATCCATTGCTCGCCGACGGTTGTCTTCGCCGATGTCCGCCTGGCCAAGCCGTGATACATAGACCTTGATCTGATGCTGCAGCCGATCGACCCGTCCCTCGAGCGTGCTGATACCAGCGAGCTTTGTCGGGTCGGCATGCTGCAGCGCATCGCTTGCCTGCGCCAGCATGCTCTCGATCAGATCGCCGACAGCCAGAACCTCGCGGCTTGCACCGGCAAGGGCAGCGACCGGCGTCGAAAGCTTGTCCTCGTCTAGATAACTCGGTGCGTCCGGCATCTGCTTGGGTTCAGGCAACAGCCGCGCGGTCAATGCTGCGAGTGGTCGCGACAGCGGCCAGGCAAGCATTGTCAGCGCCAGATTGAAGATGAGATGTGCATCGACAGGCAGCTTGTCGTGCGCCAGCGGCAGGATGTCGAGCAACTGTGCCGAATAGCCGGCAAGCGGCAGCGCCACGAGGCAGCCGATGGCGCGCACGATGAGATTGCCGACCGTCACGCGTCTGGCGCTGACCGGCGCCCGCAGCGTCGCCAGAACCGGCGGCACGGCACCGCCGAGATTGGCGCCGAGAACCAGGACGATGATCAGCCCGGTGGAAATGCCGCCCGTTGCGCCAAGCGACAGGATGAGGACGACGATGGCGAGGCTCGAAGATGCAAGGATCGCCAGCATGGCGGAGAAGATCAGGGCGACCGGCCAGGCATTGTCGAGCATCGCCAGAAAGGCGGAGAGCGCCGCAGACGCGCGCACCGGTTCTGTCGCAATGCCGATGAGATGCAGCGACAGCAGCATGAGCCCGACGCCGACAAGGGCGGAGCCGCCACCCTTTCGCGCATTCGACGTTCCGCGCGAAAGGACAACGCCGACAAGGATCAGAAGCGGCGAGAGCCAGCCGATCCCGAGCGATACGATCCAGGCGGTCATCGCGGTTCCGACATTCGCCCCCAAAAGCACGATCTGCGCCATGCGCGGCGCAACGAGATTGCGTTCGGCAAACGATGCGATCATCAGCGCCGTCGCAGTCGAGCTCTGCAGCGCGATCGTCGCGACCAGTCCGGCGAGGAAGGATCGTGCACCGTCGCGCGTCCCGGCGGCCAACCCCGCCTTCAGCCTGGCGCCAAAGGCGCGCTGCACGCCGTTCTTGACCTCGGACAGGCCGAACAGCAGCAACGCCACGGCGCCGAAGAGATTGATGCTGACGATGGTCGATTCCATGGGCGCACTCCGCTCGGACGGTCCTTCAGCTCGTTACTGCCTAAAACACGGTTTCATTGCCTGCCGCGGCGCAGCTCCTGGCGGAACAACTGTTGGAAGCCGGCGTACTTCTCGAAGCCCAGGTCGCTGATCAACCGCATGACCGTGGTGGTCGAAACGCCGGCTCGCTCAGCCACTTCCCGCGCGCTGGCAAAGGCAACGTCGTAGGGATGAGATAGCGCGAACTTGGCGACTTCGAGCCGCCCGCCCTTAAGCCCGCAGGCGCCGAGGCGAAACGCCTCCTTCAACTCCGGGACGCTTGCCGGTGGTTTCCGGGGCCGTCCGGGCAAGACAAACGACTGCTGATCCATGGTCATACAACCTCCTTCGCCTCTCGCTGCAAGGTGATTTCGGTCTGCCGCGCACCGTTTTCCGCGCGGTCGAGAAAGGCGGCAAACGCACCCAGGAAGATCGACAGGAAACCGGCGACAGAGCCGTCCCACCCTTCATCCGGCTCCCGGCCGAAGTGCTCGGCAAGGGCGCGGTAAAGACGCAATCGCTCTTGCGCTATGGCAGGAAGGGCCAGGTGACCCGCCTGGCGCAGACAGTACCAGTCGGCGATGACATCGATCATGCGGCAAGCCGTGACCTGCTCGCTCACAATTCCCGACGCATGTGCAAGCGCGTGCAATGCATGCTCCACTGCATCGGCATCGAGAAGTTCCGCGCAGACATCGGCAAGAGTGGCCCGCGAGACGCGGCTCACGACATCCTGCGGCCACTCCTTGGGGAAGTAGCGGTGGTGAACCAAAGCCAGCTTATGGGCGCGCAGAAACGCTCCGTAATCCTCGGCATCAAAGGCGAGATCGTCCGCTTGGCCGAGTTGCTTCGTTTCACGGCGATAGGCCTGCGACAGACGCGGATCCACCTGCACGGACGACAGCGCGACGGTATCGACGATGATGCCGTCGTTTGTCGGCTGGATGATCTTGAAGGCCGGCGGATAGGCGACCAGCGACGGAACCGCCACGTTGGTAAGCTGACGCTCGCCACGGCCGCGCCGCGTCACGCCTTCGACATGAAGGTGGCCGCTGAAATGCACGCTCAAACCCGCGCCGAGCAAGGCGTCGGTGACGGCCACGCGCGGCGTGCGACGGGCTATATTGGTTTCCCCGAAGAGCACGCGCTCGGCACCGGTGGCGCCGTCGAACGGATCGAGTGCCGGGTAATGGGAGAAGGCGAGAACGGTCTTGCCCAGGGCTTTTGCCCGCGCGCAAACGTCGGTGATCCACGTGACGATGAAGGGTTTCAGCCGCAGCATGGCATTCCACCCGGCCGCGGTGCTGTCGACAAAAGCTGCTTCTTCGCCGTTCATGCACGTGCCGTCCCGCGGCTCGAACACATTGGCGTCGATCATCAACAGCCAGGTACCCGGCTCGGGCTCGACCAGATAGGATGCGTCCATCAACGAGTATTGGTTGCTTCCATCCGGCGACGCGACCGCGTAGCGCCGACTTTCGACATCGTCGGAAAGGCCGAACGGCGTCTCCCAATGAAGATATTCCGGCTTGCGGAAATAGCCATAGTCGGCCATCGGGCCGAGGCCGGTTGGATATCCCTCACAATACATGCGTGGGGTGACGATCTCGCCCGCCGCTGCCGACGCCGGGTCGCTTGTTACCCAGACCCCGGCGCCATCCTGATCCAGAAACTCCTTGGTGTGGTGGCGCCCCGTCGGACCGAAAATGTCGTGATTTCCGGGAAGGGCATAGAAGGCCGTACCATATTCATTGGCGTGCTGGTCAAGGATGCGGCGCAGGCTCGCGGTCGTCTGCCGCTGGCCGTCATCCGTGTAATCACCGAGCAGGACGACATGCCGGATGCCGCGATCTCTGACCTCATCCAATGCCACTGAAAGCGCCTTGGCGCTCTCGTTGAAAACCCGGGTCGACTGGCGTGTTTCGGCCCAACTGCGAACCATCATCCGCTGCCCGTCGATGGTCATGCCGGGGAAATCGAAGTCGCCTTCAAGATCGTGGAAATGCGCGTCGGCGATGACGGCGATGCTAGGTTGGCTGCCTTTCAACATCAGTCCCGCCCGGACGCCTTGCCGGCGATCATGTCGATCCACTCAGACGCCCGGCGGGCCGCCTCGTAAAGCATCGGCTTCGGCGTTTCGAACCATTCGTCCGGACGCAATTCGCGATGTTCGCGGATATGGGCGACGGCGGCGTCGAGCATCGGGAACAACTCCGGTTGCTGCTTATGCAGGAACAGGGCGACAAGCGACACCGAGCGGCTGCGTCCGCCGCGGCAATTGACCAGCACATTGCCGCCATCGGCGAAAGGATAGGTTTCGCGCTTCGGCATCGCCTGACGCAGTGCCCCGTCGAGGATGTAATAGGCGCCGAGCATCATCGTGTCCGGGCTGCCTTCGCCGTCGATCAGGCCGAGCTTATAGTAGCGAATGTCGGCATAGCCGCTGGGCCGCAGATCGTCACCACCGTCAGCGTCCGTCTCGCGCACCCAGTTGATATCGAGATTGATCGCGCAATTGACCACCACCGAGATGCCGTGGCGCTTCAGCAAGTCGAGGTCGCGTGCGCCCTCGCTGCCGCCGATGTAGAGATCGGATTTGTGCGGGCCGATTCCCCTGGCGATTAGACTGATCGCCGGGCGTGCATAAACAGGTGCATCCATGCCGTTTCCTTTCCAGATCGGACGGCGCCGAAAGGCCTGCCGTCTAGAATTCCCATTGTCCGCGCCTTTGATGCAGCCGTTCAGGCGAACTGCAGTTCGGCAACGACGTCGCCTCCGGGCGCGATCGGTATCCGCGACGCCCGGCTGATCCCAACGGCGATGCCCGGAGCGGATGCGAGAACCGGGCCACCGCCGCGAAGACTGCCGATCTCCATGAAGGGGCAGACATCGCCGCCGGCCTCGGCAACCAGCAGCAAGCCGGCCACACAGTCCCAGGAGTTCATATGCAGTTCGACATAGGCATCCGAACGACCATCGGCGACATAGGCAAGCGCCAGCGCGCCCGAGCCTGCCCTGCGGACATTGGTCCCAAGCGCCAGCAGATCGCGGATGGTTTCGAGATAGATTTCGTTCGGCACGCGGCCGGACCAGCCCATCTCCACTGACGCCGTTTCAAACGCCGTGGTGGCAGAGACCGTGATCGGTTGCCCGTTGCGGGTAGCGCCTGACCCACGCTCGGCGAAATAAAGCTCATTCGATGCGGGATTGTAGATGGCGCCGATCTCCGCCCGACCGTCCTCGATATAGGCGATCGAAATGCAGAAATGTGGGATGCTGCGGGCGAAATTGGCCGTGCCGTCGACCGGATCGACCACCCAGAGACGATTGCTGATCGAGCCGCCGCCCTCCTCACCGAAGAAGCCGTCGTCAGGAAAGTGCTCGGCGATCGCCTTGCGGATATGCGCCTCGGAGGCGGCATCCGTCTCGGTCAGAAAGTCCTGCGGGCCCTTCAGCGAAAAGGTACGCGTCGCGCTGTCTTCAAAACCCCGGAGCACAAGCGCTCCGGCTGACAGGATAACATCTCGGCAAAGGCTCGCCCGACCCTCAAGATCGTTCGGATAGAATACTCTCTCCAGGTTCATTCGGGGCACGACTCCTTTGCACACGCGAGCATCTTTGCACACGCGTTCATTGATGACAAGCCTCATTCTGGGCCGGGTCGTTCCCCGAATGCCGTGCTCGCAGCCAACGAACGATCTCGAAGGATAAAGGCGGGATGCAGGCGATATCGGCGGCTGTCTTCGACGCTCTTGACTATGCGGCGAACGCAAGCCGGAAGCGAACCGCGCATCCGATGCGCGTCCGCGATGCATGTTCTCAAACGTGAGTTTACAAAAGTATTATTATATGATTTTTTAAAATCGCTGCGAGGAGAGCAGCTTCTTTGGGAGGAAAATCATGAAATTCGCCAAAGCACTCGCGAGTGCAACGATCCTTGCTGCCTGCACGTTCGGCAGCGCATCTGCCGCAGATCTCGTTGTCGGTTTTTCGCAGATCGGCTCGGAGTCCGGCTGGCGCGCTGCGGAGACGACGCTGACGAAGCAGCAGGCTGAAGAGCGCGGCATCGATCTGAAATTCGCCGATGCCCAGCAGAAGCAGGAGAACCAGATCAAGGCGCTGCGCTCGTTCATCGCCCAGGGCGTCAACGCCATCCTGCTCGCCCCCGTCGTCGCCACCGGTTGGGACGAGGTCCTCCAGGAAGCCAAAGACGCGGAGATCCCGGTCATCCTGCTCGACCGCACCGTCGATGCGTCCGATGAACTGTACATGACCGCCGTGACGTCGGACCTCGTGCATGAGGGCAATGTTGCCGGCAAGTGGCTCGCCGACACGGTTGCCGGCAAGCCGTGCAACATCGTCGAACTCCAGGGCACAACAGGTTCTTCGCCGGCGATCGATCGCAAGAAGGGCTTCGAACAGGCCCTTTCCGGCCACGACAACCTCAAGATCACCCGCAGCCAGACCGGCGACTTCACCCGCACCAAGGGCAAGGAAGTCATGGAAAGCTTCCTGAAGGCCGAAGATGGCGGCAAGAACATCTGCGCGCTCTACGCCCACAATGACGACATGGCCGTCGGCGCAATCCAGGCGATCAAGGAAGCCGGCCTGAAGCCGGGCAGTGACATCCTGGTCGTTTCGATCGATGCTGTGCCGGATATCTTCCAGGCGATGGCAGCTGGCGAAGCCAACGCCACCGTCGAGCTGACTCCGAATATGGCCGGCCCCGCTTTCGACGCGCTCGCCGCTTTCCAGAAGGACGGAACGAAGCCGCCGAAGTGGATCCAGACGGAATCGAAGCTCTACACCCAGGCTGACGATCCGATGAAGATCTACGAAGCCAAGAAGGGTCTCGGCTACTGATCCCAGGTGCAACCGGCGCCTGCGCAAGGCGCTTCCGGATGTCTCCCTGAACCAAGTGAAGTCCAGCGAGACATCCGGAGCTTCAAGCGTTGCAGCGCCGCGTGCCGCATTTGGCATACTGAAGCAATGCGGCGCGCTCGATTGAATGCTCCGTATTCCAGCCCGGGAGGGATCATGCAGGCCGTTGGCGACAATCTGCTTTCAGCGACCCGGATCGACAAGGTCTTTCCCGGGGCAAAGGCCCTGGACAAGGTCGACTTTCACTTACGCACAGGCGAAGTCCATGCGCTGCTCGGCGAAAACGGCGCCGGCAAGTCAACGTTGGTCAAATGCCTTACCGGCGCCTACCGGCGCGACGGTGGGACGATCCTGCTCGACGGCGTCGAGATCGATCCGCGCGACACGTTCAATGCGCAAAAGCTCGGCATCGGCACCGTATACCAGGAGGTCAACCTGCTGCCCAACCTGACGGTAGCGGAAAACCTCTTTCTCGGCCGACAACCGCGCCGATCCGGTTTCATCGATGTCCGCGCCATGAACCGTCAGGCGCGCGCACTGCTCGAAAACTACGAACTCGACCTCGACGTCACCCGCACGCTCGACAGCTATTCCGTCGCCATACAGCAGGTCGTGGCGATCGCCCGCGCCGTCGATCTCTCGGGCAAGGTGCTGATCCTCGATGAGCCGACGGCAAGTCTCGACGCCCACGAAGTTGAGATGCTGTTTCGCATCGTCCGGCGGCTGAAGGCGCGCGGCCTCGGTATCGTCTTCATCACCCATTTCCTCGAACAGGTGTATGAGATCTCCGACCGCATCACCGTGCTTCGCAATGGCCAACTGGTCGGCACCCGCGAGACAGTGACGCTTGAGCGGCGCGATCTGATCTCGATGATGATCGGCCGCGAGCTTGCAGCGGAGATCCGCTCTGCGCGCGAGGGGCAGGATGTGACCGGTCCCGTGCGCTATCGCTTCCGCAATTATGGCCGCAAGGGCCACATCTCCCCCTTCGACCTCGACGTCAGAGCCGGCGAAGTCGTCGGCATTGCCGGGCTTCTGGGCTCCGGCCGCACGGAGACGGCCGAGATCCTTTTCGGTGCTCACCGCGCCGACAGCGGCACGGCCGAAGTGGACGGCAAGACCGTCCAGCTATCGTCGCCGCGCCGGGCGATCGCGCGACAGTTCGGTTTCTGCCCCGAAGACCGCAAGACCGCAGGCATCATCGGTGATCTCTCGGTGCGCGAAAACATCGTGCTCGCCCTTCAGGCCCGACGTGGCTGGACCCGCCCGATCTCCCGCACCGAGCAAAACCGCCTGGCGGACCACTATATCCGGGCACTCGACATCCGCACGGCCGATCGCGAGAAGCCGATCCGGCTCTTATCCGGCGGCAACCAGCAGAAAGCCATTCTTGCCCGCTGGCTGGCGACGGAGCCCGAGTTCCTCATCCTCGACGAGCCGACACGCGGCATCGATGTCGGGGCGCATGCGGAAATCGTCCGGCTGATCGAGGGCCTGCGCGAAAAAGGCATGTCGCTGATGGTCATATCGTCGGAGATCGAGGAGCTCGTCGCCTACAGCACGCGCATCGTCGTGCTTCGCGACCGCCAGCACGTCGCCTCGCTCGAAGGCGAGCGGATCACGGCGGACCAGATCATCGAGGCCATCGCATCGGCGAATGAACGGGGAGCAGCATGACAGCAATACTAAGGAGCTATGCGCACAGGCTTCTGCCGCAGTTGATCGCGCTGGCGGTCATTCTCCTGATGGTATCCTTCGTGTTTCCGGGCTTCTTCCGTCTCGAAATCCAGAACGGCCGCCTCTATGGCAGTGTCATCGACATTCTCAATCGCGGCGCTCCGGTGGTTCTTCTCGCCATCGGCATGACCGTCGTCATCGCAACCAAAGGCATCGACCTTTCCGTCGGCGCCGTGATGGCCATCTGCGGGGCGGTCGCTGCGTCGTCGATCACGTCGGGTCACTCGCTGGCGATGACACTCCTGATCACGCTTGGCACCGGCATCCTTTGCGGCCTGTGGAACGGTGTCCTCGTCGCCATCCTCGATATCCAGCCGATCATCGCAACGCTGGTACTGATGGTTGCCGGGCGCGGCATCGCCCAGCTGGTCACCGAAGGCGCGATCCTCACTTTCAACGATCCGGGGCTGACCTTCCTTGGCAGCGGCTCCTTCGCATGGCTGCCCCTGCCGGTGATCATCTGGCTGGTCTTCGGCATCCTGGTTGCACTGATCGTGCGCAAGACGGCACTCGGTATGCTGATCGAAGCGATCGGCATCAACCGCCAGGCGAGCACGTTGTCCGGCGTGCTAACCCCGGTGCTGCTGATCGCCGCCTATATGCTGTCCGGCCTGTGCGCCGCCATTGCCGGCATCATCGCCGCCGCCGACATCAAGGGCGCCGACGCCAACAATGCCGGGCTCTGGCTCGAACTCGATGCCATCCTTGCCGTGGTCATTGGCGGCACCTCGCTTCTCGGCGGCCGGTTCAGCATCGCCGCCTCCGTGCTTGGCGCCATCATCATCCAGTCGATCAACACCGGCATCCTGCTCTCCGGCTTCCCGCCGGAATTCAACCTGATCATCAAGGCGGCGATCATCGTGTTCATTCTCGTGCTGCAGTCGCCGCCGGTGCGCAACGCTTTCACCTTTTTAGCGCTCCTGCGCGCCAGCAGAAAACCGACGGAGCGGCAAGCGCGATGAAACCCAAGTACCTGCCGCTGACCGCAACCATCGTCATCTTCGTGCTGAGCTATGCGCTTTGCGTGGCGCAGTATCCCAACATTCTGTCGACGCGGGTCATCGGCAACCTCCTCACCGACAATGCCTTCCTCGGCATCGCCGCCGTCGGCATGACCTTCGTGATCCTGTCTGGCGGCATCGACCTGTCGATCGGCTCAGTCATCGCCTTTACCGGCGTGTTCCTTGCCGTCGCGCTGGAGAACACCAGCATTCATCCGCTCGCAGCCTTTGCGATGGTCCTTCTCATCGCGACGCTCTTCGGCGCGGTGATGGGTGCCATCATCCACTACCTTGAGATGCCCGCCTTCATCGTCACGCTCGCCGGCATGTTTCTGGCGCGGGGCATGGCCTTCGTGCTGTCGATCGATTCCATCGCCATCAAGCATCCGTTCTATGGCACGTTGAAGGGGTTCTATTACAAGCTGCCCGGCGGCGGCCGGATCACGCTCATCGGCGGGTTGATGCTGCTGGTCTTTGCCATCGGCATCCTCATTGCCCATCGCACCCGCTTCGGCACGGACGTTTATGCCCTTGGCGGCGGTACCGCCACCGCCAAGCTGATGGGCGTACCAGTCGGGCGTACCACCATCATGATCTACGCGTTGTCGGGCCTGCTCGCGGGGCTCTCCGGCATCGTGTTCTCGCTTTACACCTCAGCCGGGTATTCGCTTGCCGCCGTCGGCGTCGAACTCGATGCGATCACTGCAGTGGTGATCGGCGGCACGCTTTTGACCGGCGGCTCCGGCTTTGTTGCGGGAACCTTCATCGGCATCCTCATCCAGGGACTGATCCAGACCTACATCACCTTCGACGGCTCGCTCTCCAGCTGGTGGACGAAGATCCTGATCGGCCTGCTGCTGTTCGTCTTCATCCTGATGCAGAAGGGCATCGTCTACGTGTCGCACAGCAAACAGCGACACGCCTAGGAAAGGGTCCAGTTGTACCTCATGCTGCCAGGACCTTTCGCAAGACAACCGGTGAAACGTTCAAGCCATGGCCATGTGGTCGATGAACTCGGGCGCGCGGTGATCGGCGGCGAGTTCGCAGCCGGCGATATTCTGCCCGGCGACATCGAGTTGGAGGCGCGCTTCAAGGTGTCGCGTACCGTGCTGCGGGAGGCGATGAAGACGCTGGCGGCCAAGGGCCTGGTGTTCCCACGCGCGCGCATCGGGACGCGGGTAATGCCGCGAGCGCACTGGAACCTGTTCGACAGCGACGTGCTCTCCTGGCACTTCAGCGTCGGCGTCGACGAGAACTTCTTGAACCACCTGAGCGAGATCCGGCTGGCGCTCGAACCCTCCGCGGCAGCGCTCGCTGCCGAACGCGCCACCGACGCCGATATTGCCCAGATGATGCGGCTCGCCGTCGCCATGGGCAACGACGACCACAGCGCCGAAACGCTGGCGCACGCGGACCTCGAATTCCATCTGCACCTGCTCGAGGCATCGCTCAACCCGTTCATGCGCACGGTCGGCAGCCTGATCGAAGCGGCGCTCATTGGTGTTTTCAAGCTCACAAACCCGACCGCCGACCGCAGTGAAATCGACCGCGTCGCCGTGACCCATATCCGCATCGTCGAGGAAATCCGCCGCGGTGACGCCGAAGGCGCCCGACATGCGATGGAAGAGGTGATCCGGGCCGGCCAGCGGCGGCTGGTTGCCGACCTGACGATGCGACAAACCGCGCCGTCATAGCACATCGGAAGTGCCCGCCTCGGCGGCCGTGACCCCTGCCAATCCTCGCCGCCGCCATTTGTGAAACCTTTAAGATTCTGGCGCATAACGTCCCGCAGAATCCAGGAGTGGACGGTGGAAGCGCTACATACCCCGACGATCATGATCAGCTCCTTCGCGACGCTGGTGGTCTTTGCAGTCTTCTTCGCACTCGCGTCGCGTCAGGAGCGCAACAGTCTGGAGCTGCGGCTGTGGTCCGGTGCATTCCTGGTCGCTGCTGTTGGATTTACCCTGCTTGCCTTCAGGGGCCCTGGCTATTCCTTCGTCCCGGTGTCGCTGGGCAACGCCCTTGCGGTTCTTGGGTTGGCGCTCATCTGGCTCGGGCTGCGCGCCTTCGACAATCAACCGCTGAAGGTCGCGTCCGCATTGTCCGGTCCGGTGTTGTGGCTGTTGGTCACCGGCTTTTCCGATTACGTGCAGAACAGCGTCACCAGCAGGATCGTGCTGTTTTCGGCACTGATCTTTGTCTACTCGGCGATGATCGCGGTCGAGATTTTCCGGTCCGAAAATTTCCGCAGGCTTCCAAGCTCCTACATCGTCGCCTTTCTCTTCGCCACGCACGGGCTGTTCTACCTCGCGCGAATCCCACTGATCTTCGTCTGGCCGCTCTTCGGCAACACGGCGTCAGGCGCCGAACAGCCGCTGTGGTACCAGTTGCTGACCTTCGAACTGTTCATTCACAGCCTTGCCGGCGGGTTTTCGTTCTTCGCGCTGATCAAGGAAAGGACGCAGTACAGATACAAGCTGGCGTCGGAAACCGATGCCCTCACCGGTGTGCAGAACCGGCGCGCTTTCATGGCGAGCCTCGACGCCTATCTGGCGACGGAACCCGGCGAAGGGGCGTTGATGTACATGGACATCGACCACTTCAAGGCGATCAACGATCGCCATGGACACGCTGTCGGCGACAAGGTGCTGATCGAGTGCGCCGCCGTCATCTCGCAAGCCGTGGGCGGCCAGGCCTTCCTCGCGCGCATGGGCGGCGAAGAGTTCGCTGCCTGCTTCCCCGGGGTCGACCGGTCACGGGCCGCAGCCATCGCCGAGGATATCCGCAGTGCCTTCGAGCAGGCGCTGGTCAAGGCGGGCAACACCACGCTTTCGGCAACCGTCAGCATCGGCGTGGCCTTTGTCGGCAGCGAGCAGGAGGCAAGCGAGCTTCTGTCTTCCGCCGATCGCGCACTCTATGCGGCAAAGGCTGCAGGGCGAAACGCCGTCTGGATCTCCGGCAAGGACGGCGCTCCCCGGTTCGCGTCGGGGCTGGCGGCCCAACCAAACGAGAGAGCGCCTTCCCCGCGGAGGACCGAAAGAGGCCCGATGGCGGAATGCGCCTGAGCCTTCGGCCTAAAGCATACGCCAAGCCGGCGGTTGGCACGCTGCCAACCGCGGTCAAAAAAAGCTTTGCCTAAGCCTTCTGCATCAAAACAATGGTTCGATCGAGGGCGGCTCCGAACCCCTTGAGCGAGATCGAAAAACTCACCTGCTTCTCGGTGTCGCTGGCAAAGGCTATGAGCTTCAGCACCTTGCCACCACGCAGCAGCTTGATCGTCTCCTCATTGAACGTCAGTGCAACGATGCATCCGACCGGCATGCAGGTGCGAAACCGCGAGGGCTTGCTGCCCGTGGCATCATCGACCCCAAGGGAGACACCCTTGTCCAGATAGAGGCCGAAGGGCAGCGCAAGCTGGCCCTGGACGGCAGCATCGTCGACTGATTCCAGTTCCAGTGTCAGAACACGCTGCCCGCTCTCATGAAACTGGCGTTGCGATAGAACGCACCTGCGATTGCCGTCTGTCGTTGAACAGGCGACACTCCAGTCGTCATAGGTTTCGGCGAGCGATGAAGGAGCCGGCCCGTCCTTCGACGCCTGTTGCGCATGGAGCGGGCTGATGGCGACGATCGTCACCATCAGCAAGAGTGTGGCCCAGCGTAGAAGCCGCATCAGAAGCGCACATCAAGCTTGGCATCGACGGCATTCTGTGTCGTGCCGGAGCCAAACTGGCCGGTGTAGGTGATACCGAGGCTCGCATTGGCGGTCAGCGCGAAGTCTATGCCGGCCTCGATGATCGCCGCATCTTCGGCGATCGGCGTACCTGCAACCGAGAAGGCATTGCCCGTCCCGAAAGCCATCGTCGAGAAGGGCGTCGTGTCGCCAAAGGCGTGCTGCCAGCCGAGCATGCCCCGCACCTTCGCCTCAGTGCCTAGGCTGAGAGGTGCAGAGGCTCGAAGGCCGAGCGTCGTGAAGGTCGTATCGGTCGTGTTGCTCCTGCTCGACAGAGCCGCTGCAGCACCACGTTCGTTGAATCCGTCGGTGTGCAGGCTGACATAGGCGAGGTTGGCGAAGGGCTCGAGCGCCATGCTTGGCAGGTCGATGCGGTAGCCAACTTCGCCGAATGCCTGGAACGTCCCGGCATCATAGTCGGCCTTCAACTGATCGCTGAAGCCCGGGAAGGCGACGGTCCGGGACGTGTTGATCGAATGCCAGGTATAGGCAAGGCCTGACCGCAGCGCGACATCGCCCCAGCGACCGCCGCTGTAGACGCCGAGATGGTAGTTATCGCTGTCGCCGCTCGAACCACGGCTGTCGACATCGAAATTCGTCCGGCTATAGCCGGCCATGATGCCGATCAACGCATTGTCCGAGACGGCAGCATCAAAGCCGGTGATGAAACCGCCCGTCGACTGATCAAGCTGACCGGCATTGCCGTTGCCATCGCTATTGGTCCAGGAGCCGAACACCTGCCCCCAGCCGACCATAGCCGGCGGCGGGACAGCGACCGCGTTGATCGCCCCGACCGCACCGGTCGTGATCTTGTCCTCCGGCCCGTAGGCCAGAACCGGGACATTGGCAGCAGCGACGTCGCCGAAAGCGTCGCGAATGCGGTCGTTAGCCGCGTTGCGCAGCAGGCTGCTGTCGTTGATCAGCGCGGTCTGCGCCGAGGCATGGACCTCCCCGGACAGCTTTTCGAAAGCACCGCGCGCATTTGCGGCGTCGAGCGCCAGGAGACTGTTGTAAAGCGCGAGCGATGGCCCGCTCTGCGCGAGCGTGTTGAGGGCGAGCGCCGTGTTCCTCTGATTGCCGCTGATGGCCACGCGTTCGAACTTGGCCGACGTGCCCGGCGTGCCCGGGTTCGGGTTTCCAGGGTTGGGATTGCCAGGGTTCGGGTTGCCGGGATTTGGATTACCGGGGTTGGGATTACCAGGATTGGGATTACCAGGATTAGGAGTACCCGTATCCTTGATCGCGATCTTGAGGTCGACCTGCTTGTCCTTCTGCTCCAGCGTGACATCGAGAAAGGCGGACTTCGAAATCGCCTGGGCAAACTGGCCGTCGACGCCGTTGTCGGCGGTCAGAATGGTATAGGTCTGGCCGTTCTGATAGCTGGTATTGGCATTGAGCGCCGTCACCTCGACATTGACGCCATTGCCGATCGTCGCGACGCCGTCGCCCCGCACACCGTTCTGCAGGCCCTTGACGGCGATCCTGTCGGAGCGACCGTCGCCTGCGATGTCGGCCTCGTAGATCGAGCCGTCGCTCATTTCCAGTTGCCCCATGATCGTCAGCGTGCCGGTCGAATTGTTTCCCGGCGCAATGACCGCTCTCTTGTCGATCGCTGTGTCACCGATGGTGCCGGAACCGCCAAGGCGACCGAAAGCCGTCGATGTCGGATTGCCAATGCGGTTCAGCGTTTCCCCCCAGACGACGACGGAATTGGTGTAGGTCTTTCCGCCAAGAAAAGTTGTCTGCACTCTTCCCGCTTCGCCATCGACGATCAGCGTTCCATCCTTCACGTCGAACCGGGTCGTGCTGTAGTCCAAGGGGCCCGTGTCCGCGTCGTTATCGATTGTGTCGAGGTTGCTCTTGAGAACCAGCTTACCGCCGGAGACGTTCACCTTGCCGTGGAACTTCGTCAGGTCGCCGCTCACGGTCGTTTCGCCGGAGAAATTGTTGATCGACCCTTGGCCACCGATCGTGTTGGCAAATTCATAGCCGGTGTTCGTGTGGTTGAAATTGACGTGGCCCTTCCTTGGGCCGAAATCGATCTTCGAGGAGGGATCGACCGTACCGGCCGCCTGCGCCTGCCGAGCGATCGGACCGCCGACACGATCCATATCGACCTTGCCGCCGATCGAAAGGCTGCCCATGCCTTCCCGGATCGCACCACCGACGCCAGAAAGGACGATACCACCGCCCGCTGACAGCTTTGCGCCGTTAGCGACCGAAAGGTTGACGTCTCCGGCCTCACCAATCGTCAGCTTATCATTGACCTTGAACTCGCTGCCAGCGCCGTCGACAGACACATGAATGGTGTTGACGCTCTCATCCTCCCGGAGGGTCGCGGTGTTGGTCGAGACCACGGCGCCCTTCTCGATCGTGAAGCTGTCGCCGATCGTAAAGTCGCCGGCGTTGATCCAGCGCGAATTCTCGCCGCTCACCAGAACCGTGCCGTTCTCGAAAATGGCCTTGTTGGAGTTGATGACGCCACCGTCCTCGATCCTGACCGCGCCAGTGTTGAGCGTCAGCGCGCCGAAGGCAACCCCCAGAAAATCGGTACTGAGCATGGAGCCGGCACCGCGCACCACGAGCGTTCCGTCGCCTTCCTGCAAGGCGCCGATGTAGGTCTCCTTGGCGGAGACTTTGCCGCCATTCTCGACGATCAGCGTGCCCTTGCCGCCGTAGATGCCGCCCTCGAAACCCCCGACGAAAAGCACGCGGTAGCCGCGCGGATCTGGATCGACGATATCCCAGGTCGAGCCGGGACCGGAGACGACGACCGTTCCGACCGAGCCCTTGCCGTCAGCGATGTAGCCGCCCTTGCTCTCGACGGAGGCGCCGTCCTTGATCGTCAGAGTAGCGCCACTGGAACCGCCGCGGATCACGAGATTGCCGTTGATCGTATGGTCGGTGGTCCAGGTCGTGTCGTTTGGAACGAGCAATCCGGCCGCCTTCGCCGGCGACGGGCCGAACGGTACGGCCGCCAGCATGATCGACACAAGACCGGCGCGTCCAAGCGCAGTCGAACTCAGAAGGTTAATCCTCAAAACGTCCGCCTTCACACAGGTATTCAATGTCTGCCCCTTTTCATTTGCGTTCGTCAGCGCACAACCCCCAGGCGAATACGAGCCGGGGGCTTGCGGGTCATCGGGCGCTATAGCAAGGCGGGGAAAGGGGAGAATTCTGCTTTCTGCGAACGGCAAATTGCAGCGCCCAATGGTTGGGGCTTTCTGCGAACGGCTCGATTTCGCCGACGAACGGCAATCGACAACCATCTCGGCCTGAGGGATAAACCCACATGGCACGAGGAAATGACACGGCTTCGCCGGAAGAGACTCAGTATACCGCAGGTGTTCGCCGTGCGACGCTTTCCTTCGGCTTCCTCTATCAATTCATGCAGGGCGTTATCACCAGCGTACTATGGGCAGTCCTCGGATATGACCCAATAGAAGTTGCGCCGATCACCTTGATCCTGGTGTTGAACGGCACGCTGATGTCCTATGCGATGGCAGCCACGCTCTTCAGGTGCAGGGAGCGTTCCATTCTCTTCAAGCTCTTGGTCGGCTCCGCCTTGTCGCTCGTCGCGGCAGTGATCAACGCCGGCGTCGACCTCGCCTGCCACTTTCTTATCGAGCATGGCGATCCGGTGGACGTCAACTGGACCAATGTCGCTTATACCGTCATCTATTGCGTGGCGCTGTTCCACGGATGGGCTTTCTTCTACATTGCGCTTCTCTCCAATTTCGAGTTGCGCGAACGCGAACGGCGCCTGGCCTTGACGCGAGAAGAGGCGTTAACGGCGCAGATGCGGGCGCTGCGCTACCAAGTCAACCCGCACTTCCTGTTCAACACCTTGAATTCGATCGCCGGGCTGATCGAGGAAGGTTCTTCGACGGCGGCGGGCCGCATGGTGCTGTCGCTCTCCTCCTTCCTGCGCACGACGCTCGAACTCGACCCAATGCAGGACGTCTGTCTCGCCGACGAACTGGCACTGCAGATCGGCTATCTCAACATCGAGGGCGAGCGCTTCTCGGACCGCATGCGACTGAAGCTTGACATCGCACCCGGCCTGGAGCAGGCGCTCGTGCCGAGCCTCATTCTCCAGCCGCTGATCGAGAATGCGGTGAAACACGGCGTCGGCAGTTCGGCCGGTGCGGTCGAAATCCTGATCAGCGCGGCACGTCACGGTGAAACCCTCGAGCTTTCCGTCGAAAACGACCTGACGATCGAACCGCAATGCGCGACCAAAAAGCCTCCGGGAACGGGAACAGGCCTCAAGAATGTCGCCGACCGCATCAGGGCCCGATTTCCCGAGATGGGGGCCTTCATCTCCGGTCTTGTCGCACCGCACCGCTTTCGGGCGGCGATCACCATGCCCTTGAGGCTGGCATGACCCTAAGGCCTCCGCGGAGCGGCAAGCCGGTAAAAGCAAGGGGATTTGCATTCCGCAAGCGGCAAATGGCAGCGCCTGAAAGGTCAGGACTTTCTGCAAACGGCTTGATTTCGCCGACGAACGGCAATCGACATTGGCGGCCGGTTGAACGATAAAAATGGCATGAAACCCAAGGACGAAACAAAATCGCCGGACGAAAGCGCCTATATCGGCAGCGTTCGGCGCACGACGCTCTGGCTTGGTTTTCTCTATTGGTTCGTGGAATTCCTCATCAGCAGTATCCTTTGGGGCATACTCGGAATCGATCCGATCGTGTCTGCCCCCGGCAAATTGCTGCTGATGTCCTGTGGCATGGCTCTTTCCTACGGTATCGCGGCGGCGATGTTTCGGGTCAGGCACCGGCATATCGCCACCAAGATCGTCGTTGGATTCTCGACCTCTCTCATTGCCGCCTTTGCCAATACCGGCATCGACTTCCTGCTCTATGTTTTATTCGTGCGTCCCGACCCGCTCGCGGTCGACTGGACGAATACCGGTTACACGCTCGTCTACAGCATGGCGACGTTCGTGGGGTGGTCGTTCTTCTTCGTCGCGCTGCTCTACAGCTTCGAGCTGCGTGAGCGCGAACGGCGCCTGGCGATCTCGCGCGAGGAGGCATTGGCCGCGCAAATGCGTGCGCTCCGATACCAGGTCAATCCGCACTTTCTGTTCAATACGCTGAACTCCATCACCGGCCTGATCGAGGAAGGGCAGACCATGGCAGCGACCCGCATGGTGATGTCGCTTTCGAACTTTCTGCGCACGACGTTGGAGCTCGACCCGCTGCACGACGTGCGGCTCGCGGATGAACTCGCCCTGCAAACCGGATATCTGCATATCGAAGGCGAGCGTTACTCCGACCGGATGAAGCTGCGGATGGACATCGCCGATGGCCTGGAAGAGGCTCTGGTGCCAAGCCTGATCCTGCAGCCCTTGATCGAGAACGCCGTGAAACACGGCGTCGGCCGCTCTCCTGATCAGGTTGAGATCGTCATCAGCGCGGCCAAGGTCGGCCATGCGCTCGAGATCGCCGTCGAAAACGATATCGCGCCGGAGACCGGGGGCGGGCGACGCCAGTCTTCCGGCACCGGGATCGGTCTCAAGAATGTCGCCGATCGGGTGCAGGCGCGCTTTCCAGGCGTCGGCGCCTGTGTATCCGGCCTTATAACGCCCAAGCGTTTCAGAGCAGCAATCACAATGCCCCTGAGGCTCGCATGAACGAAGTCCAGATAGAGCCCCTGTCGATCCTCGTCATCGATGACGAGCCCCTGGCGCGGCGCCGCCTTATACGCCTGCTCGGGGCCATGCCCGGGATCAAGATCGTCGGGACGGCAGGCAATGTGCAGCAGGCCTGCGTTCTCGTCGCCGAACTTTTGCCGGATGTGATCCTGCTGGACATCCAGATGCCCGGCGGCACCGGCTTCGACATTTTGGAACGGCTGGGCAACAACGCACCTGCCGTCGTTTTCGTGACCGCCTTCGACCACTATGCCCTTCGCGCCTTCGAGGCCGCCGCGGTCGACTATGTCACCAAACCGATCGAGCCCAATCGTCTACGAACTGCGATCGATCGGGCCCGCATGGCGATTGCGGCACGAACAAGCGCCGAACGCGTGCTGGAACTCAACGAAGCCGTGCGGGCGCTCCGGCAGGCGCTTCGCAAGCAGGAAGCGCAGGTCGCCGATATCTGGGTGAAGGCAAGAGGCGAGTTCATTCGCATCGGGCTCGATCGCGTGGTGCGGTTCCAGGCGGAGCGCGACTATGTGCGCATTCACACCGAGAACAAATCCTACCTGCACCACGAGAGCCTGGCGTCACTCGAAGGCCGGCTGGACCCGACGGAATTTCTCCGGCTCCACAGAAGCTCGATCGTTCGGCGCCATTGTATCGTCGGCTTGCGGCAGGCTCCCTTTGCCGCCTTGATCGCACTGCTATCGGACGGAAGCGAAATCCGGGTCGGACGGACCTATGCCAGGCATGTCCGCCCGCCCTCTGCAGAGCGTTAGCATACCGGCAGGCCACGCCGCAGCCGGTGGCCGAGGCGAGGCTCTAATCCCGACCTGTTAGTCCTCGGTAAAGACCGGGTCCTGTGTGAACATTCCACCCTGGTAGACCGCAAGCGGCGACGATGCTTCCGGCCGGCCGGGGGAGAGCTCGAGCTCAGCGCGGAAGCGCTCGGCATTATCGCGCGGCCGCCAGCCGAGATAGGCGGCGTGCGAATTATCCCACCAGCGGCTGTCATTGTCCGAGATGCCCCATAGGACCGGGCATCCGAGCATAGGCGCCCTGAAGACGCAGGCGATCAGCGCGGCAAAATCGTCATAGGACATCCAGGTCGACAGCATGCGGTGATTGGTTGGCTTCTCCATGCAACTGCCGATCCGAACCAGGGCTGTCTCTTGCCCGAATTTCTCGAAATACATCCGAGCCAATGCCTCGCCGAAACATTTCGACACGCCATAGAGGCCATCCGGGCGCATCGGCGCATCCGTTTCCACATGCTCGTCCTGCCGGTAGAAGCCGACGGTATGGTTCGAACTGGCAAAGAGGATGCGCGGCTGACCATGCGCCCGTGCTGCCTCATAGAGGTTGTAGAGACCCAGCAGGTTCGCATTGAGGATCTTGGAGAACTTGTCCTCGACCGAGATCCCGCCGAGATGAAGAATGGCGTCGCAGCCCTCGACCAGCCGATGCACAGCGGCTGCATCACCGAGATCGCACGACATGATCTCCTCATGTGCCGCCACAGTGCCAAGATCGGCAATATCCGAGAGGCGCACGACCTCGGCCAGATGGGCCACACGCCCCCGCATGGCGCGACCCAATGCCCCCGCCGCACCCGTGATCAACAATCGCTTCAAGTCCCGTCCTCCGTAACCGGCGCGCCGTGCCGCCGGGATCGATGCATTGCATTTCAGCCCAACTCATCATACAGGTTGATACAATGACGTCAATAAATCGGATATGTGGTGCCACAGCCCGATTAATTTGGCATACAGGTTGGACAGTGCGAGCCGGCAGATATGCCAACGACCGCAAGAAGGAGACGAGATGAGCGTTCAAACGAAGCTGGAGCCGGGCACCGGAACAGGCACGTTGACGTCGAGGCTCGGCGACACGTTGCGGCGGGCGATCGCTGCGGGTCAGTTTCCACCGGGCAGCAAGCTGCCGAGCGAGGCGCAACTCTCCGAGGCCCACGGCGTCAGCCGCACGGTCGTGCGCGAGGCGATCGCCGCGCTTCGGGCGGACCGGCTGGTCGAGGCGCGCCAGGGCGCCGGTGTCTTCGTACTCGAGACCCCGCCCGCCGCCGGCCCCGTATCGCTCTCGCTGCAGGATGTCGACCCGGCGCGCGTATCCTCGATGATCGAACTTTTGGAGTTGCGAACGGCCGTGGAGGTAGAAGCCGCAGGGCTTGCCGCGCTTCGCCGGTCGCCGGCGCAGGAAGAGGTGATCATCGAACGGCACTATGCGGTGCGCGCCTGCCTGAATGCCGGGGTATCCAGCGTCGAGGCCGATTTCGCCCTGCACCTCGCCATAGCTGAGGCCACCAATAACCCGCGTTTCCGCGAGTTCCTGGCGATGATCGGCAGAAACGTCATCCCGCGCGGGGCTCTGCGCAACGACGACAGCGAACAGGACCAATCCGCCTATATCGCCATGCTTGACAATGAGCACAACGACATCGTCGTCGCCATATCGAACGGTGACGAAGAGGGCGCGCGCGAGGCGATGCGACGCCATCTGCGCGGTAGCCAGGCGCGCTACCGGACGCTGCTTCGCGAACAGCGCAAACCTGTACGATAATTTATTGACACAAGCTCATCATACATGTACGACAACTTTGCCGGAGGAGGCAGGCAGAGGAAATCCAGCATGACGCCGCAAGAAATCAAGGCCGCGCTTGGCGCCGGCCTGTTGTCATTCCCCGTGACGCATTTTGATGCCGAGCGAAAGTTCCATCCCGAGAGCTACCGTCGGCATGTCGAATGGCTGTCCGGCTTCGATGCTCCGGTGCTGTTTGCTGCCGGTGGAACCGGCGAGTTCTTTTCGCTTTCGCCGAAGGAAATCCCCGGCATCGTTGCTGCCGCGAAGGAGGCGGCTGGCAAGACCGCGATCGTTTCCGGGTGCGGCTTCGGCACCGAGATCGGCGTGGAACTGGCGCGCGCGGTCGAAAGATCAGGCGCGGACGGCATCCTGCTTCTGCCGCATTACCTGATCGACGCGCCGCAGGAGGGTCTCTTCGTTCATGTGAGAGAGATCTGCCAGTCGGTCGGCATCGGCGTCATGGTCTATAACCGCGACAACTCGGTGCTGGCGGTCGACACCTTGAAACGTCTTTGCGACGAATGCCCCAACCTCATCGGCTTCAAGGACGGAACGGGGGATATCGGCCTCATCCGCCAGATCACCGCGACGATGGGTGACCGGCTCACCTATCTCGGCGGTATGCCGACGGCTGAACTCTTCGCCGAAGCTTACCTCGGAGCGGGTTTCACCACCTATTCTTCCGCCGTCTTCAATTTCGTGCCGGGGCTCGCGGTCGAGTTCTACAAGGCGTTGCGCGCCGGCAATCGGACACGCTGCGAAGAAATTCTGCGCGATTTCTTCTACCCGTTCATGGCCATCCGCAACCGCCGCAAGGGTTATGCCGTCGCCGCGATCAAGGCCGGCGTCCGGCTGCAGGGATTTGATGCGGGCGGCGTGCGTCCGCCGCTCGACGACCTGACGGCGCAGGAAGAAGACATGCTCGCAACGCTCATCGCGCCCTGGAAACGCTAGGATGAAAATCACAGCCGTCCACACGCATCTGCTGGAGCATCGCCTTGCGGTGCCGTTCGAAAGCGCCTCGATGCGCTTCGACAGGCGCGCCCATGTGCTGGTGGAGATCGTCTGCGACGACGGCACCACCGGATGGGGCGAATGCCTCGGGCCGGCAAGGCCCAATGCGGCGGTGGTCGCCGCCTATACGCCCTGGCTCATGGGCATTGAGCCGCTTGAAACCGAAAAGATCTGGGCGCGGCTCTACAATGCGCTGCGCGACCAGGGGCAGCGCGGCCTGGCGCTGACAGCCCTCTCGGGCATCGACATCGCGCTTTGGGACATCAAGGGCAAACATTTCGGCGTCCCGGTCTCGATGCTTCTCGGTGGGCGCTTCCGGGAAACGGTAAGGGCCTATGCGACCGGCAGCTTCAAACGTGATGGCATCGACCGCATCGAGGACAATGCCGCGGAAGTCGCCCGTTATCGCGCTGAGGGCTTTCATGCCAGCAAGATCAAGATCGGTTTTGGCGTGCGCGAGGATCTCGCAGTGGTTCGCGCCGTTCGCAAGGCCGTCGGGCCTGACATGCGGCTGATGGTCGACGCCAATCACGGCTACGACGTGCTCGAAGCGCTCGAGTTTGGCCGCAAGGCTGCCGAGCTTGACATCGACTGGTTCGAGGAACCGGTGGTGCCGGAGCAACTCGGCGCCTATCGCGAGGTGCGTGCCGGCCAGCCGATACCGGTCGCCGGCGGCGAAACCTGGCACAGCCGCTGGGGTATGCGCGAGCCGGTCGAGACACGCGCCGTCGACATCCTCCAGCCCGACCTGGCCGGCGTTGGAGGTTTCACCGAGGCGCGCCGCGTCGCCGACATGGCGGCGCTTCATGGCGTCCGCATCGTGCCGCATGTCTGGGGCACGGCGGTTCATATCGCTGCCGCCCTTCAGTTCATGGCATCGATGGTACCCAACCCGGTGCGCGTCAATCCGATCGAGCCAATCCTCGAATTCGATCGTACCGAAAACCCGTTCCGGCAGGCGGTGATCAAAACGCCGATCGAGCATGACCAGGGGGTCGTCAAAATCCCCACTGGTCCGGGACTTGGCATCGAAATCGACCGCGATGCGCTTGCCGAGTTCCGGATGAGGGATGATTGAGATGCTGGTCAGAACGCTCTCCGGTCGCCCGCCAAAAATCGCGCTGCCAAAAGGCACGGTCGATACGCAGATGCATATGTATCTGCCCGGCTTTCCCGCCCTTGCCGGCGGGCCTGCACTTCCCGCCGGCTCACTGCCCGATGCGGATCAATACAGAAAGCTCATGCGCTGGCTCGGGATAAGCAGGGTCATCATCACCCAAGGCAATGCGCATCAGCGTGACAATGCCAACCTGATTGCCTGCCTGAACGCAATGGGACCTTTGGCCCGTGGCGTCGCCGCCTTCGGCGCGGAAACCTCGGAGCCCGGACTGGACGCCCTGTCGGCCGCAGGGGTCATCGGCGCAAGGATCATGGATCTGCCCGGCGGCGCCGTCGGCCTTGACGAGCTCGAAGCCGTCGATGACCGCACGGCCGCGCGCGACTGGATGGTGGCCATCCAGTTCGACGGCAGCCACATCCTTGCGCACGAACCAAGACTGAAGAAACTGAGGTCTCGCTGGGTTCTCGACCATCACGGTAAGTTTTTCTCCGGTGCGGCACCGGATGGGCCTGAAATCGCCGCGGTCAAGCGGCTGATCGACGGCGGCAACTGCTGGTTCAAGTTCGCCGGCGTCTACGAATCCTCAAAGGTCGGCGGCCCCGACTTTGCCGACGTCGCAGCCCTTTCGCGGGCGATTGCCGAACATGCGCCGGAGCGCATCGTGTGGGGCAGCAACTGGCCGCACAACCTTGCAAAGACCAACGCCGACTATCCCGACGACGCCGAACTGACAGACACGGTTCTGGGCTGGCTGCCCGATGCCGAGGTCCGTCATCGCGTGCTCGTCGAAAACCCTGAACGGCTCTTTGGCTTGAAGCCATTCACGGACGGAGGTGCCTGAAGCCACCCGCATTCGTCCGGAGCGAGGAGGCTTCGGCGCTACAAGAAGGAGGAGGACAAAATGAACATCGCAAAAACGCTTTGCCTGGCCCTGGGCGTTGCCCTTGGCGCCGGCACCCTGCAGGCGCAGGAAATCACGCTGCGCTCGGCCGACATCCACCCGGACGGTTATCCGACCGTTGATGCGGTAAAATACATGGGCGAACTGGTTGCCAAGCGCACCAACGGCCGCATCAAGATCGACGTCACCAACAATGCAGCACTTGGCAGCGAAAAGGACACGATCGAGCAGACGCGCTTCGGCGTCATCGACATGAACCGCGTCAACGCCGCGCCGTTCAACAACCTGGTGCCGCAGACCGTCGTGCTCGGGCTTCCATTCCTGTTTCGCTCGACTGAGCATATGCACAAGACCGTCGACGGACCGATCGGCGACGAGGTGCTGGCCGCCTTCGAACCGCACGGCCTGATCGGGCTTGCCTTCTACGATTCCGGCGCGCGCTCGTTCTATTCCACCAAGAAGCCGATCGAGAAGCTGGCCGATCTCAAGGGCATGAAGGTTCGCGTTCAGCAGTCGGATCTCTGGATCGCGATGATGGAAGCCTTCGGCGCCAACGCAACGCCGATGCCTTTCGGCGAGGTCTATTCGTCGCTTGAGACCGGCGTCGTCGATGCGGCCGAAAACAACTGGCCGTCCTACGAGTCCTCCAGGCATTTCGAGGTTGCCAAGAACTACACCCTGACCGAACATTCCCTCAATCCGGAAATCCTGGTGATCTCGAAGCTGAGCTGGGACAAGCTTTCGCCTGACGACCAGAAGGTTTTGAAGGAATCAGCGAAGGAATCGGTGGTGAAGATGCGTGAACTGTGGACGGCCCGGGAAAAGGCATCGGAGGAGAAGGTCCGTGCGGCCGGCGCCAACGTCATCACCGTCGACAAGGCCGAGTACTCCGCGGCGATGAAGCCGGTCTACGATCGCTTTGTCACCGACCCCCAGATGAAGGACCTGCTTGAGCGGATCCGCGCCATCAACTAGCGGCATCCCGTGATCAACGGAGTGTCCGACCCAATGGAGCGGACACTCCTCCCGTCGGCAGCCTACGGAGGATAAGGCAATGTGGCGTTTCATGCGGGCCGTCAGGCTCGTGCTTGCCGGGCTCAGCCGGCTCTCGCTCTACATCTCGGGTCTGGGTCTCGTCACGATGACGGTGATCGTCGGATGGCAGGTTTTCGCCCGCTACGTCCTCAACGACACGCCCAGCTGGTCGGAACCGCTGTCGCTGCATCTGATGTCCTGGTTCATCGTGCTTGGAGCCGCCGTCGGTGTGCGCGAGAGCGTCCATCTGGGTCTCGATTTCATACGCCATTCGGCGTCGCCTGCCGTGCAGCGTCTGATGGACCTCGTCAGCCTCTCCCTGATCGTGCTCTTCGGCTTGGCCATGAGTTTTTACTCGACCCTGCTTGCCGCGGGCACCTGGGCTGCGACGATCCCCGTGCTCGGGTGGCCCGGCGGCGTCGACTTCTTCCCGATGATCGCCGGTGGCCTGCTGATCGCACTGTTTGCGGCTGAGCGGCTCGCCGATGTTCTGCTGGGCGAGGCACCCGTTGCCGATGTCGTCATTCAGGAGGCAGCATAGTGGCCTACAGCATTCTCTTCGGCACCTTCACGATCCTGATGATGATCGGCATGCCGATCGCGTTTTGCCTCGGCATCGCCTCACTGGCGACCGTCATCTACATGGGGCTGCCACCGATCGTCGTCTTCCAGCAGATGAACTCCGGCATGAATGTCTTTGCGATGATGGCCATCCCGTTCTTCATTTTTGCCGGCGACCTGATGGTGCGCGGCGGCATCGCCGACCGCCTCATCCGCTTCGCCGCCGGCATCGTCGGCCATCTGCGCGGCGGCCTCGGCCAGGTCAATATCGTCGCCTCGACGCTGTTTGGGGGTATTTCTGGATCCGCCGTTGCCGACGCCTCCGCCGTCGGCGGGTTGATGATCCCGCAGATGGCGGCGCGCGGTTATGATCGCAGCTATGCCGTCAACGTCACGGTCAACGCGGCGATCATCGCGCTGATGATCCCGCCCTCGCACAACATGATCCTCTATTCGATCGCAGCCGGCGGCAACGTCTCGGTCGCCGATCTCTTTACCGCCGGCATCCTCCCCGGCCTGTTGCTCGCGGCAGCGCTGATGGTCACGGCCTATGTGGTGGCACGAAAAAAGGGTTACCCGTCGGAGCCGTTCCCCGGCCTGCGTCGCCTCGGCTTCTATCTGCTGGCTTCGCTTCCGGGGCTGCTTTTGATCGGCATCATCTTCGGCGGGGTGCGCTCGGGCGTGTTCACTGCGACTGAGAGCTCGTGCATCGCCGTGTTCTACGCCTTGCTCGTCGCGCTCCTCGTCTACCGCGAACTCGATTGGAGAGGCTTCGTCGAGGCGGTGCTGCAGGCGGTGCGCACCACCGCAATGGTGCTGCTGGTGATCGGCACCGCCGCATCCTTCGGCTGGCTGATGGCGTTTCTTCAGGTCCAGCAGGGTATGGTCGCCGCAATCAGCGCGATCTCCGACAATCCGATCATCGTGCTTTTGCTCATCAACGTCATTCTGCTGCTGCTCGGCACCTTCATGGACATGGCGCCGCTGGTCATCATCAGCACGCCGGTGCTTCTGCCTGTCGTCAAGGCGTTCGGCATCGACCCGGTGCATTTCGGCGTGGTGATGATCTTGAATGCCGGCATCGGCCTCAACACGCCGCCGGTCGGCACCGTGCTCTTCGTCGGCTGCGCCGTCGGCGGCATTTCGATCCGCGAGGCGATGCGCACGATCTGGCCGTTCTTCGGCGCAAGCATCGCCGTGTTGATGCTCGTCACTTACATCCCCGGCCTATCCCTGTGGCTGCCGAGCCTGTTCCGCTAGCAGCGGTTCCCACAAGCCGAAGCGTTCGACACTCTGCTCGTAGGCGAGAGCGTGGATCAGCCGGGCCGCCCAGCTCCGGCTGATCCACAATTCGACCGCATTGCCTCGGCATCGCACCAGCGGCACTGGCAAGGAGGCGATTCGCGTGGCTCGGTTGTCGAACGATAAACGGTTCACTTCGCTCGAAGCGCGCATCGATGCGGCCGCGCATCGGCTGCTCGACCGGTTTCCGGCCGGCGGCTTGCTTGGCGGCCTGACGGAGTTGCTGGTCTTCGGCATCAAGCAGGCATTCGCATGCCTTTTCGGCGGCACCCTGCTGGCGCTGATGATCGCCACCAAGCTGTTCTGGCCGGAGGAAATGGGCTTTGCCCGTTACGATTTCCTTTTCCTCGCCGCGCTCGGCATCCAGCTTCTCATGCTGGTCTTTAAGCTCGAGACCATTGCCGAAGCCAAGGTTATCCTGATCTTCCATATCGTCGGCACGCTCATGGAGATCTTCAAGACCTCCGTCGGTTCCTGGATTTATCCTGAGCCCAGTTTCTTTCGCATCGGCGGCGTGCCGCTTTTTTCAGGGTTCATGTATGCGGCCGTCGGCTCTTACCTGGCGCGCGTGACCCGCATTCTCGACCTGCATTACACCCATTACCCACCCCGCTGGGCAACGGTGCTGCTGGCTCTCGCCATCTATGCCAACTTTTTCACGCACCACTTCGTCATCGATCTGCGCTATCTGCTGTTTGCAATCATCGCGATCCTGTTCTGGCGCACGACCGTGCACTACCGTGTCTTCCGGTTCCGTCACCGCATGCCGCTGCTCATTGGTTTTCTGCTCATCGCCCTGTTCATCTGGTTTGCCGAAAACATCGGAACCTGGTCGCGCGCCTGGATTTATCCCTCGCAGCACGCCGGCTGGACACCGGTATCGCTGCAGAAGCTGGGCGCCTGGTATCTGCTGATGATCCTGTCCTTCGTGCTGGTCACGCTCGTTCACCGACCGCGACCGCTGCAAGCGATGCATCAGCCTCGGTCGACCCGTGACCCGCATGCGGTAACCGCGGATGGGGGCGTCATCATCCGCGAGGCGCCACAGATCAGCTCGTGATATCAGCGTAAGATCCGCAAGAAGGTGCGGCCGTCGTCATTTTAGCACGGCTCTCAGCCGAGGGGCGGCGAAATCGACAAAGGCCCTGAGTTTCATCGGCACGTGGCCCCGCGGCAGATAAACCAGTTGAACCGGCAGCGCCGGGTGCTCGAAAGGTTCGAGCACCGGCACAAGCAAGCCTTCAGCGACGGCGCGCGCCGCCTGATAGGACAGAACGCGCGTCAGGCCGAGGCCGGCAACCGCCGCGTCGACTGCAGCCTCCGCGGTGTTCACCACAAGGCGTGACCGGATCGGTGCGGTCATCTCGCCCTTGTCATCGACAAAACTCCAGGTGCGGTTCGACATCAAGCCTTCGAACGTGATGCAATCATGGTCGGCAAGCTCGTGCGGATCCCCCGGCTGGCCGTGTCGGGCGACATAGCCCGGGCTCGCATAGACGACGCGCCTTATCGTGCCGAGCTTAGTGGCTATCAAATTGCTGTCCGGCAGATTACCGATCCTGAGCGCTAAATCGATGTGGTCGTCAACGAGGCTGACGAGCCGATCACCAAGCGACAGACGCATGTTGACCTCCGGGTTGGCTTTCAGAAAATCGACGACGACGGGCAACACGTGCAGCCGTCCGAAGACGATCGGCGCCGTCATCGTCAGGTCGCCCTTGACCGCGCTGTACTCACCGGCGGCCACCCGCTCCGCCTCCTCCACCCGCGCGAGAATTTCCCGCGCCGCTTCGACATAGGATCGCCCGGCCTCCGTCAGCTGGATGCGGCGGTTGGTCCTGGTCAGCAATTGCGCACCGAGGTGGGCTTCAAGCTCCGAAACCTTGCGACTGACTGTCGCCAGCGGCATGCGCAATTGTCGCGACGCAGCAGACAGGCTCCCGCCCTCGACGACACGCAGAAGCACGGTCATTGCATCTAGTCGGTCCATATGCCTTCCAATATTCGAGAGTCCATCTTTCACGAAGGCACTCTATAGCCAAAATCTGGAAGGGCATAGGTTGCTGAAGAAGGCAGTTCATTCCGAACTGCCCGGGAGCGCCGAACGAGCTGCGATGATCCGGCTTTCGCTATCGCCAGACGCTGCCCGAGTGACGCGCATCATGCATCTGCCGGCGCTTCCGATCGACGGACGCCGTTACCAAAAGGGAACATGACCATGAAACTCTACCGCCACCCGCTTTCGGGCCACTCGCATCGCGCTCAGCTCTTGCTGGCTCTGCTGGGCGTGCCGCACGAACTCGTCGATGTCGACCTGGTGGCAAGGGCCCACAAGGCGCCGGATTTCCTCAAACTTAATTCCTTCGGGCAGGTTCCGGTGCTCGACGACGACGGCACTGTGGTAACCGACTCCAACGCCATCATCGTCTATCTCGCCAAGAAGCTCGGCCGCACCGACTGGCTGCCGGAAGATGCCGTCGGCGCAGCGAAGGTGCAGAAGTGGCTTTCGGTCGCCGCCGGCGAGATCGCCTACGGCCCGGCCGCCGCACGGCTTGTGACCGTCTTCGGTGCAAGCCTTCGCCCCGAAGAGGTGATCGCGAGAGCGCATCGCATTTTGGAGCTGATCGAGACCGAACTCACTGAGCGTGATTTCCTCTTGGGCAGCCGGCCGACCATCGCCGACATCGCGCTCTACAGCTATGTCTCGAGTGCGCCTGAGGGCAACGTCGACCTCAACGGCTATGCCAATGTTCGGAACTGGCTGGGGCGGATCGAAGTCCTGCCCGGCTTCGTCGGCTTCCAGAAAACGGCAGCAGGCCTTGCCGCATGATTGCGCTGCCAGGGCGGGTTGCTCCGCCCTGGCCCTTTAAGTCAGAAAGGAAGCCACCGATGCCGGACAAGATCGAGCCGACCCGCGCCGCGTCCCCCTGGCATGAGGGCGAACTTGCCATTCAACGCAGCCTCGGCGTCGTCGACCGTATGGATGCGCCGGGCCGCAATTTCGTTCGCACGTTCATGCCCGAGCAGCATCAACAGTTCTATCCGCTGTTGCCTTTCATCGTGCTTGGAGCCGTCGATCCCGCCGGCGATGTCTGGGCAAGTCTGCAGGCTGGCGAACCGGGATTCATGCAGGCACCGGGCGCGCACGCCCTTGATGTTCAGCTGCCGCGCGACCGGAATGACCCGGCCGATATGGGCATGGAGGATGGCGACGCCATCGCCTTGCTCGGCATCCAGCTGGAAACGCGACGCCGGAATCGGTTGAACGGCACAATCCGGCGGATGAATGACGATCGCTTTACCGTCGCGGTCGGCCAGAGCTTCGGCAACTGTCCGCAATATATCCAGTTGCGGGACTTTTCATTCGTGCGCGAACCGAGCGCGCCGCCGATTGCCCATCCCGTTCGTCTCGACAGCCTCGATGCCCGTGCGAAGTTGATCATCGCCAATGCCGACACGTTCTTCGTCGCCTCCTATGTCGACCGCGACAACGGCGAGCGTCAGGTGGACGTCTCGCATCGCGGCGGCAAGACCGGCTTTGTTCGCGTCAGTGAGGATGGCGTGCTGACGATCCCTGATTTCGCCGGCAACCTGTTTTTCAACACGCTTGGCAATTTCATGCTCAACCCCAAGGCGGGCCTGCTCTTCGTCGATTTTACGACCGGGGACATGCTGCAAATGACGGGTGACGCCGACGTCATCCTCGCCTCGCCGGAAATCGACGCGTTCCAGGGCGCCGAACGCATCTGGCGTTTCCGACCGCGGCAGGTGATCTATCGGCCGGATGGCTCGGCGCTTCGCTGGTCGTTCGGCGAGGCTGGTCGGTCACCCAATTCGCTGATGACGGGCGATTGGCAGCAGACGGAGGAACGCCTGCGCGCCGCAGCACGCGCCGGAGAATGGCGGCCGTTTCGGGTCATACGTACGCAGGCGGAGAGCACAACCATCCGCTCGCTCTACCTTGAGCCGGCTGACGACGCGGGACTGGTACCATTTCGTGCCGGCCAGCATCTGTCGCTCCGCGTCAGGATGGAAGGCAAGGCGATTGTTCGCAGCTACACGCTTTCGGCCGCCCCCTCCGACGGTGCCTACCGGATCAGCGTCAAACGCGCCGGCGCCGTCTCCTCGTTCCTCCATGGCCTCGGCGCCGGCGATATGGTCGAGGCCCGTGCACCGGCCGGCAGCTTCTTCATCGACGCGACCGAGCGCCGGCCGGCGGTGCTGCTTGCGGCCGGCGTCGGCATCACCCCGATGATCGCGATGCTGCGGCACATCCTTTATGACGGCTCACGCAAGCGGCGTATCCGCCCGACATGGCTGTTCCAATCCGCCCGCAGTCTCGATGAACGCGCCTTCGACCAGGAGACCGCGTCCCTCATCAAGGCCGGCCAAGGCAAGATCCGCCTGACGCGCGTGCTCAGCCGACCGGATGGCGCATGGAAGGGCGAGGATTACGACGCCGCCGGGCGCATCGACATCCCACTGCTGCAATCGATCCTGCCCTTCGACGACTACGATTTCTATCTCTGTGGTCCGCGGGCTTTCATGCAATCGCTCTATGACGGGCTGCGTGCGCTTGATGTCGCCGACGCCCGCATCCATGCAGAGACATTCGGCCTGTCTTCGCTGACCCGCAGCCTCGACGCAGGATTGCCGACGGTGTCGAAGCCGCCCGCCAACACATCGGTCCGCGTGATTTTTGCCGCCTCCGGCAAGGAAGCCCGCTGGCAACCGGGCGAGGGCACTCTACTCGACCTTGCCGAAACCCGCGGCCTTTCGCCCGAATATGGTTGCCGCAACGGCAGTTGCGGCAGCTGCAGCACGCGGGTTCTGGAAGGCGAAGTCGCCTATCCCCAGCAGCCGTCGTTCGAGGTCAGGCAAGGCGAGGCGCTGATCTGCTGCGCCGTGCCGGCGGAAAATGATGGGCGGGCACTCCAGTTGGCTGTCTAGGCCCAAACCAGCAGTCGCCCGGCGACGCATCGGCCATCACCGCGGCGAGCATTCGTAGAATCGTGCAAGAATGCCGGAGTGCTGTTCTACCGCTCCAGCGACGAGAGAGCGCATGGTGACTTTCAGAGCCGGGGAGATCCTCGGCCCATCGCGAAAGGAACCAAACATGTCCGAGCTTCAAGGAAAAGTCGTCGCCATCACCGGTGCCAGCAGCGGCATTGGCGAGGCGGCCGCCCGATATCTGGCCGCCGCCGGTGCCCGCGTCGTCCTCGGCGCCCGCCGCACCGATCGGCTGGCGACCCTTGCCGTCGAGATCCGGGCGGCCGGCGGCACCGTCAGCTTCAAGGCGCTTGATGTCACCGACCTTGCCGATATGCAGGCCTTCGTCGCCCATGTCGTTTCGGAGTTCGGACGGCTCGACGTCATCGTCAACAATGCCGGCGTCATGCCGCTGTCGCCGCTTTGCGCCCTCAAGGTCGACGAGTGGAACCGGATGATCGATGTCAACATCCGCGGCGTACTGAACGGCATTGCCGCCAGCCTGCCTGTCATGAACGAGCAGGGCAGCGGTCAGATCGTCAACCTGTCGTCGATCGGCGGTCACGCCGTCTCGCCGACCGCCGCCGTCTACTGTGCGACGAAATTTGCCGTCCGGGCGATCTCCGATGGCCTTCGCCAGGAAACCGATCGCATCCGCGTCAGCGTGATCTCGCCCGGCGTCACCGAATCGGAACTGGCCGAGAGCATCTCCGACGAGACTGCTCGCGGCGCAATGCGCGACTTCCGGCGCATCGCCATCCCGGCCACCGCAATAGCCCGAGCAATCGCCTATGCCATCGAGCAGCCTGAAGATGTCGATGTCAGCGAAATCATCGTCCGCCCGACGGCAAGCCCGCACTGAGCCGGTTCAAGGGGAGCGCCCGCAGATGAACCGCACTTTTCGAACATTGATGGCATTGGGACCTGGGATGGTGATTGGCCTTGTCCTTTCTACTCTCTCGCCAGATCCGTTATCCGCACAGGAGAAAACCATGCGACAGACACCGCACCCTTATGTCGGCATGTGGGTTACCGAAGATGGGCATATCCGCCACCACCTCCTGCTCGATGGCCGCTATGACGAAGCGCGCGGCAAACGGCAGAGCGCCTACCAGGGCCGTTACCGGGTGACCGGCAATCATATCGACTATGTCGACGATACCGGTTTTACCGCCGACGGCGACTTTATCGACGGTGTGCTCTACCATGCCGGCATGATCCTGCGCCGGGAAGACTAGGCCGAAGGCAGCAGCGGCTGACGACATCAGCCGCTGCCAAACCATTCATCCCGTTGAACTCGCGCCCGGAAAAGGCCAGCCTCTGCCGGACGCCAACCCCCGCACGAAGGAAAACGGCCTTGGGCGATCTCGAAGAATTCCAGCATCTGATGGAGCGCAACAGCGGCATCGACGGCGTGCTGTCGACAGCGATTCCGCGCCTCATCCTGATCCGATCGTCGAGCCCGACCGAGCCGATCCACACATTGCACGAGCCCGCCGTCTGCTTCATTGCACAAGGATCCAAGCAGGTGATGCTCGGCGACACGGTCCATACCTACGATCCCAACCGATATCTCACCGTTTCCGTCGATCTGCCGGTCGTCGGCCAGGTCATCGATGCTTCAGCAGAAAAGCCCTATCTCTGCCTGCGCCTCGACCTCGACCCGACGATGTTGAGCGCATTGGTGCTGGAGGCCGGCTCCTCGCCGATCGATGGCGGCTTGCCCGGGCCAGGCCTGTTCCTCAGCGATACCGCCCCCGAGCTGCTCGACGCGATCGTCCGGCTGCTGCGCCTGCTCGATCGACCGGATGAAATCGCCGTGCTGGCGCCGCTGGCGGAGCGCGAGATCCTGTACCGTCTACTGATGGGTGAGCAGGGCCATCGTCTGCGCCAGATTGCCCGTTCCGAGAGCAAGCTGACCCAGGTCAACCGTGCGATCGGCCTCATCAAACGCGATTTCCGCAAGCCGCTGCGCATCGAGGATCTCGCAGCCAGAGCCAATATGAGCCTCTCGTCCTTTCATCAGCATTTTAAGGTAGTGACGGCGATGAGCCCGCTGCAATATCAAAAGCAGCTCCGCCTGCAGGAGGCTCGACGATTGATCCTCAGCCAGGCGATCGACGCCGCCACGGCCGGACATCATGTGGGCTACGACAGTCCTTCGCAGTTTTCGCGCGAATACGCCCGTCTTTTCGGTGCGCCGCCGCTCCGCGACATCGCGCGGCTGCGGGCGGCGCCATCCTATCTGCTTGAGGCCTGAATCGCTTCAGGTGCTGGAACCGCGCCGGTGCCTGAAGGGTTGCTTGTTCTCATGCCGGGATTGGCTATTGATAATGCATTTGGCTGATGCCAGCGCCGAGCCACCGGCAGCTCTAGGGCGGGACCCGCTATGAACGACCAACAAATCCGCGACATCATCCTCTGGCTGTCGGAAGAGGGCCTGAAGGGCCTGCAAGAGCCCGAGATGCTTGCCGGGTTCTGCGAGCGCTGCGTTGCCGCGGGCATGGACATTGCCCGTGGCCAGGGACTGATCGACACGTTGCATCCGGAATTCGAGGGCCGCGCCTTCCAGTGGAACCGCGAAAGCGACGAGACGCCGGAGGTCGTGCAGTATTCCTCGACCACCGGCGGAGAAGCGCAGGCGAATTGGCATCGCTCGATCTTCTACCACATGCTGACAGCGCGCGAGCCGGAGCGGCGCGTACGCCTCGCCAATGAGCATTCGGTGCAATATCATGTGCTCGACCGCCTGAAGGAAGAAGGCCACACCGATTGCATCAACATGATCCATCACTTCACCGACGAGGGCCGCGTCGGCGAGATGGATTGCTTCTATTCCTACTGGACCACACGCCGAAAAAGCGGCTTTGCCGAAGACGATATCGCCGCCCTTCGCATTCTCCTGCCTACCCTTGCGCTCGCGGTAAAGACCACGTCCTGCGTCCGGATCATCAGCACGCTCGCCGATGTCTATCTCGGCGCCGATGCCGGCCGGCGCGTAGTTAAGGGCAGCATCGTGCGTGGGGAGGCCGAGCGCATCGAAACCGTCATGTGGTTTTCGGATCTGCGCAACTACACGCGGATCTCCGACACGGCCGCGCCGGAAGATATCATCCCGTTCCTCAACGATTATTCGGGGATGGTCATCTCGGCCATCCACGATCACGGCGGCAGCGTGCTCAAGCTGATCGGCGACGGCGTGCTTGCCATCTTCAATGCCGAGGCGCCAACGACCGCCTGCGCCAACGCGACGGCGGCCGAGCGGCAATTGCGGCGCATGCTGGTGGCGCTGAATGCGCGCCGGCAAGAGGAGGGAAAGCCGACGACCGACGTCTATCTCGGCCTGCACATCGGCGAGGTCTTCTACGGAAATATCGGCAGCCAGAACCGTCTCGACTTCACCGTCGTCGGCCCCGCGGTCAACGAAGTCAGCCGCATCGCCTCGATGTGCCGCTCGGTCGAACGACAGGTGATCATGTCGGCAGACTTTGTCGAGGCGTGCCCGCCTGAGCTTCAGGCAGACGCTGTTTCCCTCGGGCGGTTTGCCCTGCGCGGCATCGCCCGGGCCAAGGAGCTGTTCACCTGGGATCCGGAACTGCCGACGGATTAACGCCCCGGTTGTTGCCCTCGGCGAACACGCCTGCCAACCAGTCGATGAAGACGCGCACGCGCGGCGAAAGCTGACGGTTGCGCGGATAGAGCAGAAAAACCGGCGTCGGCGTAGGGCGGCAGTTTTCGAGCACTTCGACCAGCGTCCCCGCATTGAGGTCCCGCTCGACATGGTATCGCGGCACCTGAATGAGCCCGAGCCCCAACCTTGCGGCGGCAACGAAGCTTTCGGCAGCGTTGACCGCGACCGTCACCGGCAGCGCGACATGGTCGACCTTGCCCCCGACCTTGAATTCGAGCGGCATCGGAGCGCCTGAAGTCGACGAACGGAAGCCGACCATGCGGTGCCCCGCCAGCCCGTCGAAGCTTTCGGGCCTGCCGTGACGGGCGATGTAATCGGGCGACGCGCAGGTGATCTCGTCCAGCATCGTCATGCGCCGCCCGATCATATCACTGTCTTGTGGCTCGCCGACCCGCAGCACACAATCGATGCCTTCCCGGATAAGATCGACCAGCCGGTCGCCCTCGCTCATGTAGAGTTCGATCTCCGGGTAAGCAGCTAGAAATCCGGGCAGGCTCGGCAGCACGAAGTGGCGTGCCAGGGTTCCATGCACGTCGATGCGAAGCAGGCCTTTGGGCCTGGCGCCGGCAAAGGCACCTTCGGCATCTTCGATATCGTCGAGAATGGAGATGCAGCGCTGGTGGTAGGCCGCACCATCCAATGTCGGGCTGACATGGCGTGTCGTGCGCTGCAGCAAGCGAACGCCCAGCCGTGCTTCCAGCTGCTTGACCGCATCGGTTACCGTTGAGCGCGGGAGGCCGAGATCATCAGCGGCTTGCGTGAAACTGCGCCTTTCGACGACGCGCGAGAACACGCGCATGGCATCGACTCTATCCATTTGTTCGCAATCTCCGGATTATGTTGCCAGATTATGCATGATTATCCGAATTTCGAAAGACGTCATCTTCTCCTCGCCAACCAAGCCAAGCCGCTTCGTAACGAAGGAGAAACATCATGCAAGAACAAACCAACAGGGTCGCCATCGTTACCGGCGCCTCGCGCGGCATCGGTGCGGCGATTGCCGAACGCCTGGCCGCCGACGGCTTCACGGTCGTCATCAACTACGCCGGTGACGCCGCTTCCGCCGAGAAACTGGCACGCAAGATCGAGGAAAAGGGCGGCCGCGCCCTGACCGCCAAGGCCGATGTCGCCGATCCTGAAGCGGTGAAGCGCCTGTTCGACGCAACCGAGGCTGCCTTCGGCGGCATCGATGTGCTCGTCAACAACGCCGGCATCCTGAAGACGGCGCCCCTTGCCGAAACCAGCGACGAGGAATTCGACCGTCACTTCGCCATCAACACCAAGGGCACCTTCAACACCCTGCGCGAAGCCTCAAAACGCATGCGTAGCGGCGGCCGGATCGTCAACTTCTCCTCGACGACGCTCGCCCTCAACTTGCCGGGCTATGCCGTCTACAACGCCACCAAGGCCGCCGTCGAAGCGCTAACGCACGTCTTTGCCAAGGAGCTTCGCGGCCGCGACATCACAGTCAACACCGTGGCGCCGGGCCCGATTGCGACCGATCTGTTCCTGTCGGGCAAAAGCGACGAACTTGTCGCCCAGTTTGCCAAGATGCCGCCGCTTGAGCGGCTCGGCCAGCCGGACGACATCGCCAGTGTCGTGGCCTTCCTGGTCGGTCCCGATGCCGGCTGGGTCAACGGCCAGGTCCTGCGCGCCAACGGCGGCGTTGCCTGACATTCGCGGCCGTCCCTCCTCGACCCCCACCTCTCGTCGAACCAAGGAAAAGAACCATGTCCTCCGTCATTCTCGTCACCGGCGCCGGCCCCGGTATCGGCAAACTGTCCGCAGAAGCGCTGGCCCGTGCCGGGCACACAGTCTACGCCTCCATGCGCGGCATCGACAGCCGCAACAGCGACCGCGCCGCGCAGATGCGCGACGCCGCCAAGCGGGGCGGATATGATCTGCGGCCGCTCGAACTCGACGTGTTGTCCCAGTCGTCCGCCGACGCCGCCGTTGCGGCGATCATCGCCGAACAGGGCCGCATCGACGTCGTCATGCACAATGTCGGCCATCGTCATCGGGCCGACCGAGGCGTTCACGCCGGAGGAACTGATCAAAGTTTTCGATACCAACCTCTTCGGGGAGCAGCGGGTCAACCGCGCCGTGCTTCCCGAAATGCGCAAGCGTGAACACGGCCTCGTCCTATGGATCAGCAGCACCACCACCAAGGGCGGTTTCCCGCCTTTCATGGGGCCCTATGCCGCTGCCAAGGCCGCAATGGATTCCCTTGCCGTCACCCTGTCCTACGAACTCGTGCGTTTCGGTATCGAGACCTCGATCGTCGTGCCCGGCGCCTTTACCCGCGGAACCAACCATTTCCCGACCGCCGGTCGTCCGGCGGACAAGGAAACGGTTGCGGCCTACGCCCGCTATGACGGCCTCCTGGACCGGGTCGGCGAGCGCCTGAGCGAACTGACACCCGATCATGCCGATCCACAGGCCGTTGCCGACGAAGTCGTTCGCATCGTCGGCTTGCCGGAAGGATCGCGCCCCGCCCGGTCGGTCATCGATTTCGTCGGAGATGGTGCTGCCGAAGTGATCGAGATCGCCGAGCGCATGCGCATCGACTTCGCCCGGCGCATCGGCATTGCCGACCTGCTGTCAATCGAAAAGCCGCGAGCCTGACCCTTGCTGTCCGGTGACAGCGCCCGTTTAACCCATTTCGAGGATATGTCATGACCGCTCAAACACAACCAACGGACCGAGCGCCCCTCGCCTGGAAATTCAATCTGCTGACGCTCGTGGCGGCAACCACTGCCGCCTTAGCTGCCACGACCTCGGCAAGTGTCGGCTGGCCCGTCTGGGCGATGTTCATGGGGTGGGTCGCCTTCTTTAGCCGCGGCCACACGGCACGCGAGGCATTGACGAGCTACCTCTGCCTTGCCGCCGGCATCGCCATCGGCATCGCTGCGGCCCTCGCGCTCCAGGTGCTGATGCCAATCATGGGCGCCCTGGCCTTCGGGCCGGTCGTCTTCGTCGTCGCGATGATCGTAGTGTCCTTGCGCGCGGCTGCCCCCGTCAACAACGTGCCCGCCTATTTTCTTGGGCTGATCACATTCTTTGCGGCGCATATCGAGCCCGGGTGGCTCGCATTTTGCGAGCTGGCGAGCGTCGCCGCGCTCGGCTGCGCGGCCGCTTGGCTGGCGCATCGCTTGCAGGGCGCCATTGCACGCTGACGATCATGGCTCCGACGGACACGCCGGAGCCATCCGTAGTTGGCAAGTTCGACAGATGCCGGGGCCGAGCTGGCGAATTACTGGCTTAAGGCACCGGCGGAAAGCCGGGACTGGTGGCGCTGCCAGAGTTCGGCCTGGACCTCCGCCTGGAACGCCATGACTTGCTCGCGCATTTCCGCGTCGGAGCAGCCGAGCGCAAGCAGCTCGTCGGCAAGCGTCCGGCATTCGCGCCGCCAAAATTGCACGGCGTCGTCACCATGGAGGTCTTCGAGTTCGGCAGCGCAGATGCGAATGGTGCTCAGTCTTCTTGCCATCGGAAACGGGACGACATCACGTCCGCCAAACACCGCTGCTTCATCTGATCGATCGCCTGCCATTGCTTCATTCGCTCCCCTGGTGATTCCCTCTTCTACGGAGCTTATGGTTAACGTTTTCTTCCCTTGCCCCTCGTTCCGTCTCATCCGGGGAACACACGCCCGGGTTGGTGCGCCGCCGGACGGCATCAAATCGCTTTTTCGGTCGCATATCTGTTGGCTTCCGGCTAAAAACATGACATTTGAGCTCAGATTTTACAGCCGGCCCCAAGCGGCTATCCATGTGAGTGCGGTTGTCATGTTGAAGCGCTTCTTTGCGTTCTACCGGCCCTATCGCGGCCTCTTCATTCTCGACTTCACCTGCGCGGTGTTGTCCGGCCTGCTGGAACTCGGCTTTCCGGTCGCGGTCAAGCTGTTCGTCGACCAGCTGCTGCCGAGCCAGGAATGGACACTGATCCTGCTCGCCTCCGTCGGTCTTTTCGTCGTCTATCTCGTCAATACCGGCTTGATGGCGACGGTCACCTATTGGGGCCACATGCTCGGCATCAACATCGAAACCGACATGCGCCGCATGGCTTTCGACCACTTGCAGAAGCTTTCCTTCAGCTTCTTCGACAACCAGAAGACCGGCCATCTCGTCGGCCGCCTGACGAAGGACCTCGAAGAAATTGGCGAAGTCGCCCATCATGGCCCCGAGGACCTGTTCATCGCGATCATGACCTTCATTGGGGCGCTGCTTTTGATGATGACCGTGCACTGGAAATTGGCGCTGATCACGGCAGCCGTCGTGCCGATCACCGCCTGGGTCACCAGCCGCTACGGCGGCCGGATGGCCAACAACTTCCGCAATCTTTATGGCCGCGTCGGCGACTTCAACGCCCGCATCGAGGAAAACGTCGGCGGTATCCGCGTGGTCCAGGCCTTCGCCAACGAAGAGCACGAGCGCAGCCTGTTTGAGACCGACAACCAGAACTACCGCCGGACGAAGCTCGAGGCCTACCGCATCATGGCCGCAAGCACCTCGCTCAGCTACATGAGCATGCGGCTGACGCAATTGATCGTCATGATCACCGGCAGCTACTTCGTGCTGACCGGACAATTGAGCAATGGCGGTTTCATCGGCTTCCTGCTTCTGGTCGGCGTCTTCTTCCGCCCGGTCGAGAAGATCAACTCGGTCATCGAGACCTATCCCAAGGGCATCGCCGGCTTCCGACGCTTCATTGAGCTGATGGAGACCGAGCCCGATATCGAAGATCGTCCGGGCGCCGTCGACGTGTCGGGCCTGCGCGGCGACATCACCTATCGCAATGTCTCCTTCGGCTACAGCGCTGACAAGCCGACGATCTCCAACATCGATCTGACGATCAAGGCCGGAGAAACCGTCGCCTTCGTCGGCCCCTCGGGCGCCGGCAAGACGACGATCTGCTCGCTGCTGCCGCGCTTCTACGAAGTCGCCGAAGGCAGCATCACCGTCGACGGCATCGACATCCGCGACATCAAGCTCGCCTCGCTTCGCGGACAGATCGGCATCGTGCAGCAGGATGTCTTCCTGTTCGCCGGCACCATCCGCGACAACATCGCCTATGGGCGCCTGGGTGCAAGCGAAGCTGATATCCTCGATGCCGCCCGCCGGGCCAAGCTCGACGGCATGATCGCAGCGCTGTCCGAGGGGATGGACACCGTCATCGGGGAGCGCGGCGTCAAGCTTTCCGGCGGTCAGAAGCAGCGCCTGGCAATCGCCCGGATGTTCCTGAAGAACCCCTCGATCCTGATCCTCGACGAAGCCACGTCAGCACTCGACACAGAAACCGAAAAGGCGATCCAGCAATCGCTTGCCGAACTTTCGAAGGGCCGAACCACCTTGGTCATCGCCCATCGCCTGGCGACGATCCGCGACGCGGACCGCATCATTGTCGTCGACGCGAACGGCATCAGCGAACAAGGACCGCACGACAAGCTGCTGGCGGCCAAGGGCACCTATAGCCGGCTCTATCACGCCCAGGCGGGATTGCGTTGAGGCTGGGCGGAGCGTGGTTGCAACTGCCTTGACGGAGCGGTAGGTACGAAACCGAACCGCCCGTCCGGGCGGCAGGTTTCCTTCCCGACCGACTGGCATGCACACCATGAACACCCTGGATCTTTCCGCCCTCGAACAAGCCGTCCTCGCCTTGCCGCAACAGTACAGGGGGCCGGGCGGCGTCGTCGGTATCGTCAGGGATGGCGAGGTCGTGCTCAAGCACGTCTGGGGCTATGCCGATCTTACCGCACGCAAGCCGATGGCGGCAGGCACGCTGCTGCCGATCTGCTCGATCAGCAAACAGTTCACCTGCGCGGTGCTGCTCGACGCGATTGGCGATCCGGCCAGGCTCGATGCCGCACTCGATGCCTACCTGCCACGGCTCCAAGGCAAGCGCCCGAGCGTTGCGCATCTCTGCCACAACCAGTCGGGCCTGCGCGACTACTGGGCGCTGACCGTGCTGCAGGGTGCCATGGCCGACGGCGTCTTCCGTCGCGAGGACGCCCGGCCGCTGCTGTCTAGCGCCCGCTCGACGCATTTTGAGCCCGGCACGCGCTATTCCTATTCGAACGGGAACTACCGTATCCTCGCCGACCTCATCGAAGACTTTTCGGGCAAATCACTGTTTGAACTCTATGATCGCAGCACGTTCGGTCCGGCCGGCATGGCAACCGCCGCTCTCACCCCCGATACCAGCGTCTCGCCGAACGGCGTCGTCGGGTACGAGGGAAACGAAACGACGGGGTATTTCGAGGCCGCGAACCGGATCTATTGGGCCGGCGACGCCGGCATTTCCGCAACGCTCGACGATATGCTCGCCTGGGAGTGCTTCATCGATCGGACGCGTGATGATGAAGGCGGCCTCTACCGCCGGCTTTCCGCGCCGCAGACCTATGCGGATGGTCGGGCAGCACCTTACGGCTTCGGTCTTGCCCATGAAAGGATCGGCGACGTCGCGATCACCGGCCACGGCGGCGCCTTGCGCGGCTTTCGCAGCCGCCGCCTCCACGCGGCGAGTGAACGCCTCTCGATCGTGGTGATGTTCAACCACGAGGCCGACGCCCACGCCGCGGCGACGGCGCTGATGAAGGCCGCACTCGGTCACCGCGATACCGAGGCGGCAGCCGGCGACTGGGACATCAAGCAATTCGGCACCTATCTCGAACCGGAGACCGGGCTTGCGCTGTCGACGCGACCAATGGGAGCGGGGCGGCTCGAGTTGCGGTTCGCGACGGCAGGAGAATCTCTGCAAATTGGAACGGACGGTATCGCCCGCTCCGGGGCGGTCTCACTGACCGCGAACGGCACCGGCCTGCGCATGGAGCGGGAGCGAGAAAACCTGGAGACGACCGCCAAAAGAGTCGCTGGCAAGGCAAAACCGGACATAGCCGGGCGCTACCACTCCGTAGACCTCGACGCCGACATCGAGATCATCTCAACCAACGGCGTCTTCTTTGCCGGCTTTAACGGCATGCTCGGCAAGGGAGCGATGCATGCGATGCAGCCGGTTGCCGACGATATCTGGTTGCTCAGCTGCAAGCGGTCGATGGACGCGCCCGCGCCGGGAGACTGGACCGTGCGGATCCACCGCGACGGACAGGGCGCCATTTCCGGCCTGACGATCGGATGCTGGCTTGCCCGGCAGATCGACTATATCAAGGTCGGCTGAACGACAGTTCCGAGGTCACGCGAGATGCGCCAGCGGTCAGAGATAGACGGAGACGACCCGAAGTGAGGCAGAAGCGGCCGATAGCAGGACGAGGTGACGGTACTGCCCGGATGACCGGCGAGGTCGGCAAACGCGTGACCGTCGCCCGCGCGCTGTCCAAACTCGGCTACTGCTCGCGAACGCAGGCGGAAAAGCTGGTGCTCGAGGGCCGTGTCAGCATCGGCGGACGCAAGACCACCGATCTTGCCCAATGGGTCGACATCGAAAAGGACCGAATCTCCGTCGACGGCAAGGCCGTTCTGGCGGAAGACAAGATCTACCTGATGCTCAACAAGCCGCGTGGCCTGGTAACGACGCGGCACGACCCGGAGGGGCGCCAGACCGTCTTTGATTGCCTGAGCAAGGGCGATGCACAGTTCCTCTCGCCGGTCGGTCGGCTGGACAAGGCCAGCGAGGGCCTGCTGCTCTTCACCAACGACACGGTGCTTGCCCAGCGCCTGCTCGACCCGGAAACCCATCTCGGCAAGGTCTATCACGTGCAGATCTCGGGCGAGATCGGCGACGCCAAGCTGAGCGCGATGGTAAACGGTGTCGACGAGGGCGGCGAGCACTTGCGCGCCGCGCGCGCCGAACAGTTAAGAGGAGGCGAGAAGAACAGCTGGATCGAGGTTGAACTGCACGAAGGGCGCAATCGCCAGATCCGCCGGATGCTCGACGTCCTCGGCTTCGAAGTCCTTCGGCTCGTGCGCGTCTCGATCGGCGACATCGCGCTTGGGAAACTTGCGAAGGGCGCGACGCGCCCTCTGACAACAGACGAAGTGCAGTATCTGAGGCAGCGTACCGGACAACAGTAACCGCCGATCGGCCCTTCGGAGGCCGGCGCCGCCAAAGCCACGGTGACCCGTGACGCTTGCAATGGGTGGAAATCCACCCATCACGCAGACCCCTTGTTTCCAAATCCACCCAAATTCAGACAACTCGCGGCAGAAATGCGCGACAATGCGTAGCTAACCCGTTGTCTGTGCTAAGATTGCGTTTGCAAATGGGTCAACCAGAATCGGCAGGGGAGGAGCCTTGCTGGCTGGTCGATATTTCATCCGGGAGGAAAAGATGAAAACCCTGAATGCGCTTCTTGGCGCCGTTGCCGCCCTGTCCCTGTTTGCCGCTTCCGCCAATGCGCAGACCTATCCCGAACGCTCGATCACCATGGTCGTTCCGTTCTCGGCCGGCGGCCCGACGGATACCGTGGCACGCCTCGTCGCCGAATCCATGTCGAAGGATCTCGGCCAGCAGATCATCGTTGAAAACGTCGGCGGCGCCGGCGGGACATTGGGCGCCGGTCGCGTCGCCCAGGCCGATCCGGATGGCTACACGGTACTGCTCCACCATATCGGCATGGCGACCAGCGCCACGCTCTACCGCAAGCTCGCCTACGACACGCTGAACGCGTTCGAATATGTCGGCCTCGTCACCGAGGTGCCGATGACCATCGTCGCACGCAAGGATCTCGAGCCGGCCGATCTCAAGGGCCTCGTCGAATACGCCAAGGCGAACAAGGACACGGTCACGGTTGCCAATGCCGGGATCGGCGCTGCCTCGCACCTCTGCGGCATGATGTTCATGAGCGCTATAGAAACGCCGCTGACCACCGTTCCCTACAAGGGCACTGGTCCGGCGATGACCGACCTGCTCGGCGGCCAGGTCGACATCATGTGCGACCAGACCACCAACACCACCAAGCAGATCCAGGGCGGCACGATCAAGGCCTACGCCGTCACATCGCCAGAGCGTCTCAAGGTCTTCCCGGATCTGCCGACGACATCGGAAGCCGGCCTTCCTGGCCTGCAGGTCGGCATCTGGCACGGCGTCTATACGCCGAAGGGCACGCCGGCCGAAGTGAACGAACGTCTTTCGAAGTCGCTGCAGGTGGCTCTCAAGGATCCGAACGTCGTCGCCCGCTTCGGCGAACTCGGCACCGAGCCGTCGAGCGAAGCCGATGCGACCCCGGCGGCGCTGAAGGCAAAGCTTGAAAGCGAAATCACCCGCTGGAAGCCGGTGATCGAAGCCGCAGGCCAGTACGCCGACTGACACGACACAGCCGCCCGTCACGATCCTTCCGCCCAAGGGACCTGGATCGTGGCGGGTTTGCCGCCTGAGACATAGCATTCGCTAAAGCAGAAGGGCGTTCGCGCCGGCAGTCGGCTTCGGTCACACCTTCAAGGTGTTGCCCGGTCATAGTCACCGCACGACGCCACCGGCAACTGGCAGTCCGAGCTTGAGTTTGGCCCTTCCCGGCCGGTGCTCAGCGCAAAACCAAATGGGGACACGATGAAATCAATCTCCTTCGACACCACCAATGCGCTTTGCGGCGGCATCCTGACGGCTGTCGGGCTGTTCTTTGCCTGGCAAGCCTTCAACCTCGAGCTCGGCACCACGTTTCGCATGGGGCCGGGCTATTTCCCGCTGGTGCTCGCCGCCATCCTGACGCTTCTCGGCATCGTGATCCTCGTCCAGTCGACCCGGGTCCAGGGAGAACCGATCGGGGCGATCGCGGTTCGCGGCATGCTCTTCATCCTGCCGGCGCCGATTTTTTTCGGCCTGACGGTGCGCGGGCTCGGCTTCGTGCCGTCGCTGTTCTTTACGGCCCTCATCGCCTGCTTTGCCTCCGGCCGCATGAAACCGCTGACCGCCATCGCGCTGTCGCTGGCGCTCACTGCCTTTTCGGTCGCGGTCTTCAGCTACGGCCTCGGCCTGCCCTTCCAGCGCTTCGGCCCCTGGACCCAGTTCTAGGAGACGGATGATGGATCTTTTCAACAATCTCGCACTCGGCTTCTCCACGGCCGCCTCGCCGGAAAACCTGTTCTTTTGTCTGATCGGCGTGCTGCTCGGCACGCTGATCGGCGTGCTGCCCGGGATCGGCGCAACGGCAACCATCGCCATGTTGCTGCCGATCACCTTTCAGCTGGAGCCAGTCTCCTCGCTGATCATGCTCGCCGGCATCTATTACGGTGCGCAGTACGGCGGCTCGACCACCGCGATCCTCATCAACATGCCGGGCGAATCCTCCTCCGCCGTAACGGCGATCGACGGCTACCAGATGGCCCGCAAGGGTCGCGCCGGTGCAGCGCTTGCAATCGCCGCGCTCGGCTCGTTCTTCGCGGGCACGGTCTCGACCTTTCTGGTCGCGGTCTTCGCTCCGCCCCTGACCGAGATCGCGCTGAAGTTCGGCGCGGCGGAATATTTCTCGCTGATGATCGTCGGCCTGGTGTCCTCGATCGCCCTGGCACACGGATCGATCGTCAAGGCCTTGGCGATGGTGGCGCTCGGGCTCTTGCTTGGCCTCGTCGGTACCGACATCTACACCGGCACACCGCGCTTCACGCTCGGGATCCGAGAGTATTCGGATGGCCTGAATTTCGTTGCTCTTGCGGTCGGCGTCTTCGGCATCGCCGAAATCCTGCGCAATCTTGAAAACGAACGCACGCGCGAAGTGCTGATGGCCAAGGTCACGGACCTGATGCCGACGCGCGACGATTTCAAGCGCATGGTCGGCCCGGTCCTGCGCGGCACGGCGATCGGCTCGGCCCTCGGCATCCTGCCCGGCGGCGGCGCGATCCTCGCGGCCTTCGCCTCCTATACCGTCGAAAAGCGCGTCTCCGACCGACCCGAGGAATTCGGCCACGGCGCCATCGCCGGCGTCGCCGGCCCGGAAAGCGCCAACAATGCCGGCGCCCAGACCTCGTTCATCCCGCTCCTGACACTCGGCATCCCAGCAAACCCGGTGATGGCGCTGATGATCGGCGCGATGATCATCCAGGGCATCGTACCTGGCCCGAACGTCGCATCCGAACAGCCGGCCCTCTTCTGGGGTATTATCGCCTCGATGTGGATCGGCAACCTGATGCTGGTGGTTTTGAACCTGCCGCTGATCGGGCTGTGGGTGCGGCTGTTGAAAATCCCGTACTACGTGCTCTTCCCGATCATCATGGCGTTCTGCTCGATCGGCGTCTACAGCGTCAACTCCAACGTCTACGACCTCTACGCCGTCGCCTTCTTCGGCCTCGTCGGCTACCTGCTCTTGAAGCTGCGTTGCGAGCCGGCGCCGCTGCTGCTCGGCTTCGTGCTCGGTCCGTTGCTGGAAGAAAACCTCCGACGGGCGATGATCCTGTCGCGTGGCGACCCGACCACCTTTGTCACCCGCCCGATCAGCGCGATCCTGCTTTTCATAGCAGCGATGGTGCTGGTGGTGGTGTTCCTGCCGAGCGTCAAGGCCAAGCGCGAGCAGGTCTTCGTCGAGGAAGAATGAGCGACCGGATGCGGCATTCTGCCCCTGCGCGGTTTGCCACATTGAGGTTTGTCAATAACGTCGCCTATCCCTGAGCCAGCAGATTGGCACAGGGATAGGCAGATAGAATGAAGCCTCGCACGAGGATCAGAATGCAGCAGGTCATGCGCATGTTTTGCGCATTGGCCGTGCTGCTTCTCGGCTTCGCGCACCAGGCGCCCGCAGCGGCAACTACGCTTTCCTCGACGGAGCGCGCGCAGTTTGCACTGCCCGATGGTTCGTTGCCCGATCTATGCCTGCCCGGAGCCGGTGACGACGACGGCAGCGGCAAACCCCTCTCCCACAGCCATTTTTGCGGCGCCTGTCGCGTCTTCTGGGCCCTTCTGGCCGCACCGGCCGATGCGGCGGACACGATCGTCCGCAAGACAGAAATGCTGCTGCCGCCGGAACAGCCGGTTGCATCCGCCCGATCGCAACTCCCGCCCAATGCGAGCCCACGCGGGCCACCAGCATCAAGCTCCCACGCCTGAGCCCCTGTCACGACCGATCGTGACAGAACGCTGATGTCTGGTCTCCGGTGCGTCGCATAGCGGCGATCCCGACGAGATCGCAATACGGATCGCCCACCATGCCCGAGACGATCACTTTCGCGGAAACAACGCTTCCGCCCCCGCCGCCACCAAATTTTTCGACGACGAAGCTCTCCCCCAACCGGCAGCGTCTGGTGGGAGAGCACGCCACCTTGCTCTTCCAGGGTGGGCGAAACCGCCATCTCTACCGCGTCGTCGACGGCTGCGTCGCCCTGTCGCAATTGCTGGACGACGGACGTCGCCAGATCACCGACGTGCTCGGCCCGGGACGGCTGTTCGGCTTCACCCATGACGGCCGCAATATCGCTACCGCCGAAACACTGACCTTTGCCCGGATAGAGACGCTCGCCGGCAGCCAGATCGAAGACGGCGACCACGGGCCAGGTGTCGCCGCCGAACTCAAGGCGACGCTGCATCGGATGCAGGCACATGCGACGCTGCTCGGCCGCAAGACCGCGACCGAGAAGGTCGCAACGGCGCTCATCGATCTTGCCGACCAGTTCGCATGGCGCGGTCGCGCCGCCAGTGCCGCACGGTTCAGCTTCAACCTCTATCTCTCGCGCGCCGATCTTGCGGATTGGCTGGGCCTGACGGTCGAGACCGTCAGCCGCTGCCTCAACCGCTTCAAGCGCGACGGCCTGATCGACTTCAACCACCCGAAGACGGTGCGCATCCTCGACGAACCGCAATTGCGGGCGATGGCAGGGTTGGTGCGCAGGGACTGACCTCGCGCAAAACCAGCTACCCCAACAGATCACGGCGGCCTTCGCGCCCCGCGCCTGAAAGAAAGGTTTGAAAACAATGATTGCAAAAATGGTCTATCACGTGCCGGTGTTCGGCTGGATGCTCAAGGAAGCGGTGCGGGGCTCTGGCACGGCCAAGGTGCTGTTTCTCATCAACTGTATGCTGATCTGGCTGCTGGCAATCACTACCTTCGGCTATCCCGCCATCATCATTCCCGCGCTCGCCATGGTGCTGGCGGTCTTCGTTCTCCTGATCCTGATCACCACGGGCTAGCGGACGCCGATCGCGTGAAACTGTGGCTGTCGCGAGAAAAACACGCGACATGATCGTGGATTGCGGCCAGTTCGGCGCGCCGACACAATGGGACACGCACCTGGCGGGCGTGACCATCGAGACCGTACTTTCGACTCATGCGCAAGCATCCGCAACGGACGCCACGGCGAAGCGATAAACTGTCTCCCCTTTGGCGACAGCCGCAGTTGCTCGAGGGCCTGGACGGGCACAACATCGAAGTGGTTTGCCACGAACCCGGGGCATAACCCTTCCATCGAGGGAACACCCACGGCCGGCTTCACCCACTTGCGGCCGCCCCTTCATGTCAAACGCTGCACGTCTGCTTCCAGCCCCAAAAGCCGACACCGGATCATCGCCTTGACTTTTCCTCGGCGATTTCGCCAGCCAGCGTGATCAGATGGTTTTCGCACACCGTTTTTACCAGCGCATGAAGAACCTGCGTACGCTCGATCAGGAAGGAAAGCGCCTCTTCGCTTATCTGGTAATGCTTGGAATACCGGGCCTTCACATAGGCCTCATTGATTGTATTGAACCAGGCCGAGTAGCGCTGCCGGTCTTGTGGCCAAGCGTCTGCGAGCCGACGGTCCAGATCTTCGGAAAACCCGCGCAGGGACCGTAGGTTGTGCGTCGGTGGACCATAATTCTTTAGAACAAGAAGCACGGTTGAGTAGGCATGCTCGATCGCTTGATGGAGCTGGAAAGCAGCGAGGGCGGCATCGCCTTCGGATATGCAAAACCGTGCAACCTTGAGGAAGCCTATGGCATGAGGAAGTCGACTTTCGTAATGTTCGCGTGCGATCTTGAACTGCTGTTCACGGCTAATCGGCCTCGGTTCCACCAGCGGCTCGCTATCGACCTCGTAAAGCACAATGCCTTGCTGGCGAATGTCGCAGAAGAAGTCCTTTCCGCGCCTGAGCTCCTCGTTCACCTCGCGGCGCGAGTGAACAATGAATGATACTTGCATCCCCTTCAGGATGCGGTCGTTCAGAAGCCGGTCAGCAGCGTTGTTCCAGTATGCGGTGAAATCCGTCAGCTTGCGATTATTGACGACAACCAGCAGGTCGTAATCGGAGCGATAGCCCTTGCCGATGTGCTCCTCATCCACCCAATCGCCGCGTGCGTAGGAGCCAAACAGGATCACCTTGAGGATCCGGCCTTTCTTCTTGAATTCCGCATCGCCTCCCGCCAGGGCATCCGCGAACTCCTCGCGCAGGATCTCAATCGCTCGGGCAAGCTGCTGCCGCTTCGGCTCGGGCAAGTGATCAAGGCTGGATTTCATCATTGTCGGAAGAACTTTCGCTTCGCGGGCGACAGGCCCACCCGATTTTAGTCGGTCAAACGTAGTGTGCAACCCAGACGGGTCGAGTTCCCGCCTTCATCAACAGACAGTCAGTCCTTCGCGTGGGGACGCACCGTTCGAGTTGCTGATAACTTGCCCAAAGATGCCGGCCAATTCAACGAAGCATCCGTAATGATTCTTCGCACTAGCTTCACAATCGGCGGCCTAGAGCGCTTATATTCGCGCGCGTGTTCCGATCGATACATTCTGCGATCTTTTGAGCACAGAATGGGACGGCTGCTGGGTTCGTTACAATAGACTGGGCGGCGAGCCTCTCACCCAAACGTTTGCCAAGCGGGCTGCCGCAATATCCGCAAGCACCGAAAGTGCCAACGACGAGGAACTGGAGGAACTGCAGGCGCAATCCAATGGACTTGTCGGAAGTGTCCGCGTCAATGTTCTGCGCGATACGGTGGATGTGGGTAGTTCCGGTCGCCGTGCTGTAGTCGCCTTGATGGGATGCGAACCATTGTTGCTCAGGCTCGAATTTTGAAGGGTTTCCTGCTACTTCGCATCAACCCGTAGTCAGACGTGACGCCGCCCTGAATGATCGAAACTCGCTGAGGGCTTTAATTGAGCGACCATCGTCAATCGACGCAAGGTCCAAGATGACCGCGTTGGCGATCGTCATGGGAACGACGAGCGACTGCGATTCACCCGGACTACCCCGCGATACAAGGATCTGATGGTTCGGCGCAGGATCGATGCGGGTGCCCCCGACATCTGTTACGGCCAATGTCTTGGCACCGCGCTTTGCTGCGAGATCGCGCACTTCCTGGAGAAGCGGCGGCGCCCTGCGAAAGGCCAGAAGCCAGACGACGTCCTCGGAAGAAAGCGTCGTCAGCACCTCGACCAGTTGATGCATCTGGCTGGCGAGATCGATTGCTTCGTAACCTGAACGGTTGAGACGCAGGGCGATCAGCGACGAAAGCGCCGCAAAATGACCGCGTCCGAAGACAAAGATCCTGCGGCTGTGTCGCAGGCACTCCGAAAAGGCACGAATATCGGCGTCCGAAACGGCGTTTCGCGCCTGCTGCAGAGCCGCGATTTCACTATCGAGCACCGATGCCAGCAGTCCATTGTCTTCGGCACGGACGAGACGGGCGGCCATGCGCGCGGCGGGACTTTCGAAATCGTTGCCGCCTTCCGTCAGGCTGGATTGCAAAAAGCCGCGAAACTCCGGATAGCCTTTGAAGCCCAGACGCCGCGCAAGCCTGACGGCGGAGGCCGGATGCACGCCCGCCCTCGAAGAAACATCTTTGCCGTTTTCCATGGCGGCGCGGATCGGATCCTGGATCAGGACATCAAGGAGGCGCGTATCGGCTTCGGTCAATCGTGTCGAATGGCGGCTGATCAGATCGCTGAGCGCGAGCGGCGCGTCCTGCTTGTCCATCGGTTCGTCAGCCTTTCCCCATGGTGATGCCCTGACCGGCATTGACAAGATCGACGCGGTCTCCACTTTGGCTATCGAAAAACAGGGCCCGGTCAAGATCATAGGAGATCCAGAAGGTTTCCGTGTCCTTCGGCAAATCGCGGCGTGCTGCTATCACTGTCATTCGGCCGGCAGGGGTGTCGCAATGAAGCAGCGTGTCCGATCCAGTCATTTCGGAAAGAACAAGGCGTGCGGTCAGCGCGGGCACCTCCGGCCTTTCACCATGTATCGTGAGGATTTCCGGCCTCAGCCCGGCGGACAATCCTTGCGCCCCCTGCCAGCCGGGAAGCGCGTCGGCGGCAACGAAGTTGATCGGCGGGGAGCCAAGGAAGCTCGCGACGAAACGGTTGCGCGGGCTGTCATAGATAACATCCGGCCGGTCGAATTGCAGGAGGTGGCCATCTTTCATGACGGCAACCCGGTCCGCCAGCGACAGGGCCTCTGTCTGGTCATGTGTGACATAGACCATCGTCGCGCCTAGCTGGCGGTGCAGTTCCTTGATTTCGGTGCGCATGGTGATGCGAAGCGCATTGTCGAGGTTTGACAGCGGTTCGTCCATCAGGAAGATGGAGGCGTTGCGGGCCATCGCCCGCCCCATGGCAACACGTTGACGCTGGCCACCCGACAAAGCGCCTGGCTTGCGATTTAGATACGGTTCGAGCTGTAAAGTCTTGGCCACGCTTTCGGCCCGCTCATTGCGCTCCGCCCTGCGCATCCCGCGCAACTCCAAGCCGAACGCGATATTCTCCCGCACCGTCATATGTGGATAGAGCGCATAGTTCTGAAAGATCATGGCGATGTCGCGATCCTGCGGAGCCAGATCGTTGGCGAGGCGACCGCCGATCTCGATCTTGCCGTCCTCGCAGCGATCCAGTCCGGCGATGAGACGCAGCAGCGTGGACTTTCCGCAGCCGGACGGGCCGACGATCACCACGAATTCGCCCGGCCTTATATCCAGCGAAACGCCATGGAGGATTCGTGGCCCACTGGGATAGGCTTTGCGGATGTCGCGAAGGGAGATTCCGCTCATGCCGATACCCTCACGCGGTGGGCTTCCCGTGTCGAGATCGCCAGCGTAGGGCGGTCTGTCGTAAAGACCTTTACATCGAGATTAAGCACCTTCTGGATCTGCTCGCGTGTATGAGCCGCCCAGCAGCCGAAATCGATGCCGGCGGTCACAAACAGCTCCTTCAGGGCGACATCCGCCGTGTCCACGTGAACACCGACCTCGGCAATGCCATGCGATTGTGCCACTTCGACAACGGTCTCAGGTCCGAGTTGCCGTAGGACCGCAGGGCTGACCAGCCAGAGGCGCGGGCGATCGGTGGCTTCGGCGAGTTCATCGAGGGAGCGAACGAGAAACGAGGAAAAGATGGTGCGCTCCAGCATGGCGTGATGCTGAAGCACCGAAATGACACGCGGTACGAAATCTTCATAGGGAAGACCATCGACGCCGGGTTTGATCTCGCAGCGAAAACCGACGCAGCTATCCGCATAGAGCAAGCAGAGTTCCTCCAGCGTCAGCGGATGGCTGCCGGCACCGTAGCAGATCGTGGCTTTTCTGATCTCGGCCAGCGTCATCTGGGTGATGGTCCCGCTCATATCCGTCGTGGCGTCGAGCGTCGGATCGTGATGCACGACGATGGCGCCGTCGGCAGTCGGGTGAACGTCGAACTCCACCTCTTCCAGCGCCATTTTCGAGGTTGCGGTGAAACCTTGCAACGTACTGTCGCCGAATTCGAGCGTACCGCCGCGATGTGATGCGATGCGTGTCATGCCTTTTGATATCCTTGTTTTACTTGACGGCGCCCATGGTGATGCCGCGCACCAGGTGGCGCTCCACCAGAAGGAAGCCGAGGAGGACCGGAAGAATGGTGATCGTGGAGGCGGCCATGACAAGCGGCCAGTCGACCAGCCCCTCGCCGGGGTTGATGCGGTAAAGCCGAGCCAGTCCGACCTGAAGCGTGTAAAGATCCTGGTCGCCGACGGCCACGAGCGGCCAGATGTAACTGTTCCACTCGGTCATGAAGATATAGAGCGCCATGGACCAGATCGCCGGCCGCGAGAGCGGGACGATGATGCGCCAGAGCACCTGCAGCGGCTTTGCGCCGTCCATGTAGGCGGCCTCGTCCAGAGCCTTCGGAATGCCGCGGATATATTGGCGCAGGAAGAAGGCCGCAAAGCCGTTGGAGATTGCCGGCAGGATGAGGCCCGCGTATGTATCCAGCAATCCGACCTTCGCAAGTGACAGATAATTGGGGATCAGGCTGATGTGGCTCGGGATCATCAGCGTCGCAACAGTGGCACCGAAGAGGAGGTTGCCGCCCCGGAAGGAATAACGGGCAAAGGCGAAGGCCGCCATTGTGGCGAATGTGATGCCGAGAACCGTCACTAGACCGGACACGATCAGGCTGTTGAGCAGATAGCGGGCAAAATTGTACTGCCCGACGGCACGCCCGTAATTATCAAGCGTGAGCCCCACCTCGCCCGCATAATAGGCGTCGGCAGTCTGGAAGGATATCCAGATGGAATAGAGCACAGGCGAGAGGAACAGCAAGCCCGCCACGAGGGCAAGGCCAGCAAGGCCGGGATTTTCAGGCTTCATAATGAACCTTCCTGCCGATGATGCGGGATTTGAGGATGGCGAGTGCGACCAGCAGGACGAACAACATGACGGCGAGTGCCGAACCTCGTCCGATGTCGAACAGCACGAAACCGATTTCGTAGAGCAGGTTGACCAGCATGTCCGTTGCGCCGGCCGGGCCGCCGCGCGTCATCACATTGACGATGGTGAAGACCTGGAAAGCCTCGATCACCGAGATCACGAGGAGGAAATAGGTGGTCGGCATGACCAGAGGCAGCGTCACGCGGCGAAACACATGCAGGCGACGGCCGCCGTCCACGGCCGCGGCATCGTAAAGCTCCCTCGGGATTGCCTGCAATCCGGCTATATAGATGACAACATCGTAGCCCAGTTGCTTCCAGGTGTTGACAAAGATCAGCACCCAAAGCGCCAGGTGAGGATCCTGCAGCCACGGCACCTTGCCAAGGCCGAGCGTGTCGAGGATCGCGTTGACCATGCCGTAGTCGGTGGAGAACACCCAGGAGAACACCACGGCGATGGAGACGGTCGATGTGACCGCCGGGAGGAAGAGCGCACCACGCAGGAGACGGAAATGCAGCGTTTCCCTGACCAGATAGCTGGCGATAACGAGCGCAAAGCCAAGTCGCAACGGCACGGAAAGCACGGCAAAAAGGGTCGTCACCCAAAGCGAATTCCAAAGTTCGCGCGAAGATAGCAGCTGTTGGTAGTTGCGCAGGCCGACGAAAGGCATGTCGGGGGACAGGAAATTCCAGTCACGAACGCTGAGATTGAGGCTCGCGATGATCGGAATGTAGGTGAACACCGCGATGGAGATCATCAGCGGTGCCACGAACAGATAAGGTGTGAGTTTGCGAAGCATGGCGATGAAACGCACCGGCAGAGCGGGAGCGAGTCCCGTCCACCGGTGCCCTTGCAAGAGGATCAGTTGCTGACGCGCTTTTCTTCGGCCCGGGTCTGCTCCGCGAAGTCCTTCATCGTCTCATCGACGCTTCGCTGACCAAGCGCCATGGCCTGCCACATCTTGTATTCGGTGGAGCGCATCCACGTGACTACGGTCGTGCGTGCACGGCCGTGGGCGTTCGGCAGCGACTCGATTGCCACGTCGATGCCGGGCTGTGTTGCCAGAGCTTCGGCGGCAACCGGAAGGGCAACACTCTTCTTGTTGATCGGCAGGTAACCGGTTGCGGCAAACCAGATCGCGTTCGCTTCCGGAGAAGCTGCGTGGCTTACGAACTTGTAGGCCGCGTCCTGAACCTCCTTCGGCGAGGTCGCCATGAGGCCGATGCCGGCACCGCCGATCGGAACCGAGCAAGCTTTGTTGCAGGGCATCGGCCGGACGGCGAGGTTGTCGCCGATCGCCTTCTTGGCCTCGCCGTAATTGCCGGTCGAATTGAACATGATGCCGACCTTCTTGGCCAGGAAGGCGTCACGGCCGTTGTCTTCCTCCGTCACGCCATCGGCAGACGCGACCTTGTTTTCATGAACCAGTGAGGCCATCCACTGGTAGGCTTCGATCGTGTTGGGTTTGTCGAGCAGGATTTCGCCGGTCTTCGGAGCGACCAGTTCGCTGTCGTTTGCCATAACCAGGCCCCAGCGGGCGAACTGGCCGGGCGCAGCGATGCCCGAGATGCCCTCCGAACCGAGTTCGTCGCTGATCGTCCTTGCGGCCGCCAGGATCTCATCGAAAGTCTTCAGCGGCGTGTCAGCCGATAGGCCTGCACGGGCGAAGATGTCCTTGTTGAAATAAAGAACGGGCGTCGAGGAATTGAACGGCACGACATAATTCTTGCCATTGATGACGCCGACTTCCCGGGCGTAGTCGTAAAGATCGGCTTTCAGCGGATCGGCATCAAAATAAGGCGTCAGATCGGTCAGAATGTTGTTGTTCGCAAACAGGCCGTAACGGGTGACTTCGAGTATGACCGCGTCCGGTGCGCGCTGGGCCGGAATGGCAGCCTGCAGCTTGGCGACGATGTCGTTGTAATTGCCGATGAACTCGGCTTCGACATCGATGTCCGGATTGGCCGCTTCGAACTGCGTGATGATCTTGTCCAGAGCTTCGCCATTGGACTTGTTGAAACTATGCCAAAACTTCACCGTCGTGGCGGCTTCGGCTACGCCGACACTCGCCACAAAGGCGATGATGCTGGCTGCGACTGTGCTCTGCAATCGTGACAATCTGGATCTCCTCTGCAAAAGCAATTGCAATGCTGCCGATCTAGCAATTGCGAGAGACACTTTCGTGAAACCCATGCGAAGGTTTGATGACGGGCAGTGCAGCCGACATGCACCTTTCGGATCGAGCGAACTACGACGACGTCGCGAACTTCCACCCACATGAGAGGATCGATGGATGGCCGATGCGCCTCCGGGTTCGACTATGCATCCCTAAGCTCTTGAAAAGAAACGAACCGACGGCAACCAAAGAAGTGGCTCGCGGTCGGAATCACTCGTCGCCGAACTCGAAAGGCCATATCTGGGCGCCATGCAGGATGCGCAGAATGCGAATCCGGTCCGCTGTCACCAGGTAAGCCGCGACGTAGGGTGTGCGCGGAACTACAGCTCACGCGTGCCCTCAACTCGAACGGGACGACCGCTTTCGGGAAAGTCGAGGAGACGTCGAACGGCTCGCGCAATCTCCTCGTCGACGTGGACCGCCGCCCCCGGATTTTCGCTTTCAACGTAGCTGAAAGTAGCCTCTCGATCGTGAAGCGCATACTGCGCCCAGACAAGCCTCATCGGTCGCCGGCCCCTGCCTTACGCAGAGCCGCCGCCCGGCGCTCGCGGAAGCGAGCCTCAACATCAGCATCCTCGAAATCGGGTCGCATGTCGTCGAGAGCCTGCAACACCTTGGCGCGGAACCAGGCATCGTGGGCGTCACTGCTACTAACCATTTCCAGCGGCAGTGAGCCTTCGTTCGCCGTCCGGGTCAGAAGGATTCGAACAGCATCCGAGACTGTCAGTCCCATGTTCTGTAGGACGGCGGTGGCGCGGTCCTTAATGTCGGCGTCAATCCGCGTCTGGACCAGTGCATTTGCGGCCATCAGTATCGCCGCGAATGGTGAACCGTCGGGCCGCGACGTTTCCGTCGATACATTATGCGATCCCAGACGCCAGAACGGAAACAGACACACTACAATGATCGTCGGGCGATCCTCGGGCGGACAACGTGCTTCCAATCGCCAGCGACCTTCCAAAAAACAACGACGATCGCACAAAGAAGCCCAATGTAACTGTTACGTTCTTCCCTAACCCGACGCTTTCCTCATTATACGAAGGGAACAATCACGGGGAGAAGCCGTGCGACGATCGGATTGCTTGGTAATGACCTTTGTTTGAGGAAGGCATCGCGACTGTGCACCCCTTGCGGCTCTCGCAGCGGGCGATGAGCACTTCAATATTGAGACGGGATTAGTGCCCCTTTTTGCTCGGAGGTGACTTATGATCCGGAAAATGATCATCGCGCTCGGCAGCGCAGTGACGATACTGGTTTCAACACCCATTACTGCCGTCATGGCCCAGCAGACGGCGAGTGCGCCGGCCGCTGAGCAGCAGACGGCGCCGGAACCACTCAGCGACGACGAGCTCGAAGTGCTGGTCGCGCGGATCGCGCTTTATCCGGACGAGTTGGTGGCGTTGATATCAGCCGCGGCACTCTATCCGCTGCAGATCGTCGAGGCGGAGCGCTTCCTCGAGGCCCGCGAAAAGAAGCCCGACATGAAGCCGAAAGACGACTGGGATGGCAGCGTCATCTCTCTGCTGAACTACCCCCAGATCGTCAAGATGATGAGCGAAGACCTCGAGTGGACGCAGTCTTTCGGCGACGCGATTGCCAATCAGCAGAAAGATGTGCTGGTCGCGATACAGCAGTTGCGCGACGAGGCCGTCGCCAAGAACATCATCAAGACCGACGACAAGGTGAAGGTGGTGCAGGAGGGTGACAATGTCGTCATCCAGGCGGCAAACCCCGAAACGATCTACGTGCCACAGTATCCACCGGAGATGCTGTATGAGCCGGACTACGCACCGGCGCCGATCGGCTACTATGACGAACCCTATCCGGCCTATTGGTATCCCGGAGCAGCCTTCTTCGCCGGCGCGGTGACCGGTGCGGCCTTCGCTGCAATTGTCGACTGGGACGATTGGGGCGTCTGGGGCGGCCGCTGGAATGGCGGCGACATCGACATCGACTGCAACAACTGCTTCAACAACATCAACGGCAAGCTCAAGTGGAACGACATCGACTGGAAGAATGTCGATCGCAGCAAGATCAACTTCGACCGCGACCAACTTCAGCATTTCGACCGAAACAGCATCAAGAACAACATCAAGGCGAACGGCAACAACAACCTGCGCAACCGCGCCGCCGAGATCAACCGCGATCGGCCGAACGCGCGCCCGGGCGGTGGCGGTGCCGGCCAGATTAGGGATGTCCGCAAGAGCACGCTCGACGGCTTGAAGGCGCAACAGAGACCGGCGGCCCGCCCAGGTGGCGCCGGTGGCGGGCAGGCGATCGCGAAGGCCCGGGCCGGAGACGGAAAGCCGAGCATCAATCGGCCGGCCGGCAAAAAGCCCTCTCAGGTCAACCGTCAGGGCGGCAAGAAGAAGATGGCCGCCAAGGCGCAGAACCGACCCAACAAACCCTCGGGCCTCGGCAACGTCAATCCCGGGAGGCGTGAAATCAACTCGTCACGCCGCGGCGGTCAGAGCATGGGCGGTGGCCACCGTGGCGGCGGGCGTCCACAGATGAGCCGCGGCGGGGGCAGACCGCCGATGCATCGTGGCGGCGGTGGTCGCGGCGGCGGACGCGGACGTTGAACGGATCACAGGAGAACGACCATGGCAAAGCTCTTTCATCCGTTTCTCCTCGGAACGGCGATCGCTCTCTCGCTGGCCACCGTGCCACTGAACGCGACCTTCTCGCAGACACAGATGCCGGCGGAACAAGCGCCAACAGATCAAATGGCTGCGGGCCTCGATGCCTATGCAGCCGACGACGATCCGCCGGTCTTCGATGATCCCACCAAGGCGGTCGACGACTTCAAGTCGAAGCTTGCCGCCAACGACTTCGATGGTCTGGCGAAGCTTCTGGGGCTGAATGCGGAAAAGCTGAAGGCCGGTGAAGGGGCGACGGATACCTTCGCGCTCATTCGCGAAGGCGCGGCCCGCAATGTCGTCGTGCGCGATCTCGAAGGGCGCAAGATCCTTCAGATCGGTGATCGGCTGTGGCCGCTGCCCTTCCCGATCACCAAGGGCGAGGACGGCAAATGGGCTTTCGACACCTATGTCGGGCTTGAGGAGATCGTCAATCGTCGCGTCGGCGAGAACGAGCTCGAGGCGATCGATACGGTACAGGCCTATGTCGATGCCCAGAAGGAATATGCCTCGCAGGATCGCGACGCCGATGGCGTGCTCGAATATGCACAGAAGCTGATCAGTACACCTGGCCAGACGGACGGACTCTATTGGCCCTCCGATCAGGGCGATGGCGAAAGCCCGGTCGGCGACGCGATCAGCGAAGCGGCGCTGGAAAAGGCGAAGGCCGGCGAAGGCTATTTCGGTTACCGGTTCCGAATCCTGACATCGCAAGGCGACAACATCGCCGGCGGCCGTTATGACTATGTCATAAACGGGAACATGATCGGCGGTTTCGCCTTGATCGCCTGGCCGGTCAGTTATGCCGAGACGGGCGTCAAGACCTTTGTCGTCAACCAGCAGGGCATCGTTTATGAGCGGGACCTGGGGCCGAGCACCGAACAGATCATGCCTTTCATCGATCGTTTTGATCCCGATGACAAATGGGCTGTCACCGCAGATTGAAGGTGGAGCCTATCCCTGCGCGCTGATCACCGGGCTTCCGCTCGGCTACCGCGCCGGGATGTACACCGGCTCGTAGGCGATCTCGGGCGCGATTGGCGTTGCCACGGACCAGGTTTCGCTTGGACAAAGACTTCGCCGAACAGATCCCGATCGCCTATGCGGTAACCTATATCTGGGGCACGATCGGCTCGACGATCATCGTGGCGCCGCTCGGCATCCCGAAGGAGATGAACCGCATCGTCTCCGCCGTGGCCGGATGCTGATACGGATGAGGAAGAGGGTCAGTGATCATGTCGACAGTCGGCGACCTCGAAGCGCCCGAAGACAGTGAATGACCTGCGAGGCGAACTCGCGGGCCCGATCAGCATCCTCCTCATTGGCCGCGCGATCTCCGATGTCGAGGTAGCAGTTTGCCAGGAATTCACAGAGCGGCAGCGCGCTTTCGACTGCCTTTTGTGTCGCCTTCGCGGGGCGCGGGGTGGTCAAAAGCGGGTGTTCCCGCATCGATTCCGACCTCAGGTCGGCTTCATTTGAAAGAGCCTGCAGGCCGCCGCCGCCGTCTAGCGTTGATAGTCCCGCCATCGACTTGAGGGGGCCCGACAACCTCTGCTCGAGGATCGGCAAATCGCTTTTGTCGACCGCAAGCGCCTGGCCTCGTTCCTGATGAAATGCACGCCGCCGCTCGCGTCTCAACGTGACCGAGTTCCTCTCGAGCCATTCGTTCGGCCGCGTCTCTAATGTCGTCCGACCTGGCGTGGGCCGAGACGTATGACCAGAACGGTGATATCCGGATCGCGTCGTTGCGGAGGCAGGCGCAATGATGATATGGAAAAGCGTATGAAGCATACCGAATTATTCATCATCTTATATCACGGACTAGACGCACGCCGAGCAGCCCGGCGTAACGTTGGAACGCCACCGTGCCCGATCAAAAGGCCGCGCAGCCGGAAGAGGCCTCCTCCCGCCAGCGACAATATCTCCTGACATCTTGTCGGGCGCAATCATGCCGCCTTCGCGGGTGAGAGTGGTAACCAGGCGACGGCGAGCGCGGAGATCGTCTTTCTGGGCTTGAAAGTCTGCGACGCGCTTTGAAATTTCGGGGTCATCCGCGGGGCCAACGTACCGACGTGTCTTGCCGCCATGTCCATCGGGAATGTCGAAATACCAGTAGCGACGTGCCTTCACTGTGACGGGCGTGAAGCGGCCTTGAGGTGGAAAGTCCGCCGTCCACGCCGCATCAAGCGACCGCTGGCCCAGTTCCGCGAGCATCGTTTGATAGATCAAGTCGATGGTTCCGATGACAGCGGATGGAAGGCGCCGGTTACGCCACTATGAAATCGTAGCGGCCGAATTTTCCGTCGCTCGTCGCCCTAATATCGAGCAGCAAGGCTGCGTTGAATATGCGGTCACGTTCATTGTCCGGCTCACCGGCAAAATACAGCTGCGTCGTCAGCACGTTACCGCCGGGCCGTTGGACTTTCACGTGATAATGCCGCGTGCGACCAGGATAGATCCCTGGCACGATCGTCTCGAACCACCATTTACCTTCGGCATCGGTGAATTGATGTCCGCGGAGTTTGTATCCGCTATTGTCGTAGTCGCCGATCTCATTGGCATGCCATAACTCGATCAGCGCCTTTGCCACGGGCTGGCAATTCTTGGTTAGCACGTAACCAGCAAGCGTCATCCTTTCACCGCCTGGTGCATCGCTCGCGAAGTCATGTTTTTCCGGGCTCTGCGGCGTGAAATACGGGCCTTCGGTCTGCGCTGGCGTCAGATCGTCGTCATCATTGCAAGTAGCCGTAAGCGGCAGCTCCGCAGGAGCGCCGGCTGCATGACCGAGTCTCGGTAGCACAATCGGCGTGGCAATGAAGCTGATAAGGAAATGTCGCCGGGTCGGCATGGCGTGTATCTCCCAAACATGGAAACCAAGATCGTTGCGGCTCCATTGGGCAGAAATGGGGCGGACGCTCGCAGAAATCGACCGACAACTTCATCAGGCGAGGCTGCTGTTGGAGCGTCCGGAGCAACTGGAACCGTTCCGGCAATACCTCCTCAAGGCAGGCTTGCCCACGCGGCGCTCTGACCATCGATTTGAGTCCAGGCGATACATTCTCCGGATCAAGACCCACTCGGACGGTACCCAATTCCGAAGTCAGACCTGGACGAGGTGTCCTGGCGAGACCTGGCGGTACTGGCGCTTGGGTGGTACATAGTCGATGGACTGCGCCGGACTTCTGATCTCGTCGGTCGTGATGGAACGCTTGACATTGCGCCGCGCCGGGTCCGGCACGGGGACGGCCGCCATCAGTTTCCGCGTATAGGAATGCTGCGGGTTTTCAAACACCGCCTGGCGCGGGCCTATTTCGACGATCTCGCCAAGATACATCACGGCGACCCGATGGCTCACCCGCGCCACGACGGCCATGTCGTGGCTGATGAACAGATAGGCGAGATTGAAGCTCTGCTGGAGGTCGAGGAGCAGGTTGCAGACCTGTGCCTTGATCGACACGTCAAGCGCCGACACCGCCTCGTCGGCCACGATTACCTTCGGATCGAGCATGAGGGACCGCGCGATGGCGATACGCTGCCGCTGACCGCCGGAAAACTCGTGCGGATAGCGCCGCATTAGATCCGGGTTGAGTCCGACGCGTTTCAGAAGTTCCGCCGCCTTGTCGCGTGCTTGCAGCTTCGTGCCGAGACCGTGCTCGATGAAAGGCTCCATCACCGCCGGACCAATTGTCATGCGAGGGTCGAGACTGGCGAACGGCTCCTGGAAAACCATCTGGACAGTGCGCCGCATCCTGCGCAACCGTCCGCGCCGAAGCCCCATCACATCGTCGCCGTCGAGCAGGATCGTTCCGGCAGTCGGTTCGACCAGCCGGGTGATCGAACGCCCCGTCGTCGACTTGCCATCGAGGCCTGGAATTCGTCTCGTGGCGCGAACTGGAAAAGGGTATGGGAACATCGGTCTGGTTGATAAGGCTTCGTCCCGTGTTTCAACGGTCGAGACCCCAAACGTCCGGGTTCCGTTTGAAGTACTCAGTCAGCATTTCGGTAAGCACACGCACTTTCCGCGTGGGATGCTGACCCGGCGGGCGGACGACATACGCCGCCCCCGGAGGGACCGGATAGCGTGTCATGATCGGGACCAGAGCGCCGGAGGCCACATATCCATATGTGATGCAATCGGGGAGCCAGGCGATGCCGAGACCTGCCGCCGCCGCAGCGGCAAGCGCCGTGGCGCTGTCGGCCTTGAACCTGCCCTGCGGCTGAACCGTGACGATCTTGTCGCGATCCATGAACTGCCAGGCTTCCGTTCCCTGCATGAGGGCCTGATGCGTGACGAGTTCGTCCAGGGTCTCAGGTGACCCGTGCGCTTTGATGTAATCCGGGCTGGCGACAAGCTTGCCATGGATCGGCCCAACGCGCTTCGCGATCAGGTTTGAGTCTTGGAGGTAGGCACCCCGAATCGCGCAATCAAAACCCTCTGCGATGAGATCGACGAAGCGATCGCTGTAGGAGGTATGGATGTGAAGCTGCGGGTGCTGGCGCGCCATGTCCGCAAGCACGGGGGCGAAGTGGGTCGGGCCGAACGTAAGCGGCATGGCAACCCTCAGGCGGCCGCGCAACTCACCGGTGGGGAGGATCGTTTCCTTGGCGGTGTCAATCTCGGCGCTGGCTCTGGCCGCATGGTCCCTGAACGTGATTCCCGCTTCCGTGAGCGCGGCGCCGCGGGTCGTTCGTGCAAGAAGCTGGACGCCAAGCTCCGCTTCGACCCGGAAGAGTCGCCGGCTGACGATCGATTTGGAGACGCCAAGCCGGCGCGCGGCGGCCGATACGCCCCCGGCATCGGCCACTGCGACGAATGTCTGTAGGTCTTCGATGTCCATTCCGGCGTTCCTTATTTCGCGACACAGCTTGCCCGACTATGGCACTACCGCACCACCAAAAGGAACAGCAAATTGCGTCTTGGCAACGTCACCCGCTGGCGCATGTCTCCCGTGAACCCATCGCCGTCCACAGCGGCAGAGAAAGGAAGTCTTGATGCCCCCTCGTAACGGCCTCGATTCGCTTCTTCGTCCCGAAGATTCGGTCCTCGTTCTGATCGATCACCAACCGTATCAACTCGCGAACCTGAACAGCCACGATCCGCATATGGTGGTCAACAACACGACCGCGCTGGCGAAGCTAGCAAGAGCCTTCAATGTTCCGACCATTCTCACCAGCGTGATCGCGGCGCGCGGTGGACTTCTCTTTAAGCAGATCACCGACGTATTTCCGGACCAGGAAGTCATCGATCGCACCTGGGTGAACACCTGGCAGGACGAGAATGTGGTGAACGTCGTCAAGGCGACCGGCCGCAAGCAACTGATCATCGCCGGCCTGTGGACCGAGGTCTGCGTCGCAATGCCTGTCATCCAGGCCGCCGGCGAAGGCTGGGACGTCACCGTGATCACCGACGCGTCGGGCGGGATTTCGAAGGAGTCTCACGAAGTTGCCATCCTGCGCATGGCCTCGGCCGGCGCGAACGTGATGACCGTGATGGCGCTCGCTGGCGAATGGCAACGCGATTGGGCGCGCACCGAGCATGTCGAGGAGCTGACCGAGATTCTCATCCAGCACTTCGGCGGCAGCGGCATCGCGTATCTTTGGGAGCAGCAGCTTCTCAACACGCCGGTGCCGAGCGAAGGCTGACCCGGGCCGGGTGGCCAAAGCAGCCGTCCTCGTTGCCGCCATCCCGCCGCTGGTGCTGAAGACCGCCGACAACCCCAAAGGCACGCCGATGGCGGTCTTCGACGGCTTTCGGACGGCACTGGCCGGCAACCGTGCACAGTTCTTCCGCGACGTCCCGTCAGGCCCGTTCTACGGCTTCAACCGCGAGGGCGCGGCGGTCCATTAAGGCGTGCTCCAGAACTGGTGGCGGCAGGGCATGATGGGGAGCGCCAAGGCGCACTACGATGGCATCAAGGCCTTCTCGGAAACCGACCAGATCGATGACCTCAAGACGATCACCGCCGACGCTGGTGCTGCACGGTGAGGACGACCAGGTCGTTCCGATCGCCGCCTCGGCTTTGAAGGCGGTCAAGCTGCTGCCGAACGGTTCGTTGAAGACCTATCCCGGTTTCTCGCACGGGATGCTGACAGTGAACGCTGATGTGCTGAACGCTGACCTTCTGGAGTTCATCACGAACAGAAGTGGCTGCGGGGCGTGGCTCCCGGCCCCGTCCCGCCAGACGGTCTGCCATCGGCCCCAATTGACACGCAGGGGTCACGCTGGCCAAGTATACGCTCCTGACGCTTCCTCGGTGTTCAGAGCAAAGGCAGTAACGCGAATGAACTCCACCCGACTGAGTCGGCCGGAAGCCGGCAACATGTCGCCCCGTCCGGATGCGTCTCTCGCCTTGAAGGGATTCGAACCAGCTTCGATTGCCCTATTGTTAATTAAGCGAAAGCGTTAATTAACAAAAATGCGGTTTCCTTTATTAAGGGTCAATGCTATTTAACTTCAGCACAACAATCGACTCGGGGAGGCTATGGTCAGCAAAGACCCCAACACCAATGGACGGCTTGGCCGCTTGGTCGAAACCGCCGTAGGTGGCGAACGCATCAAGGCGTTTGTGCCGCCTCCCCTTCCTCCGGTTCCGCCAATCGCGATCCGTGGCCTGCTCACTCGTCTCAGCGCGGCCGAGCGTGCGCTCGGACGGCTGGACGGTGTTTCCGTGTTGCTGCCCAACAAGGAACTGTTCCTCTACATGTACGTGCGCAAAGAGGCGGTCCTTTCATCTCAGATAGAGGGCACCCAATTGACGCTTTCCGACCTGCTACGCTTCGAAACGGAGGCGATTGGCGGCGAGCCCGTCGACGATATTCGCGAAGTCTCCAATTACGTCGATGCCATGATGTTCGGCCTCGAGCGCCTGGAACAACTCCCATTATCCCTGCGCCTTATTCGGGAGATGCATCAACGATTGTTGGACAGCGGCCGCGGTGGGACGAAGAGCCCCGGCGAATTCCGCACGTCACAGAACTGGATCGGTGGAACTCGGCCGGGAAACGCCATGTTCGTGCCCCCTCCTCCCAACGAAGTCATGAATTGTCTCGGGGAATGGGAGAGGTTCGTTCATTCGGACACGCCCGACATTCCCCCTCTGATCAAGGCGGGGCTCATCCACGTTCAGTTTGAGACCATCCACCCTTTCCTGGACGGCAACGGTCGTCTCGGTCGACTCCTGATCACGCTATTCCTTTGCGCCACGGGCGTACTTCGACAACCCTTGCTTTACCTCAGCCTCTATTTCAAATCCCGCAGGTCCGACTATTACCGCCTGCTGCAGGAAGTCCGCGAATACGGCACCTGGGAAGCTTGGCTCGAGTTCTTTCTCGACGGAATCGCCGAAACAGCGGAACAAGCGTTTGAGACCGCCAACCAAATTGCACGACTGTTCGAGGGCGACCGCGAACGCATCATAAGAGAGTCTGAACGTACGGGATCGGTCCTTCAGATCCACGAAACCATGCGCACCAGCCCATACTTGACCGCCTCCACAGCAATGAAGCGGAGCGGCCTGACAATGCCGACCGTTAACGCGGCCCTCGAGCAACTCCAGCGACTCGGGATTGTTGAAGAAGCGACGGGTCGGCGCCGTGGCCGAGTGTTCGTCTACCGCGCCTACATGGAAATACTCAGCGACGGAGCGAACGGCTAAGGAGTTCCCGTCGATACATTATGCGACATTGAACGCACAAAACGGGAACATTAACTGAATATGGTGTGCGGCATCGCTGTAACCCACCTTAAAGGCGATGTCGCTTATGCTGTGAACGCCTTCGCAGAGCAGCCGGATCGCCTCACTGCGACGCGACCGGTAATCCTCAAAATCAACCGCAGAATTTTAAGTGTCGCTGCAACGTCCGCGTCGGCATGCCCCGAACTCTTCGCCCTTATTCCGAACGCGGGCGCTGAATGTAACATTGAAAGTGCAACTTGGCGTGAAATGGTAAGAAGAAACGCGGCCAATACAGCAGTAATGCCACGGGCTGGGAGGCCTTCGCAACCAAGTTGTTCGCAGGAGCAAGAACTGTTGCGAGTCCTGGCCCGCAAGCGAAATCAACGAGCCTTCTGGGTGAGCGAATGAATGGCGGACTGAGGTTACTTGGCGCGGCTTGGCGGCGCCGATTTACAGGGATGTTAGTGGTTGCTGGTAGTGTGATGGCTTGGCCGGTATCGGCGCAAGACAGAATCGAGCCGGAGGCTGATCGGATCATGGCCGCGATGAGCGAAAATCTCAAGTCAATGCCAACACTTAGTGTCGACTATGACGCTGATCAGGAAGTCGTCAATCTGGAGGGCCAGAAGATCCAATACAGCGCATCCGGCTCCATCGCACTCGATCGCGCCAAGGGCTTCCGGATGAGGCGCATGGGCCCCTTTGCCCAGGCGGAGGTGATATTTGACGGCAACACGATATCGCTGCACGACAAAATCCTGAACGTTTACGCGCAGTTGCAGAGTCCCGGCCACGGTGTTGAAGATGCGACCGAGGAGCTTCGCGCCGCCACCGGACTTGACGCTCCGGGGGCCGACCTGCTGGCAAGCGACCCCTATACGGTCCTGACCGACGGCGTGACCGTCGGAACCGTTGTCGGATCGGCATTCGTCAACGGGGTGGAGTGCGATCATCTCGCCTTCAGAACCGATATCGTTGACTGGCAGATCTGGATCAGCAAGGGCAGCAAGCCTTTGCCGCTCAAGTATGTCATCACGACGAAATGGACGACCGGGGCGCCACAATATTCGCTACGGCTCAGCAACTGGAAGTCGGATGAGATCGAAGCCGCGAGGTTTAAATTCACGCCGCCAGCGGCTGCCAACAAGCTGGAACACGTCCACGCCGATGTCACCGGCGAGCTTTCTCTGGAGACGGTGCAATGACGACGCGCAAGCTGCACGGAAAGATCCTTTCAGTCGCCATCGCCGGTCTAGGGATGCTTGCGGCAGACACTCTCGTTCCCGCGCCGTTCGGCTCGTTCGTATCCGAGGCGCAGGCGGTCGTGGGACGCCCGCTGACACCAGGAAGTGTCGCCGGTGTTGCTCGCCGTACCACGCGCCGAGTGATCCGCCGCTCCACGATGTATGTCGCCGCACTGCCCGCGGGCTGCGTCAGCACTAGTGTCAATGGCACCGCGGTGTGGCGTTGCGGCGGGGTCTACTACCAACCGTACGGCGGGCGTTACGTCGTCGTTTACATCGACTGAACTCAGTGCATTACATCGCAACTCAATTTTTCGATGGAGGGACAGAATGGATATTACGCGTCGTGACTTGACGGCCGCCGGTCTTGGAATACTGGCGGCAGGCTCTCTCGCTAGGCCTGCTGCTGCCGCCGACGGTTTGGTGGCAGATTTGCCGGAAGGGCTCGATGAATTCGCGCTCGCCGTCGAAGCGTACATTTATGCCTATCCTCTGGTGACGATGGAAGTGACCAGGCGCGTGATTACCAACGTCGCGGAACCCGAAGGAACCCGTGGCCCCATGGGGCATCTGATCAAGCTGCGCCAATATCCAGACGCCAAGTTTCGCGACGTGACCGCACCTAACGCCGACACTCTTTATACGACGGCTTTCTTTGATGTGGGGGACGAGCCTTGGGTGGTGAGCCTGCCCGATTTGAAAGACCGGTATGCCCTGTTTCCGATGCTGGATGGCTGGACAACTGTCTTCGACGTCCCCGGAAAACGCACCACAGGCACCGAGGCCCAGACGTTTGTTGTTACCGGGCCAGGCTGGGAAGGAACACTGCCCGAAGGCGTGACCCAATATAGATCTCCGACGAGCATCGTCTGGCTGCTTGGACGCATCTATTGCACGGGGACCCAGGAGGACTACGCCGAAGTCCATAAGCTTCAGGATGAGGTCAAACTCTATCCCTTGAGCGCGTGGGGCAAGGATTGGACGGCTCCCAAAGGCAAGGTCGACCCGTCGATCGATATGGAGACTGCCGTTCGCGAGCAAGTCAACAGCATGGACGCCATCGAGTACTTCACCCTCTTTGCCGAGCTCCTGAAAAGAAACCCGCCGACCGACGCGGATGCACCTATGGTCGCAAAGCTCGCCGAACTCGGCATCGTTCCTGGACAGGACTTCGACAAGGCCAAGTTCGATCCTGCTTTTGTGAAGCGCGTCCCTCAGCTCGGCTTCGCGCGCATCATGACGCATTTCAAATTCAGCGACGGCGACGTACAGGACATCGACGGCTGGGGCTTCACGACGAAGACGGGGATTTATGGCACCAACTACGTCCAGCGTGCCTTGATCACTGCGATCGGTCTTGGGGCGAACCGGCCGCAAGATGCGATCTATCCGACCTCGCTGAAGTCCGGCGACGGGGTGATCAAGCGGGCATATAACGGGTCCGAGAATTACGTTCTCACGTTCAAGAAGGGACTTACGCCACCGGTTTCGGGATTCTGGTCATTGACCATGTATGATGCGGACTACTTCTTTGTCGACAATCCGTTGAACCGCTACTCCATCAGCGCACGGCAGCCGCTCAAAGCAAATCCGGATGGCTCGATCGACCTGTTTATCCAACACGAAGCACCCGGACCGGACAAGGAATCGAACTGGCTCCCGGCGCCCAAGGGAAAGTTCATCCTCATGATGCGGCTCTACTGGCCCAACGAGAGCAGTCCCTCCATCATTGATGGTTCTTGGACGATACCGCCGGTGAAGAAGGTGAGCTGATTCTGTCGGCGTGCATGCAGCCGCCACGGCTCCGGTTCGTGGCGGCTGCAAACACGAACTATCGTGAAACCACGTTAGTTTCGGCCCTGTCTTTGGTTTTTGGAGACCAATTCTTGACAAATGGGGTCTGATCCAGTGGACCGAGCTTTTATGTACGTTCTTCGGCCTTTGCTATTCAGTTTGTTCCTGTGCCTTTGTGGGCTTACGAACCTACAGGCGCAAACGCCTGCGGCCCGAATTGCGCAACCGTCCAAGGTAGACGAACTGCTGCGTCTTCTCGAGGATGAGGACGTAAGAGTCTGGCTAGAGCAGAAGCAAGCGGCCGTTTCCGAGCCCCGCGACAATGAGGCAGTGTGGTTCATCGAGGAATGGGAGGCCCGCTCACGCGCCCGTTTCAATGCACTTCTTGCCGCAGTGCCACGGATCGGGGATGAACTTTCCCGCGTCATGTCTGCGGTTCGGCAAGAGGCACGGAGCAGCGGTTTGGTGCCCGCGGCGCTGATGTTCGTTATCATCGCAGGCATTGCGTTTGGCACCGAATGGATCTTTCGTCGTTCACTGCCAGCGGCACCCTTGCCCAACCCTCCTTGGATGCAAGCCTACACGGAGTTTCTGACGCTTTCGATATACACGGCGACCGCTGCAATCCTCTTTTTCCTGTTCAACTGGCCGCCACTCATGCGTGTGGTCGTACTCTACTCGCTCGTCGCATTGATCACCTACAGGCTCGCGACCGCGCTCTTCCGCATCGCGCTGGCCGCATCCGTAGTATCGGCACGCTCCTATTCGCGGATCCGGATATTCGTCGCAATGCTGGCGGCAACGATGGCATTCTCGGCCATATGCGAGCGGCTGGTTGAAGCCGGCGTCCGGTCGGCTCTCGCTATCGGATTGTCCATTCCGCTTGTCGTTATAGCAATCGCCTTGATCTGGCGTGAGCGCTCCAGCGATGTCGGATCTTTGCAAGGCCGTGTCTCTCGCGCCATGGGCATCTCGGGCGCGGTCGTCCTGTGGCTGCTCTGGTGCGGCGACTTCCTGGCTTTATTCTGGCTCGGCATGATGCTTGTCCTCGTGCCCCGCGCTTTGTCGATTGCCGACAGCCTAACCCTTTCTTTCTCGCCCTCGCGTTCGAGCGGAGGGGACCTACCGGACGCTAAGACGGTCCTGCTCGTCCGCGGAACGCGGGCCATTATCCTTATTGCAGCGGTCGACTGGGTCGCATTCGTTTGGCGCCACAATTTCCCTTTTGTTTCCGGTGAAGTGACATTGATCCGGACGATCATTGCCGGGGCATTCAACAGCGTCGTGATTCTGCTCATCATCGACTTCGTCTGGCAATTGGCAAAAGCCTACATTACCCGCAAGCTGAGCGACGTTGGCGATGAAGCGGCGCTCCCATCGAACGCGCTCGCGCGAGAAAGCCGGCTTCGCACTTTGCTGCCTGTTTTCCGCAACGCCTTGGCAGCAGCACTTCTGTGTGTCGCGGTGCTCACGGTTCTTTCGGAGATGGGCGTCAAAGTCGGCCCGCTGGTCGCAGGCGCGGGCGTGGTCGGCGTTGCAATTGGATTCGGCTCGCAGACCTTGGTCAAGGACGTGGTCAGCGGTATTTTCTATCTACTGGACGATGCCTTCCGGGTCGGGGAATACATCGAAGCAGGAAACTATACGGGCGTCGTGGAATCCTTCAGCCTTCGTTCCGTGCGGCTGCGGCACCACCGTGGGCCAATCTTCACCGTACCCTTTGGTTCGCTTGGCGCGATCAAGAATGCCAGCCGCGATTGGACTGTCGACAAATTCCGCATCCGTGTCCCTTTCAAAACCGATGTTGATAAAGTCCGCAAGCTCATCAAGGAGATCGGCGCGCAATTGCAGGCCGATCCGGAACTCGGTTCGTTCTTTATCGAGCCGCTCAAGCTCAAGGGCGTCGAGCAGATCGGTGAATACGGAATCGAACTTGGTATCGCCTTCACCTGCAAGCCTGGGGAACAGACAATGATCCGTCGGAAGGCTTACGCGATGCTGATGCAGGCTTTCCATGGCAATGGGATCGACTTTGCTCAGCCGGTGGTTCAAGTCAGCGGTGACGACAAGGAGACAGCCGCCGCGACGCTGGCCGCGCGGCAGCGCCCAGATAAGACGGCTGCACCAGGCACGGCCTAGCCAGCTTGATCGCGTCGAAAGCCACGTGAAGGGGAATGAGGCAATTGCTTTTAGCGGTTCGACTATGGGTCGCTAGTTTGTGCTGCGGATTCGCTGTCGGGATCAGCAGTGGATAGGTTCTCTCTGACGCGAAACTCGCGAGGTCCAAATCCGGTAGCCTTCCGAAAAGCGCGGGAAAAGCCAGCGGGAGAGGAATAGCCCAGATCCTCCGAAATGTTGGTGATCGAGACGGCCCCGTCGCGCAACATTTCCGTCGCACGTTGCATTCTCACTGCGCTGGTCAGGCTACGGAAGTCGGCTCCTGCCTGTCGAAGTTCACGCTGCAGCGTCCGAACGCTCGTGTCCATTGTCCGCGCAGCATCCTCGATCGACACATCGCCCGCGAGTAGCTGTGCCCGAATCTGTGCAGTGGCGATTTCCAACAAACTCCGAGGTGCACCCCCTGGACGATCGCGAGCCACGTCCTCGAGAGTCACGATCGACCGAGATGTTCGTCGCGACGCAGCCATCAACCGATGCCGCTCAACGACGACCGCCACTGCTGGCGCATTGAATATCACCGGGCATTGAAACACGTCCTCAAAAAGCGAGGTATGGCTCGGGGTCGGGATGTCAAGTTCGATGCGAAGGGGGTGCCAATGTTCAGGCAGATATGCCTTGAAGAGACTCAGCAGTTCGCCAGCGGCAGCACATGCGACCGACTCATAACCCCGAGACCCGGCCAGAGCGAATTTGTAGCCAAAGCGTAGTTCCTCCTTCGTTGTGGTGACCGTCAAATTGTCAAAAGTACTGTGATACTGCAGCGCCACGATACTTCGTTTGATCGCCTCGCCGAGCGTGTCTGCTTCAGTGATAAAACGCCCGAAGCTGCCATACGCGGAAACGTCCATATTGGGCACGAGCAGGAGACCGAGATTCGCGTCGCCCAATGCCCTCGCCATGGCTTCGACGAAGCAAACCACGGACTGCTGAGGAATGTAGACATTGCGATCCTCGATCAGCTCTACGTCGAAGCCCGCGGCGCGATTGGCACGCAGCAACGCTCGCCCCCCGAGCTCGCTTCGAACGAACGCGGGCAAGCCTTGCAAGACATGGCTCGAGATCACGGGAATCGCGGCGATCTGAAATGGTTCCTGAAAATGGTATTGGCGTAAAATGGATGGTTCTCACATATTCGACCGCCGGGAGATTTGGCAAGTGATATCCGTAAATCGGGATAGATATAACGTGCACACGCATTATTCAGTCTCCCTCGATACGCAGATGGCGGCGTCTAACTTATCGGGCCGGAAGTCTTTGCCGCGGGCTTCCAAGCCACAGGCATGGCCCGTTAGTCATCCTGGGAACGAATAGCGGTTGCGACGCGCTGTTGCGAGAAAGGCCGCCAAAAGCGTGAAAACCAACACGTCATGGCCTAAGTGTTGGCGCAGTCGAGTTTCGGTGTCGGCGTTCGGCTTCGGGCTTACAATTGGTAATCTCGGCATTGGCCCCGTCAGCCGCCTTTGCCGAAAAGACGACGTGACGCTTGTGGTGGCCCTCGCACTTCTTGTTTTGGCGATCAGCACATTCATGCTCGCGCCACTTCCCTTAGCAGGAGGGCTTGTCTGTCTTGTCATCTGGGGATTTGCGCTTGGCCTCGCCGCGCCAGCGAGCACGTCCATGCTCGCCACCCGCAGCGACGCTGACAAAGGTCAGGTTCTGGCAGTTTCTGAAAGCCTCAACAATCTGGCTATCCTGGCTGTTTTGCCCATCGCGGCAACGCAGCTGGAAGTGGCTGGCACCATGATCGTTCTCGGTGTCAGTTTGGCGGCTTCACTTGCCCTGACCATCGTCGACCGGCGGCTTTTGCGACCGCAAGAATCCTAAAGCTTGTTACGTTGCAAGAGTTAGGCGTTAAAGTCGCCTAGCTTTCCACGTTGGCGGCTCCCGCTTGGTGGGGCGTGCTGTGATGTTTCATTCAGCGTGGCGAGGTTGTTGCTTACGCCTCTCGCCGGCCATCTGGTCGATCATCACGACCGTGGCACCATGACGGTGGTCGGACAAACAATCCGGGCCTTGTGCCTGACCGATCTCGCCCCTGCGAAGTTCTTTGCAGAGCCTTTTTGTCCCTAGCCCTTCTTGTCGCTTCCGGCGTTCTGCGAGCCTTCGGCTTGATGGCCGAAATGCCAATGATCGCCTTGAGTAGATTCGAACCAGAGTTCCGTGATCAACGGTTTTGTCAGTGAACGTCCAGCTATTGCCTCGGCACCGTACCAATCGCCCTGGCCGCGCAGCTGCAAAACCCGCTTTTCACTTTCGCAGCGCGACGCCCGGATACCGGCTTCCATCATCCACTAAACGCAGGTCTCCTTGCTGACGGCAGTCCGGTGGCGCTCGATCAGCTTCTCGGCGGCCCACGTTGGTCCGAAATCCACGTAAAAGCTCACGCACCTGGCTGCCCGCTGTCCTAGCGCGCCGGCAGGTGCCGGCGCGCTAGGACAGCCAAGTTGCGGGGATTTATTCTTCGATGTCGACCTTCTCGAAGCGGTGTGAGCCCAAGGGCTCCATCACATAGTTCTTTACCTTTTTCGACATCGGCAGAATGACGGTGGAATGGGCGATCGGCACCCAGGGCGCCTGGTCGCTGATGATTGCCTGCGCTTCTTCGTAGAGCTTTGTCCGCTCGCTTTGGTTCGAGCCGGCTCGTGCCTTCTGGAAGATCTCGTCCAGCGGCATGTAGCACCAGTTGGCATTGTTGCTGCCGCCGACGCCGGCGCAACTGAAGAAGTAGCTGAGCAGGTTGTCCGGGTCGCCGTTGTCGCTCGTACCGCCGAGGATGATGGCGCCGTCCCGCGCCTTGTCGCGCGATTTCTTCAGATACTCGCCCCATTCGTAGGAGACGATCTCGACCTTGATGTCGACCTTGGCGAGATCCGCCTGCATCAGTTCCGCCGCTCGGCGTGCATTCGGCATATAGGGACGACTGACGGGCATCGCCCAGATCTTCATGCTCAGATCCTTGACGCCGGCCTCGTCGAGCAGCTTCTTTGCCGCCTCGACGTCGTAACCGTAGCCGTCGATACTGCCGTTATAGCCCCACATGGTCGGCGGAAGGATGCTTTGGGCGATCTGGCCCATGCCCTGATAGACGGAATCGACGATCGCTTTCCGATCGATCGCCATGTTGATGGCGCGGCGCACCTCCAGCTTGTCAAACGGCGCAACCAACGTGTTCATCGCCAGATAGGACACGTTGAGACCCGGCTGTTCCAGCACATTGAGGTCCGGATTTGCCTTCAGACCAGCCACGTCAGCAGGTGCCGGATATGGCGCGACATGGCATTCGCCGGCCTGAAGTTTCTGCATGCGCGTGGTCGCATCGGTGGTGATCGCAAAGATTAGGTTGTCGATCTTCGGCGCCCCATCCCAATAGTCGGCATTCGCCGCAAAGCGGATCGCCGCGTCCTGCTGGTAGTCGACAAAGCGGAACGGACCGGTACCAACCGGTTTGCGGTCGAGGTTCTCACGTCGTCCCTCTGCTGCAAGCTTGTCGGCATATTCCTTCGACACGATCGAGCCGAAGTTCAGCGCAAGCTTCGAAGGAAGCGACGCATCCGGCTGGTTCAGCACGAACGTGACGGTCTTGTCATCGATCTTGACGATCTCCTTGATGACCGCCGGCATTTCCATTGCGTTGAACATTTCCCAGTTCGCGCCAGGGAAATAGCTGTTCCACGGATCGTTCTTGTCCAGTTGGCGATTGTAGGTGAAGAGCACGTCGTCGGCGTTGAAGTCCCGCGTCGGGGTGAAATCGTCCGTCGTCTGGAACTTCACGCCCGCACGCAGCTTCAGCGTATATTCGAGATTGTCGTCGGATATGGTCCAGGTCTCGGCAAGGCCGGGAACGACGTTGGTCGTACCGGGTTCGAATTCGGTGAGACGATCATAGATCGTCTCGGCGGAAGCATCCCACGTGCTGTTGGCCGAGTAGAGCGCCGCGTCGAACCCTTCCGGTGAGCCCTCCGAGCAATAGACGAGCGTCTTCGCCATGGCAGGCGCCAGCGCGACGCCCGAAAGCATCGTCGCTGCAAGAAGCGATACAAGGGTTTTGCGCGTCCGCGCGAGCTTCAAGTTCATTGCTGTCCTCCCTCAGGAATGGAATGCGAAGTGCCCGGCGAATGCCCCGCCGGGATAGCTTAATCGGCCTTCCCGGCCGTCGTGCCGAGGCCGCGGCCGAGTGCCCAGACCGGATCCGGCGCCGTCCAGAGCACGTCGTTGCGGATCAGCTTCACCAGTTCGCCCGCCTGGAGATCGAGGAAGCGCTCGCCCTTCTCGGCGGTTGCGCTGCGCGGATCGCCCCAGGTGCCCGTGACCGGCGCGCGCTCGGCGAAGGAATAGAAGCGCGACACGTCGGCCGGCACATCGACAGGATGCTGCTGGTTTCCGACGGCCTGGCCGAACATTTCGGTCTTTACCGCGTCCGGCACGATCGCCAGCATCACCGAAGCCTCACCTTCGCAGGCATGATGCGCACCGGTGTCGACCTCGAAGATCTTCCCCGCCTCCTCCGGCGCCAGCATCCATGGCGTCGTGGCGACGATCGGCATGGCGAACTCGACCGCCAGTTCACGCACGGCAACTGCGAGCGGGTCCATGTTGCCGCCATGGCCGTTGACGATGAACAGCCGCGAAAAGCCGAGCGTCTTCAACGAGCGGACGATGCAGCGGATGACGCGGCTGAGCGTATCGTAGTCGAGCGTGATGGTTCCGCCGAAAGGCAGGTGGTGTTCGCTCATGCCGAGCCAGAGGCCAGGAAGAACGGCGACCGGGATATCATCAGCAACCAGACGGGCGGCGCGAATGGCAGCCGCGGATGCGCTGGCGGTGTCGGTAATAACCGGCAGGTGCGGGCCGTGCTGTTCCAGCGAGCCGATGGGCAGGATGGCGAGCGCCCCCGACTTGCCGGCGATTTCGCGCAGGCTGGGTGCGGTCATGCGCGCCCATTCAACTTCCTTCGTCATGTCAAGCCCTTTCATCAAATCACCTTGATGCCCGGGGCGCAGGCGCCCGGACCGCCACACGCGCGACTGCGTCTGGCAACATTCCGAAACATGCGCAAACGGCCGCCGACAGAGGGGCGCCGATTTGCGCTGATTCAGGTCTCTGTTTTCTCCGGCAAGCGGTGGGTCGGATTTCGGCTGAGCGCCGCGGAGCGAACAGCGCCAAATTTGCACAGTCGGAAATATCAATCAAATTATTTTTCGTATAAGAAAATTATATTTCTCAAAAGGGAGGCCGCGCGCATCAAACGACATCGAGCCGCCATGCCGCCACCCATGCCGACGGGAGGCGGAACGTATCTGTCGCGCCCGTCCGCGCCTCAACCCTGCGCCAGATGACATCGCGCGTGGCGCGCGCCATCGCCCAGGCGCTGGAGAACCTGCGGCGCCTCGCAACCAGCAACAGTCTTGCCGCATCTCTCCCTGTAGAAACAGCCGGTCGGCAGTTTGCGGTTGTTTGGAAGCTCCCCGATCCGCAACTCTGCAAGGGTCGGCAAGGGCGTTTCGAAACTCGGAGCCGAGGCCAGCAGCGTCTGGGTGTATGGGTGGCGAGGATTGCCAAGAACGTCGTCGGCCGGACCTGATTCAACGATCTGGCCGAGATACATCACAGCGACGTCGTCGCAGAAATGGCGAACCAGCGCGACATCGTGCGAAATCAGGAGGTATGTCAGCCCCCGCTCCCGCTGCAACTTCAAGAGCAGGTTGACGATCTGCGCCTGCACCGACACATCGAGCGCCGACGTCGGCTCGTCCAACACCATGAGATCAGGATCCGTGCTCATGGCGCGGGCGATTGCGATGCGCTGGCGCTGGCCGCCCGAAAATTCGTGGGGCAGACGATCCAGATGTTCCGGCCTCAAGCCGACGGCGGCGGCCAGCTCCGCCGCCTTGGCATGCAGTTCGGCATTGCTGCGCCCGCCGCGAATGTGCAGTGGTTCGCTGATCAGCCGCCAGACCGGCAGCCGCCGATCGAGAGAGGATTGCGGATCCTGGAAAACGATCTGCATCTTCTGCCGCAGGTCGCGCTTCTGCCTTCCCTGTGCCGCCTGAAAATCCTGACCGTCGATCGCCACCGAGCCCTTTTCGTACGGCGCAAGCCCGATGATCGCCTGGGCGAGCGTGCTCTTGCCGCAACCGGACTCGCCGACAATGCCTAGGCTCCCGCCGCCGCGAACCTGAAGGCTGACACCGTTGACGGCGTGCACATGTGAGGTGGCGCGGCCGAGCCAGTCTCGGGATGCCGGAAAGCGGACAGTGAGATCGGAAACCTCCAGAACCGGCGGGGCTATCGTGTCAATACCTTCGGTCATTGCCGGCTCCCCTGCTCTGCTAATTCCGGCCCGACACCTCGCCGCCAGCACGCGACCTCTCGGCCATCGGCCCCCGCCAGTTGCGGAGACCGGGATCGACAGAGGTCGATCGCTTCCTTGCATCGCGGCTGGAAATAGCAGCCGGCAGGCGGGTGCATCAGGTTCGGCACCGCGCCGGTGATCGCTTCGAGCTCCTGCTTCGGCGCCACCCGTTCCGGCAGACAGCGCAGAAGTGCCTGGGTATAGGGATGCTGCGGCGCATCGAGAACGGTTCGGGTCGCGCCATGCTCGACGATCCTTCCGGCGTACATCACATAAAGCCGATCGCAGAGCTGCGACACGACCGCGACGTTGTGCGAGATGAAGATCACCGACGTGCCGGTCCGGCGGGCGCGGTTCTGAATAAGCCGCAGGATCACGGCTTGGACAGTGACATCGAGTGCTGTCGTCGGCTCGTCGGCGATGATGAGGCCCGGATTGCACGAAAACGCCATGGCGATCAGCACCCGTTGCCGCATGCCGCCGGAGAGTTCGAAAGGGTATTGCTTCATGACGCGCTCGGGCTCGCCGATCAGCATGTCGGCAAGAATATCCCGGGCAATGCGCCTGGCATCCGGCAAGCTTGCCTCTTCGTGACGCATGATGACGTCAGTCAGTTGCTTGCCGATACGGATCGTCGGGTTGAGCGCGTTCATCGGCTCCTGGAAGATGGTCGAGACCATCTTGCCGCGCACGTCCTGCAGCAGGCTCTCGTCCATAGTGAGGGTGCTGTGACCAAAGAGCCTGACGGAGCCGCCGGTGATCCTGTAGCGCCCCTTGGGCAACAGTCCTGTCGCCGCCATGGTCGTCACCGATTTTCCGCAGCCGGACTCGCCGACGATCCCGACGATCTCTGCCTTTGCGACATTGATCGACACGTCGTCGAGCGCCTTGATCGCGCCACTGAAGGTTGGAAACTCCAGCGACAGATTGTGAATGGCCAGTGCCTGACCGCGAGATTCAACGGTATCGTTCATCATCTGCCCCTCAAGCGCGGGTCGAGCATATCGCGGATGCCGTCGCCGACAAGATTGCATCCCATGGCGGTGATCAGAATGGCGAGGCCGGGAAAAGTGGCGTACCACCACTGATCGAGCATGTAGCTGCGGCCGCTGCTGACAAGTGCGCCCCATTCCGCGGTGGGCGGCTGCGCACCGAGGCCGATGAAGCTGAGGGCGGCCGCGATCAACACGACCCCGCCCAGGTCGAGCGTCGCCTGCACGATGATCGGCGACATGGCGTTTGGCAGGATATGCCAGCGCAGAATGTAGAACGGCGAGGCGCCGAAGGTGCGCGACGCCTTGACGAAGACCTGCTCACGCAGGGAAAGCGTCTGGCCCCGGGCCAGGCGCACATAGGCGGGAATACGCACGATCGCCACGGCCAGCATGGAGTTGAACAGGCTCGGGCCAAGGGCGGCAGCCAGCGCCATGGCCAGCACGAGCGCCGGCAAGGCAAGGACGACATCCATCAACCGCATGATGGCGGTGTCAATCCGTCCGCCGACCACGCCGGAAAAACAACCGATCAGCACCCCGATCGACATCGAAATCAGCACAATCATGAAGGCGGCACCGCAGGACGCCCTTGCCCCGTAGATCACCCGCGAGAACAGGTCGCGGCCGACCTCGTCGGTACCGAACCAATGGGCGGCGCTCGGCGGCAACAGGCGCGCCGTCAGGGCGACCTTGTCCGGGTTGTAGGGTGCGATCACCGGCGCGGCGATGATCATGATGAAAACGAGCAGGATGATGGCAGCGCCGACCAGGGTCAGGGGGCTCCGGTGACTGAGATACCAAAGATACCGCAGGCGCTCGGAGATGGACTTGGCTCTGCGCATTGCGGGGGTTGCCGCGGCAGGTTCGGTCGGCATGACGGCGGACATGATCAGACCTCCCTGATCTGCGGATCGGCGAGCATGTAGGCGAGATCGACCAGGAGGTTGATCAGCACATACCCGATGGAAGCGACGATCGTGAAACCCATGATGGCGGGAAAATCGAGCGTCTGAATGGAGGTAACGACGTAGGTGCCCATGCCAGGCCAGGCGAAGATCGTCTCGGTCAAGACCGCGCCATAGAGAAGATCGCCAAGCGCCAGTCCCAACAGGGTGATTGAAGGGATCAGCGCGTTTCTGAGCGCATAGTTGAAGATGATCATGCCCTTGCGCAGGCCGCTGGCGCGGGCGGTCCGAATGTAGTCTTCCTGCAGGACATCGAGCATAGAGGCGCGAATCTGCCGCGTGATCACGCCCATATTGGCGAAGGCCAGCACAAAGCCCGGCAGGATGATGTGGTAGACGGCGCTGCGGAAGGCGTCGAAGCGGCCTTGCAGCAGTGAGTCGATCAACAGGAAGCCGGTGATGCGCTCTGGCGCAACGATGCCCATGGCAAGACGCCCGCTGCCGGGCAAGATCTGGAACTTGGCGTAGAAGAAATAGATCAGGATAAGACCGAACCAGAACACCGGCATCGAGATGCCGCAGACCGAGACCGTTCGCGCAATCTGGTCGATCGGACCGTCCTTGTAGACCGCAGACAGCACGCCAAGCGGCACGCCCAGACAGATCGCGATGAAGAGCGCGACGGCTCCAAGCTCCAAGGTCGCGGGCAGGAAGGTCCGGATATCGCCGGCAACAGGGCGATTGGTCCGCAGGGATGTCCCCAGATCGCCCTGCAGCAGATTGCCGATATAGATGGTGAACTGTTCGACGACAGGTCGATCGAGGCCGAGATTGCGCCTGACGTTTTCAAGCGTTTCGGCGCTCGCCCGGTCGCCCGCGATCATGCGCGCCGGATCTCCCGGTATGAGATGCGAGATCGTGAAGGTGATGATGGCGACGCCTAACACCACGAAAAGCAGAAGAACCAGACGCGGGATGATGATGCGGGTGATTGCCATGGACGTCGGTCCTTCCGGCGGGAGAACCCTGCCTTGCCTGGGAAACGATGAAACCCTGCCGCCTCAGCCTTCGAGGCTGGCGGCAGGTGTTCCGTGGGATGAGGCCTGTTAAGGCCACGGGATCGCTCTGATCCCGCTTTCTCATTCCGTTTTCGACATCGTTCCGAAATTGTAGACCTGGATCAGCATGGGATTGTAGACATAGCCTTTCACGACCGCGCGGCGGGCGAAGATGTCGTTCTTTTCCATGATGTAGAGATAGGGCGCATCCTGCGTCGAAAGCGTCTGCGCTTCGACATAGAGTTCCTTGCGCTTCGCCTCGTCGACGATGGATCCCGCCTCTTTCACGAGTTCGGTCACCTTGGTGTTGTCGTAGAAGGAACGGTTGCCCGGACCACCCATTTTGCCGGCGTCGAACCAGTAGTTCATGAACATGTAGGGGTCGGCAAAATCAGGCGTCCAGGCACCGGGAGCCATATCGAACTTGCCGTTGGCCACCAGTTCGCGTTTGGTCGTGTCGGCGACCGCCTGCAGATCGAGCTTGATGCCGATTTCCGCAAGGGACGCTTGCAGCGCAAGCCCGACCGGTTCCCACGCGGGATCGGCCTGGGAGAAGGTGTAGGTCAGACGGATGTCGCTCTTGCCGGACTCGGCAAGCAGCGCCTTCGCCTTCTCGACATCGTATGTGTACTGGAAGCCCTGCGGGTCGTGCCCCCACATGCCGCTCGGCACCGCGCCGCGCATCTGCTTGGCCTGACCGAGCATGATGCCGTCGATGATGCCTTGATAGTCGACCGCATAGGAAATCGCCTGGCGCACCTTGGCGTCATCCAGCGGCGGCTGGCGGTTGTTCATGTAGATGTAGTTCACATACATGCTGGGATTGCTCTCGACCACGACGGAGGCGTCCTTCTGCAGCGCCTCCGCCTGATCGAGCGGGATCTGTTCGATGATGTCGGCATCGCCGCTCGTCAGTTGCAGACGACGGGCCGAGACGTCGCCGACGATGCGGATGACGACCTGCTTCAGCGCCGGCTTTGTGCCCGCGTAATGTTCGTTGCGGTCGAGCACGATGCTCTGGTTGCGTTCCCAGGAGGCGATACGGTAGGGGCCGCTGCCTGCGGAGTGTTCCGCAAGCCAGGCCTTCGCCATGTCGCCGTCCTTCTCGTGCTCCATCACCTTCGGATTGACGATGGCCGCGCCGGAGACGGCGAGTGTCGAGATAAAGGGCGCGAATGGCGCCGTCAGATGGAATCTCACCGTCTGCGGATCGACGACCTCGACCTCTTTCAGCACCGGAAACGCGTCGGAGGGACCCGCTTTCAGCTTCATCAGCCGGTGGAAGCTGAATTTCACAGCAGCCGCATCGACCGGTGCGCCGTCATCGAACTTGTGGCCGCTGGCAAGCTTGAAGGTCCACACGAGACCGGCGTCGTCGGCGGTCCAGCTTTCGGCCAGTTCCGGTGCGACTTCCGTTGTGCCGCCCTTGTAGGCGACGAGCCTTTCATAGGCAGCGTAAATCAGTGTGTAACCGCTGTTGCTGATTTCGACGCCAGGATCGGCGGTCGGCGGATCTTCCGCTCGCGCCAGCACCAGCACGTCCTGCGCTGCGATCACGCCGGAAAGCGGCGTCGATGCCAGAAGCAAGGCGACGCCAATCGATTTCCACTTGGAAGCGTTCATCTCATAGTCCTCCCCAGAACTGCGGCGCACGATGCCCTCCCGGCACCAACCGCAGCACTAGAGTAGGAAACGATTTTCCTAAGTGCAATATTTTTTCTTATCGTACTCGTTTTTAGTTGTATCAGCTTTTGGACTTGATCGTCTGTGCGTTCGACAGGGTGGAGACCAATTCGGTTTCCGGGGTCGAACAAACGCACAGGATTTGCGCAGGTTCTTCGCTCACGCTGAGATAGGCATGTCCCATCATGGCGTCGAAGTAGCAGGAATCGCCCTTCTTGAGCCGCAAGGGCGCATAGATCTCGGTATGGAGCTCGAGTTCTCCTTCGACAACGTAGAAGAACTCCTCGCCCTTGTGGCGGATCAGCGGACCGAATTCTTCAAGGGTTCGGGCGCGGGCCATCGCCACGATCGGAACCATCGACTTCTTCGAAATCTCCGTACAGACATAGAGATAGTCGTAGTTTTGCGTGATGATCTCCCGCCCCTCGCCAGATCTGGTGTAGGTGCGGCGCCCGAGCATGCTGGGCGCATCCTCGGCACCCGTCATGGTCCCGAAGAGCTCGACGATATCGACCTTGAGGCCCTGCGCCAGCTGGATCAACCGGTCGTAGGTAAGCTGCATCTGGTTGTTTTCGACCTTGGAGAGGGTCGAGACTGCAAGCCCCGTCATGGAACTCACTTCTGCCAGCGTCCAGCGATTGCGGTTGCGAATCTCCTTCAGGATATCGCCGAGGGTGGATTTCGCATCGGTCATCGTAGGCGTCTCCAATTTGCCTGCAGCCGTCACGACCGCCTGCCGGTCTCGACTCAGCCTGCGACGCGGGCAGAATCCGATTGGCATGATAGGAAAACCATTTCCTATAATACGTGGCCGAAATCAACATCGGCTCGAAAAGCAATCCCATCCCCTTGCATGCTGGCGCCACCGGCGTGACAGGCTGTGATCATCCCTGCCGGCAACGACGGCAATGGATGGCTGCCAAATCTTCGCCACGTCGAGCCTGCCCAAATGGCGTCCGTCCTACAGTGCGAACGGGTCGGCGACCTTCGGCCAATAGGGACGCTTCAGTTTAGTGATGGGCAGCTCCTCGAAGCGGGGTTGCAAGGCGCCGGGCCCGCCGACATAGAGGATTTCGCTGGCGATGGCTTCGAAGCCGGCACGGAAGTGGTTGCTCGATTTCACCACGACAATCTTCCTCTGCGCCGGGTCCAAGCCCAGCCCCGTCATGCATTCCGGGTGGAAGACCTGTGTGCGCACGGTGTTCAGCACGATCTCGACGCCGCCTGCTGTAACCCATACCGCGTCGCCGATCCCGAGCGGTGTCGGCCCGAAGCGCTGGGTAATGCCGGAGGCGATGCGTCGGATCTTCACGGTCAGATCCAGCGGGTCTCCCGAGGCTGGCCCGACCTTGCCGCCGATCCTGAGCGCCAGCGTCGCCCCCTCTCCCGCCTCACGGCACAGGCGCACCGCAATCGGGTCCCAGTAGAGGCAGGTCGCTACGTCTTCGATGCCGCGCTCGATGATGCGGCGCAGAATGAAGGTCGAGTCTCCAGGTGCCCCACCGCCTGCATTGTCGGAGACGTCGGCCAGCACCACCGGCCCGCTCTTCGCGGCGACGGCCCGATCCAGCGCGGCATCGATGCTGAGATAGGTGCCGCGCATGTCCTCACGCGAAGCGAATATCTCTTTGCCGAAGGTCTCGGCGGTCCGAGCCGCTTTCGCCGTATCGTCGTCGGCAACGACGAGCATCTTGGCCCCGACATCTTCCACGTCTCCCCAAGGGAAACCGTGACCGAAGGAGACCGAGAGAATGCCGTCCCGCCCCTCCATCGCCTTCATGCGGTCGACGATGCCGCGCAACGGCGCGCGATGCGGGTGGAAGGTGTTGATCATCCGGCAGTCATAGAGGGCCATCGCCGGCCGAACCTCGCCCGCAAGGGTCCGCTTCATCAACCGGAACAGTTGGTCGGCAACCTCTTCGATGTCTGTGTGCGGATATTCCTTGTAGGTGGCGATCATGGTGGCGCTTGAGAGCATGCGATCGGTGATGTGGCAATGCAGGTCGAGCTCGGCGGCAACCGGGACATTCGGCCCGACCACTCCGCGCACGTGTTCGAGCAGATCCCCCTCGACATCGTCATAGCCGTCTGCGACGCAGGCGCCATGCAGCGCCAGCATGACCGCATCGACCGGCATCGCCGCCTCGAGGTCGGCGAGGATGGTGGCGCGGAAGCTCTCATAGACGCCCCGAGTGGTCTTGCCGCCGGGCTCGGCCACGGCGCAGAGACTTTCCACCACGTCCCAGGCTTCTTCTTCAGCCGCATTGCGCCAGACCAACATCTGCGACGAGCAGCACGTGAGTGGCCTGCTTGTCGCGTCGCCATAGGCGATCAGGTTTTCCTGGAAAGCCTCAAGCCCCGTCTGCATCGGCGAGAAGGTATTGGTTTCGGTGTCCAGACCCGCAATAAACAGTTTCATTTTTGCCTCCGCCAAAAAGAAAGATATTTTCTAATCATAAAACTATGTTTATCGTCGGAAAGTCAAATTCATCATTCGCGCTCTTGCGCGGCTGGCCGGGAGGCAGGAATGCGCATCTACATTTCAGCTGATATCGAGGGGATCGTCGGGGTCGTCAGCCGCGACCAGCTGATGCCGGAAGGTTTCGAATACGAAAACGCGCGCCGCTGGATGACCGACACGGTTGTTCACGCCTGCGAGGCCGCGCACGAGGAAGGCGTGGAGGAAGTCATACTCAGCGATTCCCACGGCAATGGCGAGAGCATCCTGATCGACCGTCTGCCCGACTATGTGCAGATCGTGCGCAGCTGGCCGCGACCGCTGATGATGATGCAGGGCGTCGAGTTCGGTTCCTTCGTCGGTGCGATGCTGCTCGGTTACCACGCCGGGGCAGGCCATCCGGGTGGCGTGCTGTCGCACACGATCGGCGGCACGGCCTTCGCCGAAGTGCGGATCAATGGTGCCGTCATGCCGGAAGCTGGCATCAACGCTGCGATTGCCGGACATTTCGACGTGCCCGTCCTTCTCGCCTCGGGCGACAATATCGCCCTGGACGAGATCAGGTCCTGTATCGGCGATATCGTGACGGTGCCGGTCAAGCAGGTTTACAGCACACAATCGGCGATCTCGCTGACGCCGGCCGTCGCGCATCGCCGGATTCGCGATGGCGTCAAGGCGGCACTGGCGACAGCCGGCGGGGCGAAACCGTTCAAGTTGGAAAACCCTGTCCTGGAGATCGTGTTCCGAAATCGCCTCCCGGCCGAGTATCTCTCCTACCTCAAGGGCGTCGAACGCATCGACGGTTACACGATCCGCTACCAGGGCGACGACATGGTCGACGTCTCGCGCTTCATCCAGTTCGTGGTCGGCTACAATTCGCGCCTGACTTTCTGACCAACGCCGCAACGGAAACCCAGTCATGACCACCTCCCTTGTCCTCGGCGCCGGCATGGTCGGCGTCTCAACCGCGCTTGCCTTGCAGGAGAACGGGCACCAGGTGGTGCTGCTGGATCGCCAGGCACCCGGACGGGAAACAAGCTATGGCAACGCCGGCATCATCCAGACCGAGGCCGTCGAGCCCTATGCCTTCCCGCGGAGCGTAAGCGAGATCGCGAGGGTGGCGCTCAAGCGCGGCAACGACGTCGATTGGCGGCTTCGCGATTTGCCACGCGTGGCGGGGCCGCTCTGGCGCTATTTCACGCAGTCTGCGGCGGCACCTTACGCGAGAACCATTGCGGCCTATTCACAGCTCGCGCTACGTGCGAGCGAGGATCACGCGCGCTTCATCGAACCCGCCGGCGCCGGCGAACTGATCGTCCGGCAAGGGTGGCGCGCCGTCTATCGTACGCCCGCGAGTTTCGAAGCGGCGACTGCGGCCGCGCAGCGGCTGAAGCGGGTCTACGGTGTGCCGTCCGAGGTGCTTGGCGCAGATGAACTCGCGGCGAGCGAACCGGCGCTGCAGCGTCGGCTCGCAGGTGCTGTCCATTGGACCTCGCCCTGGACCTGCCGTGACCCGGGCGAGCTGGTTGCGCGCTACGCAGCTCTCTTCGTGGCGCGCGGCGGGACGCTTACCCGCGGCGACGCCATGACCTTGCAGCAGAATGGTACCGGTTGGCGGGTGTTGTCCGAGGATGGTGCTGTCAGCGCTGAAAACGCGATCGTTGCCCTGGGGCCTTGGTCGCCGACGCTCGCAAAGACGTTCGGCTATCGCATACCCATGGTGTTCAAGCGGGGCTATCACAGGCATTTTTCAGGCCAGGACGGGCCGCGCGTCTCAATGCTGGACGTCGACAATTCCACGTTGGTTGCGCCGATGAACGCAGGATGGCGGGTCTTGACCGGCGCGCATATGGCGTCGCCGGGCGCAACGCCGGCATCGCGGCAAATTCGGCACGCGACCGACACTGCCCGCGAGCTTTTTGCGCTGAGCGAGCCCGTCGAAGCCACGCCATGGTCTGGGACACGTCCCTGCATGCCAGACATGCTACCAGTTGTCGGCCCGACCCGGCACAAGGGCCTTTGGTTCCATTTTGGCCACGGCCATCAGGGCTTCACATTGGGCCCGACGACCGCATTCCTCCTGGCCGAGCTGATGACAATCGCCCTTGTGAATCCGCTTACTCTCCCCTTGCTGCCGTCAGCGCGGGGCTGGACATAACGCAGCCGCAAAGACCATGGCGGACAGATCGACATCGTCGCACAGCGACCGTAGTAGACCGCCCCTGCCCTTGTCAGCTCCACGCGCCGTATGGGAGCTATTTCGTGGCCGATGCCGAGGAGCAGCATTTCGGTAGGGCGGCAGCGCGGATCCACATCGCCGAGCCGGCCTTGAGCTGTCAGATCCAAATCACTGGACATGCCGCCATTTTGCATGCAATTCGAGGAGACAATTGCTACGACCTGGAGTGATCAGAATGGCAAAGAACGAGAGCCATAGGTCGAACACAAAATCAGCATTGTCACCAAATCTGCCCCGCTAGGTCGCATTATCCGATGAAGGATTCGCGAACAATTAACCATCTGAATTAACGTTTGAGAATTCTGAGACGGAAGTAAACATCGCCGTGATTTCCGTCATCCTGACAGCGGTATGCGCACATGCTCACTATCGATAGGACCCCAGTATCGATATTGAGGGATCTGTAGGCGCAGTGATTCAAGTGTATCCAACCCTGTCGCGAGAGCCGGGCAAGGCCATGTCTCGTTCTGGTTTCGCATCTCGGGCCCGGCCGAAGCAAAGTGCGGTCCAATTGAACAATTGCCATCGTTGCACTATATGCAATCAATGATGACTGGAGGTAGTTCACATGGCCAGCGTGACCATTCGCAACATCGACGATCGACTGAAACAGAGGCTGCGGGTCCGCGCAGCGACCCACGGCCGGTCCATGGAAGACGAGGCGCGTGACATTCTGAAAATGGTGCTTTCGCAGCAGGAGACATCGGCGGGAAGCCTCGCTGGCGCTATCCGCGCGCGCATGCAGCCGCTTGGCGGAGTCGAACTGGAAATTCCCTCGCGCGAACCGATCCGCGACGCTCCGGATTTCTCCGCGCTATGATCGTTCTCGATACGAACATCATATCTGAACTGCTATTGCCGGTTCCCGAGCCCGCGGTTGTCGATTGGCTTGCGGAACAGCCTCCCGCCGCCGTCTTCACGACCACGATCACAGAAGCCGAAATCCTATATGGTTTACGCCTGCTTCCCGATGGTCGCCGCCGGCGTGATCTTGAAGCGGCAATCTTGCCGATCTTTGCGCAAGATCTCGCCGGTCGCGTCCTGCCGTTCGATCGGGAGGCCGCAGACGTTTATGGGACAATTGGAACGGAGCGCCGCAAGGCGGGTCGCCCGATCAGTCAGTTCGACGCACAGATCGCCTCGATCGCCCTTTCCCGTGGCGCCGCACTGGCAACTCGGAATGTTGCGGATTTCGAGGCTGTCGGTTTGGTGATCATAAACCCGTGGCAGGACAGGTAAGGTGGCCGGCCGCCGCAAAGCGATCGACGTTCCAGCCGACTAGATCGCCGCGATCAGCTCGGCCCCTGTGCATTATTGGGGCACGGATTCACGGTAGCAGCTTCGCCGCTACCGGATCGGCAAGATTCGACCCATTGCAGCCTTAGGGCAGATCTTTATGCAGTTCGACTGCAGGCGCAAAATCCGTCGCGATCGTTCCAGCAAACCGATATCCTGAAGCTTCATAGAATGGACGAGCTCGCTCGCCAGCTACGACGTGTAGCGTTCGAGCCCCGAGCGCTGCGGCACGACACTCAGCTTCGGCGAGTAGCTTTCTGCCTACCCCCATTCGCCATACCTCCGGCGCGACGAACAGGTCCTCAAGTTCGGCCTGCACAGCGCCTTTACCAGAAAGGACCGTTACAAAGCCCACAATCTCCCCTTCAAGCTCCGCGACGATGGCATGCGGCACGTGCGCGACCGGAACCTCTCTCGCATCTGGAAGTGCTTGCAGCTCTTCAATATGATCTCCCCAAGCCAGCGAAGACCGCAGCTTAAGTGCTCCGAGGGTATCCCTGTCCTCGGCATGTGCCTCTCGAATGAAAACGGCCATCTCAACTCCTATGCGGATCGCTGTCACTACAGAACGCTTTCCACTCCCATGGCGGACGCCGCCGCACAAGCATCTCGCCCGGCTTGAAAACGTCAATTGGAACTGACCAACCTAATCCCAGGAAAGCTGATCCTTAGGCAACCGACCGCTCGGGTCATGAACCTCCACTTTGTAGGGAGCTCGGCACCAGCTCCAAGGACGAGGTTTCCGTCACCCTCTTCGGCGCCACTATCCGGCGTCTCCGAATTCACCCTTGACGCCTTGGAGAAGGACGGTGGGCGTCAAGTATCGATAGTGGGGGATCTGGGGCCGAAAGTGGCACGATCGCCCGATCTAATTGGTTGAACGGTAGAAGAGGACCCGACCATTAGGCATCAGTTGCTGCAGGTAATCGAAGTCGCTCACATTGGCAGTAAGAACGGTAAGGCCAAGCTTTTGCGCCTGCAGGAACAGGACGCAGTCGTGAAGCGCTCGCGGCCGCGCGTCGCGGTGATAGCCCTGCAGACGACAAAGCAAGCCGGACAGTAAAGCGGCCCGCCGCAAACACCCGATGGGCCGGCATCGCCTTAACCGTAGTCCTGATTTGTTGAATGGCTGTTTTCGCACCTTTGTGCACCGGATCGACCACGCCGACGGTGTGCATCAACTCCTGGACGGCGATGGTGGAGTGATTGCTGTGGCGGATGTCAAGCAGTTCCCCCACAACTTCTGGCGCTCGCCCTTATAAGCCATCGATGTAGACACACGTGTCGAGCAGCAGTTCCAGACCGGCTTTGGCAAACCGTTGATTGCTTCCTTAACCGCCATCATGACACTGAAGAGGGAGATAGAGAGCCGGCACGCCTTTTTGGGTGAAGCGCGCCCCCTATGGCCGCGCCATCTCCTGAAACCGGTTTGAAAGCCCGGCGCGGATCAAGCGCACGGTAACAATTGCCCACAAACCTCAAGCGAAGCCCTAGGACCATATGATCCTCCCGGCGCTAGATAGGCGTTTCTGCTGACGAGATTTTGGGTATGAAGAAAACGGGCTTCCAAGTTGATCGTCATCGACACACCATCAATTGTTGCGATCGCATTCAATGAACCTGACGCAGAATGCTACGAGCAAAAAGTAGTCGACGCTCCGCGGCGTTTCATATCAGCTGCGACAATCCTTGAACTCCATCGTGATCGAGGCTCGGCCCGGCGAGGCAGGTGCTGTCGAGCTCGATCCATGGCTCTACAACGCGGGCGTCGCAGTCGACGCGGAACAGACTGCTATTGCAAGTGTCAAGCGAAGCGAGGAATTGACCCCTTGGGCGAAACGAAGATTTGACCCCCTTCATTTATTGGTCGTTTCGTTTGTTTCAAGCGCCGCTCCGG
>NZ_JBNDIU010000020.1:0-127814 GCF_050434565.1 Ensifer sp. 4252
TCGGCATCGTCGAGCACCACGAACGGGTTCTTGCCGCCCATCTCCAGCTGGTATTTGCGATTGTGCTCGACCGAGGCCAGCGCCACGCGTTTGCCGGTACCGGTCGAGCCGGTAAAGGTGATCGCCTGGATATCGGGGCTGTCGAGCATCGTCTGGCCGACGACCGAGCCCTTGCCCATCACCAGGTTCAACACGCCCTTCGGCAGGCCGGCACGCACGAGAATGTCGACGATCGCCCACGAGCAGCCCGGCACCAGTTCGGCCGGCTTGAAGACGACGGTGTTGCCATAGCACAGCGCCGGCGCGATCTTCCAGGCGGGAATGGCGATCGGGAAATTCCACGGCGTAATGATGCCAACGACGCCGACCGGCTCGCGGGTGATCTCAACGCCGATGTTCGGGCGCACCGAGGGAATGACCTCGCCGGCCAGCCTGAGCGCCTCGCCGGCGAAGAAGTCGAAGATCTGGCCGGCACGCACGGTCTCGCCGATGCCTTCGGCCAGCGTCTTACCCTCTTCGCGCGACAACAGCCGCCCAAGCTCGTCCTTGCGCGCCAAAATCTCGTCGGCGGTCTTTCTAAGGATGGCATGGCGCTCGAGAATGCCGGAGCGCGACCAGGCCGGAAAGGCGGCTTTGGCCGCAGCGATCGCAGCCTTGGCATCCTCGGCCGAGGCGCGGGCATAGTCCCCGATCACGTCGTTGGTGTCGGACGGATTGATGTTGTGGACCGCTTCGTTGCCGGTGATCCATTCCCCATTGATCAGGTTGCTGTGCATCATATCTGTCCTCCACGGCGGTGAGCGCTTGAAATATCCGTTCGCTTATCCGACGGGACCGGGCGCGAACAAAGAACAATCTTTCGAGCCCGCTATTGCCGAAAAGGCAAAGCCTCGTGATCTCTGCGTGTTGCCGTATCGGCAATGCTTACCGCTAAAAATTGTGCTTTATGAGATGCCAAATTCCATCATCATCGTTCCCGGCGATGAGAGGGCATCTAACCCTGAGCAGCAAGATCTCATCGCTCCCATAACAAGCAAGGGGAACGATATGTCTCATTTCATGATGAACCGCCGGGGTTTCCTTTCAAATGCAGCCGCAGTGGGGGCGATTGCCGCGACCCACAGTCTTGTCAATGTTTCGGTCGGCCGGGCTGCCGAGCCCGCCACGATTCGGATGCAGCTCGGTTGGCTGCCCTCAAACGGGCTTCTCGGAGAACTCGTCGCTCGCAAAAAGGGCTACTACGCCGAGAACGGTGTCGAGCTGGAAATCGTACCCGGCGGACCGAATGTCGACGGCGTCGCCGGCGTGGCGGTCGGCCAGTCGACGATCGGCCAGATTTCTTCCAGCCCGTCGGTCATGCTCGCCCGTTCGGCCGGTGCGCCGATCAAGGCATTCGCGGCAGGCTATCAGAAGCATCCTTTCGCCTATTTCTCCCGCAAGGCAAATCCGATCGCCAAGCCGCAGGACATGATCGGCAAGACGATCGCTGCGATCCCGACCTCGGTTATCCTGTTGCGCGCGCTTCTCGCCAAGAACGGGATATCGGAAGATCAGGTCAAGATCGTCAACATGGGTTCGGACATGAACCAGCTGGTGACAGGCCAGGCGGATGCGGTCTGTGGATGGCTAACCAATGTCAACGCCCTGAAAGTCCTGGGCGACGACCGGGTCGATCTGACCCTCTGGGACGGCGGCATCCGGCTTTATGCCAACGTCTACTACACGACTGACGACCAGCTGGAAAATCACGCCGACCATCTTGCGGCATTCGTATCGGGTTCGGCACGCGGATGGGGCTATGCGCGCGAACACCAGGAGGAGGCCGTCGACATCCTGCTCGAATCCTATCCGAACCTGGACAAGGCAAGCGAACTCGAGGCCATCGGGCCATTGATGAAATTCGTGTTCAACGAAACCACCACTGCCGTCGGCTGGGGCGGCATGGAGCGTGCAAACTGGGAGGAGCAGATCAAGACCTATGCGGACCTCGGTCAGTTCAACGGCCCGGTCCCCAACGCTAACGATGTCTACACGATGGCAATCCTCGATGCCACCGCCGACGTCCGCAAGAGCGTAGGATAAGGCGATGCTGGAAACGCTTAGCAGACCCAAGCAGGCATCGGTCGGCAACCCCAGTGGCTCAGCCGTATCGGTGAAGAACCTTCATATCCGCTTCGGCGCGAATGATTCCAGCTTCACCGCGCTCTCCGACGTTTCGGTCGAGATACCGGCCGGCTCGCTCGTCACCATGCTCGGCCCTTCCGGTTGCGGCAAGTCGACGTTGTTGCGGACGGTCGCTGACCTCGTGCATATCAGCGATGGCTCGGTATCCGTGCATGGACAGACGCCGCGCAAGGCGCGCGAGGGCCGCGATTTCGCCTTCGTTTTCCAGGAAGCGACGTTGCTGCCATGGCGCAATGTGATCGACAACGTGCGCCTGCCGCTGCTGGTGGGAAAGCGCGAGGCAGGCGTGACCTACGCCGATCCGGAAGAATTGATCGCCCTCGTCGGACTGAAGGGACGCGAAAAGGCGATGCCGGACGAACTGTCGGGCGGTCAGCGCCAGCGCGTGGCGATCGCCCGGGCGCTGGTCACCCGCCCCCGCATCCTGTTGATGGATGAACCGTTCGGAGCGCTCGACGAGATCACGCGCGACAAGCTGAATGAGGAATTGCTGCGCCTCTGGCAGGAAACCGGAACCACGATCCTGTTCGTCACGCATTCGATCCCCGAGGCAGTGTTTCTCGGTCAGCACGTCCTGATGCTTGCGGCTCATCCCGGCCGGGTCAAGGAGTTCATGAAGGTCGACCTGCCCTATCCGCGATCGCTCGCGATGCGTGACACGGTCGAGTTCATTCGCGTGACCGCCCACCTGCGCAAACTTTTGGGAGAATGTTGATGGCTAATGCCCTTCCTTCGCAAGCGGAAGGCCGCGCTTTGGTAGACGGCAACAGGTTCAGGATGCTCGATGCCGCCGCAGCTGCGGCCCTGCGTCACCTGCCGGCGACGCTCGCGATCCTTGGCTGCATCCTGCTATGGCAACTCGTCGTCTGGGGCTTTTCGGTGCCAACGTTCATGGCGCCCGGTCCGCTTGATGTAATCAAGGCTTTCGGCGAAAACGCCGGCGTCCTGTGGACGAATTTCTGGCCGACGCTCATGGAGGCGGTTCTTGGCTTTGTGTTCGGCAATTTCGTTGCCGTGCTGCTGGCGGTCTGGTTCGTCTACAGCCCGCTCGCCGAGCGAGCGTTCTATCCGATCGCGGTGATCATCAAGTCGATACCGATCATCGCTCTTGCGCCGATCCTCGTGCTCCTCGTCGGTAACGGCATAGCGCCGAAGATCATCATCGCAGGCCTGATCTGCTTCTTCCCGACGCTCGTCAACATGGTGCAGGGACTGAAGTCAGCGAGCCCTGCAATGCTTGATCTGATGCGCATCCTGTCCGCCAGCAACTCCGAGATCTTCTGGAAGGTTCGTCTTCCAAGCTCGCTGCCCTTTCTTTTCGCCGCGCTGAAGATCGCGGCAACGAGCAGCGTCATGGGTGCTATCGTCGCAGAGTGGATCGGATCCAGCTACGGCCTTGGCGCGCTGATCATCGAGGCGACCTACAATTTCCGTTCGCCGCTGCTCTATGCGACCGTGGTGATCGCCGCCTCGCTTGCCGTGGTTCTCTTCTTCGCCGTTTCGTTCGCGGAATCGAAGATCGTCCGCTGGAAGCCGACGACGGACCACTGACCCCCAAACCTTTGCTGCCGGACCGGGTACCCGGTTCGGCCAACCGACGACGTCCCTGGCTGTGAGCTTCCTCACATTTCGCCGGACACGCCCCCTATGGAGGAAAGACAATGGAATTAATCAGGGAACCTTTGCGTAACGCCAGGATCGTCGACCGCTCGGACGTGGTCGTGGTCGGCGGCGGTCCGGCAGGTATTTCCGCCGCCGTGTCGGCGGCGCGCATGGGCGCCAGCGTCACTCTGCTCGAACGCTATCCCTATGTGGGTGGCCTTGCCGCGGGAGGGATGGTTCTCGTGCTCGACGACATGGTCAATCATGTGGAAATCACCGTGCGCGGCATCTGCATGGAGATGATCGAACGGATGAAGACGCTCGGTCTCTGCGTCACCCCGACGGATGGCGACCGGCAGCTCGATCTTCGCGATACGCCGGAAGCATGGCGCCGCTGGGCACGCTGGGGATTGTTCGATTTCCACACACCGTCCGCGCCGCATCCGATCTGCTATGCGGCCGCGTTTGATCCGGACGCTTTCAAGCGTGTCGCCTATGACATCCTTCGCGAATCCGGTGTCAAACTCAGGATGCACAGCTGGTTCTCGTCGGCGATCGTCGAGGACGGCACGATCAAGGGCGTGGTCTGCCAAACCAAGGCCGGGCGCGAGGCCATCATGGGCGACGTGGTGATCGACGCATCGGGCGACCTCGACGTCGCTGCCGACGCCGGCGCCCAGCATACGGACGGCAACTTCATCCTGACGACCGTTTCCCGCTGGGGCGGTATCGACACCGAAGCGGCCGAGCGTTTCGAGTTCGAGGAACCGGAAAAATTCAAGGCACTCGATCATGAGGCGAAGCGACTGATCGGCGGCTGCTGGTCGTTCTGGTGGCTGAAGACGCCGCTCCCCGGCGTTATCTGGCTGAACTGCCCGCACATGCCGAAGCTCTCCGGTCTTAACGTCGAAGACCTGACCTATGCGGAACTCGAGGGGCGCACCCGCATCGCTCGCCTGCTCGATTTCGCCCGGGCGAACTTACCGGGCTTCGAAAATGCCCATGTCATCGATTTCGCGCCACAGACGGGCGTGCGCCAGTCGCGACTGCTCCAGGGTGAGTATGTCGTCACCAAGGACGACGTGATGAACCGCCGTCACTTCGCCGATACTGTCTGCCGTGGCCGTGACTACTACACGCCTTACCGGGCCATGCTGCCGAAGGAGGTGGACCAGCTGATCGTCGCGGGCCGGCATTACTCCGCAACGATCCAGGCGCAGAAATCGAGCCGCGAGATACCGCCGTGCATGGCGATGGGCGAGGCGGCCGGCGTCGCAGCCACCGTGGCGCTCAACGCCGGCGTGAAGGTGCGAGACGCGGATGTCAGGGCGATCCAAAAGCAGCTGCGAGCCCAGGGCGCCGATCCAGGCGACGTGCCATCCGAAAATGCAACCTATCTGGAGGCCGCAGAATGACATCACTTCCCCTCGACGGTATCCGCGTCGTCGATTTCACCCAGGTCATGCTTGGTCCCTGCTGCACGCAAATGCTGGCCGACTACGGCGCAGAGGTCATCAAGGTCGAAAAGGCCAAGATCGGGGACCTCTCGCGCTGGTCGCTTGGGTCGGACCCTGATGGCCTCAACAATCCTGTCTTCTCGTCGCTCAACCGCAACAAGAAGAGCCTGGCGCTCGACCTCAAGCAGGACGAGGCGCGTGCCGCGGTGCGCGCCCTGATCGACACGGCGGACGTGGTCGTCAACAATTTTCGCCCCGATGTCATGGAGCGTATGGGTTTTGGCTATGAAGAGCTCAGGAAGACCAATTCGCGGCTGATCTACGCCGTCGGTACCGGCTTCGGCCTGGAAGGCCCCTATCGGCACAAGGGGGGACAGGACATTCTCGCCCAGGCGCTTTCGGGTGTCATGCGACGCAAGTCGGATGCGAACCATCCATTGTCGATCTATGCGACGCCGCTTGCCGACTACTCGGCCGGCATGCATCTGGTGCAGGGCATCCTGCTTGCCCTGTTGCACCGCAACAAGACCGGCGAGGGCCAACAGGTCGCGGTCAGTCTCTACAGTTCCATGCTCGCCATGCAGATGCAGGAGGGCACCACGCACATGATGCGGGAGAAGGACTTGAACTGGGGTGCCTTTCCTCTGACGGGCGTTTTCGAAACCACCGACGGCGCCATCGTCATGGTCGGCGCCTTCAAGCCGAATCCGCTGCGGGACATTTGCACCGCTCTGGAGATCGAGGACCTGTCCCTGCAGGTGCAATTTGCCGATTTCGACGCCCAGATGCAGCGCCGTCCGGAATTGCAGCAGGTCTTTCGCGAGACCTTTGCAACGAACAGCAGTGCACACTGGCTTGCCCGCCTGGAGCAAGTCGACATTCTCTGCGCACCGGTGCGCTCGCTTCCCGAAGCTCTTGGCGACGAGCAGACGACGATCAACGGCATGATCCTGCACGCCGGCGAAACGAAAGCCGGTCCGGTGCGCCTGGTTGGCTCGCCGATCGACATGTCAGCCGCGACCGTGACGGTGCGTATCGCCCCGCCGAGGCTCGGCGAGCATAACGACGAGATCTTCTCGGCGCTTGCTGTCCGTCAGGGAGATGCCGCATGAGCGTCGAGTTTGTCGTAGAGGAGCGAGTGGCGAGCGTCACGCTCTGCCGTCCGGAACGGATGAATGCGGTGGACGCGGCGACCGAACGCGAGCTCGAGGCGATCTGGGAAGAGATAGAAGCGCGCGACGACGTAAGTTGCGTCGTGCTGACGGGCGCCGGCGAACGGGCTTTCTGTGCCGGGGCCGACCTGAAGGGGCCTGAGACGAGCGGCCTCGATTACTGGAGCGAAAGCCGGCCGAACGGCTTTGGTGGTTTGGCCTTTCGTCGCTCGCTGGATGTTCCCGTCATCGCAAAGGTCAACGGTTATGCGCTCGGCGGCGGGTTTGAGATGGTACTCGGCTGCGATATCGTCGTCGCCTCGACGACGGCGGCGTTCGGCTTGCCGGAGGCGCGCGTCGGACGCCTGCCGCTTGATGGCGGCATGGTCCTTTTGCAGCGCCGGATCCCACACAATCTCGCAATGGGCGTGCTGTTGACGGGCCGGCGGTTTTCCGCAGCCGAGATGCAAGGGTTTGGCATCGTCAACGAGGTCGCCGAACCGGGCGAACTCGACGCTGCAGTTGCGCGCTGGGTCAATGAAATCGTCGCCTGTGCACCGCTTTCGCTCCGGGCGATCAAGCAGACCGTCAATCGAACCGGGCATCTTTCTCCCGCCGAGGCTCAAGCGCTGCGCACGCCGGCGCTTGTGAGGGCGCTCAAAAGCGAGGACGCTCTGGAAGGGGTCAGTGCCTTCCAGCAGAAGCGCGCGCCCGTTTGGAGGGGACGGTGAGCGTGCTATAGGTCGGGGCCCAGGGGAGGGGAGGTTCCAATCGAATGCACGCCAGCATCCTGAAATACTTTGTCTCGGTCGCGCGATCCGGATCTATTCGCAAGGCCTCCGAGGAGCTTCATGTGGCGTCCTCGGCGGTCAGTCGCCAAATCAAGAAACTGGAGGACGAACTCGGCATCGCTCTGTTCGAGCGGCTCTCGAACGGTTTGAAGCTGACCGTTGCCGGGGAAAATGTGCTGCGCCACGCCCGGGTCACGCTCGAGAATTTCGAGCTTCTGCGCAGTGACCTCGGTGCACTACAGGGAAAGAAGACCGGTCGCGTACAGATGTCCTGTCTGGACAGTCTGGCCATCCAGTTTCTGCCGGACGTGGTCAACGCGTTCCACAGCATCCATCCCGGGGTGAGCTTCCATATCCACACCGCCGGTCACGGCAACATCAGTAGCCTGGTGGCCGAAGGCGATGTCGACATGGGATTGACCTTCGATCTGGCAAGGCCGGACGACACGGAGATGCTCTTTCGCGTACCGATGCCGCTTATGGCTTTCGTCGGGCGTGGACACCCCCTGGCCAGACAGCGTGAGGTTTCGCTCGCCGAGTGCGCCCAGTACGATCTTTTGCTGCAACTCGACACCCAGCCGATCCGTTCGCTCATCGAAATCGAACTGTCCGTCTTCGAGCGGACCGGACGACCCTTTGTGCTGTCGAACAGTCAGATGATGCTCAAGCCCTTCATGATCTCCGGCCAGGGCGTGGCCTTCTTCACGCCGATCGGCTTTCTGGCGGAGATCAAGGCGGGTGATCTGGTGGCCATACCGCTTTCCGGGTCGCGTCTCCAAAACCTGCACGTCGGAATTCTCGTGCAGCGGCGTCGCCAGCGCACGCACGCGGCCGAGGCCGTCATCGAGTTCGTCGGCGCCGAATTGCTGAGGTTCAGCGATCAGATCATGGAGGCAATCCGCCCATGAACGCAGGCGCGACCTCGGGGCGCCTTCTCTTGCGCCCCGGTCATGAGGCTGCGCGGCGCGAGACGGATCTCTTGCGTCATCTGCCGGACGGTGTCTCACCGGCAACAATCCCGGCCAATGCTCTCCTCATGCCGCCGCCCGTCAACGCCCATGACCACGGCTATGGCATCCGCACGCTCGATTTTGGCAGCATCGACGATGCCCTGGAGGTCTGGATCCCGGGCCTTCGGCTCAGACCGCGGACCGACCCTTACCTCGAAGCGCTCGTGGCGTTCTCCCGGTTGGCGCAGACGGGCATCGGCGCGACGATGCATTGCCATAACTCGCTGAACATCGACCGGCTGGTGGAGGAGGCTGGCGCCGTGATGCGCGCCGCTCGCGATGTAGGCATAAGGCTCGCGCTCTCCTGTCCGCTGCTCGACTACGACCCGTGGGCCTATGATGGCGGGCCGCAACGACTACGGCCGTTTCTCGCTCCGCCAGACTGGGACGAGCTCAGTGCCTCGATCCCGAAATATGCGCCGCCCTTGGTCCAGATTTCGGCCGCAAACGCCGTCGCTGCCGCAAACACCAGCCCGCTGATCGATGTCCAGTACGGTCCGATCGGGCCGCAGTGGTGTTCCAACACGTTGCTCGAAAGTATCGCCGAGGCCTCTGCTGCAACGGGCCGGCGCATTCATATGCATCTGCTCGAAAGCCCAAGGCAGAGGCAGTGGCTGGACCGACGTTTCCCGCAAGGGATCGTTCGGTACCTCGACGATATCGGCTTCCTCTCGTCGCGCCTGGCGGTTGCCCACGGGGTTCAGTTGCGGCCGGATGAACTGGAACTGCTGGCTGCACGTGGTGTGCAGCTCGTCTCCAATCCCTCGGCAAATTTACGCCTGCGTTCAGGTGTGGCACCGGTCGCCGACATGCTGGTGCATGGACCTGCTTTCGCCTTCGGTCTCGACGGGACAGGCTTCGACGACGATCAGGATCTCTGGCGGGAATTGCGCCTTGCCCATCTGCTACATGGTGGCCAAGACGTGACGCGGACCTTTACGTCGGCGCGGGTGTTCGACGCGGCGATCCAGGTCGGCGCAAAGGTATTGAATGCGCTGGTGAACGAAGACCTGGTGCTCGTTGATTACGACGCGTTGATCGCCGACAGCCTGACCGACGATCTGGATGAGGCGGAGGTTCTGCTCGCCCGAATGACGGCGACCCACGCGAAGGGTCTTTACGTCGGCGGACGCGAGATCATGCGCGATGGAAAGTTGACCCGGGTCGACTACGAAGGTGCCCGGGCCGATCTCCTGCAACAGGCACGCGCCGATCTTCCTCGGCTGAAAGGCGAGCGCGAGCGCGTGACCAAGCTCGCCGCTGCGACGCGGGCCTATTATTCCGGCTGGTGAACCTGAGCTGCGAGAAGATCCAGTGACGACCGCTGCGCGGCAGCAAGCAGCGGCTGCGGCGGCGCGGCATTCAACCAGACCGGATTTCCCGATCTCTTTGCCACCAGGTATTTCACGGCCGGGATCAGCGGGTTGGCGGATATCGCCTGCCGCAGCCGGAGCACGCGATCCTGCAAGGGAGCATCAGCCTGGTCTTTCCAGAGCTTGGCCGAGAGGACCGGAGCGATATTGACAGTTGCGGATATCGTGCCGGCGTAGTTGTCGGCGCCAGCATCGGCGAGCGTCGCCTCGTTGCTGGGGAAGACGGCGAAGCTCCGGATCTCGGCCAGCTGACGGGCGTAGTCGAGATCGCCTGAGCTGTCCTTGGCGCCCTTGATGCGGTCGGGAAACGCTTCGGCAAGTCTCGCGACAAGAGCAGGGCTGAAGGTGATGCCGGTCATCTGCGGAAAGTTGTAGAGATAGATCGGGATCGGGCTTTTGGCGGTGCCCTGGACGAGCCGCGCAAACCAGGCGAAGAGCCCATCGTCCGAAGCTGGCTTGTAATAATAGGGCGGCAGGACCAGTGCCGCCGCATAGCCGAGGCGATCGGCAAGGGCCGTGAGGGCGATCGTCGTCTCGAGGTCCGGCGTTCCGGTGCCGACCATCAGCCGTTTCGTATCCAGCGCTTCGGCCGCAGCCACCATGACCGCACTGCGCTGCTCGAAAGAGAGCGAGTTGGCTTCGCCGGTCGTCCCAAGCAGATTCAGGCCATCACAGCCGTTGTTCAGGCACCAGCTGGCATGTTCGACAAAGGCTGCGGTATCGATCCGGCCCTGATCGTCGAACGGCGTCGGCACGGCGGCAACGACGCCACCGAATTCTGTCACAGACATGTTCGTTCCTGTTGCTGAAGTGTTGCTATGCTGCCGTTGCGGCTTTCTCGAAGGCGGCAACGAACGGGTGGTCCAGCGCTGTGGAGCACTCCTTGCTCCATCCCCCCGGCGATCCCATTCCAGTGACGTCGGAGCCGAAGAACTCCTTGTTGACGGCGATGAAATGGCGCTGGCTGTCAGGGATTTCCTGGTCCCAGACGATGGCATCGACAGGGCAAATCGACAGACAGAGCCCGCAATTTATGCATTCTTCGGGGTGGATGTAGAAGGTGCGGCCACCTTCGTAGATACAGTCCACGGGGCAGGCCGCGGTGCAGTCGCCGTCCTTCACGTCGATGCAGGGCTCTGTAATGACATAGGCCATCTTGCTTGCCTCTGAGGAGTTGCTTGCCAGACCAATGTTTCAGAGTTTCTCATGGCGAAGAAGCAGAGATATTCGCAGCGACGATTGCCAAAATGGCAACGTCTGGCGGCTGGCAGCGTTCTGCCGCAATCAACTCACCGTCTCGTTCGCGCTTGCTTGCGCCCCTTCTTGATCTTGACTGGCATGCACGCGAACTGCTTGGACGGTTCCACCAGCGCCTGAACGATCCTGATCGCGGCCAGCGCCACTTTCGCCTTGAAAGCCGGGCTTTGGTTCCGGCGTGGCCGTCTCGTCACACTATCCGATCGAAGTTACGCCCGACGAGACAGGCCAGGCGGATGTGTTCGTGGACGTCAGCTCGTCGATTGGGCGCGGAGTGCGGATGCGGGATAACGCAGGGTCGGATCGAACGGATTGAGCTTGTTGCTGATCGCCCGCGCCTCCGACTTGAGCAGATCGGTGATCGTTCCGCTGCGCAGTTCAGTCAGCCGTGACGCCAGGGTACCGATGCTCAGAGAAGCGACGGCGATACCGTTTCGGTCCAGCACCGGCACGCCCAAGCCCGCCATGCCCTCGATCATCTCGAAATTCATCTGCGCGGCGCCGATGCGGCGCACTTCCTCAATCTTGATGCGCAGATCCACTTCATCGATCGCCGCACGATCCATGATGCGCGGCATGTTGAACTTGATGATGGCCTCGCGTTCCTCCTCTGGCAGGTAGGAGAGGATGGCGATGCTGCCCTGGCCGATGCCCAGCGGCACCTTGCCGCCGATGTCACCGGTAAACGAGCGGATGGGGAATGGCCCCTCGACGCGATCGAGGCAGATCGCATCGAAGTTGCTGCGCACCAGCAGGAACACCGTGTCGTTGAATGTGGCCGAGAGCCTTAGCAGCGATGGGCGGGCAATCTCGAGGATACCTTCGCGCCGCCTCGCCTGCGAGGCGATCGAAAAGAATTCCAGGGACAGACGGTAGGATTTGCTGTCCGACATCTGCTCGACCATGCCCTCGGCGATCAGGGTCTTCAGCAGTCGATGCGCCGATGGCTGACTGAGATTCAGCCTGCGCGCAAGATCGATCAACCGCACACCTTCGACCGAGTGAGCCGCCAGATCTTTCAGGATATGGATTGCCTTCGAAAGGCTGGAGCTTCCAACTGTGTCTGATTCCGAAATTGGCGCCATGTCGATGTTATTTCCCGCTTTGAATTCCGAATTATGGACTTTTTTCATAAAAAATTTCAACATAGAAAATTAGATTTGTGTTTTTTGTCAAATTCCGGAACTTAGCTCTCAAGCCTTTCTCAGGTGATGGTTTGAATGCGTGGACGGACGTCGTTCGTCCACGCCGGGAAAACTGTGTGCGCAAAACTTAGCGAGCGCAGCTACCGGCTTCGAAATCCCTCTGAGCAGGCCCAATGGATTTTGACGACGTATCGTTGCCGCATGGATCGCTGACAAGAAAATCAGGGCAGGCGATTTCTCCAGGCAATGAGTGACGGGAGAGCGAGCATGAGTTTCCTCAGCCTAGAGCAGGTTTCCAGATTCTACGGATCAGTTGCAGCTGTTCACAATTTCGAACTTGGTGTGGAAAAGGGCGAGTTCATCTCGCTTCTGGGGCCATCCGGATGCGGCAAGACCACGACGCTGCAGATGATCGCGGGCCTCGTGCGCCCCTCCTCCGGCACGATCATGATGGGCGGCCGCGATATTACCCACATGCCGCCGCCGCAACGGCAGCTCGGCGTGGTCTTCCAGAGCTATGCGCTGTTCCCGCATATGACGGTGGCGCAGAATGTCAGCTTCGGCCTGGAGATGCGCAAAATCGCGAAGGCCGAGCGCGAGACGCGCATCAAGGACATACTCGCCCTCGTCCATCTATCGGCGCTTGCCGATCGATATCCGCGCGAGATGTCCGGCGGTCAGCGGCAGCGCGTGGCGATTGCCCGGGCGCTGGTCATCAATCCGCCGGTTCTCTTGCTCGATGAGCCGCTCTCCAACCTCGATGCCCAGCTTCGCGAAGAGATGCAGTTCGAGCTGCGTCGGATCCAGCAAGCCGTCGGCATCACCACGATCATGGTCACGCACGACCAGGCCGAAGCGCTCTCGATCAGCGACCGCGTCGTGGTCATGGAGAAGGGCAAGATCACCCAGGTCGACACGCCCTACGAACTCTACGAACATCCGCGCAACGATTTTATCTCCTCCTTTGTCGGAAAGTCGAACTTCATGCCGGCGACTGCGGTCGTAAACGGCGCGGGCGCGACCGTTTCCATCGGCAATACTGACATCGTGTTCGAGACGGGAGCCAGGCCGGCAAGCAAGGATGTTTCGGTCTTCATTCGCCCGGAAAAGCTGCGGCTGACGACGCCGTCCGACGGGCAGCTTCAGGGAACCGTCACGACGCGCTACTTCATGGGCAGCCAGTGGCTGGTGAGCGCTACGACGCCCGCCGGCGTTCTGGCGGTTGCCGTTCCCAATCTGGGAGCGCCGCCGCCGCTGGAAGGCGAAAATGTAGGGTTGTCCTGGCAGCATGGCGACTGTCGCGTTCTTGCTGCGGGAGCGGCCCAGTGACGGGCGCGGCGACCCCTGCGGCGACGCGGCGCGCCTTTGCCCCCCTGTTCCTTTCGGGCCCGGCGACACTGTTCTTCATCGGGTTGGTGCTGCTGCCGCTGGCGCTGACGATCATCCTGTCGTTCAACAGCTACGACTATACCGCCGGCATTCAGAACGATTTCTCGCTCGCCAACTATCTTACGGTGCTGCAGGACGAGTACTATCTCTCGACCTTCTGGCGCACGCTGCGACTGGCGCTGCTCACCACCGTAATCACCGTCGCGATCGGGGTTCCGGAAGCCTACATCCTCTCCAACATGCGCAAGCCTTGGCGGTCGATTTTCCTGCTCGTCATCATCGGCCCGCTGCTGGTCTCCGTGGTCGTGCGCACCTTCGGCTGGAGCATGCTGCTCGGCAAGAACGGGTTGGTGAACGGCGCACTTGCCGCCGTCGGCCTCGAGCCGGTGCAATTGCTCTATACCGAAGCTGCGATCGTCATCGGCCTCGTCCATATCATGCTGCCGTTCATGGTCATCCCGGTCTGGACAGTGTTGCAGAAGCTGGACCCGACGGTCGAGGCGGCAGCGCTCACGCTCGGGGCATCCCGCTTCACTGCCCTGCGCCGGATCGTCTTCCCACAGGCCGCCCTTGGCATTCTCTCCGGCAGTCTGATCGTCTTTGCACTGTCGGCAAGCTCCTTTGCCATTCCCGGCCTTCTCGGCGGACGGCGGCTGAAGATGGCGGCGACGCTGGTCTACGACGAGTTCCTGATCGAGCTTAATTGGCCGCTCGGCGCCACCATCGCCATCATCGTCCTCGTCGCCAACCTTGTGATCATGCTCGCCTATAACAGGCTTATCGAGCAGCAGGCAAAACGGAAGCTGGGTTGAAGTCATGCAGAGAAACGGTCCTGTCGCGCTGGTCTTTCACAGCCTCATTGTCGTGTTCATGCTGGCCCCCATGGTCGTGGTGTGCCTCGTGGCCTTCACTCCGGAAAACACGTTGGCCATGCCGTGGAACGGCCTGTCGCTGAGATGGTTCGAGGCGGTGTTCCACCACAACGACTTCATGTCCTCGTTCGGCAACAGCATTCGTTTGGCGCTCCTCGCGGCAACGATCTCAACGCTGTTGGCCGTGCCGGCTGCGCTTGCCATCACGCGCTACGAGTTTCGTGGCCGCGATGTGCTGAACGCGTTGTTCCTGTCGCCGTTGATCATTCCGCATCTCGTTCTCGGCGTCGCTTTTCTCCGGCTGTTTTCGCTGATGGGCATGACCGGCTCCTTCACCTGACTGGTCGCCACGCATGCCATCATCGTCACGCCTTACACGCTGCGGCTTATCCTGGCGTCGCTGACGAGCATGGATCGCAATGCCGAAAACGCCGCCCGCACTCTCGGGGCAGCCGAGTGGACGGTGTTCAAGCGTATCACCTTGCCCTTGTTGTTGCCGGGGATCAGCGGCGGCTGGCTGCTCGCCTTCATCAACAGTTTCGACGAACTGACGATGTCGATCTTCGTCACGTCGCCTTCGACCGTGACCTTGCCGGTCCGCATGTACATGTATGCGAGCGAATCCATCGACCCGATGATGGCAGCGGTTTCCACGATGATGATCGCGCTTGCGACCGTGACCATGATCGTTCTCGACCGGATGTTCGGGCTCGATCGTCTTCTTGTCGGCAAGGGCTGAGAACGGCGATGTCGAGACAAGCCCTGTTCAAGCGCCGGTACCGCCGGGACGAAGAGACGATCCCGTTCCTGCTCAACGGTCTGCCCGAAGTCGGACGGCGTGGCGATACGATCATGACGGCAATCCTTTCGCTCGAAACCAGGCTGCGGCGTACGGAATTTACCGGTGAGAGCCGCGCAGGCTTCTGCCTGATCGGTGCCTGCCAGGATTGCTTCGTGATGATGGCGGATGGCAGCCGCATGCGTGCCTGCAGCACGGCGCTTGAGCCGGGCATGGCATTTCTCACGAACGCCGTGGAAGGCGCAGAATATGACTGACGCCTTGCCGATCGTCATCGTCGGTGCCGGCCCAGCCGGCATCCGCGCCGCCGAAAGACTGGTCGAGGTGGGTATTCGGCCGATCGTTCTCGACGAAGGGCTTCGCGCCGGTGGGCAGATCTACCGACGGCCGCTGGTCGACGACGGGCGCTCCTACCGCAACCGGTATGGCTCGGAAGCGAAAAAGGCCGAGCGGTTGCATCAGGTTTTCGAGCGGCTGCGGCCATCGATCGATTATCGTCCGGAAACGCTTGTCTGGAATGTCAGCGGCCTGGAGCGCGATGGTCACCTCGATGTGCTGCACGCAGGCGTGCATCGCCAGATCGCCTTTTCCAAGCTGCTGCTGTGCACAGGCGCCACCGATCGCGTTCTGCCGTTTCCAGGTTGGACTAAGCCGGGTGTCTATACGCTTGGCGCCGCGCAGACGGCCTTGAAGGCGCAGGGCTGCACGATCGGCGATCGGCTGGTCTTCATGGGCTCCGGCCCGCTGCTCTATCTCGTCGCCTGGCAATACATGAAGGCGGGTGCGACGGTGGCCGCGGTGCTCGATACCGCGCCGTTCCGCTCGAAAATGCATCTGGCCTCGCTGTTCGTCCGAGCGCCGCGCATCGTCGCACTCGGCCTGCTCTATGGCGCTCAACTCCAGCTGTCGGGCGTCAAGGTTCGCTACGGCGTGCGGCCGGAAATCGTGCTCGGTCCGGAACGGGTCGAGGGCATCCGTTTTCGCGCAGGCGGCCGCACGGAAGAGCTCGCATGCGATGCGATCGGCTACGGCTTTGCCTTGCGTCCGGAAACGCAGCTCGCCGATCTCGCCGGCTGTCGTTTCCGTTTTGAGGATCGCGACCGGGCATGGTTGCCTGAGCGCGATGCGCTCGGCCGCACCAGTCGTGAGGATGTCTACGTCGCCGGCGATGGCAGCGGCATTGCCGGTGCCGATGCAGCCGAAATCGATGGCCAGCTGGCAGCATTGGCGATCCTTGAGGATCTCGGCAAGACGGTTGCTGGCGATCGTCCCCGGCAATTGAAGGCTGCCCGGGCACGGATCCTGCGCCAGCGCGAAATCCTTGAAAGTGCCTTTCCCTTCCCGCGCGACTGGTTCGAGACGGTACCGCCAGAGACGACGCTATGCCGGTGCGAGGAGATCAGCATCGGCGAGATCCGCAGTGCCGTCGATGCTGGCGGCATCGGCGAAATCAACCGCATGAAGGCTTTGAGCCGCGTCGGCATGGGGCGTTGCCAGGGGCGGATGTGTTCGGCCGCGGCCGTCGAGGTGCTGAGCGGCATCCGCAAGGTCGAACCGAAAGAGACCGGTCGTCTGCGGACACAGGCGCCGGTGAAGCCCATTCCGCTCGGCTTTGGCGGTCCGCTCGATACGCAGGCAAGCCGATGATCCAGCGCATTTCGGCAGATGTCACCATCATCGGCGGCGGGCTGGTCGGCAGTTCCGCAGCGCTGGCCATGCGTCAGGCAGGGCTTGACGTCGTGCTGCTCGACAAGGGCTTTTGCGGTGCGCAGGCAAGCGGCGTCAACTATGGCGGCGTACGCCGGCAAGGCAGGCCTGCTGAGCAATTGCCGCTCTCCCAGCGCGCACACGGCATCTGGCCGCGATTGCAGGCGCTGGTCGGCATCGACGGAGAATACGTACCGTCCGGCCACCTGAAGCTTGCGCGCACCGAAAGGGATTTTGCCAAGCTTGAAGCCTATGCCGAGATGGCCAAGCCTTACGGGCTCGATCTGGAACTGGTCGGCGCGCGAGATCTGAGGACAAGGTTCCCCTGGCTGTCGGCGGCAGGCGCAGGCGCATCGCTTTGCTCCGGTGACGGCCACGCCAACCCCAGGCTGGTCTCGCCCGCCTTTGCCCGCGCAGCGGAACGGGCGGGCGTAAAGGTCTTCGAACAGACCTCGGTTCGTGACGTGCGTCAGACCGGCAGCGGATTTGCCGTGCTGGCGGGAGAGAATGTTGAAATTCGCAGCCGCCAGATCGTCAACAGTGCCGGCGCCTGGTCCGATACGTTCGCCGCACAGTTCGGCGAAAGCGTTCCACTAAAGCGCATCTATCCCTCCATGGTGGTCACCGAGCCACTGCCGTTGCGCTTGCCGGTCAGTATGGGCGAGCAGGGCGGCAGCTTTTATGGGCGCCAAGTGGCGCGCGGCAACTACGTGATGGGCGGCGGGCGCGGGGCGGCCCTTGCCAATCCCGATTTCTCGCGGCCGTCGGTCACTGCCGCTTCATCGGTCATGCAGCGCGCTATCACGCTCTTTCCGCATTTGGCCAATGCCCAGGTGATCCGCTTCTGGTCCGGAACGGAAGCGGAGATGCCGGACGGTAACCCGGTGATCGGTCCAAGCCGGACGACATCAGGCCTCTTCCACGCATTCGGTTTCTGCGGCGCCGGTTTCCAGATCGCGCCTGCCGTCGGCGAGGTGCTTTGCGAACTCGTCACCACTGGGCGCAGCACCACGCCCATCGATGCCTTTTCCATCGGTCGCTTCGCTCACGCAGCGGCTCAAACTGCAGTCTCGTTGTAAACAGAAAGGGGAATACCATGATTGACCAACGCCTTATGACAACTTCGGGCCTCGCGCTGCTTGCGCTCGCCCTTCAGCAGACCGCCGCCCAGGCGGAAACCAAGACGCTCTACATCGGTATGAACGGCGGCAATTTCGAGCGTGCCTATACCGAGCACGTGCTGCCGCCCTTTGAGAAAGCCAACGACGTCAAGGTTGTGATCGTTCCGGGCACTTCCGCCGACATTCTCGCCAAGGCGACGGCTGCCAAGGATAATCCGCAAATGCACGTCATGCTGCTCGACGACGGCGTCATGGTGCGCGCCATCGGCGCCGGGCTTTGCCAGAAGATCGCTGACGATCCGGTGCTTGCCGATATCCAGCCGGCCGCCCGTCTCAAGGACGATATGGCCATCGGCGTCGACATGGGCATGACGGGCCTCGCCTACAACAAGAAGCTTTTCGACGAAAAGGGTTGGCCGGCACCGAGCTCCTGGATGGACATGGCCGATCCGAAGTTCGAAAATGCCGTGGTGTTCCAGTCCGCCTCGGCCTCGAGTTTCGGCCTGCATGCCTTCCTGATGTTCAACCGCATCCAGGGCGGCGACGAGACCAATGTCGAGCCCGGCTTCGAGACGTTCTCCGATACGATCGGCAAGAACGTCATCGAGTTTATTCCGAGCTCCGCCAAGATCTCGGAGATGGTCCAGACCGGCGAAGCCGCGATCTTCCCGCTGACACCGACGGCAGTCAACAACTTGAAAGACAAGGGCATTCCGGTCGAATACGCGCAGCCGAAGGAAGGCTCCGTCGTTCTCGCCGTAACCGAATGCGTGATCGCCAACAACAGCGAACCGGAGCTGAGCCAGAAGCTTGCGCATTATCTCCTGTCGGCAGAAGCGCAGGGCCTTGCGCTCGACCACGGCAACATCATCCCGTCCAACAAGAACGCCAAGGCCGGCACGGCCGAGGCCAACGAAAAGCTCGCCACCTTCAAGACGAACATGGAAACGGCGAAGGTTCTCGATTGGGATGCGATCAACAAGAGCCGCCAGGAGTGGAACAAGCGCTGGAACCGCATGATCGAGCGGTAAGCCTCTCCACCAGTCTTTTGTGCCTTGGCCCTCCGCCCCCTATTGGCGGAGGGCTGATTGAATCGGACGCGCGGGCAGCGCTGCGCATACGATCGACGCAAAGAGGTTGGCCGCGATGCCGATCATTGCCTGCAGGCCGAACCCCTCGGCCTGCGACCGATCCCGAAAGCGCCGAGCGCCGGGCTGAGCGAAAGATGAGGATGACGAGCACCAGCCCATCGTCACGATTTGCGGAGCACGCTCAATTGACCACAGGGAGAAGCCGCTCCGACCCGAAGCTCGATCTGTGATCATTACGAGCGTGGTGCCGCTGTTTGTCTCACGCCAGTTGTTTTTGTTCTGACTGAACCACCCGGGTCGGCAACTTGCTTACAGGAATGTGGCAGCGGATATACCCGGTGCCTGTCTTTTGCACTGGTGGGGGCATATCGGCGCAGATGCTACCCACCTGACGTGGGCAGCGCCCGGCAAGCGGACAGCCGATGCCCGGTGCGCCTTTCGACGTCGGCACGGTCGGCGGGCGAGAAACGTAGCTGTCCTTCTTGAGTGCCGGCGCCGCTTCGAGCAGCATTTCGGTATACGGATGCAGCGGGTTCTCTAGAAGCGTGGCGGTGTCACCGAGCTGCATGAGTTCGCCGCGATAAAGCACAGTGACCCGGTCTGCGAGCTGTTGCACGACAGCAAGGTCGTGCGAGATGAACAGCATTGCGACAGCGTGCTTTTCCTTGAGCGAGCGCAGCAGTTCGACAATCCTTGCCTGCACCGAGACGTCAAGCGCCGACAGAATTTCGTCGCAGATCAGAATTTTGGGGCGGACCAGAAGTGCTCGGGCGATGGCGATGCGCTGGCGCTCGCCGCCCGAAAGCTGCTCCGGAAAGCGGTCGAGATAACCTGCATGGAGGCCGACGCTCTCCAGCACGCCTTCAAGCGTCTGACCGTCGGACCCGATGCCGAAGTGTTTCAGCGGGCGTTGGAGGATCGCCCGGATAGGGCGTCGGGGGTTCAACGACGCGTCTGGGTTCTGGAAGATGTACTGGATCTGTCGCAGTTGCTCGACCGAGCGGTTTTTCAAGGTCGACGTGAGAAGGTTGCCATCGAGGCTGATCACGCCAGCGCGTGGTGGGAGCCGGCCACTGATCGCCCGAGCTATCGTCGACTTGCCGCTGCCGGATTCACCGACGAGAGCGACCACCTCGCCGGCGCGCAGTTCAAGGTCGATTTCGCGTACGACGGAGGGGCTCGTCCGACCGACAAGCCGATCGAGGATGCCGGGATCCCCGTATGAGAGGTTCAGGCCGGTTACCGCGAGCAGGCGATCGCTCTTCAGGGCGCCCTTTATCCCAGACCTGACCGCACTGGCCGCTGTTTGTGGCGCGGCCGCCTCCCGCCACCTCATGCAAGCGATGAACCGTGCGACCCCGATCGGCTCCAGCAGTTGCGGCATGGTGCGGCATGCGGCGGTCGCAAAATCGCAGCGCGGCGCGAATTTGCAGCCGCCGGCCATCTGGTCGCGGCGCAGCACGCCGCGCAGGCCGAGCGCCTGCCTGTCCGTGCCGTCGATGGTCGGGATCGAGCCGATCAGACCGCGGGAATAGGGGTGTGCCGGGGTTTGCAGAAGTCTGTCGCACGGCGCGACCTCAATTAATTGGCCGGCATACATGACGCCCACACGGTCGGCGATCTGTGCCAGCAGCGCCAAGTCATGCGTAACGTAGAGCATCGCCATCCCGATCCGGGTTCTAAGATCGCGAAGAAGCTGGATGATCTGGCGCTGCGTGGTGACGTCGAGGCCGGTCGTCGGTTCGTCGAGCACCAGCAGATCAGGATTGCAGGCCACCGCCATTGCGATCGTCACGCGCTGCTGCTGTCCGCCGGAAAGCTCATGCGGATACCGGCGGCTGACGTCCGGCAGACCGACCAGCGCAAAGAGCTCGACGATGCGGCGTTCCATCGTCATGCCCTCCGGCAGTGCCCGATGCGTCGCAATCATCTCGCGGATCTGCGACCCGACCCGCATCCCGGGGCTGAGCGAGGTCGTCGGGTTCTGCGGCACGAACGCAATCCGGTTGCCGCGCAGTCGCGCCAAGGCACCGGCGTCGAGTTTCAGAAGGTCGGTTCCGTCGAACAGGACTTCACCGGTCTGAACCAGGCTGTTGATCGTGCCGTAGCCAAGCAGGCGGTAAGCGACGGTGGATTTGCCGCAGCCCGATTCCCCGACAAGGCCAAAGGCTTCGCCCCGGCCGATTTCGAAGGACACGTCTTGGACAACATTGGTCCAGCCGGAGGGTCCGCCGTAGGCGATGTTGAGATTGCGGATTTCGATAAGGCTTTTCATATCAGGCTCCCGCGATGGGTCGCTGGCCGAGCATGCGCGACAGGCCGTCGGTGAACAGGTTGAAACCGATAACGAGGGAGGCAAGGCCAAGGCCAGGCCCGAAAACCGTCACGGGCGAGGCGATCAGAAGGTTGCGGTTTTCGCTGATCATCAGCCCCCATTCGGGTGTGGGTGGGCGAATTCCGAAGCCGAGAAAGCCGAGCGCCCCGATCAAGATCGGCGCATAGCTGAGGCGAAGCGAAAATTCGACGAGCAGCACGTTGGCGGCGTTGGGAAGGATCTCGCGGAAGACGATGGACCAAACGCCCTCGCCACGCAGTTCAGCAATGGCGACATATTCGCGTGTCGCGATCTCCATCGCAGCGGCACGAGCGATGCGGGTGATACGGGGTGCATAGACGAGACCGACGACGAAGACGATGAGCACCGGTTCACCCGCAAGCGCCGGTCCGGCGGCGATGATTATCACCAGGGCGAGCGCGAGGAAGGGGATGCTGATCATGGCTTCGACAATGCGCTGAGTAATCTCGTCGAACCAGCCGCCGATATAGCCTGACAGCAGACCGAGGGTGGTTCCGGCCACCATGCCCAGCATCGTACCGGCAAAGGAGAGCAGCAGCACGATATGCGCGCCATGCATGAAGCGGCTGAAGACATCACGGCCGATCTGGTCGAGGCCCATTGGGTGCTGCCAGGACGCGCCTGAAAGCGGCAGGCCGGTTCCCATCTGGGCAAAGCCATAAGGGGTCCAGACGACGCCGATGATCGCGAAGAGAACATGGGCGACGAGGATGATCGCTCCGAGTTTGAATGGGCCAGGTGTCGCACGCCAGCGGTCGGCATCTAACCAGCGGCCGGCGACACTTTTGGGCGGGTTGGAAGTGATCAGGGTCATCGGCTTGCCCTCAGGCGCGGTTGAAGCAGAATGGCGCAGATATCCGCCACGAGATTGGCGGCGACATAGACGGCGGCGCTGATCATCACGGTTGCCTTGATCAACGGAATATCGCGCAGTTGCAGGGCATCGATGAGCAGCGTGCCGAACCCCGGATAGGAGAATACCCTCTCGACGATGACCACTCCGCCTATCAGGAAGCCGAGGTTGAGCGCCGTGACGTTGAGTGCCGGCACGATTGCGTTCGGCAATGCGTGGCGAAAGAGCACCGCACGGGCGCGCAAACCCTTGAGTTCGGCCAGACGAATGTAATCCGATCGCAGCACTTCGATCAGGCTGTCGCGCAGGACGCGGATGGCATAGACGGCCATCATGATGGCAAGCGTGACCGCGGGCAGAACCATGGCGCGCAGGATCTCCTGCCACGTGCTGGCTTCCGAGATCGTTGCCAGCGCCGGCAGGATCGGCACAGCGACGGCAAAGAGGAAGAGCAGGATCGTGGCGAGCAGGAAATCAGGAAGCGACAGCAAGACGAGAGTGACCACCGAAATGATGTTGTCGATCGCCTTGCCCCGGTTCGTCGCCTGGACGATTGCCGGAACCACTGCCAACACCAGATAGATCGCGAAGGCGAAGAGCGACAGAAGCACCGTGTTGACGATGCGGGGGCCGAGAACATCTGCGATCGGTCTGCCGGTTGCGATCGACACTCCGAGGTCTCCCCAAAGGAAATCGCCGAGCCATTGAAAATAGCGAGTAAGGGCGGGCTCATCGAGATGGAGCTGGCCGCGCAGCACTTCGAGCGCCTTGGCGGTCGCGTCGCGCCCCAGGATACGCGTGGCGACGTCACCCGGAAGCGCCTCGAGGATCAGGAAGATCACGATCGAAACGAGGAGAAGGGTCAGGGCCGAAAACAGGATCCGACTGGCTATAAGGCGAAAGACGCTCATTTGGCAACGAGCCCCACAAAAGAGAGTGCCGCATCCGCCGTCACGGTGTCGGGAATGAAGGCGGCATCGGTATGGAGATCGCCTTCCCACACATAGAGCAGCACCAGCGGTCGCTCCGCTGAAAGCGTTGCATGGGGAAGCCACGGCGGGTGATGGACGATCTCGTCGACGCCGCGGGCGTTCCAGCCCTCTTCCCCAGCTCGCCAGAAAGAGGGAGCGGTGACAGTGTAGTAAAGTTCGTCAGCAGGGTGATGGTGAAGGGGATAGTGCGTTTTCGGCCCCAGAAACATCAGCCCGAAGGCGATGTCTGCATCCTTGATGAGAGCCGGTGGTCCACCATCCGGACCGCAGATGACGCCATAGCCGTAGTTTTCGCCGAAATCGCGGCTGGGCGGATTGGCGAGATAGTTTTTGCTGCGGGTGACGTGGATTGAGGGGAGGAGCGTGGCCAGGGCGCGGGCAAGCGGTGAATGCGGGCTGTAGGACTGAAGCTCAGCCTCGCAGGCGGACTGGATCGGTACGCGGTTTGGCGTCACGGCCCTGACGGGCGGCAAACGGCCGGCTAGCCGGCGCAGCCTTGCCGCATGTGCGTGCGAGACGGCGCGCGTGTCGTCGTCGAGCGCATCGGCAAAGTGGTTGATAAAGTTGGTGAGGGCGGAAATCGTCATGCAACTGTCCTCTTCCACGGAGCGGCACGCTCCGTGGATGCGGTTGTCTGTGTGAGGGAAGGCGGCGGTTAGTCGGCGCAGCTCAGTTCCGCATAGTCGATGCGGTTCACGTCGACGTTCGGCTGGTAGCCCGTGCAGCCCTTGCGCAGGCCCGCCACGACAGAGGTGAAGACAGGCAGGATCATGCCGCCTTCGTCAGCGACGATCCTCTGGGCGTCGCGATAGAGCTCGTTGCGTTCCTTCTCGTCAGCCGTTTGTCCGGCCTTAACGACAAGAGCATCGAAATCGCCGCGCTTCCAGTGCGTCTCGTTCCATTCGGACTTGCTGCTCAGCGAGAGTGTCAGAGCTTCGGCGGGCGGCCGGGCGCTGGTGTAGGAGATGACGGCTGGCTTCTTCAGCCAGATCGTGTCCCAATAACCTTCCGCCGGTGAGGTAATCACATTGACTCGGATCCCCGCGGCCGCAGCCATCTGGGCATAGACCTGAGCAAGCAGCATCATGCCGGGATAGGAGTCCGACGTGTAGAGATCGAAGTCGATACCATCCGGATAGCCGGCCTGCGCAAGCAGCACCTTTGCCTTTTCGACATCGGACGGCTTTGCCGACGTTCCAAGACCGAGCGGCGAACTCGGCGGGATCGGGGTATCGGCGCCGATCTCGCCGTAGCCGAGCAGCACAGTGTCGAGGATCGTCTTGCGATCCATGACGAGCTTCATAGCTTCTCGCACCTTCATGTTGTCGAAGGGTGGGGTGTCGGTCCAGACTGCGAGATAGAGCGACGTCGCACCCGACGTTGCGACAAGCTCGACCGCCGGATTGTCCTTGAGCGTGATGAGGCTCGCCGGATCGACCGTCAGCGAAAGGTCGACCGTGCCCGACAACAGCGCGGAGAGACGGGAAGTCGGCTCAAGGCTCGTGGTGATCTCCAGACAGTCGGCCTTCGGCAGGTCGGCGCGCCAATAGGCGGGATTGCGGCGCATGACACGCTGCGCACCGTTGATGACAAAGGTCTCCTGCATGAATGGGCCGGTGCCATTGCCCTTCACGCGTAGCTCTTCGGCCTTGGCCCCTTCCGGAACCATCAGCGCATATTTTGTCGCGATCAGCATCGGCAGTTCGACGACAGGCTGCCTCAGCTTGAAGCGCACCGTGTGATCGTCCACGGCGGTGATGCCGTCTGCGTCCAGGAAGGCGAGCGTCGAAAAGCCGCCTGGTGACACTGCGGGATCGAGAAGACGGTGATAGGAATAGACCACATCCTTGGCGTCGAAGTCGGAACCGTCATGGAACTTCACGCCCTTCCGGAGGTGAAAGGTCCATTCCGTCGCATCGGCATTCGATTCCCAGGATTCGGCAAGAACCGGGACGGGCTGCATCGTGTTGCTGCGATCGACGAGCGGATCGTAGACCGCGCGGATATGGTAGACGCTGTCGGTGCCGATCAGCGCGGCAGGGTCCATGGTTTGTTTCTCGCCGTCGGACTCGTAGCCGAGTACACGAACGCAGCTTTGCTGCGCGAAGGCGGTGGTTGCAAAAGGCCAACAGCTGGCCATGGCCACGGCAAGCGCCGTGCCCTTCAGAAGATGTTGTGTCATCTCGGGTTCCCCATTTTTGGATTTATGCAAGCAGTATGAAAACCGGCCCGTCGCCTTGCAAACGATTAGAAATCACGTCTACATGAGTAAAATTCATGTGGATTTGCGAGAATGGTCCGGCGGATACTGCCTCCCTTGACGACGCTCAGGGCCTTTGAAGCGGCGGCGCGCCTGCTGAGCTTCAAAGCGGCGGCCGAGGAACTGCGCGTCACACAGTCGGCGATCAGCCATCAGGTCGCCTCTCTGGAGCGCAATCTGGGCATTCCGCTCTTCGTGCGCCTTCCCGGTCGTGTCGAGTTGAGCAAGGAGGGTGCGTTATACTTTCCTGTAGTCCAGGACGCTCTGGACCGCATTGCGCTCACCACCGATCTTATCCGCCAGACGAATACGCCGGCCTCCCTGACTGTTCAGGTCTACGTGACCGTTGCGGTCCGCTGGCTCATCCCTCGGCTCCAAAGATTCAAGGAAGCATCGCCGGAAATCGCTATCAGCCTCGATGCGAGCCTTCTGGACTGGGAATTCAACCCCGATCGGGCCGACATCGGGATGATCTACACGCAAGCACCCAACCGACCGAGCGTGACCTACACCTTATTGAGGCAGGAGAAACTTGTCGGGGTTTGTTCGCCGGACATCGCCAGTGCGATCAAAGCGCCGGAGGATCTGCGCCATTTCCCCTTTCTCGCGGTAAGCGGCACGACTGGAGACGCCGAGACATGGGCTGCCAGCGTCGGCGCAACCGGGTTATCGCAAAAAACCTCGCCGCTCTTCGACAGCAACCTACTTGCGATCGAAGCGGCGATCAGCGGTCAAGGGGTTGTGGTGGTCCCCGAGTTCCTCGTTGGACCGGATCTCTCAAGCGGAGCTCTGGTGGCTCCGCTTCACTCCGACGTGATGCAGCCGGGCGGCTGGTACCTTACCCATCTCGAGCGCCGAGGCAACGAAAAGGCGATCCGCAAGTTCCTGCAGTGGATCCGGAGCCAGTGACAGGCAAGGAAAGACGACCCGTCGATCAGGTCGGGCCCGACCGCCGGGCTTTGGTTGCGACTTCGGCTAGATTGGCAACGAGGAAGTATCGAGCTTCTATCCTACATTTGCTGCGGGCGCGGCCCATGAAAACGGCCGCCCGCATCACTTTGAAGCTCAAGCCCGCCGATGGCGGTGCGGCCGTTCTTTTCTCGATCTCGTTGCAAGGCTTTGCGACGGCTCTCGATCGAGCCGGGGCGCGTGCGCATTGAGGTATTGACGCTTTTCTCGTCCAGTCCGTTCAAAGCGCTTGCGGTGGCACGACGTGGCGGCGGTTGATGGTCGCCGGACGGCCCTTGATGGAGAGGGCCGTATCGCGCTTCTCGCGCTCAGCCACGACCTTGCCCTTCGCGACGACACAGAGCCGCTCGGCGCGCAGGCGCACCGCCTCGATGGGGTTGCCCGCATCGAGCACGACGAGGCTTGCCGATTTGCCGACGGCCAGGCCGAGATGATCAAGCCCCATGATCTCGGCATTGACCTTTGTGACCATGTCGAAGCAGGTGCGCATGTCCGCGGGCGAGGACATCTGGGCGACGTGCAATCCCATGAAGGCGACGTCGAGCATGTCGGCTGTGCCGAGGGAGTACCACGGATCGAGCACGCAATCCTGACCCCAGCCGGTGCGGATGCCGGCCTTCAGCATCTCGGGCACGCGCGTCAGGCCGCGGCGCTTGGGATAGGTGTCGTGCCGCCCCTGCAGCATGATGTTGATGAGCGGATTGGGGATCGCCGAGACACCGGCTTCCGCAATCAGCGGTAGCAGCTTCGAGACGTAGTAGTTGTCCATCGAATGCATCGAGGTGAGGTGCGAGCCAGCCACCCGGCCTTGCAGGCCGAGCCTCTGGGTTTCATAGGCAAGCTGCTCGATATGGCGCGATAGCGGGTCGTCGGTCTCGTCGCAATGCAGGTCGACCATCAGGCCGCGCTTGGCCGCGATCTCGCAAAGTTCGGTAACGGAACGCGTGCCGTCGGACATGGTCCGCTCGAAATGCGGGATGCCGCCGACGATGTCGACGCCCATGTCGAGGGCGCGGATGGTGTTCTCGCGCGCATTCGCCGAGCGATAGAGCCCGTCTTGCGGGAAGGCGACGAGCTGGAGATCGATATAGGGCGCGATCTCCTTCTTGACTTCGAGCAGCGCTTCCACCGCAAGGAGCCGGTCGTCGCAGGTATCGACATGGGTGCGGATGGCGAGGAGGCCCATCGAGACTGCCCAGTCGCAATAGGCCAGCGCACGATCCTTGACGGCCTCGTGGGTCAGGGTCGGCTTGAGCTCGCCCCACAGCGCTATGCCTTCGAGCAGCGTGCCCGAGGCATTGGTACGCGGCAGGCCGTAGGACAGCGTTGCGTCCATATGGAAATGCGGATCGACAAACGGTTGGCTGAGGAGGTTGCCCGAGGCATCGACGACACGACCGGCCTCGGCATCGACGTTGGGCTCGATCGCGGCGATCCTGTCGCCCTTGATGCCGATATCGGCGACGGTTCCATCGGGCAGCGTGCCGCCCTTTACGATCAGGTCGAAGCTCATCTTTCGCCTTTCTGGTACGGGATCATCAAAGCTTTGGGATAGGTGGCGCGGCGTGCAACCAGGATCAGCGCCAGGATCGACAGCGCATAGGGCATCATCAGGAAAACCTGATAGGGCACGATGCCGCCCGATATCTGCTGCAGGCGAACCTGATAGGCATCGAAGGCGGCAAACAAAATGGCGCCGATCAGCGCCTTACCTGGCCGCCATGAGCCGAAGACGACCAGCGCGATGCAGATCCAGCCGCGGCCATTGATCATCTGGAAGAAGAACGAATTGAAGGCCGAGATGGTGAGGAAGGCGCCGCCGACCGCCATCAGCGCGCTGCCGACGGCGACGGCGCCCATGCGGATGCCGGTGACCGAAATGCCCTGCGCCTCGACCGCCGACGGGTTTTCGCCGGCGGCGCGAACGGCGAGGCCGACGGGTGTGCGATAGAGGATCCAGGCGACGGCAGCGACCGATACGAATGCGAGATAGGTCAGCGGCGTCTGGGTAAACAGCGCCTCGCCAACGACGGGAATGCTGGACAGGCCCGGGATCGGCAGGGGCTGGAACGGCTCGATCTTTGGCGGCGAGGTCACCTCGGGCAGTGCAAGCCGATAGGTGAAATAGGTAAGGCTCGTGGCAAGCAGCGTAACGCCGATGCCGACGACGTGCTGTGACAGGCCGAGCGGTACCGTGAGCGTGGCGTGCAACAGGCCGAAGATGGCGCCAACAAGCGCTGCGACCAGCACGCCGGTCCAAAGATCGCCGCCGGAATATACTGTGAACCAGCCGGCGAAAGCGCCTGCCGTCATGATCCCCTCGATGCCCAGGTTGAGAACGCCCGCACGCTCGCAGATCAACTCGCCCATGGTCGCGAAGATCAGCGGGGATGCTATGCGGATGGCGGCAACCCAGAAAGAGGCGGTGAAGAGGATTTCGAGAGCGTCCATGTCACCTCCACCTGATCCGGAATCGCGTCAGAAGGATCGCGACAACCATCGTCAGCAGCGAGGTGGCGACCATGACGTCGGCTATGTAACTCGGCACCTTGGCTGCACGGCTCATGGCATCGGCGCCGACGAAGATGCCGGCGACGAAGATGGCCGATGCGATGACACCGAGCGGATTGAGCATGGCGAGCATCGCGACGACGATGCCGGTGTAGCCGTAGCCCGGCGACAGGTCGAGCGTCAGGTTGCCCTTGAGCCCCGAGACTTCGGAAAAGCCCGCAAGGGCTGCCAAACCGCCTGAAAGCAACGCCGTCTTCATCAGCGTCCGGTTGACCAGAATGCCGACAAACCGTGCGCCCTCGGGATTGAGGCCGACGGCGCGCATTTCGTAGCCGAGAACCGTCTTTTTCATGACGACCCACACGAGAACGGCCGAAGCAAGGGCGATGACGAAGCCGTAGTGCAGGCGCTTGCCCTGGATGAGGCGCGGCAGTTGGGCTTCAGCGATGACCTTCTGCGATTGCGGCCAGCCGAGCCCCATCGGATCCTTGAGCACACCTTCAAGCAGCATCGACACGAACAGCAGGACGATGAAGTTGAGCAGCAGCGTGGTGACCACCTCGTCGACGCCGAAGCGGGTCTTCAGCACGGCCGGGCCGAGCAGAAGCAGCGCGCCTGCGGCCATGACGGCGACCATGATCACCGGGATCAGAATGACCGAAGGTAGCGGCAGTGCGCCGGTTCCCAGCACCACGGTGACGACGCCACCGATGTAGAGTTGGGCTTCCGCGCCGATGTTCCAGAGCTTGGCCCGAAAGGCGACGGCTACCGCTAGGCCGGTGAAGATCAGCGGCGTCGCGCGGGTCAGGGTTTCCATGAGCGCGAACTGTGAGCCGGCCGCGCCCCTGGCCACGAGATAGAAGACGGACAGTGGCGAAGCGCCAGCGGCGAGAACCAGCATCGACGTCAGCAACAGCGTTGTGGCGATGGCTGCCAGCGGAAACATCAAGGTGACCGCCAAGGACAGTGCGGGCTTCGGCTCAAGCCGCATGGTCGCTGTGCTCCCCGCTATGACCTGCCATCAACTCTCCCAGTTCCCGAATGCTGCGTTCGCCGCGCGAAGACGGCGTCGAAAGGCGTCCCTTGGACATGACGATAATGCGGTCGGACAATGCCAGGACTTCCTCGAGGTCTTCCGAAATCAGCAATATCGCCGCGCCCCTGGCTCGCGCTTCAAGCAGCATGCGGTGTACATAGGCGACGGCGCCGACGTCGAGGCCGCGGGTCGGCTGGCTTGCAAGGATGACCGCCGGGTCGGGATCAAGGGCCCGGCCGAGGATAAGCTTCTGCATGTTGCCGCCCGAGAGCAGGCGTATGCGGGCCTCGGGCGAGGGGCATTTGACCTCGTAGTCGGTGATGAGTTTCTCGGCGAAGCGGCGGGCAGCCTTCCAGTTCAGGAAGCCCATGCGGCTGAACCGCGGGCTCCGGTAGCGTTCTGCGATGACATTCTCCGTCACGCTCATGTCGCCGATGCTGCCGAAAGCGTGGCGGTCTTCCGGAATCCGGGCCACGCCATGGGCGAGCGCGACGCGTGGCGACCAGTCGGCGACTTCCCGCCCGGCGATGGAAATGCCGCCGCCGGTTGGACGCCGGGTGCCGGCGATGAGGGCAGCAAGGACAGCCTGGCCATTGCCGGCAACGCCGGCAAGGCCGGTGATTTCACCGGCTGTGAGCGTGAGCGATACCTCATCGAGGCCGGCCCCGTTATAAGGCGTCGTGGAGACGCGTTCGAGCGCCAGCAGCGGTGCACCCAGTGTCACCGGGCTGACCTCCGCCGGCCTGACCTCCTGGCCAACCATGAGGGCCGCCAGTTCTTTGCGATCGGTCGAGCCTGTTTCGCGCTCGCCGACGAGCTGGCCGGAGCGCAGAACCAGCACACGATCGCTGACAGCCATCACTTCGTGCAATTTGTGGGAGATGAAGATGATCGACAGGCCCTTGGCGACGAGCAGCTTCAGCGTCCGGAAAAGTGCGTCGGTCTCGGCGGGTGTCAGAACGGCCGTCGGCTCGTCGAGGATCAGGATGCGTGCTTCGCGATAAAGGGCCTTCAGGATCTCGACGCGCTGGCGTTCGCCGACCGAAAGGGTGGAGACGATGGCTGCGGGATCGACGGCGAGGCCGAAATCGGCGGACAGTTGCTCGATGCGCCGCCGCGCTGCGGCCCGGTCGAGCCGCATGCGCCAGAGGCTCTGCGTGCCAAGCGCGATGTTTTCCTGCACCGTCATGTTGTCGGCGAGGGTGAAGTGCTGGTGGACCATGCCGATGCCGGCATCAAGGGCCGCGCGCGGATCTCCCGGCGGAAGCGGCTTGCCAAAGGCCTCGACGGTTCCCTCGTCGGCGACGTAGTGGCCGAAGAGAATGTTCATCAGCGTCGTCTTGCCGGCACCGTTCTCCCCAAGAAGTGCGATGACTTCGCCCCGCTTCAGCTCGAAGGAAATGGCGTCGTTGGCCTTGAGCGGGCCGAAACGCTTGCTGATGCGGGAAAGACGAAGGGCGGGATTGCTGGACACGTCGGTGACCGGATGTGGCGTTGCGGGAGAGGCTTTTTCCCGTCCAGGGAGAGAAGGTCGCTGCCCGCGAAGGCTAATCCCTCGTCCGGCACTGCCACCCACCTTTCCCATGAACGGGAGGAAGGGAGGGCTAGCTCGACTTCGGCTCGGCGTCGTTGATCTCGACGGTGAACGAGCCGTCCTTGATCATCTTTTCCTTCTCCGCGACCTTGGCCTTGATGTCGTCCGGAACCTTGCTGTCGAAGGTGCCGAGAGGTGCTAGCGAACAGCCGCCGTTCTTCATGAAGGAATAGACGCCGTAGTCGTCGGCCTTGAAAGTGCCGGCCTTCACTTCGGCGATCGCCTTGTCGAGCGTCGATTCGAAATGCCACAGCGCCGAGGCGACAACGGTGTCCGGATAGTCCGCCTGTGTATCGATGACATTGCCGATGGCCAGGATCTTCTTCTCCTTGGCGGCGTCGGACACGCCGAAACGCTCGGCATACAGAAGGTCCGCACCGCCATCGATCTGAGCGAATGCGGTCTCCTTGGCCTTGGGCGGATCGAACCACGAGCCGATGAAGGCGACCTGGAACTTGGTGTCCGGGGCCACTTCCTTCACGCCTGCCATGAATGCGTTCATCAGCCGGTTGACCTCCGGTATCGGATAGCCTCCCACCATGCCGATGTTCTTGGATTTGGTCATCGCGCCGCCGATAAGGCCGGACAGATAGGATGCGTCCTGGATATAGTTGTCGAAAACCGAGAAGTTCGGTACGGCGGCATCGGGCTTGAAGCTCGAGCCCATCAGGAAGGCGACATCAGGATAGTCCTTGGCGACGGCCCGGGCGGCATCCTCGACGCCGAAAACCTCGCCCAGGATCAGCTTGTGGCCGGCCTCGCAATATTCGCGCATGACGCGCTCGTAATCGTTGTTCGCGGTGTTTTCCGAATAGACATATTCGATGTCGCCGCGCTCCTTGGTGGCATTAGCTGCCTTGTGGATACGGCTGACCCACTGCTGCTCGACCGGGACGGTATAGATGGCCGCCACCTTTATCGGGTCCGCAGCGAACAGACGACTCGGCAGACCCGCCGCGGCCACCACGGCGGAGGCGCCGGCAGCTTTGATCAGGGTTCTTCTGGAAATGGCGAAAGTGAAGGAATTGCTATGCATCAAATTCCCCTCTGATTGATTGCGCGTCTTGGAACGCGTCTTTTTTACCACTTGGTCAATGTAGGTGAAGTTGGGGGTTGCAGCAATTGGGTGTTTGCGTCAGCGCAAAGAGGGCGCACCGTCTCAAGCGTAACAAAGATCGCAAGATTTCCCGAAGAGCGTCAGTCTGCAGGACGATCGAGCACAGCGGAGGGGGCAAAATGATCGAGATGGAAGAGATGGATCAGACGTTATGCGATTGCACGATTGAGGTCGCCGAACTGTTTGCCAGCATGCCGGCCGTTGGCGTCGATGCTGGATCTTTGCTCGATCATCTTGCGCTTCGCCTCGAGATATCGCGCGATCGTCTGCAGCGACCTGGCATACCGCGGAGCGCGGTAAAAGACGCATCGTCGGAAAGAGCAGTTCAATGCTGACATTGACAAACCGGCGAATTCTGCGCGTCGAGCGCGATACCGGTGGGGATTTTTCCGTGCCGGCGGCAACGATGTCATCGGCGTTGCGTCTGCCGCCGACGGAGCTGAGGAGCCGCCTCAGCCGCGGAGAAGTCAAGAGCCAGGTTGAGATCGGTCAGGGGGAGCACCTTGGAACATTCAGGCTGACGCTGCGATGCGGCGGTCGCCTCTGGACGGGGACCGTGTCTGCCGATGGCACCGTGATCGACGAAGTCTTCTCGTTTGATCGCGAGCGCCTGGCCAACTGGCGCCGCCGTCACCTAAGTGCCGGCCAGGGTTTCTGACTATCGTTCAGATCGTCATCGCTGTCGTTGCGTCCGCGAATCCCTGCTCGAACGATATCTCGACCCGTCAGAACGGGAGGGAGAGGTTCGGCTGCACCGACGCGCGCGCAGGGCTCGGCAGCAGCGGCGATCCCATCTCTTAGATGCCTTCGTGCCTGAGTAGGGGGAAATGCGGCAATGGTGCGGCCTCTCCATTGAAGTTGCGTTTCGACAAAGAACGATCAGACAAAGTACCTCAGCTTCTCGCTCGATCACAGGGTCATGAATCGGTCCCGCCTCAACATCTCTTGCGGATCGTGACCTCTCAGGCATCAAGGAGAGCACATTGACTGAATATAACTTGGACACCGCGGTCGGAGTGATCGCATGCGAACTTCCGGGCGGAGCCGAACTTTTCCGGCAGCAAGGTATCAGCTTTTGCTGTGGCGGCGACGTGTCGCTTGCGGATGCGGCAGCAGATGCCGGCATAGAAGCGGATGATCTTCTTGCTCGTCTTCAGGCGCTCGAGCTTGCAGCAAGGCGCGACGCCCCGGATGGCACCAGCGAGCTTATCACACACATTCTTGAGCGATATCACCAGACGCACCGCAACGATTTGGAATGGCTGATCCCGCTTTCCCAAAAGGTAGAGCACGTTCACGGCTCGCATAGCTCCGCGCCCCTGGGCCTTGCAGAGGCACTGGTCGATCTTAAGGATCACCTTCTCCCCCACATGGCTCGGGAAGAGCTCGCTCTCTTTCCGATGATGCGCCACGAGCCGGATCCGGATATCGAACACTTGATCGCCAGCATGCGAGACGATCACACGGGCGAAGGCCGAAGCCTCGCCGCGATCGAGCATCTGACGCATGGCTTTACACTTCCGGGCGACGCCTGTCGGTCCTGGACGGCTCTTTACATCGGTCTTCGAAAATTATGCGACGATCTGGTCACGCATATGCATCTGGAAAACGAGATTCTGTTTCCTCGTTTCTCCAGGAGTGAAGCATCTGCCAGCGTCGCCGCGCCACCGACCGCGCGTTCGGTTGAGTGAGGCTTCCAACAGATCTGTCCAGCAGTTTCGCTTTTGCCCAACTCGACGAGGCGGGGCTTAAGGAATGTTCGCGCACACAATCCGGCCGGCGCCTGATCTCGGAAACGCTTGTACTGTTCCAAGGCGGCGCCGTTGCCGTCGTGACCTTATCAGTCATGGCGGCGGTCAATTTCCTGTTCCACAAGCTGAGCCCAATTCGTCGCACCCCGCCTGATTGCTATGGCGGGACGTACCGCCTGCTATTCTCTCGCAACCATTGGGGGAGTGGAGGGACAGGCCATAAGCCGGCACAACCCGCTTCGAAAGCACATCTTCTCGCGCCGGCCATGGGGAAAGCGACGCAAATCCCCTTCAAGTCCGCCTGGCAACCGCTGCGCGCACGAAATTTTGCGCCGACCTCAGACTTCGGTCGACCAAGCAGCGCTTATTTGAGCCAGATCAACGACCGCTCTGCGCCAACGTTCCAATGCTCCGACAACGATTTGCGGGAAACGCCTTGGAATGAAACTCTTCCGTCTTGTCCTTCTGCTCTGCGCCAGCCTGTGCGTCGCGGTATCCGCCAGCGCGGCTGCGGTGTTGCAGGAGTATCTGCCCGCTGCCACAGCTTCGGATCTTGTGCCGGGAGCGGACGGTTTCGGTGCCGTGCGCGACGATCTGGCGGTTGCCCCCGTTCTGAAGGGCGGGCAGACGGTGGCCTGGGTCTTTATCACCTCGGATTTCGTCGGAACGACCGGCTATTCCGGCAAGCCGATCCATGCCCTCGTGGCGGTGGACAAGGATGCGAAGATCCTTGGCGTCCGCTTGGTGAAACACTCGGAACCCATCGTCCTCATCGGCATTCCGGATGCCAAGGTAAAGGCGCTGGTTGCCGGTTACGCCGGTCTCGACCTCGTCGCCGAGGCGAAATCCGGCGGCACGGCGCATGAGGTGGATATCATCTCGGGCGCGACCGTGACCGTCATGGTGATCGACGATTCGATCGTCCGCTCGGGGCTTAAGGTTGCGCGTGCGCACGGCCTTGGCGGACTGGCGCCGGAAACGGACAATGCCGGCCCGCGTTTTATGATCGATCCCGCAGCCGCCTCGCCGGCCGACTGGGCCGAGGCAGAGGGTGACGGCACGCTGCGCCGGCTGGCACTTGATGTGGCGCAGGTCAATACGGCTTTCGCCGGGCATCCAGACGAGCGCGCGCGCGACCGCGCGATCGCGCAAGCTCCGGAAAGCACGTTTATCGAGATGCAGGCGGCGCTGGTCTCGGTCCCCTCCATCGGCAAGGCCGTTCTCGGGTCGGCCGAGGAGGCCAACCTCCAGGGCTGGCTGGGCGAGGGCGAGCACGCGGTCGCCTTGATGGGGCGCGGGCTCTATTCCTTCAAGGGCTCAGGCTATGTGCGCGGCGGCATCTTCGATCGCATCGTGCTGATTCAGGACGATGTTTCCGTTCGCTTTCGTGATCGCGACCATCGTCGCCTCGGAGCCATCGCGCTTGCCGGCGCGCCGGAATTCAACGAGATGGACCTGTTCCGCATTCCCGCCGGCCTCGGCTTCGATCCGGCAAAGCCCTTCCGCATCCAGCTTCTGGCGCAGCGTGAGGTCGGGCCAATCGAGAAGGTCTTCCACACATTCGATCTCGGCTACCAGTTGCCGCAGAAATACCTGCGCGCCGCTGCGCCGCCGGCAAAGGACGTTGCCGCTGTCGTTGACCGTGGCGAGGGGGCGGCGCAGGCCGACCTGTGGAAACGCATCTGGAACGACTCGAAGCTGAAGATTGTCGTGCTGGGCGCCATGCTTGTGGTGCTGACGGGGGTGTTCTTCTTCCAGACCTATGTGGTCAGGAGCGCCAAGGCCTTCTACATCTTCCGCATGGGCTTCCTGGCGGTAACGCTGGTCTTCCTCGGCTGGTACGCCAACGCACAACTTTCGGTCGTCAACCTGATGGCGCTGTTCGGGAGTTTCGTCAACGGCTTCAGCTGGCAGGCTTTCCTGCTGGACCCGCTCACCTTCATCCTGTGGTTTGCCGTGGCTGCAGCGCTGCTCTTCTGGGGACGGGGGGCCTATTGCGGCTGGCTTTGCCCTTTCGGTGCCCTGCAGGAACTGACCAACCAGATTGCGCGCAAACTGCGTATCCCGCAATGGACGCTTCCCTGGGGCCTGCATGAGCGGCTCTGGCCGATCAAATACATGATCTTCCTCGGCCTCTTCGGCGTCTCGCTGATCAGCGTCGAGCAGGCCGAACACCTGGCCGAGATCGAGCCGTTCAAGACCGCGATCATCCTGAAATTCATCCGCGCCTGGCCGTTCGTGGCCTATGCCGCAGCACTACTCGTCGCCGGGCTCTTCGTCGAACGGTTCTACTGCCGTTACCTCTGCCCACTGGGAGCGGCGCTGGCCATCCCCGCGCGCATGCGAATGTTCGACTGGCTCAAACGCTACCATGAATGCGGAAACCCCTGCCAGAGCTGCGCCAACCAATGTCCGGTGCAAGCGATCCATCGGACCGGCGAGATCAATCCAAACGAGTGCATCAACTGCCTGCACTGCCAGGTGCTCTATCAGTCCGAAATCGTCTGCCCCGTCGTGATCAAGAAGTTGAAGTCGCGGGCGAAGCTGGCGGCAAGCCCGGGGGGTGCCCCGATCCACCAACCCGCCGCCAAAGTTTAATCGAAGCCAAGGTTCAAACAAAAAAGGAACCCGATGATGGAATCAAAGGAAAACAAGGGACTAAGCCGCCGAGCACTTTTCAGCGCCACGGCAGGCAGCGCCATCCTGGCCGGCACGATGGGGCCGACCGCGCTGGGCCTCGGAGCTGCAGGGCTGGCTACCCCGGCCCGTGCCGCTGCCGGATCAGACGGCTCGGTCGCACCCGGCAAGCTGGACGACTATTATGGCTTCTGGTCCTCGGGTCAGACCGGCGAGATGCGCATTCTCGGCATCCCCTCGATGCGTGAACTGATGCGGGTTCCGGTGTTCAATCGTTGCTCGGCCACCGGCTGGGGTCAGACCAATGAATCGATCCACATCCACCAGCGCACGATGACGGAGAAGACGAAAAAGCAGCTTGCCGCCAACGGCAAGAAGATTCACGACAACGGCGACCTGCACCACGTCCATATGTCTTTCACCGACGGCAAATATGACGGCCGCTACCTGTTCATGAACGATAAGGCCAATACGCGCGTGGCGCGCGTGCGCTGCGACGTGATGAAGACCGACGCCATCCTGGAGATACCCAACGCCAAGGGCATCCATGGCATGCGTCCGCAGAAATGGCCGCGTTCGAACTACGTGTTCTGCAACGGCGAGGACGAAGCGCCGCTCGTCAATGACGGCTCGACCATGAAGGACGTATCGACCTATGTGAACATCTTCACCGCCGTCGACGCTGACAAATGGGACGTGGCCTGGCAGGTGAAGGTATCGGGCAACCTCGACAATTGCGATGCAGACTATGAGGGCAAGTGGGCGTTCTCGACCAGCTACAACTCGGAAATGGGCATGTCGCTGGAGGAGATGACCAAATCCGAGATGGACCATGTCGTCGTCTTCAACCTCGCTGAGATCGAGAAGGCCATTGCGGCTGGGCAGTACGAGGAGATCAACGGCGTCAAGGTGGTGGACGGGCGCAAGGAGGCCAAATCCCTTTTCACGCGCTACATCCCAATCGCCAACAATCCGCACGGCTGCAACATGGCGCCGGACAAGAAGCACCTGTGCGTCGCCGGCAAGCTTTCGCCTACCGTCACCGTGCTGGATGTGACGAAATTCGATGCCCTGTTCTACGAGAATGCCGAGCCGCGCAGCGCCGTGGTGGCGGAACCGGAACTTGGCCTCGGCCCGTTGCACACCGCTTTTGACGGGCGCGGCAACGCCTATACCTCGCTCTTCCTCGACAGCCAGGTGGTGAAGTGGAACATCGAGGAGGCCATCCGCGCCTATGCCGGCGAAAAGATCAACCCGATCAAGGACAAACTCGACGTTCAGTACCAGCCCGGCCACCTGAAGACGGTGATGGGCGAGACGCTGGACGCCTCCAATGACTGGCTGGTGTGCCTTTGCAAGTTCTCGAAGGACCGCTTCCTGAATGTCGGTCCGCTGAAGCCCGAAAACGATCAGTTGATCGACATTTCCGGTGACAAGATGGTGCTGGTGCATGACGGCCCGAACTTCGCCGAACCGCATGACGCGATCGCCGTCGCCCCCTCGATCCTGCCGAACATCCGTTCGGTCTGGGAACGGAAGGACCCGCTATGGGCCGAAACGCGCAAGCAGGCCGAGGCCGATGAGGTCAACATCGACGAATGGACCGATGCCGTGATCCGCGACGGCAATAAGGTTCGCGTCTACCTGACTTCGGTCGCGCCCAGCTTCAGCCAGGAAAGCTTTACGGTGAAGGAGGGTGACGAGGTCACGATCATCGTCACCAATCTCGACGAGATCGACGACCTCACTCACGGTTTCACCATGGGCAATCACGGCGTGGCGATGGAGGTCGGGCCGCAGCAGACGAGCTCTGTCACCTTCGTCGCGGCCAATCCCGGCGTCTACTGGTACTATTGCCAGTGGTTCTGCCATGCCCTGCACATGGAAATGCGCGGCCGCATGTTCGTGGAACCGAAGGGCGCCTGATCGATGCGCCTGCCCGTCTTCCTGATCGGACTTCTTGTCGCCTTGCCGCTCGCGGCGGCGGAGCGTGCGGTCGTGCCGGGTACGGGCAGTCTCGCTGCCGCCATCGCCGGCGCTAAATCCGGCGATGTGCTCACACTGACCGACGGGGCCTATGCCGGCCCCGTCACCATCGACCGGCCACTCACCATCATTGGCCCACGCGAGGCGATCGTGGATGGGCTCGGGCAGGGCAGCGTGGTGACGATCACCGCGCCGGACGTGACCTTGACAGGGTTCACCGTCACCGGCTCGGGCCGCGTGAACCAGGACCTCGATTCAGGTGTGAAAATCCTCGAGGGCGCTGACCGTACCCGCATCAAAAAACTGCTCGTCATCGACAACATGCACGGCATAGACGTGCACGGCGGTCGCAACGCCACTGTCACGGCGAACGACATCGTCGGCACCCGCAGTCCCCGCATGAACGAGCGCGGCAACGGCATCTATGTCTGGAACAGCCCCGGCACGCTGCTGGAGGGCAATGTCATCCGCTACGGTCGCGACGGCATCTTTTCCAATGCCAGCGCCGACAGTGTCTATCGCGGCAACACCATGCGCGACCTGCGTTTCGCCGTGCACTTCATGTACACCCGCAACACCGAGGTCTCCGGCAATGTCTCGGTGGGAAATCATCTCGGCTTCGCTATCATGTTCTCCAACCGGGCAAAGATCCTGAACAATCTCAGTCTCGGCGACCGCGAGCACGGGTTGATGCTGAACTATGCCAACAATGCCGATGTCACCGGCAATCTGGTGCGCGGCGGCACGAAGAAATGCCTCTTCATCTACAATGCCCACAAGAATCTGATCTGGAACAACCGGTTCGAGGGCTGCGGCATCGGCATCCATTTCACCGCCGGCTCGGAGAAGAACGTGCTGACCGGCAATGCCTTCATCGCCAACCGCGAGCAGGTGAAATATGTCGGCACCCACAACATGGAGTGGAGCCATGAGGGCCGGGGCAATTTCTGGTCCGACCATCCGGCCTTCGACCTCAACGGCGACGGCATCGCCGACAGCTTTTATCGACCCAACGACCTGATGGACCAGATCCTCTGGTCGCAGCCGGCGGCGAGCCTGCTCATAGGCTCGCCCGCCGTGCAGATCGTGCGCTGGAGCCAGCGGGACTTTCCCGCCACGCTGCCCGGAGGTGTGCGCGACGGCGCGCCGCTGATGCGGCCCCTGACCATCCCTGTTCCGTTCGAAATCCTTGCCTATGAGGCAGAGGCCACCGGGCGTTGGACTGAAGGAAATTATGATGACACCGACCCTGACAATCTCTCGGCTCACTAAGCGCTTCCAATCGGTGGAAGCGCTGAAGTCTGCCTCCCTGACGCTGGAGCCGGGAAGGCGCGCGGCGCTGCTCGGCCATAATGGCGCGGGCAAGTCGACGATGATGAAAATCGTGCTTGGCCTCATCCCCTTCGACAGTGGCGAAGTCTCAGTCTGCGGCACCGCGCCTGGTTCGCCCGCCGCGCGGGCGAAGGTGGCGTATTTGCCGGAAAATGTCGCCTTCCATCCAGCCCTGACCGGGGAGGAGCAGCTTCGCCACTATCTCGCACTGCGCGGCGAGAACCCGCGGCAGGCCATAGAGCTTCTTGCGCGGGTGGGCCTTGCCCATGCCGCGCGGCGGCGGATCGGCACCTATTCCAAGGGCATGCGCCAGCGTGTGGGGTTGGCCCAGACGCTGATCGGTCGCCCGCGCCTCCTGGTGCTGGATGAGCCGACCTCGGGCCTCGACCCGGTGTCGCGACGGGACTTCTACGACCTGCTCGACGGGCTAGCTGCAGAGGGAACAGCCATCCTGCTCTCCTCCCATGTACTGACCGAGGTGGAGGCACGCACCGACCGCATTCTCATTCTTTCCGGCGGGGAACTGGTGGCGGAAGGCACGCTTGCCGATCTACGGGCCTGCGCTGCGCTTCCGGTTGCCTTTTCCGTTCGCCCCGCGCCCGGCCAATCGGCGGCGCTGGCGGCGGCCCTTCCCGAAGGCGCGCAGGGCGAGGATGGTCTCTTGCGCCTTTGCTGCTCGCAGCCGGAAAAACTGCCGCTCCTTGCTCGCATCGCAGCGCTCGGGAACGCCGTAGTCGATCTCGACGTGATCCCGCCCAGCCTCGAGGATGTTTACAGTCATTTCAGCCGGAGGGACGGGCAATGAACCGCATCCTCGCCACCGCTGTGTGCGAATTCCGCATCGCTTTCCGCAATCGTTGGGTCTCTATCGCCACCGGCATGATGGTGCTGTTCGCTCTGGTGCTTGCCGCCGCCGGCTCAGCCCCGACTGGTGATGTCGGCGTCGACCGGCTCTCCGTGACGGTCGCCTCGCTCACCTCGCTTGCGGTCTATCTCGTTCCACTGCTGGCATTGCTGATGAGTTTTGACGCGGTGGCTGGCGAGGTGGAGCGCGGCACGTTGCCGCTTCTGCTCACTTATCCCGTCTCGCGCCTGCAGATCCTGCTGGGTAAACTGCTGGCGCATCTGGCGATCCTCGGTCTTGCAGTGACGCTCGGATATGGTGCGGCGGCGCTGGTGGCCGTCTGGTCCGATCCGGAAGCAATCAAGGGGCTCGGCGCGCTATGGCGGCTGATCTGGTCTTCGGTCCTGCTCGGCGCGACCTTTGTCGGCGCGGGCTATGCTCTCTCCGCGCTGGCGCGGCGGCCGTCCGGGGCCGCGGGGCTGGCCATAGCCCTCTGGCTGGTGGCGGTGGTCCTCTACGACCTCGCCCTCCTGGCGCTTATCGTCACAGATGGAGGCGGAGCCTTCACCACGCAGGCGTTGCCTGTCGCTCTGCTCGCCAATCCGGCCGACGCCTTTCGCGTCTTCAATCTCTCGGCGGCGCAAGCCGTGGCTGCCGCCGGCGGCATAGGCGGGGCGGCGGGCGCGATCCCGCTCTGGCAATCGGCCGCTTCGCTTTTCCTCTGGCCGCTGGCCGCCATCGCTCTTGCTGTCGCCGCCTTCCGAAAGGTGACCCCATGACGAACCGATTTCGCTTCGTGATGATCGCCACCGCGCTGGCGCTGCTTTCCGCCTGCAAGGAGGACGTCGCCCAAAGCATCGCGCCGCTGGATATGACGCCCGAGACCCTCGGCCATTACTGCCAGATGAACCTTCTGGAGCATCCCGGCCCCAAGGCGCAGATTTTCCTTGAAGGAAGCTCTGCGCCGCTGTTCTTCAGTCAGGTGCGCGATGTCATCGCTTACGCTCGCGGGCCAGAGCAGATTGCGCCGATCCTCGCCATCTATGTCAATGACATGGGGGCTGCAGGGGCGACATGGGACCAGCCTGGTGACAGCAACTGGATTGCAGCCGACAAGGCTTTCTATGTCGTTGGCTCGGCCCGGCGGGGTGGGATGGGTGCCCCCGAAACTGTGCCCTTTTCCAGCCGGGAGGGGGCTGCGGCCTTCGCCCTTGCGCAGGGCGGCCGTGTGCTGACGCTCGCCGATATTACCGACGCCATGGTTCTGACCCCGGTGGAAACCGGCGCGGACCAAAGAAATGACGACGATGATTATCTCGGCCGTCTGCGCGCTCTGCCCCATCCAGCCGGAGGTTGACCCCCATGATGCTCACTCGACGCCGCCTGATCGCCATTTCCGCCGCTCTGGCCGCTCTGCCCGCCACCGCGGCTACCCATACGGGCACTGCCCGCCTGTGGGCAGGGCAGGCGCTTGGCGCACGCGCCTCGATCCGGCTTGACCATCCAAATGCCGAGGCCATCGCCGTCCGCGTCATGGCCGAGGTCGACCGCCTGGAAAACATTCTCAGTCTCTACCGTTCGGAGAGCGCGCTTTTGCGGCTGAACCGCGATGGTCATCTTGATGCCCCGCCCTTCGAGCTGCTGGAATGTTTGTCGCTGGCCGGTGCCGTCCATCGGGCGAGCGGCGGCCGGTTCGATCCGACCGTACAGCCGCTCTGGAGGCTCTGGGCCGAATCCGCAGCAAGCGGCGGGCGGCCCGATCCGACGGCAGTCGCTCGAGCGCGGGCCAATACCGGCTGGGACAAGGTGAAGTTCGAAGCAGCAGCGATCACCCTGCACCCAGGCATGGCGCTGACGCTGAATGGGATCGGCCAAGGTTATGTCGCTGACCGGGTCGCCGTGCTTCTGAATGCTGAGGGCCTGACCGACATCCTGATCGATACCGGCGAGCTCCGTGCGCTCGGCGGACGGCCGGAGGGCGGCGAATGGCCGGTGCGGTTGGAAACGGGCGAGCGTCTGGCGTTGCGCCAGCGTGCGCTCGCCACCTCCGCTCCTCTGGGCACAACCTTCGATCAGGCCGGAAGAGACGGTCATATCCTCGATCCTGCGACCGGGATGCCTGCTCCAGCAAACTGGCACGCGATTTCGGTCTCGGCCCATTCCGCCGCCATAGCCGACGCGCTGGCAACAGCCGCCTGCCTGATGCCAGATGCAGGATCGATCCTCACTATGGTCGGGCGTTTTGAGGGTGCGCGCCTGGAAGGGTTGTCTGCCGCTGAAGAGTGAACCTTCTTGACGTATCGCTTATGAGCGGAGGACGGACATTGAAATGGTAATGAAACGACACCAGGCAGAAGGGAACGTCACGAAGCTCCGTCAGGTTGGCGTGCTGCAGGGGTGAGCAAACAGATAGCGTAAGCAGTCCGAACATCGCGTGGTAGAGTTACATCTTATTTCCCTCCGCACCGCTGTGTCAGGATCCTGGTCGAGCCGCGCGAACTGGCTCTGGCAGCGGCGCTGCCGGCGCCTGGTATGCTCAAGGCGGTCATCGATATCGTTGAACGCGTCAACGAGTATTGGTGGGGTCTTCCGGAACGGGCTGTCGTCCCGAAAGTGTTTGAGCGGATCGGCGAGCATCTGAAGGTGATGACGCCGACACTCGGCACTTGCGTCCGCGCATGATCCACGCGGTTGCCAAAAAGCCATAATTGCTTCACCTAGATCGCGCATCGACACTCGGCATTACGAATTGGATCAACGCTGAATGCGCATATCACATGTCTTCCTTGTTGCATTTCTTGCAATCGTACAGTCCGCATATGCTGAAGTCGCCTCACCGCCTGTCTTGGAGCCGCTTAAGCAACAGGCACAAGCCGCCCAGTTGAGTGCAAAATTCCTTACGCGTTTCAGCTACACGCCCGTTCCGCTCGACGACGCCTTGTCGGCAAGGATCATGGATCGATTCATCGAATCGCTCGATCCGGATCGCATGCTCTTCCTGCAGGCGGACATCGACAGCTTCATGTCTGACCGCAGCGAGATCGACGACGCCGTCGAACGGGAGGACTTACAGATCCCGTTTGTGATCTTCAACGTATATGGAAAGCGCGTTGTCGACCGCATGAACTATGCGCGCAACTTGCTGAAGCAGGACTTCGATTTCGGTGCGCAGGAAACCTATTCCGTGCTGCGCGATAAAGCGCCCTGGCCACAGTCGGAAGCCGAGAGCGATGAGCTGTGGCGCAAGCGCGTAAAGAGCGACTGGTTGCGGTTGAAACTGGGCGGCAAGGCCGACGCGGCTATTCGCGAAACGCTCTCCAAACGATACGCAAACGCTCTCGAGCGCGCTTACAAGTATAAAAGCGATGACGTTTTCCAGTCGTTCATGAACGCCTATACGACGTCGGTCGATCCGCACACGGACTACTTCGGCGCGAACGCTTCGGACGCTTTCAATATCGCTATGAAGCTTTCGCTGGTTGGTATCGGTGCGGTGCTGCAGGAACGCGACGACTACACGACGATCCGTGAGCTTGTGCCTGGGGGGCCGGCGCAGTTGTCCGGCAAGCTCTCGGTCGGAGACCGCATTACCGGCGTTGGTCAAGGCAAGGATGGGGCGATAAAAGAAGTGGTTGGCACGCGGCTTGATGAAGTCGTGCAAATGATACGAGGAAAAAAAGGGTCCGTCGTTCGCTTGGACATCCTGCCGGCGGATGCCGGAGCCGATGGCACCCATCGGGTTATCAGCCTGGTGCGCGATAAAATCAGCCTCGAAAAGCAGGCTGCCCAGAAAGCTGTGCTGTCTGTGAAAGTGGGCGAAGCCAGACGCAAGATCGGTGTGATTACTCTACCGGCTTTCTACGAGGATTTTGAAGCCCGGCGCAAGGGAGAGAAGGACTACAGAAGTGCCAGTCGCGATGTCGCAAAGCTTCTCGGCGAACTGAAGCAGGAGAAGGTCGACAGCGTTCTCATTGACCTGCGCAACAATGGCGGCGGTTCACTGGACGAGGCGATTGATTTGACCGGCCTGTTCATCGGCACCGGCCCGGTCGTTCAGCAACGCGATAGCGACGGCCAGGTCGCAATAAGAAGCGCAGATTTTCCAGCGCCTGTCTGGACAGGCCCCGTCGGCGTCCTCATCAATCGCGGATCGGCGTCGGCTTCGGAGATTTTTGCTGCGGCAATCCAGGATTACGGTCGGGGCGTGATCGTTGGCGAACCCAGTTTCGGTAAGGGCACCGTTCAAACCGTCGTGAATCTTGACGAGATGGTTCGCAACAGAAAACCCGAATTCGGTGAGCTGAAAGTGACGATTGCGCAGTTTTTCCGGATCAATGGCGGGACGACGCAGCTGCGCGGTGTTACGCCTGATATCAATTTGCCGGGACTATCCGATCCGACGAGCTTTGGCGAGACCAGTTATGACAATGCGCTGCCGTGGGCGCAAATCAAGCCTGCCCGCTATGCGCCGGCCGACACTTTGAAGGCGTTGCTGCCGACACTGCAAAGCCGCCATGATGCGCGGGTTGAGAGCAATCCGGATTTCCAAGGCCTGTTACAAGACATTGGGGACCTGAAAGCGCAGCGCGAAAAAGGGGTTGTCTCCCTCAATGAAGCCGAACGTCGCAGAGAATTGACCGCTCGAGAAAATCGCCTCAAATCTCGAGCACAAGTGAGCGATGGCGAAAATACCGGTGCAGATGACGGCCTGCGTGCAAACGAGCGTAGTCTGAGTGCTGATATTGCCATTGAGAATGCCCGCAAGAACGCAAAAGACGTCTTGCTGGACGAGGCCGCCGCCATTCTTGCCGATCAGGCGGACTTGCAGCAAGGCGTGCTAAAGGCGGCCACCAAACAATCGGGAAACACGGACGGAAAATAATCGCACCCGGCCGGCGCAACAAACTCGGCATGATGGGGCTGGGGTTCAGATCCCTTCACGGCGAGGGATTAAAAGCGTCGGCCACGGCGACTTTCGCAATGCCGACGAACATCTGCATTGGGGCAAACCGGTCGCTCGACCAACTCATTTTCCGAGGCCCGGTGGCCTTTGCGGATAATGGCAAGCGAGTGCGACAGCTTCAGCCGAACGCGAATTGACCAAACATCGTTCCGGATCAGCGCCCTTGAGAGCGCCGGAGCCTTCGGCGACACGCCTAATTAGCAGGGGATCTAACCAGCTTTCACCAGGTTGGCGCCGGGCCGTCCTAACGAGGTCGGACGGCCGCTTCTGGAGCGGGTCGTTGCATTGCCCTTCTTCTCCTCCCGCTCGCAAGGCTGGGAGGCCCATGCTTTCGGGAGCATGTCCGGCCATCTAGCGATTTGTCAGTGGCACACGCGTCGGATCTGATGTCCGGTGCCCGTGGGTGTTCGGGCCGATCGAGAATGATGTCCACCGGCGATCGGGCCGGACGTTGAAGGTGAATACTTCTACGAGGCGGGCGTCACGGTCGCGTCAGAAGCATCGAGATGCCCTGTCCGACGCCGATACACATGGTCGCAACCGCGCGCTTCGCGCCCTGAGCCTCAAGCTCCAACGCAGCCGTAAGCGCCAGGCGCGCGCCCGACATGCCAAGCGGATGGCCGAGTGCGATGGCGCCGCCATTGGGGTTGACGTGGGGCGCATCGTCGGCGAGCCCCAGTTGCCGCATGCAGGCGAGGGCCTGCGCCGCGAAGGCCTCGTTGAGCTCGACGATGTCGATGTCGCCGATGCCAAGGCCCAGACGTTCCAGGAGCTTTCGTGTTGAATTGACGGGGCCGATGCCCATGATGCGTGGCGCAACACCCGCCGTTGCCATTCCGTCGATCCGGGCGAGGGGCTCGAGGCCGTAGCGCTCGACGGCGCGGTCCGAGGCGAGGACGAGCGCGGCCGCCCCGTCGTTGACGCCGGACGCGTTGCCGGCGGTCACCGTGCCATTGGCGCGGAAGGGCGTCGGCAGGCTGGCGAGCTTCTCGATAGTCGTCTCGCGTGGGTGTTCATCCTGGTCGACGTATGTCGTATCGCCCTTTCGTCCCTTGATCGGATGGGGAGCGATTTCGCGGGCGAACCGCCCGTTCTTTTGCGCGGTCGCCGCGCGCGTCTGGCTGCGCAATGCAAAGGCGTCCTGATCTTCGCGTGAGATGGAAAACTCGGTCGCGACGTTTTCGGCCGTGTCGGGCATGGCGTCTATACCGTATCGCTCTTTCATCTGCGGGTTGACGAAGCGCCAGCCGATGGTCGTGTCGTGGATTTCGGTGCTACGCTGAAACGGGCTTTCGGACTTCGGCATGACGAAGGGCGCGCGTGACATGCTCTCGACGCCGCCGGCGACAACAATCTCCGCCTCGCCCAGCCGGATCGCGCGTGCGGCATAGCCGACGGCATCCAGGCCCGAACCGCAAAGCCTGTTGATCGTCGTCCCCGCCACCGTGTCCGGCAGCCCCGCAAGCAAGGCCGCCATGCGGGCAACGTTGCGATTGTCCTCTCCCGCCTGGTTGGCGCAACCGAAGACAACCTCGTCGACGGCTTCGGCCGGAACACTTGCAAAACGCGCCAACGCCTCGCGGATCGCGTGGGCGGCGAGATCGTCTGCCCGCACGCTCGACAGGGCGCCGCCATAGCGGCCGATCGGCGTGCGCACGCCGCCGATGAGATAGGCCTCACGCATGGGGCTGGTCCTTGGTTTGCTCTGCGGCGAACATCGGCCCGCCTCTGTGTGCCGGAAATCCGTAGCCGTTGATCATCACCAGATCGATATCGCCGGGACGCGCGGCGACGCCGTCGGCAAGCAGTGCCGTTCCTTCATCGACCATCGCCTTCAAAAGCCGGCTCATGATCTCAGAGGCGGTGAAACTGCGCGGCGTGATATTCTTGGCTGCCCGCGCCGCCTCGATCACTGCCGTCACTTCCGGATCAATGGTCCGCTCGCCCTCGGGATAGGCATACCAGCCGCGACCGGTCTTGCGGCCGAGGCGACCCGCCTCGCAAAGCCTGTCGGCGATTTCGACATAACGTGCGTCAGCATCCCGCGTCGCGGCCTGGCGCTTGCGGCGTGCCCAGGCGATCTCCAGCCCGGCCATGTCGTTGACGTCGAATATACCCATCGGAAAGCCATAGGCCTCGAGTGCGGCATCGATCTCTTGAGGGAGCGCCCCATCCTCCAGCATGAATTCCGCCTCGCGGCGATAGGCGGAGAAGATACGGTTGCCGATGAAACCTTCGGTGACGCCGCAGACCACGGGCAGCTTGCCGAGGCGTTTCACAAAAGCGAGGACACTGGCGAGGACCTCTGGCGAGGTCTTGGCGCAATCGACGACTTCTACAAGCCGCATGACATTGGCGGGCGAGAAGAAGTGTAGCCCGACCACGCGCGACGGATCGGCCGTGGCCGCAGCAATGGCATCGGGATCGAGGTAACTCGTATTGGTCGCAAGAATGGCATCGGGGGCGACGATGCCGTCGAGCCTGCGAAACAAATCTGTCTTGACCTTGAGATCGTCGAACACCGCTTCGATGACGAGGTCGGCCTTTGCGAGGTCCGCGGCCTCAGTGGTCGTCTGCAATCGAGCAAGGCAGTCGTCGCGTCCATCTGCGGTCAGCCGTCCGGAGCGCACTGATTTGTCGAGGGTCTCGGCGATGCGCGCCCTCCCGCCGGCTGCTGCTTCGGGAGTCTGCTCGAGTGCGATCACGCGGTGGCCGGAGGTCAAGGCGGAGACTGCGATGCCGGATCCCATGAGCCCGGTGCCGACGACGGCGACGGTCGCGATCTTGCGCAGCGCGGCTATGTCGAGCCCCTCGACCTTTCCCGCGGCGCGCTCGGCGAAGAAGACGTGCCGCAGGGCAGCGGACTCACTGGAATCGCGCAAACGCAGGAATGTGGCGCGTTCCTCGGCCAATCCTTGTCTGAGGTCAAGTTCGCCTGCTGCCTTGACGAGACGAACGGCCTCCGCGGGAGCGGACTGGCCGCGCGCCCTCGCCAGCACTTTCGCTTCCGCCGCACTGACCGCTGCCGGGTCCGTGGGTGGAACGCCAATCATACCGGTCCGACGCAGCGGCTTTTCGGCACATTCGTGCACGAGCGCGATGGCCGCGCCAACGGGATGGGTGGCGATGCCATCGGCAAGCCCAAGCGTCACAGCTTCGCCCGCCTTGACGGCACGCCCCGTACCGATGAGGTCGATAGCTGCGACCAAGCCAATCAAGCGTGGCAGACGCTGCGTCCCGCCGGCACCCGGAACGATCCCGAGTTTCACCTCGGGCAGCCCGAACGATGCCTTCTCGCCGGCGATACGGCCGTGGCAGGCGAGAGCCACCTCGCAGCCTCCGCCAAGGGCAGCGCCATTTACCGTAGCGACGATCGGCTTGTTGAAAGTCTCGATACGCTCGGTCACCTCGGGAAGCGTGGGCCCGACCGGCGGCTTGCCGAACTCCTTGATATCAGCTCCACCGATGAAGGTGCTGCCGGCGCCCGTGATGATGACGCCCGTTATCGCCGGGAGATTGGCAGCATGATCGAGTGCCGCCATCAAGCCGGACCGGACATGTGCGGAGAGGGCGTTGACGGGTGGGTTATCGATAGTGACAACGAAAGCACGGTCTTGAGCGCAAGCGGAAACGCTCTTGGAAAATTGGATGTCGGCCATATCGGCAAGCCTCAATCAGGGATGACGGCGGTGACCTGGATCTCGATCTTGGCGCGGTCTTCGACCAGCGAGACCACCTGCATCGCCGCCATGGCTGGGAAATGCCTGCCGATGATGTCGCGATAGGCCTGGCCGATGCCGCGGAGGTTGCCGACATATTCCTGCTTGTCGGTGAAGTACCATGTCATCGTGGTGATGTGCTGCGGCCCGGCGCCTCCGGCAGCGAGCACTGCGACGACATTCTTCAGCGTCTGGCGCACCTGCTCGACAAAATCGTCCGTTTCGAACTCGGATTGCTCGTTCCAGCCGATCTGGCCGCCGACGAAAACAGTGCGGCCCTTGGCAGCGACGCCGTTGGCGTAACCGATGGGCTTTGCCCAACCTTCAGGTTGCAGGATGGTGTGCATTGGTCGTCTCCAGATGTTGTGACAGCGCGGCGCGGATATCAGCCGGCCAGGCGAGTGAGGCGTGATTGTCGAGCGAGGTGGCAACGACGCGCTGTTTCGCGGTCCAGAGCACCATGTCCCGTGCAGAGACCGTATGCTCCATGTCGAGCGACGACCGGCCGATGCCATTGACCGTTAGCGCGAAATCAAGCTCGTCACCTTGAAAGCCCGGCCGAACGAAGGTGAGGTCGAGGCGCACCGTCGGTATGCCGATCCGCCGCTCGTCGTTCATCGCCTTCCAGGCAAAGCCGAGCGACCCAAAGAAGTCTTCCGTCACCCCGACGAGGATGTTGAGGTAGGACGGGAAGTAGGCGATCCCTGATGGGTCGCAGTCTCCGAACCGCAGCGGTCTCTTGGTCCTGTACATTTGCGTCGGACCTCAGTTCGCGAAAACGGCGATGCCGGGAATGGCACGGCTGAGCATGTCGCGCGCGGTTCTGGCGATTTCCAGCGCCTTGCCACAGGAGTTGCGCTCAAGGGTCGAGGTCAGTTCGACCGGCGGGTTGCCTTCGTCCTTCATCCGCCCAAGGCGCAGGCAACCCAGCGCATCCAGGTTGAATGGGTCCTGCCAGCCGAACGACGCCCTTGAACCATGCATATTCGACACCCTCTCGTTATCGTCCCGCGCCCTTCATCAGCTCACGGCCGATGATGAGCTTTTGAACCTCGGTCGCGCCCTCGTAGATGCGCAATGCGCGGATCTCGCGATAGAGCCGCTCGGTGATCTCGCCGACGCGCACGCCGCGACCGCCGAAGAGCTGCAGCGCCTGGTCGATGACCCATTGCGCATTCTCGGTCGCCGTCATCTTGGCCATGGCCGCTTCCCGCGTGGTCGGCCGCTTCTGCACGTCGCGCTGCCATGCCGTGCGGCAGGTCAGAAGGGCTGCGGCGTCGATTGCCGTTGCCATCTCGCCGAGCGTGCTTTGCGCCGTCGGCAGGTCGGCAAGCGTGGCGCCGAACATCTTGCGGTTTTTCGCATGCGCCACTGCCTCGTCGAGCGCACGGCGGGCAAAGCCGATCGCGGCCGCAGCGACAGACGGGCGGAAAATGTCGAGCGTGCGCATGGCGATCTTGAAGCCTTCGCCGGGGCTTCCGAGAAGATGTGATGCCGGGATACGGCAATTGTCGAAACGAAGCCGGGCGAGCGGATGCGGCGCGATTGTCTCGATGCGCTCAGTGATCGCGAAGCCCGGTGTGTCGGCGAACACCACGAAGGAGGAGATGCCGCGTGTGCCGGGCGCTTCGCCGGTGCGGGCAAAGACCGTGTAGACGTCGGCGATGCCGCCGTTCGAAATCCAGGTCTTCTCGCCATCGAGCACGAAGTGCTCTCCGTCACGCCGGGCAGCACAGGCCAATGCCGCGACATCCGATCCCGCATCGGGCTCGGAAAGTGCAAAGGCGGAGATCCACTCGCCGCGGGCGACCTTGGGCAGAACGGCCTGCTTCAGCGCCTGCGAGCCGGCAAGGCTGATCGCTCCGGTGCCAAGCCCCTGCATGGCGAAGGCAAAGTCGGCAAGGCCGTCGGTGTAGGCAAGTGTCTCGCGGATAAGGCAGAGCGATCGGCTGTCGATCACTTCGCTGGCGCCGCCGAACGCCTTCGGCACGCAATGGCGAAGCACGCCGGCGGCGCCGAGCGCGCTAACCAGATGCCGGCAAGCGGCATCGACATCTGCGTGATCGATCTCGCCGAGACCGCCACGGGCGACGAACGCGTCCAACTCCGTCGCAAGGGCGCGGTGGCTCCCCTCGAAGAACGGCCAGTCGAGATGATCGCGGGTCGGCTGACCTGGACTCGTCGCAGGGGAGCTCATCCTCAGTTTCCCTTGAACTCGGGCTTCGCCTTGGCGGCAAAGGCCTCAAAGGCACGGCGGAAATCGCCGGTCGCCATGCAGATTGCCTGGGCCTGCGCTTCGGACTCGATCAACTGGTCGATGCCCATCGCCCATTCCTGATCGAGCATCTTTTTGGTCATCGCATGGGCGAACCATGGGCCATCAGCGATATTGCGTGCGAATTTCTGCGCCTCGGTCAGCAGCGACGGGCGCTCGTGCAGTGCATTGTAGAAGCCCCAGGCATGTCCCTCGGTCGCTGTCATGACCCGGCCGGTAAAGAGAAGCTCGGCGGCGCGGCCCTGGCCGATGATGCGGGGAAGAATGCCGCAGGCGCCCATGTCTGCTCCCGCGAGCCCGACGCGGGTGAAGAGAAAGGCGGTTTTCGTTTCCGGCGTCGCCACACGGAAATCGGAGGCCATCGCCAGGATCGCGCCAGCCCCGGCGCAGATGCCGTCGACGGCTGATATGACCGGCTGGGGGCAGGCGCGGATCTGGCGCACCAGTTCGCCGGTCATCCGGGTGAAATCGATGAGGTCGGGCATCGGCATGCGCGTCAGCGGCTCGATGATCTCAAAGACGTCACCGCCGGAGGAGAAGTTGTCACCGGCGCCGGTCAGCACCACGGCGCGCACGTCGCTGGCGCGGCCGAGTGCCCGGAAAAGATCACAAAGCTCCTCGTAGCTTTCGAAGGTGAGCGGGTTCTTCTTTTCCGGACGGTTGAGCGTGATCGTGGCGACCCGGCCGTCGGCATCCGTTTCGAACAGGAATTGCTTGGCCTTGTGATCCCTGAAGGGGCGCTTCTTGGCCTGCATCGGGTTTGTCATCTCTATCCTCCGAGAACTTCGCCACCGGCGACTGCGATGGCCTGGCCGGTGATCGCGGTCGCCTTCTCCGACACGAGCCAGGAGACGGTGTCGGCAACCTCGTCAGGCGTCACCAGGCGCCCTTGCGGATTGGCCCGCGCCAGGCTTGCACGCGCTTCCTCGCGCGAGCGGCCGGTCTTCTCACGGATCGTATCGAGGGCGCCGTCGATCAGCGGCGTGTCCGTGAAACCAGGGCAGACGGCATTGATCGTGACGTCGGTGCGCGCAAGCTCGAGTGCCAGCGCCCGCGTCAGGCCGATGACGCCGTGCTTCGATGCGCAATAGGCCGAAACATAGGAATAGCCGGTGAGGCCCGCCGTGCTCGCGACGTTGACGATCCGGCCGTTTCCGGCACGGCGCACGGAGGCAAGTGCTGCCTGTGTCACCAGAAAGACCCCGGTCAGGTTGATCGTGAGCACCCGTTGCCAGAGTGAGAGATCGGTTTTCTCGAACGGCGCCGAAGGGGCCTCGCCGGCGCAGTTGACGAGAACGGCTATCTCTCCACTCGTCGCAATCGCAGCCGAGATGCCTTGCTCGACCGCTGCCGGGTCGGTCACATCGAACCCAGGGTGGACATGGGCTTCGCCGCCTGATGACAGAATTTCCTGTCGCACGGCTTCGAGCGGCGCTGCGCGGCGCCCGGCAAGGCTGACGATATGGCCATTGGCTGCGAGCGCGATCGCGATCGCCTTGCCGATGCCGCTTCCAGCACCTGTGACGAGAGCGTGCCTGCGGTTCATGGCTTGCCTGCCGTCGTTGCTGCGCGCGCCAGGTTGTTCACATATTGCGCGCGGGCGGAGTGATACTGCTTCGGCCAGGGCTGGCCGTCATAACCGATTTTCGCTGCCTCGTGCATGACGAAGGACGGATCCGCCAGATGCGGGCGGGCAATTGCGCAGAGATCGGCACGGCCGGCAGCGATGATGGAATTTGCGTGATCCGCTTCGGAAATCGCCCCGACGGCGATGGTCGCAACCTGGATTTCGTTGCGGATCTTGTCGGAAAAGGGTGTCTGGAACAGCCGGCCGTAGACAGGCTGTTCTTCCTTGACCACCTGGCCGGAGGAGCAGTCGATCATGTCGGCGCCAGCTTCCTTGAACAGGCGGGCGAAGACTGCCGCGTCTTCCGGCGTGTTGCCGCCCTCGTGCCAGTCGTGCGTCGACAGACGCACCGACATCGGTCTGTCCTCGGGCCAAACCTTGCGAACTGCGTGGAACACTTCGAGCGGGAAGCGGGCGCGAGCGGCGTGGTCGCCGCCATAGTCGTCCGTGCGAAGGTTGGTGAGCGGTGACAGGAAGCTCGACAGCAGGTAGCCGTGCGCCACGTGCAGTTCGAGGATGTCGAAGCCGAGGTCGCGGGCCCGTTCGGTCGCCTGCACGAAGTCGGCAACGACGCGGTCCATATCGCTCCTCGTCATTTCGCGCGGCGTATCCGAATGCCTGAGGTAGGGCAGGGCCGACGCCGAAATGAGCGGCCAGGCGCCTTCGCTCATGGGCTGGTCGATCCCCTCCCAGGCCAGTTTGGTCGCTCCCTTGCGTCCGGCGTGGCCGAGCTGGATCCCGATCTTGGCGGGGGTCTGCTGGTGCACGAAGTCGACGATGCGCTTGAAAGCTTGGGTCTGCTCGTCGTTCCACAGACCCAGGCATCCCGGGGTGATGCGGGCGTCGGCCGATACACAGGTCATTTCCGGGAAGACGAGAGCGGCACCTCCCATGGCGCGCGCGCCCAGATGCACCAGATGAAAATCGTTCGGTACGCCATCCGTCGCCGAATACATCGCCATCGGTGAAACCACGATGCGGTTCCTGAGCGTCAGGCCGCGGAGCTTGAACGGCGTGAACATCGGCGGCGGGACGGCCCCGTTTGCCGCAGGCGCAACACCAGCGCGTTCGGCGAACCAGCGTTCGAAGCCTTCGAGCCAGTCCTTGTCGCGCAGGCGAAGGTTTTCGTGGCTGATGCGCTGCGAGCGGGTCAGCATCGAATACATGAACTGCTCGGGCTCCAGCGTATCGGCATAGCGCGTGCCGACGACCTCGAACCACTCCATTGCATTGCGGGCCGCATTCTGGATGCGGGCGACATCGACCCGGCGTATCTCTTCGTAGGCCGAAAGCACGTCGGGGATGTTGGCCTTGTCGTGGCCGAGCGTATCGAACTGGCGGGTGAGCTCGATGGCGTCGTCGATCGCAAGCTTGGTGCCCGAACCGATGGCGAAATGCGCGGTGTGGGCGCTGTCGCCCATCAGCACGACGTGGCTATTGCCGTTGAAATGGCTCCACTTCTCGCAGATCAGCCGGCCGAAGTTCAACCAGGCCGAACCGCGCATATGGCGCGCATTGGTCATCAGCTTGTGACCATCGAGCGTCTCGGCAAACAGCTTTTCGCAGAACGCGATCGACTGCTGCTGGTCCATCTGGTCGAGGCCATGGGCTCGGAAAACATCATCCGTGGTCTCGACGATGAAGGTCGAGGTATCTTCGTCGAAACGATAGATATGCGCCTGGAACCAGCCGTGTTCGGTGCGTTGGAAGTCGAAGGTGAAGGCGTCGAAGCGCTTGTCGGTGCCGAGCCAGATATAGCGGTTAGGACGTACGACCATATCCGGCTGGAAGATATCGGCGTATCTGTTTCGGATTCTGGAGTTGACCCCGTCGGAGGCGATGATGAGGTCAGCATCGGCAAATTGCTCGTCGCTTTCCACGTCCTGCTCGAACACGAGTTCGACACCGAGCGCGAGGCAACGATCCTGGAGGATGTTGAGCATCTTCTTGCGACCGATGCCGACGAAGCCGTGACCCGTCGTCCTGATCTTGCGGCCCTTGAAGACCAGCTCGATATCGTCCCAATGATTGAAGGCGATCTCGATCGCCTCAGCCGTCTCCGGATCCCACTGGCGCATCGACTGCATCGTCGCGTCCGAGAAGACCACCCCCCAGCCGAACGTGTCGAAGGCGCGGTTCCGCTCGACGACCGTTACGTGGTGTTCCGGGTGCTGGCGCTTCATGAGCAGCGCAAAATAAAGGCCGGCTGGCCCGCCACCGATACAGACGATCCGCATGTCGTTCTCCTCCCGAGCTCCGGCCGCGCGCGTCGCTGCCGAGATGTCGTTGGCCGTCATCCCGAACTGCTGGAGGCAGGTTGGACTCGTTCAGAAGAAATTTCAAGCTTAAAATTGTTTGGCGCGAATGCCTTCCCCAAGCGTGGATGTGCCGCACGGGTCGATGGCGGCGGGCCGTTTCTCAGGCGTTTAAAAAAATGGCAGGCGAAGCGGGAAGCGTCTCAGGTGCTTCTTGCCAGCGCGGAGATAACGGAGCGCTTGAGCTTGGCGAGTTCATCCATCAGCACGCCGCCTTCTTTGGGCGAAACGCCCGCGAACAGTTCGGAGATCCAGTCCGCATGCGTTGCTGCCATCTTCTCGAACTCGGTGCGGCCGAAGGGTGTCAGCGCGATGACCTGCACGCGCCGATCCGTCGGCAAGGTGGTGCGGCTGATGTGGCCGCTCTCGGTGAGGCGCTCCACCAGAACCGTTATGTTGCCCGGTGAGACCATCATGCGTTTGGAAACTTCACCAAGCACCATACCATCAGGCGCGCGCTCGAGTTGCGCCATCAGGTCGAAACGCGGCAGGGTCGAGTCGAATTCCTCCCGGAGCCGACGACGGATCTCGCTCTCGACCAGCGTCGAACAGGTCAGCAAGCGCAGCCATAGCCTGAGCTCGGCGCGGTGATCGCCCGGAGCCTCGAGCGCCTTGGTCTCGCCATCCACCCATTCCGCCGAAGTGTCGAACTTGTCTTCACCCATCATAGCAAACGTCCGCTTCTCATCCTGCGCCCACACATCGGTGGGCACTTGCCCGTCCCTTTGCTTTTAGAGACGTTTTCGGCTCTTGGACAGGCTGTCACGCGCTGTCATTTGAGCGCATGCCGCGGCAATGATTGACGCCCGGCCGGCGAGGAGCGGCGGCCATCCTCGGACTGGACATAGACATTGACCGTAAAGCCGATGTGGTCGGCCATGAGCTGTCGGGCGCGTTCGACGTTGCGGTCGAGTGCTGCCTCCATCAGTTCGGTATGATGTTCGATCGCCATGGCGTCCTGCAAGGCGGCGACCGCTTCTTCGTAGCCCTCGCTCATGCCTGCCGCCGCCCTCAATGTCGGGGCGAGACTGAGGAAGCGATGGTGGCGGCGAAGCTGGTCGGAAATCGTCCCCTGAAAACGGGAAAGCCAGCTCGAGCTTGCCGCGCCGATCAAGGCAGCGTGGAAGGCGGCGTGCTTCTCGTCCCACTCGTCGATCTCGCTTTCGGAGAGGTTTTCGACGGCAAGCTTGCAGCGCGACAGCCGGTAGTGTGCCGTGACGACGGCGGACTCCCATGCGCTGTCGCCCTTTTCGATCGACTCGATGAGCAGCGGTATTTCGACGACCGAGCGTGCTCGGGTGAGGTCGTCGAGCTCCTCGCGTGAAACCGGTGCAACGGCGAAGCCGCGGTTGCTGATCGCCGTGACCAGCCCTTCGGCTTCCAGTCGCGACAAGGCCTCCCTGAGAGGCGTCCAGCCGATCCCGTAACTTTCGCGTAAATCACTCAGCTTCATCGGCGCACCCGGCTTGAGCCGTGTCGCCAGGATGTCGCGGCGCAGCAACCGGTAGGCCGATTCTGTTTTGGTCGACTGTTCGTGGTCTTGCATCAAGTTCCCTTAACGCCCGCATCGGATCGACACATATATATAGTTCTAGAGCTTCGTTGAAAATATATATATTTGTTTGACAAGAAGTCTGACCGTCTCCATCATCCACGCACGCCGCCGAGGAGGGCGGTAACGCTCGTCAGATTCTGGGAGGGATGTATGAGCAAGAGGACTTGGCTTTCGGGGTTGGTTGTCGCCGGCGCGCTGGCATGGGGAGCGGGAACGGCCGCTGCTGATCCGATCCGTATTGGCATCGCCAATTTCGGCGAACATCCGCAATTGAGCGCATCGATCGCCGGCTTCAAGAAGGCGCTGGCTGAAAACGGCTTCGTGGAGGGCACCGATGTCGTCTACACGGAAAGCCACACGAACTTCGACGCCTCGCTCGTGCCGCAGATGATTGCCAAGCTGCAGGCAGAACAGCCGAAACTGATCTATACGATCACCACGCCTGTCTCGCAGATAGCCAAGAAAGCGCTCGCCGGATCCGGGATCCCGGTCGTCTTTTCCGCCGTCACCGATCCGGTGGCCGCAAAGCTGGTTCCGTCCTGGGAAGCGGGAGATGACGGCATGACCGGCGCGACCGACCTTCAGGATGTGGCCGCGGTGATGGCCTTTACCCGCAAGCTCCTGCCGGAAGCCAAGCGTTTCGGCGTGCCCTACAATCCGGGGGAGGCAAATGACACGGCGCTGCTTGACAAGATCAAGGAGGCCGCACCGGCTGCCGGATTCGAGGTCGTGGCCGTCGGCGTCGACAACGTCAACGACATCCAGCAGCGTATCGCCTCCTTCGCCGGCAAGGCCGACGTGATTTACACCCCCGCATCCAATCTGCTCCAGCCGGCGATCGGCGCCGTCTCGGCGGCTGCACGTCAAGCGCAGATCCCGATCGTCAATTCCGACGACGGTGCTGTGCGCGACGGCGTCGTGCCGGCAAGCTTTGCCGTCAACTACGAGCAGGTCGGCATGAATGCCGGCAAGATCGCAGCCGAAATTCTTGGGGGCAAGGACCCGAAGACGATCGCGCCGTCGCGTCCGAGCTATGAAGACCATGCCCCTTTGGTCTCGAAAAAGGCAATGGCCGCCTTTGGCATCGAGGCGCCGGCATCGCTCGCCGACTGCGGCTGCGTAGTCGACTGATCTTCGGTTTGATCATCTAAGTGACGGCGTCGGAACGCCGTCACGTCATGGGATTGGGGGGGAGCCAATGCTGGAAATCAGATCGGCCCGCAAGGTTTTCTATAAGGGTCAGGCAGACGAAAAAGTCGCGCTCGACGGCCTCAGCCTGCGCCTTACAACGGGCGAATTCGGCGTGGTCATCGGCTCGAACGGTGCCGGCAAGAGCAGCATGCTCAACGCCGTCTCTGGCGCACTCGTGCTCGACTCCGGCCAGATCGTCATCAATGGCGACGACGTGACGGCGATGCCCGTCCACAAGCGCGCCATGCGGCTTGCGCGCGTATTCCAGGACCCGATGCGCGGCACCGCCGCAAGCATGACGGTGGCCGAAAACATGCTGCTTGCCGACCTGCGCAGCAACAGGCGCACCCTGCGCCGCGGCCTCAACGCGACGCGGCTCGCGTCCTACAAAGAGCGGCTGTCTCTGCTTGGGCTCGGCCTGGAAAACCGTCTCGACACCCGGGTGGAATTGCTGTCGGGGGGCCAGCGGCAATCCCTGTCGTTGATCATGGCGGTCGGCGGTTCGCCGGAACTGCTGCTGCTTGACGAACACACCGCGGCCCTCGACCCCCGCACTGCCGATATCGTCATGCAGGCGACGATCCGAGCGGTCGAAGCCTTGAAGCTGACCACGCTGATGGTCACGCACAACATGCAGCACGCCGTGGATTTCGGCCACAAGGTCGTCATGCTCGATGCCGGGCGCGTTCGCCTTGAGATCGGCGGCAAGGATAAGGCCCAGACGACGGTGCCGGACCTGATCGGCCATTTCTCCGTCAAAACCGACCGCATGTTCCTGGCGAGCTGACGATCATGGATATTCTTCAAAACATCGTCTCGAGCTTCGTCTCGCTCGTTCCCGTCACCCTGGCGCAAAGCCTGATCCTCGCCTTTGTGGTGCTGGGGATCATGATCCCGTTCCGCATGCTGAGCTTCCCGGATCTGACCAGCGAAGGCGCGTTCCCTCTCGGCGGCTGCGTCTGCGGCGTTCTGATGGCGGCCGGCATGTCGCCATTGCCCGCGATCGCCATTGCCTTGGTGGCGGGCTTCGTCGCCGGCTGCTGCACGGCGTTCATTCACCTGCGCTTCCGCATCCACACGCTGCTCGCCGGCATCCTGATGATGACGATGCTCTATTCGATCAACCTGCGCATCATGGGTCGCTCGAACATCTCGGTCTTCGGAGCGCCGACGGTGTTCGACTGGGTGCCAGGACTGCAACCGGGCTTTCCGGCAAGCAAGATCGTTGTGGCGGGTCTCATCGCGCTCGCCGTCTTCCTCCTGCTTTATCATTTCTTCAGGACGGAGAAGGGAACGGCAGTCCGGGCCGTCGGCGCCAATCCTGATATGGCGGAAGCCCAGGGCATCAATGTTTGGAAGGCGACCATCGGCGGCGTGGGGCTCGCGGGCGCGTTTTCGGCGGCAGGCGGCGCACTGATGGTGCAGTCGCAGGGCTTTGCCGACGTCAACATGGGGCTTGGCATCCTGATCAACGGGCTCGCGGCGCTGATGATCGGCGAGGCGATCGTCGGCAAGCAGAGCGTGCTGCGCCAGCTCGCGGCACCCTTCGTCGGCGCGGTCGTCTACTATCAGCTCGTCTCGCTCTGCCTGGCGGCCGGCATGCCACCGCCGGATCTGAAGCTTGCTACCGGCCTGTTCGTTCTGGCCATGCTGGCTCTGCCGAGCCTCAAGCGAAGCCGCGGGCCGGCACCTGCCCGCGAAACCGTTCGTGAATAACCAAGGACCATCTTCATGACTTCAGTTCCTGATTTTGCCGCGATCGAGGCCATGGATGCGGCCGACGTACTGCGTCCGATGCGCGACCGTTTTATCCTGCCACCAAGCCTCATCTATCTCGACGGCAACTCGCTCGGCGTTGCTTCGACCGCGGCCTTCGACGAACTCCGCAAGGCCGCGACCGAGGAATGGGGGCAGGATCTCATTCGCAGCTGGAACACGGCCGGCTGGTTCGACATGCCGCTTTCGCTCGGTGATAGGGTTGGGCGGCTGATCGGAGCGGCCGCCGGCCAGACCGTCGTTTGCGACACCACGTCGATCAACATCTACAAGGCCCTGCATGCGGCCATGGCCTTGAGGCCGGATCGTTCGGTGATCGTCAGCGAAGGCGGAAGTTTCCCGACCGATCTCTACATGGCCGAAGGCGTGGTCTCGACGCGTGCCGGTGCTTCGCTCCGTCTCGAAGGGGTGGATGCGCCCAAAATCGAGGACCTGATCAACAGCGAGGTTGCGGTGGTTCTCGTGAATCACGTGAACTACAAGTCCGGCGAATTGCGCGACATGGCGGCGTTGACCCGCAAGGCGCACGAGCATGGGGCGCTGATCATCTGGGACCTCTGCCATACGGCCGGCGCACTGCCCGTCGACCTCGACGGTGCGAATGTCGATTTTGCCGTCGGCTGCACCTACAAGTATTTGAACGGCGGCCCCGGAGCGCCCGCCTTCATCTACGCGGCGACCCGGCACCACGGCAATATCCGCCAGCCGCTCACCGGCTGGTGGGGTCATGCCCGCCCCTTCGCCTTCGAAAAGCATTATGCGGCGGGTGAGGGCATCCGCCGCTTCCTCTGCGGTACGCAGCCCATCCTATCGCTTCGGGCGCTGAAGGGCGCGCTCGACATCTGGGACGAAGTCGACATGGCGCAATTGCGCGAGAAGAGCATCCGGCTCACGGACCTCTTCATTGCGCTCGTCGAGGCGAAATGCGGTGCCTATGGCCTCGAGCTTGAAAGTCCGCGCGACGGTGTAAAGCGCGGAAGCCAGGTTTCGTTCAGCCATCCGAACAGCTACGAGATCATGCAAGCGCTCATTGCCCGCGGCGTCATCGGCGATTTCCGTGCGCCCACGACGATGCGCTTCGGCTTCACGCCGCTCTATGTGAGCTATGCCGACGTGTGGCGCGCCGTTGAGATCCTGGAAGAGATCCTCAGCACAGGTGCGTGGCAGGATGCGCGCTTTGCCGTCCGGGCGGCCGTGACTTGAGCGGATAACATCGACAGGCCGCGGCCGGGACGTCGGCCGCAGCCTTACACGAAGACGCAGAGAAAGATCGCGCCGCGCTGCTGCGGATCAGCCCTCGGTGCTCCGCGGAGGGTGAAATCGGGGGATTTTCGCGATGACCACTGTAGCACGCCGCCCGACGCTGGATGAAATCGCCGAAGCTCGCGGCCGCGTCGCTCCTCACATCGCGCGCACGCCGTTGGTCAGGCTCGACCTCGGCTTTCCGGACCGGCAGATCTTCCTGAAGCTGGAGACGCTCTCTCCGATCGGGGCCTTCAAACTGCGCCCCGCGCTGAACGCCGTATTGTCGCGCGACCCCGCTGTTTTGCGAAATGGCGTCGCGGTCACCAGTTCCGGCAATATGGCCTATGGCATGGCCTGGGCCGCGCGCCTCATCGGCGTTCCCATGGTTGCCTACATGTATAGCGGCGCGCCGCAGACCAAGATCGACGGGGTGCGCGAGCTTGGCGGCGAGGTGCGCTTCGTCACTGACGAGACCTGGTGGGACTACATTATCGGCGCGGACCGACCTGATGCGCCGGAATTGCTGATCAATCCGGTGACCGATCGGGCGGTGCTGGCCGGCAATGGCTCCATCGGCATGGAAATTGTCGAGGATTTGCCAAACGTCGATGTGGTGCTGACCCCATATGGCGGCGGCAGCATGACCACCGGGGTCGCCAGCGCGATCAAAACCGGTTCCCGGCCGGCACGCGTTTTCGCGGTCGAGGATGAGTGTGCCGCCCCGGTTTGCGCTGCGCTCGAGGCAGGGCGGATCGTGACGGTGGAAACCCGCCCGTCGTTTATCAAGAGCATCGGCGCGCCATCGCTGGTGCCGCAGCTTTGGCCGGTCGCACGGGAGCTGATTGACGGGGCCATCGCCGTCAGCCCTGCCCAGGTGGCCGATGCGATCCGGCTGCTATTCAGGAAGGCCAAGATCGTCGCCGAGGGAGCAGGCGCGGCCTCGCTCGCCGCCGCGATGGCGCGGCCCGACCTTAAAGGAAACATCGTCTGCGTGATCTCGGGCGGCAACATCGACGCTGCGGCCTATTCCGTCGTGCTTGCTGGCGGCATTCCCCCCGCCTGAGCGACGAACTCAGACCCCGAGATAGCGGTCCTGGAGCGCCGGCGTCAGTGCTGCCGGCGGTCCCTTAAACACCGTCGCGCCCTTTTCCAGGACGAAGCAGCGGTCCGCCACCGGCAGCAGTTCCGAAAGCGTCTTGTCGACAACGAGGATCGACTGGCCTGCCGCTTTCAGCGTGCGGATCGCCGACCAGATGTCCTGTCGGATGACCGGCGCCAATCCCTCCGTTGCCTCATCAAGAATGAGCAGGCTGGGATTGGTCATCAGCGCCCGGCCGATGGCCAGCATCTGCTGCTCACCGCCGGAAAGCGTGTTGGCATATTGATCGCGGCGCTCTCCGAGGCGGGGGAAAAGCGCGACGACCTTCTCCAAGGTCCACTCGTTGCCGCGGGCGGTGGCAACGAGGTTCTCCATGACCGTCAGATTGGGAAAGCAGCGCCGTCCTTCGGGTACAAGGCCAAGACCGAGTCTCGCAATGCGATGCGACCGCATGCCGAAGATCGCCTTGCCCGCGAAGGTGACCGCGCCAGCGCGCGGGCGAACGAGACCGAGGATCGAATTGATCGTCGTCGTCTTGCCCATACCGTTGCGGCCCATAAGGGCGACCACCTCGCCCTCCCGCACATCGAGATCGACGCCGAAGAGCGCCTGGGAAGCGCCGTAGAACGTCTCGAGGCCTTTCAGTTCGAGCAGGGTCACGCGGCTTCTCCGAGATATGCCCGGCGAACGTCGGGGTCGCTGCGTATTTCGTCGACCGTACCCGTTGCGATGATGCGCCCGTAGACGAGAACGGATATGCGATCCGCGAGCGCAAAGACCGCATCCATGTCGTGTTCTACGAGCAGCATTGGGGCTTCGTGGCGCAGGCTGTCGAGGAACGACGTCAGCCGCTTGGAACCCTCCGGTCCCATGCCGGCCATCGGCTCATCGAAGAGGAAGGCATTGGGCGAAAGCGCCAGCGCTATGGCGATCTCGAGCTGCCGGCGTTCGCCGTGCGAGAGTTCCGCTGCCGGCACGTGGGCGCGCGCTGCAAGATCGACGCGCTCCAGCATCGCCATCGCCGGCTCGGTCAGAGCCTTGTCATCGGTGACCTGGCGGAAGAAGCGGAAGCTGCTCCCTTGCCTTGCCTGCACCGCCAGCATCACATTGCGTAGTGCCGAGAATTCCTGTGCCAGCGAGGAGATCTGGAAGCTGCGGGCAAGGCCGAGCCGGGCGCGGGCGGCCATGCCCAACCCACCGATCTCTTGGCCGAGAAACCGGATCGTGCCGCTGTCGGCTTTGAGTGAGCCGGCGATCTGGTGGATAAGGGTACTCTTTCCGGCGCCGTTCGGGCCGATCAGTGCATGGATCTGTCCCGGCCGAAGCTCGAGGCTGACCCCGTCGGTCGCCTTGAGTGCGCCGAAGGATTTTCTGAGATTGCGGATTTCAAGAACTGGCTCAGACATGACGCGGCTTTCCCGAGAGCAGGCCGAGCAATCCGCCGCGCGCAAAGAGCACGATGCCGAGCAGTATGAGGCCAAGGAAGAATTGCCAGCGCTCGGTGATGCCGCCGAGCACGTATTCGAAGAAGACGAAGATCATCGCGCCGGCGACGGGCCCAAACAGCCGTCCCTTGCCGCCGAGGATGATGAGCACGATCAGTTCGCCCGACATGTGCCAGGACAGCATCGAGGGGCCGACGAAGCGATTGAGGTCGGCATAGAGCGCACCGGCAAATCCGGTGATCATGGCGGAGACGGCGAAGGCGACGAGGCGAATATTGAAGGGCTCGATGCCGACGGCGGCAAGGCGCGTTCCGTTCTGCCTCGCCGCCTGCAACGCACTGCCGAAGCGTGAGCCTTCGGCGAGGCGGAACAGCAGAAGCGTTGTCATGAGTGCTGCATAACAGATGAGGAAATAGGGCAGTGGCTTGGCAGTATTGACGCCGGGAAACGCGTTGCGCACCGACATCGACAGGCCGTCCTCGCCGCCATAGGCCGGCCAGGAGATGGCGAAGTAATAGATCATCTGCGCGAAGGCGAGCGTGATCATGATGAAATAGACACCGCTCGTGCGCAGGCTGATCGCTCCGATCGGCAGTGCGACGAGGCCGGCGACCATCACGGCCGTTATCCAGATGAGCGGCATCGATGTCGTGGCGGAAATATCGGCAAACAGCGGTTCGGCGTTGAAGGCGTGGGTCGCCAGAATGCCGGCGACATAGCCGCCGAGGCCGAAGAAGGCAGCGTGCCCAAAGGACAAGAGGCCGCCAAGCCCGAGCGCCAGGTTGAGGCCGACGGCGGCGAGCGCCAGGACAACGACGCGGGTCGCAAGCGTGACGTAGAAGGGTTCGCCCATGCCGGCGGCAACAAGCGGCGCGCCGAGAAGCAGAAGGGCGAGGAGGAGATTGACTGTGGTCTCGCGGCTCATAGGCATCTCACGACTGCGCCGAAAACAGGCCGCTCGGCCGGAAGGCGAGGATGAGGGCCATGACGATATAGATCAACATCGAGGCGAGCGCCGCGCCGATCGTGGTCGCCTGCGACGCGGGCATGGTCAATGCGAGCAAGGAGGGAATCAGGAAGCGCCCCATTGTGTCGACGACGCCGACGATCACTGCACCGACGAGGGCGCCTTTGATAGAGCCAATGCCGCCGATGACGATGACGACGAAGGCAAGGATGAGAACCGGCTCGCCCATTCCGACCTGAACCGACTGCAGTGCGCCGACCAGGGCCCCGGCAAGGCCCGCAAGCGCTGCGCCGAGCGCAAAGACCACCGTATAAAGCGTGCCGATGTCGACGCCGAGCGCCCCGATCATTTCGCGGTCGGACTCGCCTGCACGAATGCGCATACCAAGCCGGGTCCTGGAAATCAGCAGATAGAGGCCTGCAGCCACGGCGACACCGACGCCAATTATCGCCAGCCGGTAGAGCTGGTATTGCCCGCCGCCGGGCAGCGCGACCGCGCCCTGAAGCTGGGGCGGTATGTCGAGATAGAGCGGGAACGAGCCGAAGAGCCAGCGCGCGCCTTCCGAAAGCACCAGGATGAGCGCGAAGGTAGCGAGTACCTGATCGAGATGGTCGCGGTCGTAGAGCCTGCGGATCACGGCAACCTCGATGATCGCTCCGACGCCCGCGGCGGCCGCGAGGCTGGCGATCAGCCCGATCCAGAAGGAACCGGTGGCGGCAGCGACGGTGGCGCAGGCGAAGGCGCCGATCATGTAGAGGGAGCCGTGGGCAAGATTGATCAGCCCCATAACCCCGAAAATCAGGGTCAGACCTGCGGCCATCAGAAACAGCATCACACCGAGCTGGAGCCCGTTGAGCAGTTGTTCGATCAAGAGTGTGGTGAACAAGAGACCGGTCCAAGCTTGATATTAGAGCAATTCATCGAGGCAGTGCATCGATCTAACTCTTTGCAACTACGCAATTCCTGACGGAACACCGCTTCACACTTTTCCTGGAATCGCTTTGAGATCGCGTTTGCCATCGCCCAGGCGCCGGCAACGATGCCGATCGCCTGGGCGGCAACAGGTGCAAGCGTTACATCCCGCACTTCTCGGCGTAGGCATCCTTGTGATCTTCAAAGGCTGTCGCAATGATCTTGTTGGTCAGGACGCCGTCGCCTTCTTTCACCACCTCGCGGACATAGATGTTCTGGATCGGGTGGTTGTTGTTGTTGAATGCGAACTCGCCGCGAACGGACTTGAAATCCGCCGCCTTGAGCGCGGCGCGGAAGGCGTCCTTATCCTTGACGCTCGCCTTCGACAGGGCCGCAAGGATCAGGTTTGCCGTATCCCAGCTTTGCGCCGCATAGATCGAAGGCAGGCGCTTGTACTCGGCCTTGAAGGCTTCGACGAACTTCTTGTTGGTCTCGTTGTCGAGATCCTTGGACCAGGTCGCGGAGTTCTTGACGCCAAGCGCCGCATCGCCGATCGCCGGCAGAACGTCCTGGCTGAAGGAGAAGCCGGGCCCCGTGACCGGGATGCTGACGCCCGACTGGGCATATTGCTTCATGAATGCGATGCCCATGCCGCCGGGCAGGAAGAAATAGACGCTATCGGCGCCGGAGGCGCGGATCTGGGCGATCTCAGCCGCATAGTCGGTCTGGCCGACCTGCGTGTACATCTCGCCGGCAAGGTCGCCCTTGTAGTAGCGCTTGAAGCCGGTCAGCGCATCCTTTCCGGCCGGATAGTTCGGCGCCAGGATAAAGGCGTTCTTGTAGTCCTTGTTGGCGTATTGCCCCATAGCCTCATGGAAATTGTCGTTCTGATAGGCGACGTTGAAATAGTTCGGATTGCAGTTCGCACCGGCAAGCGCCGAGGGACCGGCATTGGGCGAGAGATAGATCACATCCTGCGCGACCGCGTTCGGAACGACGGCCATTGCGAGGTTCGACCAGATGATCCCGGTCATGAGGTCGACCTTGTCGCCCTGGATCATCTTCTCGGCGATCTGCACCGCAAGTTCCGGCTTCTGGGCATCGTCCTCGATCACCAGCTCCACGTCCTTGTTGCCCGATTGCTTGATCGCAAGCGTGAATGCGTCGCGCATGTCGATGCCGAGACCGGCGCCGCCGCCCGAAAGCGTGGTGATGACGCCGATTTTCACCGGCTCGGCGTAGGCAAGGCTCGACGTCGCAAGCGAGAGGCCAAAAAGGCTCGCTGCCAAAATGCGGATCATGCTGTTCTCCTCCTTGTAGGTTCCCTTTTAAATTGTGTTCTATCAGAGACCGGTGCGCACATGCCAGAGCTCGGGGAAGAGTTCGACTTCGAGCATCTTTCTAAGATAGGACGCGCCGGATGTTCCCCCGGTTCCGCGTTTCATGCCGATGATGCGCTCGACTGTCGTGACATGGTTGAAGCGCCAGCGGCGGAAATAGTCTTCGAAATCGACAAGCTTCTCGGCGAGCTCATAGAGCATCCAGTAGCGCTCCGGATCGCGGTAGACGATCTGCCAGGCCGCAAAGACCTTGTCGCTCTCCGTGCGCGTTTCGCGCCAGTCGGTCTTGTCCGCTTCCTCGCCGACATCGAACCCTTTGCGAGACAGGAGCCGGATCGCTTCGTCATAGAGCGATGGCGCGGCAAGGATCGCCTCCAGCTTTTCGATGATATCAGGTCGATGAGCATGCGGCCCGAGCATCGCGACGTTGCGATTGCCGGCGAGAAACTCGATCGCACGGTATTGCCACGACTGGAAGCCGGAGGATTGCCCAAGGGATTCGCGGAATTGCGTGTATTCGCTCGGGGTCATCGTGCGAAGCACGTCCCAGGCGCTGTTCAGCTGTTCGAAGATGCGCGCCACGCGCGTCAGCATCTTGAAGGCCGGCTCCAGCCGGTCTGCACGGATCGAGCGCACCGCCGCGTTGATCTCGTGAAGTGCGAGCTTCATCCAAAGCTCTGACGTCTGATGCTGAATGATGAACAGCATCTCGTCATGCGCTTTTGAGAGCGGCTCCTGTGCATCGAGCACTTTTTCCAACATCAGGTAGTCGCTGTAGGACATGCGTCCTTTGAACGACATCTGGGCGCCTTCTTTCGAAGGATCGTATGAATTGCTCATGTTTCAGTTCTCCGAGCGCAATCGGAACCGCTGGATCTTGCCCGTGGCTGTCTTCGGCAGGCTGTCCAGGAATTTTACCGATCGCGGATATTTGTAAGGCGCGATCGTTGCCTTGACATGATCCTGCAGGCGCTTGATCGTCGCATCGTCTGCGGATACTCCGGCAGAAAGCACCACATAGGCTTCGACGATCTGGCCGCGCTCGGTATCGGGCGCACCGACGACAGCGCACTCCGCGACCTCAGGATGCGAGATCAGGGCCGCCTCAACCTCGGGGCCGGCTATATTGTAGCCGGCGGTGATGATCATGTCGTCCGAACGGGCGGCGAAATGGAAGAAACCCTCTTCGTCCTGATAGAAGGCGTCACCCGTCAAATTCCAGCCTTCGCGCACATAATTGCGCTGGCGGGCGTCCGACATGTAGCGGCAGCCGGTCGGACCGCGTACGGCAAGCTTGCCGATCGTGCCGCGCGGCACTTCGCGCATCTCGTCGTCGACAATCCGTGCCTCGTAGCCACCGACGGGTTTGCCTGTCGAGGCGGCCTTGCGATCCTCGAAGCGATTGGAAATGAAGATATGCAGCATTTCGGTCGCGCCAATCCCGTCGAGGATCGGTTTGCCGGTTTTCGCGGTCCATTCCTCGAAGACGGGGCCCGGAAGCGTTTCCCCGGCCGAGATCGCGACCCGCAGGGATGAAAGATCCGCGCCGTTGTCCATCGCCTTTATCATGGCCCGATAGGCGGTGGGGGCGGTGAACGAGATCGTCGCTTTGTATCTCTCGATGATCTCCACCATGTTTGCGGGCGTCGCGTGCTCGAGCAGTGTTGCCGCCGCCCCGAAGCGCAAGGGGAAGATAGCGAGGCCGCCGAGACCGAAGGTGAAGGCGAGTGGCGGCGAGCCGACGAACACGTCATCGGGCGTGACCCCGAGAACCTCTCTGGCATAGCCGTCGGCGATCATCATTAGATCGCGGTGAAAATGCATCGTCGCTTTCGGGATGCCGGTCGTTCCGGAGGTGAAGCCGAGAAGCGCCACGTCATCCCGACCCGTGTTCACAGCCTCGAAGAGGACCGGCTTGTCGAGCGCAATCCGGTCGAGCTCGGCGTCATGGTTCGCGGTCCCGTCGAAGCCGATGACCTGTTTCAGGAAGCGGCTGTCTTTGGCGCAGGCGATCATCTCGTCCATCAGACGCGTGTCGCAGAGAGCCAGGCTGATCTCCGCCTTGTCGACGATCTTGGTCAGTTCGCCGGCTCTAAGCATCGGCATGGTATTGACGACGACGGCGCCGGCCTTCGTGGCCGCCAGCCAGCAGGCGACCATGGCCGGATTGTTGGCGGAGCGGATCAGGACGCGATTGCCGGGCTTTACGCCGTAGTTCTCGACCAGCGCATGCGCCAGCCGGTTCGTCCAGTCGGACAGTTCCTTGTAGGTTCGGCGGCGCCCGTTGCCGATCAGTGCAGTGTGGTCGCCAAAACCCTTTGCAACGACGGCGTCCGTCAGTTCGACGGCAGCGTTGAGATGGTCCGGATAGTCGAAACCCTCGAGAAGGAATTCAGGCCATTCTTCCGGTGGCGGCAGATGATCGCGTGTGAAAGTATCGACGTGCGAGGTCGGTCCAAGCATATGGCGGCTGTTCCCCTGTTCAGTTCCTGCCTGTTGCTCAGGCATTTTTCAAAGCCGGCTAAAGTTCATGCGGTCGTGCGGAGACCTGCCGTGCGAACAGGCGCCAAGCCTCGCCGCATCGTTGCCGATGGGCTGCGCCGTCGCTGCGACGGTTCCAATGATCGTGATGGGCACAGCGAGACCTCCACTTCTCGGCTGAACATGGGGCAGCATCGCACCAGTCCAAAATTATTTCAAGCCTAAAGTTTTTTTTGAGGGTCGGCATTGCGTTTGTCGATGGGGCGGGTGATTTCTATGCTTGGGGAGACATCAACTGGAGGATTTTGTCGATGGTGGAACACCGTGTTTCGGACTGGGACGACGCCTATGCTAACGGTGTGAACATCGCACGCGGCGACCGGTGGCCGCAGGCGTGGGTTGGTCCAGCCGAGGTATTCCGCAACGCTCTCTCGGCATCAGGGCTTGCGAAACTTGACCTTGCCTATGGCGAGCGACCCAGAAACCGCATGGACCTGTTTTTTCCCGATGGCCCAGCCAAAGGTTTGGTCGTCTTCGTGCATGGCGGATTCTGGTTGCAGCTCGACAAGAGCTTTTGGTCGCATCTGGCCGAAGGGGCCATCGCCAGTGGTTATGCCGTTGCCATGCCGTCCTACACGCTCTGCCCGGAGATCCGCATTGCGGGGATCGTCGAGGAAGTCGCCGCCGCAATCAGCGAGGCCTCGAAACTGGTCGAGGGCCCATTGATGCTGACCGGCCATTCGGCGGGCGGCCATCTCGTCAGCCGGATGATCACGGCGACCGCGCCGCTCTCGCCGCACGCCCAGGAGCGGATCCGCAACGTCGTCTCGATCTCAGGCGTGCATGACCTGCGTCCGATCATGTCGACAGCGATGAATGAGAGGCTGGCGATCGACGAGGCCGAGGCGCTTTCGCAGAGCCCGGCCTTGCTGCGCCCGATGCGCAATGCCCGCATCACCTGTTGGGTCGGTGGCGGCGAGCGCGCGGAATTCCTGCGCCAGAACGCGTTGCTCGCCAATATCTGGACGGGCGTGGGCGCAACCACGGCTACCGTCGTGGAACCGGACAGGCATCACTTCAACGTCATCGACGGTCTTGCCGACGCCAGACATCCGTTGACGCGGGTCCTGCTTTCGGCGTGAGAAGGTGTGAGCACTGACTACAGAGCCAACTTCGACGCCGCAAAATTGGGCTTAGCAGTCTCGGCGATTGCCTTCGCAACGTTGCGAGAAGCCAGCCGCGAAACAGTCAGTGCGTTCGATGATGCCTTGCCGAAGGTCCCGGAAACGGCAACCGCCCTGGCGTTCGGCTGCGCAATCGCCAAGGATAATCGCCTCCGCCTATAAGAATCGGCACTCTCGACAATTGCACGCGTTGCGTAGATGCTACCTCATGCCGAAGATGCAACGGTGAAATGCCCAGGTTGATATCGAGCAAAGGGGTGAAAGCATGAGAAAGCTTATCATTGCGGTTGGAATGGTTGGTATCCTCGCGTCCTGCACTCAGACCGAGCGAGGGACGGCAATCGGTGCAGGAACTGGCGCAATCATCGGAGGTGTTGTGAGTGATAGCTGGGGCGGTGCGGCTATCGGCGCTGTGGCGGGTGGAATTATGGGCAACCTGATAGGCCGTTCCCGGGAGCGCGAAGGCTATTGTATCTATCGTGATCGCTATGGGCGCCGATTCGAAGCGCGCTGCCGGTGACAGCAGCCCATTTTGCTTAAGTAGCCGGTGTGTCGCCCTAGACGGCTCAGGGCGGGTATGTGAGCAACTGGTGTTGATTCCGGCGACGACGCTGCCACTCGACTGTCGTGCCGGACGTGGCTCTGCGCGGTCTCTATAGCGCCCTCGTCACAACCTGTGCCGCAACCGCGACCAGTAGACCCGCCAAAGCCACGGCAGTTCCGTATCTCGCCACCTTCATCCGGCGCCGGCGGGCGCCATCCCAGTCATAGCCCATCTGCTGCTCCGTCACGGGAAAAACCGCAATCCGGAGAGTTGGATTGCGGTTCTGAATTGCCGGCGGGGGTCAGGGGGCGACGGCAACTAACGAGAGCATGCCCTTCACTCGTTAAGTGAAGATTGCCGCCGAGTTGCGCGTTTTCGCCTCTGAGAATCTACTGGGAATAAAGTGGAAGTTAGCGAACCATTCGCGGGCTCACACTAGCCAGCATCTTGATAATGTCGTCCTCCAGTTTCTGGCAGAGATCTTCATACTCTTCCATGCTCCTGGGGTCTGGCGTCAGTTGTTCGCGCAACTCATCGCGCTTCATAGCTGCAAGGCCGTAGGCCTCCAGCAAGTCGTTGATCGCAAGGAAGTTGGCATCGGAAATCTGTTTCCGGTGCCGTGGCAGCCGCATCATCATTCGGCTTCGCCCGACCTTTTCGAAATCCATCACCTGCTCCTAAATCTGCCGGCTCAGAAGATTGTCCTCCACCAAAATGAAAGTAGCAACATGACTTTGAACCGACGCATCAACGCGGCGGGCATTGCGCTCGTCAAGCTGTGGGAAGTCCTCAAGACGAAGGCATGCAGCAGCTCATACGGCGGGAGGTGAACTCGTGGAACGGTATCCTTGCACCGAAGGGAACGTCGGATCGTGACACAGCCTAATGTCGCGGTCGCCGAATTGATGGCAGCGGACGACACCAAGGCATCTTCGCCCGTGAGGGTGCGGAACCGCAGCTGATGAGCGCTAACGACTCCGAGGCCTATATCAACGACGGATCGTTGCGCTGGGCCAAGGTCGTGAGTGACACCGGCGCCAAGATCGATTGAGCGTTAGCGAAGGTATCGGGCAAGGCCTGCCCCTGAGAGCGGCAGTGAGGCGAGGGGAAGTCCAGCGTCTCGCTGCCGCCGTGTTCGTTCGTGGTTACGGGCGCACCTCGGGTCGCCAGAACGAAATACGGTATCGGCCGTGTTTGACCTTCTTGTTTGAGCACATCCGACCTTCGATGGAATTTCTCAGGGCGCGCGGTTGGGCCGCCCCGTCAAGCCGTGGGTGGGGACAAAGTTGTATTCCGGGTCCAGCCAGGGCGGGTTTTCCGCGTACATATCCTCAATCAGCCGTTTGACGAGTTCGATATAGCGTGAATTGTCGCCGACCCGATGGCTGAGGATGACCGGTGAGGTCGCGCCCTCTCCCTCAAGCAGCCGATAGTGCACGTCCGAACGCATCTGGCGGGCGGAAGAGGGGATGATGCACAGACCGGCTTCGGCGGCCACCAGCCCGAGGGCCGTCTGAATCTCGCGCACTTCTTGAACTTCGGCCGGGCGCGCGTCATGGCTCTGCATGAGGTTCAGCACGTGATCGGCATAGCCGGGGCGTGGCTCCTTCGGGTAGACGATGATCTTCTGACCGGCAAGCGCGGCGACCGGTAGCGGCGAAGCGTCCTCGGCGAGCGGCGTATCTTTCGGTATTGCCACGACCAGGCGTTCTTCACGCAACACCGTGCCAACTACGTTCGGATCGCTATGGCGCAGGCGGCCAAACCCCATGTCGATCCGGCCCTCCTTGAGTGCGGGAATTTGCTGGACGGAGACCATTTCCAACAGCTGGATATCCACTTCCGGGGCGTACTGGCGCAGTTTTCGCACCAGTGAGGGCAACCCGCCGTAGAGGGTCGAGGCAACGAAGCCGATGGACACGACGCTGTTCTGGTTCAAGCCGACCCGACGGGTCGCCGCCTGCATCTGTTCGACCCGGCCGAGAACCTGCAAGGCCTGTTCATAAAACAGACGCCCTGCCTCCGTCAGCCGGACGGGGCGGCTTTTGCGGATGATGAGCGGGACGCCCAGGTCCTCCTCGAGCAACTGGATCTGCCGGCTCAAGGGCGGTTGGGCGATGTGCAGCATCTGAGCTGCGCGGGTAAAGTTTCGCTCACGCGCGACGGCTACGAAATAGCGAAGCTGGCGAAGATCCATCATTTGCTCACATCCCTTATGCCGATTTCCCGCGTGTCGACGATATGTTGCGCTGCGGGAAGTGCCTATAAGGTGACATTTTTTCTACTACGATACCAGAAAGGTATCATAGTAGACGCAATTGATGTTGGACGAGACGTCATGCCTGGCGCAGAGTCGGTCCATGAACACGACCCTGACATCTGTTGGCCCGACCGCAGCATCGTTCCCTCTGGTGGAGCGCATCGAGACCCTGCTCGTCGACCTGCCGACCATCCGGCCGCACAAGCTCTCGGTTGCGACCATGAACGGCCAGACCTTGATGCTGGTCAAAGTTCATTGCAGCGATGGCATCGTCGGCATTGGCGAGGGCACCACGATCGCGGGGCTGGCCTATGGCGGCGAAAGCCCGGAGAGCATGAAGGTCGCGGTCGATACCTATTTCAGGCCCGTCATGGTCGGTCAGGACGCGACCGCCGTAAGGGCGCTGATGGCGCGCATCGGGAAGATGGTCAAGGAGAACCGCTTCGCCAAATGTGCGGTTGAAACCGCACTGCTCGATGCGCATGGCAAGCGCCTCGGCCTGCCCGTCAGCGAGTTGCTGGGCGGTCGCATGCGAAGCCGGCTGCCCGTCGCGTGGACGCTGGCGTCCGGTGATACGAAGACTGACATAGCCGAGGCCGAGAAGATGCTCGACCTGCGCCGGCACCGGATTTTCAAGTTGAAGATCGGAGCAAGGCCCCTGCGCCAGGACATCGCCCATGTTGCCGCGATCAAACGGGCGCTGGGCGAGCGTGGCTCGGTGCGGGTCGATGTGAACATGGCCTGGAGCGAGACGGACGCCGCCTATGGCATGGCAGCCCTGGCGGACGCCGGTTGCGACCTGGTCGAACAACCGGTCGCCTCGGCTGCAGCACTGGCGCGGCTCGTGCGTCGCTTTCCCGTCGCGCTGATGGCCGATGAATCGCTGCACGGCCCCGAGAGCGCCTTCGAACTTGCGAAAGTCAGCGGGGCGGACGTGTTCGCCGTCAAGATCGAGCAAAGCGCCGGGCTCTTCAATGCCCAGCGGGTCGCGACCATCGCGGACGCAGCCGGCATCGGTCTTTATGGTGGCACGATGCTTGAAGGCGCCGTTGGCACGGTGGCGTCGGCGCAGGTATTTGCCACCTTCGCCAACCTTCAATGGGGGACCGAGCTGTTCGGGCCGCTGCTGCTGACGGAAGAGATTTTGGCGACACCGCTCACCTACAGCGAGTTTGAGCTGACGGTTCCCTCAGGACCCGGGCTCGGCATCGAGCTGGACGAAGAGCGTCTGGCCTTCTTCACGCGCGACGGGCTGCGCAAGACCATCAGCATTGCCGGGCAGGGAGGCTGAATATGCTCTTTCATGTGCGCATGAACGTGAACATTCCAAACGATCTGCCGCAGGCCGAGGCCGCCGACATCCTTGCCCGGGAAAAGGCCTATTCGCAGGACCTGCAGAAGAGCGGCAAGTGGCGACACATCTGGCGCATTGTCGGCCAGTACGCGAATTACAGCGTCTTTGACGTGAAGGACAATGCGGAACTGCACGAGATACTCTCCGGCCTTCCGCTGTTCAAATTCATGGATATCGAGGTGACGCCGCTGGTGCGGCATCCCTCGTCGGTTCGTGAGGACGATAGCTAGACCATTTTGCGCTGGCCCGGGAGGACGCGAACCGCGCCAGTTTCCGAGCAATCCAAGAGGAGGATGAAAAATGAACGTGCAGATCTTCGACAGGCCGGAGACACAGGACTTTCTCAAGGTCCTGAGCGGCCTCGACAACAACGGCGGCAGTCCGCGTGTCAAGCAGATCGTCCATCGGATCATGTCGGACCTGTTCAAGGCGATCGACGATCTCGACATCACGCCTGATGAATACTGGACCGGCATCGCCTGGCTGAACGAGATCGGCGCCACCGGCCAGGCCGGCTTGATCTCGCCCGGCCTTGGCCTCGACCATTTCCTCGACGAGCGCCTCGACGCGATCGATGAGGCTCTCGGTATCGAAAACCCCACCCCACGCACCATCGAAGGCCCGCTTTATGTGGCAGGTGCGCCGGTATCGCACGGATTTGCCCGTCTCGACGACGGTACCGACGAAAACGGCCACACCCTGATCATGCATGGCACCGTCTTTGGCGCAAACGGCAAGCCGTTGCCGGGCGCCACCGTCGAAGTCTGGCACTGCGACACCCGCGGCTTCTATTCGCATTTCGACCCGACGGGAAAGCAGGCGCCGTTCAACATGCGCCGCACGATCGTCGCGGACGAAAAGGGCTGTTACAAGTTCCAGAGCATCGTGCCGCACGGTTATGGGGTGCCGCCCGGCAGCCCGACGGAGCGGCTGTTGTCGGCACTCGGTCGTCACGGCCAGCGCCCGGCGCATATCCACCTGTTCATCAGCGCCGGGGACCACCGCAAGCTGACGACACAGATCAACATTGAAGGCGATCCGCTGGTCGACGACGATTTCGCCTATGCGACGCGGGACGGCCTGGTTCCGTCCGTCATCGAGCGGACCGACGAAGCCGACATCAAGGCCAATGGCCTGACCGGGCCCTTTGCGGAGATCAGGTTCGACATTCACCTCACGGCCCTGGTGGACGGCGTCGACAACCAGATCAACGAGCAGCGCAAGCGCGCGGCCGCCTGAGCGGCAAACCGGCGGCCCGGACGGGCCGCCACCCCCAACAATCATCGTCATAACGACTGTGTTGCAAAGGCTGCGCCCGAAGGTGCGCGCTTTGCGGGAGATAGATCATGTCTGCGATCATCGACAAAGCCCGGGACCTCAATCATTTGCTGGCTACCGCCGTGCAGGACGACAAGGAAGCCGGCATATTCCGTTGCCGCCGCGATATCTTCACCAACGAAGACCTGTTCGAGCTGGAGATGAAGCACATCTTCGAAAGCAACTGGGTCTATCTGGCTCATGAGAGCCAGATCCCGGAAAATAACGACTACTACACGACCTATATCGGCCGTCAGCCGGTGGTCGTCACGCGCGACAAGCAAGGTCAACTGCATGCGGTCATCAATGCCTGCGCGCATCGCGGCGCGATGCTGTGCCGCCGCAAGCATGGCAACAAGGGCAGCTTCACCTGTCCCTTCCATGGCTGGACCTTTTCCAACAGCGGCAAACTGCTCAAGGTCAAGGACGAGAAATCCACGCAGTATCCGCCGCAGTTTGCCAAGGATGGCTCGCACGATCTGAAGCGCGTCGCGCGGTTCGAAAGCTATCGCGGCTTCCTGTTCGGCAGTCTCAAGGCGGACGTGCCTGCACTCGAAGACTACCTCGGCGAGACGAAAGTCATCATCGATCAGATCGTCGACCAGGCGCCGGAGGGACTTGAAGTGCTGCGGGGCAATTCGTCTTACATCTATGACGGCAACTGGAAACTGCAGATGGAGAACGGCTGCGACGGCTATCACGTCAGCTCCGTGCACTGGAACTACGCCGCCACCATGGGCCGGCGCAACGAGGAGGGCACGAAGGCGGTCGATGCGAACAGCTGGAGCCGCTCGGTCGCAGGCGTCTACGGGTTCGAAAACGGCCACATCCTGTTGTGGACCAATACGATGAACCCCGAGGTCCGGCCGGTCTACAGCCGCCGGCACGAGATCACGGCGCGCGTCGGTGAGGACAAGGCGGATTTCATCGTCAACCAGACCCGCAATCTCTGCCTCTATCCGAACGTCTTCCTGATGGACCAGTTCAGCACGCAGATCCGCGTCACACGGCCGATCAGCGTCGACAAGACCGAGATCAGCATCTTCTGCTTTGGGCCGAAAGGCGAAAGCGCTGCAGACCGCGCGCTGCGCATCCGGCAATACGAGGATTTCTTCAACGTATCGGGCATGGGCACATCCGACGACCTGGAGGAGTTTCGCGCCTGCCAACAGGGCTATGCGGGAACCACCGCGCTCTGGAACGACCTGTCGCGCGGCGCGCCGTTGTGGATCGACGGCCCCGACGAAAACGCCAAACGCATGGGCATCGAGCCGCTCCTGTCCGGGGAGCGCAGCGAGGACGAGGGTCTTTTCGTCCGCCAGCACGAATACTGGGCCAAGGTGATGCGTGATGCGCTCGTCGCCGAGAAGAGCGGAGTGGTCGCATGAGCATTTCCTACGACACCATCTGCACCTTCCTCTACCGGGAGGCCCGCCTTCTGGACGATCGCGAATGGGACGAATGGCTGACCTGCTACGCCCCCGACGTCACCTACTGGATGCCGGCCTGGGACGACGACGATCAACTCACTGAAGACCCACACTCTGAGATCTCGCTGATCTATTACCCAAGCCGCGACGGGCTCGAGGATCGGGTGTTTCGCATCAAGACCGAGCGTTCCGGCGCTTCCACGCCCGAACCGCGCACCAGTCACAACGTGACGAATGTCGAGGTGTTGGAGGACCGGGGTGATGAGGTCGACGTGCGCTACAACTTCCAGACCTTGAACCATCGTTACAAGGTCACCGACCAGTTCTTCGGAACCATGTTCGTCACGCTGCAAAAGCGCAGCGACAAGCTTCTGATCGCCAACAAGAAGATCGTGCTGAAGAACGATTACATCCGCCAGGTCGTCGACGTCTATCACCTCTGACGAGCGTCGGCGGCTAGCACAGGACTGAAAGGAGGGTTCGATGAGCTGTTACAAGATCGCATTGAATTTCGAAGACGGCGTGACCCGTTTCATCGAGTGCAAGGACGGCGAGAAAGTGCTCGACGCCGCCTTCCGCAACAAGATCAACCTGCCGATGGACTGTTCCGACGGCGTGTGCGGCACCTGCAAGTGCCGGGCCGAGAGCGGCAGCTATGACCTCGGCGACGACTTCATCGACGATGCCCTGACGGACGACGAGGTGGAGAGCGGCCTCGTGCTGACCTGCCAGATGAAGCCGACGTCGGACTGCGTGGTCGCAGTTCCAACGACATCAGCGGCTTGCAAGACCGGGCAGCAGAGTTTCGCCGCGACGGTTGCGCGGGTCAGCCCGCACAATGACGCGGCGATTGTGCTCGAGCTCGATGTCGACGCAGCACCCGCCTTCCTGCCTGGTCAATACGCCAACATCGACGTGCCGGGCAGCGGCCAGAACCGTTCCTACTCGTTTAGCACGGCGCCAGGGGAAGGGGGCATCGGCTTTCTCATCAAGAAGATACCCGGCGGGCTGATGAGCAGTTGGTTGGAGCGCGCCGAGGTTGGAACGACGCTGCAACTGACCGGGCCGCTCGGTAGTTTCTACCTCCGCGACGTCCAAAGGCCGCTGCTGTTTCTTGCCGGCGGCACGGGGCTCGCGCCGTTCCTGTCGATGCTGGAAGTGCTCGCCCGCGAAAATGCCACGCAACGCATCCACCTGATCTATGGCGTGACGCGCGACCTTGATCTGGTTCTCGTCGATGAGATCGAGGCCTACACAAAGCGGCTTGCCAACTTCAGCTTCGCGACCGTTGTCGCTGAGGAAGCCTCCAACCATCAGCGCAAGGGCTGGGTCACCCAGCACATGCCGGCCGAAGTGCTGAATGGCGGTGACGTCGACGTCTATCTCTGCGGTCCGCCTCCAATGGTCGATGCCGTCCGCAGGCATTTCGACGACCACGGCGTGAAGCCGGCCAGCTTCCACTACGAGAAGTTTACGCCCAATGCGGTCGTGAAGGAGGCCGCATGAGTGCGTCGCGCTTTAAAGGTCGTTTCGCCGGCAAGGTGCTGATGGTAACAGGCGCGGCGCAGGGTATCGGTCGCGCGGTGGCGGTCCGCGCGGCAGAGGAGGGCGGACGGGTGGTGTTCGTCGACCGCGCCGACCTTGTCGCCGATGCCGCAGCCGAGGTCTCGGATGCGGAAACCGCGGCTTTCAATGCCGATCTGGAAACCTATGAAGGTGCGGCCGCCGCCATGCGCTTTGGTGCGGACACTTTTGGCGGCATCGACGTCCTGATCAACACGGTCGGTGGGGCGATCCGCATGCGCCCTTACGGCGAATTCGAGCCGCAGCAGATCGATGCGGAGATCCGTCGCTCGCTGATGCCGACGCTCTACTGCTGCCACGCGGTTCTGCCGCATCTGATGGCGCGCGGTGGCGGCGCGATTGTCAACGTCTCGTCGAATGCGACGCGGGGGATTTATCGCGTGCCCTATTCGGCGGCAAAGGGCGGCGTGAACGCCCTCACCCAATCGCTCGCCATGGAACTCGCCGATCGCAACATCCGCGTTGTCGCCACTGCGCCGGGTGGCACCGAGGCGCCACCGCGTCGTATTCCGCGCAATGCCGATGGCGACAGCGAAGCCGAAAAGGCCTGGATGGGCGAGGTCGTGCAGCAGGTGAAGCAATCCACCTTCATGAAGCGGTACGGGACCATCGATGAGCAGGTGGCGCCCATCCTGTTCCTGGCCTCGGATGAGGCGGCCTACATCACCGGCAGCGTGCTGCCGGTTGCCGGGGGCGATCTCGGCTGACGACTTGAGACATGAATGCGTAACGGACTCGGGGAGGAGTGATTATGCGCACCATCGATGTGAATGAAGCGATAGACAACAATCCGTTCGGGGGATTTCAGTGGTTGGTGGTCGCGCTTTGCGCCCTGCTGCTGATCGTTGACGGTTACGATGTCTTCGTCGCCGGCACCGTGCTGCCGACGCTGATTGCCGAGTGGGGTTTGACCAAGCCGCAGGCCGGCGTGCTCCAGGCCTGGGCATTGTTTGGCATGATGTTCGGCGCCCTTTTCTTCGGGCCGTTGGCCGACAGGATCGGCCGGAAGAAGGGCATAGCGATCAGCTTCCTGCTGTTCACCGTGTCGACACTGCTCACCGGCTTTGCGAATTCACCGGAGCAGTTCAAGATCTTTCGCTTCATCGCCGGTCTTGGTTGTGGTGGGCTGATGCCGAATGCGGTGGCGCTCATGAACGAATATGCACCCAAGCGCCTCCGCGGCACCATGGTCGCCATCATGTTTTCCGGCTACTCGGTCGGCGGCATGGTCGCAGCGGGCCTTGGCATTGGCCTCATTCGGCAATTCGGTTGGAAGCCGATGTTCTTCGTCGCGGCGCTGCCATTGCTGCTTTTGCCGGTCGTTCTGTGGAAGCTGCCGGAATCGCTCGGTTTCCTCATTCGTCAGGGCGAACAGGAGAAGGCGAAACAGATCTATGCGAAGCTCGCCCCTGCAGCAGCCCTTGGCCGCGACGACAGGCTGGTCTTTTCCGAAACCAAGGGTGCGTCTGCATCGATCGCGGAGCTGTTCCGTCACCAGCGCACGTTGCGCACGCTCATGCTGTGGACTGCCTTCTTCTGCTGCCTGCTGCTCGTCTACCTGCTGTCGTCCTGGTTGCCGAAGGTGCTGCAGGAAGCCGGTTATGCCGAGAAGGCAAGCCTGCTCAGCCTCTTCTCGCTCAACTTCGGGGGTATGGCCGGCGCGATCGTTGGCGGCCGGCTGGGGGACCGCTTCGGTCTGCCGAAGGTGGTGGTCGGCTTCTTTATCGCGGCCACCGCGTCCATCGCCTTGATCGGCCTCAACCCGCCGACGGGGATACTGTTCCTGACGGTCTTCGTCGCGGGCGCCACCACCATCGGCACACAGATCCTGCTCTATGCCAGCGTGGCGCAACTCTACAATCTCTCGATCCGTTCCACCGGGCTCGGGTGGGCTTCGGGGATAGGCCGTATCGGCGCCATCGTCGGCCCGACGCTCGGTGGCGTGTTGCTTGCACAGGAATTTCCGCTTCAACAGAACTTCCTGATCTTCTCGATCCCGGCGGCGGTCGCTGCGCTCGCCATGCTGGTGTTTGCGATCAGCAATGCCCGCCGATCCGACGTCGCTCGGCTTGCTGCCGCCTGAGGTAACAGAACGAGGATCGGAAAGGCTGATACCTCATCGCGGATGGTCCCGTCCCCCAGTCTGGCCGGTGCCGAGCGGGTGGCGGGACAATTCGCGATCGGAGCACCAATCGCTGGCCTCCGACAACCGGAGTATTTTGAACCGTGGCTTATCTTGAACTTCCCAGTCATCGCCTTCACTACCGCATCGACGGAGGCACGAGTGACGACAAGCCTTGGCTCATGTTCTGCAACTCGCTCGGCACCGACATGCATATGTGGGATGCTCAGGTGGACGCCCTGTCGGCGCAGTACCGCATATTGCGTTACGATCGCCGGGGGCACGGTCGGTCGTCTGCGCCGCTTCCGCCCTATTCTCTCGACGACCTCGGGGGAGATGTCCTTGCGCTGCTCGACGCGCTGGATATCGAGCAGACGCATTTCTGCGGCCTGTCGATCGGCGGTCTTACGGGGCAGTGGTTGGGCGTTCATGCCGGCAAGCGCTTGGGCAACGTCGTCCTATGTGCGACCGCTGCAAAGATCGGCACTGCGGAAGGCTGGGCAGCCCGTATCGAGGCTGTGCGAACAGGAGGGCTAGGCGCGCTGGTGCCCGCGACGGCCGAGCGCTGGTTCACATCGCAATTCCACGCTTCCGAAGCTCAAGCTGTCGCCAGCGTGCTCGACGCCTTCGGCGCAATATCGCCCGATGGGTATGTGGGGTGTTGTGCGGCGCTGGCGACGGCGGACCTGCGAAAAGAGCTTGAGCGGATCGGCAATCCCCTGCTTGCGATCTCCGGGCAAGACGATCCTGTCTGCCCACCGTCGGATCTGGAAAATATCGCAGCCGGCGCGCGGCGCGGCCTCCACGTGTCGTTGCCGGGACGGCATATCGTCAACATGGAGTCCGCCCCTTTGTTCAACGCCGTGCTTCTTGAATTCCTCGGGAGTGGGCCTGCAGTATGCTGATGCGACCCATGGTTAACCCATGCATGCCATTCGTGGTGACTGGTTAGAGCGCCCTACGCGGCCTTGTCGAACTGGCGGAGCATCATTGTGTAGTGGTGATTGAAAGCATCGTTGAGCGCCGCCGCCTCCGAGCCAACAGCGTAGTCGGTCGATCTTTCCCTGTTGGTCCACACGCTCGGACTTCAGCGAAGTTCTCAATAGCTGCCGCGGGCCACGCCTTTGTGTTCGCGAGCCATGCGGTGCTCAATTGGGAATAGAATGGACCTTCGCTGCTAAAAGGATCGCATGATGTATCGTCGGGAACGTGTCGTCGGGGCAGGGCCACCTAGGCGCTCCAGAAACATGATCTGACAGGCGACGCTGTCTATAGCTGCAACGGCGCCTTCTCGCTGGCATCGCTTGTTTCGGCCGACAACACCATTGGCTTCTCCCGGGAATGGACCAAGGGTGCTGGAACCACACCGTTCGTCTCCGCCGCCGGCGACAACAGAAGCTGGACATTTCCGCAGGCCTAGACTGCGGCAAATACCGCAATTGGCGCGCTCCTGCCGGACCTTCGTATCCTTCTGGCCCCAGAGAAAATCAGCTTCCAAGCTAGATTGGCAAGCCGTCAGGCCACCTCGAGGTGAGGACCTTCCGCCCCTTGCGCGATCAACGGCGCGGGAGATTTCCCTTGCATGTGGGAGGCGTTAAGTCGGCGCGCCACGATATCGTGGTTGAGCCACTGGATGGGACCGGAGGGATCCGAGGACTCGCCAAAAATGAGTTGCCCGGTCGCCTCCACCACGAGAGCACTCAGAAGGTCGCTGATCATCGCCTTGCTGTCCCGATGCATTTGCGTGATCTCGTTGGACGTGCCGATGGTCAGATCGGACTGTGCCTGGCTGTTTGCCATCGGCCATGCGGAGAAGTCGTAAAACGGACGCATGACCTCGTTGGCCTGCATGTCGGTAATTTTTTGGACCACGTCCTCCATCGTGAAGCCGTCGGCCAGAAGCTGCTGGCAAGCCTGCCATTGCTCCTCGGCCCATTGGCCACCATTCTCTTTCTTCAAGGCAAGCAGCAGCGGTATCAGGGGAAGCTCGATACCCGTAAATACGTCGGACGAATTGGTCCGGATTTCGGGACAGTTATAGACGGTTGCCTTGATACCCGCAGCCCAGGCTTGCTCCGCGATGCCTTCGAGCCGCATCTTGGCGTAACCCTGGGTGTAATTGGTGTAGGTCTGCCAACGGTAACTTCCGTCAATCAGGACTGCCGTTCCGTGGTAGCCGTAAGCCGTATACCGGACCTGGCCACCCGATGCCTCTATGCGCTCACGGATCGCCGCGCTGAAGTCGATGAGATGTCGAAAGGTGATTGCGGAGACTTCGTCGAAATTCTGCAGGATGAGCTTGCCCATATCGCTGTCGAGAAGGGCTTGCGACGACATGTGGCGGGGACCACGCCCCTTGTAGATCCGGTTGGCGAGGACCAGGAATACCTTCGCCTTCGGGATGCCCCCCGCCATTGTGTGGGCGAAGAAGACATTGCGGCCGTCGGCAATCATTCCGTCGAGAACGGCCATGACCTGTGAAAGCGAATTCGTGAACCGCGAGGTGGCGATGTCCCGGCACTGCTCAACGTAGTCCCAATCGAGCGTGTCATGTTCCCAGCTCTCCAGTGTCATCGTCGCGAGGAGGTCAGTCGGAGTGGGACCTCCTGCCGGCGCGTCGAGATCGAAGCCAGCCATAAGAGGTATGTTGATAATTTTGCCGCCCAGTCGACCCTCGGCGGCAGAGAGCTCCTCGGCGTCCAGAGGTCGCAGTGCATTGTTCTCGTCGCGCCGCCCGACCGTGATGCCCACGATCTCCATGCCGGCCCGCCGGGCTTCGTCGAGCAAGCCAGTCGCATATCCGCGACCAAACAGTTCGCCAAAAAGGACGAAAACATCGCCTTTGCGAAAGACGTTGTTTTGGGCAATGCGATTCACTGCGAGCGGGTTTTCCATGCTGTCAACTCTTTGGTCCGTTGGTCGTCGAGCAATGACTCAGACGAGCTTCAATAGTGACATGACCGAACTGACCCGTAATAGGAAGTCATTTTAAGTGTCCGTTCATTTCAAAACGTGAAGTCCCGTAAGGGCTTTTCGCTGTCCGAACCGGACAAAGCAGGCAAATGCCGAGGCCATTGGAGGGCAGGGTGCCGATACCGAATCGAGTTCGGTGGATTACGCTTCGTCTAGGGATAGTTGCGAACGCAATCGGCACTGTCAAAGGCCCGCTGGTGGCGCGACCCTATCGTTGTCAAAGTCGCCCAAAGCCGCCGCTGGCACCGTTTAGCCAGTCCGTCGATGAACGCACTGCATGGCCGAGGCAGATCAGCGTCAGGCCACACGGTCGCGGTGTCCTCGCACCGTTCGATGGTCTCCGGCCGACATACAGCTACATGGGAACAAGTGAGCCCCAGCGTGAACCGGGGACGTCATCGCTAACTCATCCTCGGGACCCGACGGCCAGCTTGTCACCCTCGACGACTGGTCACCGAAGTTCGCGGGCTACCACCTCTATTATCCAAGCAGCCGCCAGAATGCACCGGCGTTCAAGGTCATCGTCGATGGCGCTGCGGCGCAACGCGTGATGGCTCGAGCGTCCGGCTACGATGGCGCCCTGGACCAGTTCGAGGTGCTCTGCCCGTACCGGGTGACGGTCTCGAACAGGTAGGCGCGAACGACCGGATCGCCACACTGGGAGACCCTGCCATTGTGGTCGGCCTCGCCCGATTGATAGCGCCCGGGTGTTAAGCCCAGATGGGCCCGACGCTGCTCGATTTCGCAAACCTGGCCGGATCATCGATCGCGGTGATGAAAGCGATCGCCGTCAGCGGCCCGATGCCGGGAATTACGATCAGCCGCTAACACGGGGCAGGCCAGGGTCGGCAGAGCGTTCCTGCGTGCGCAAATATCGGGCGGGCAGAACGCCACGGGCTCTACCCCCTGGGGCTTAGCGTGCTTCGCGCTTCTTTCAGAATCGTCTAGAGAAAGTCTGCCATCTCGGCGTTGTAATAAATCTTGGTCCGCGGACCAGCCAGAATGGGGTCGATAATACGGACGCATTCCTTGTAGTGCTCGGTCTTCCGGTGATCCTCCAAAGCTTCTGCCGATTGAAAGACTTCGTAGATCAGGAAGGTGTTTTCGTCCTGCGGATCACGAAGGACGTCGAAACGCAGATTGCCCGGTTCCCGGCGCGTGCCCTCATAGTTGATGCGAAAGGCTTCGAGAAATTCGGCCGCGCAGCCTTCCTTGACATTAATGCTGACCATCTGAATGAGCATATCGTTTTCCTTGGTAACGTTAGAACTGCACGTTTGTGCGTGCGAAGAAAGGGTTTAGAGACCGGGGGCCTTCCACATGGCGGTGGTGACGCCTTCATCGACCAACTGACGTTGAAGTGCGTAGGCTCGGGCCCAACGCTCGCCGGCGTTGTCGTAGATCGCCTTGTGTTCGTGATTGGGCTCGAAATGCCGGTCCCAACGAACCCAGCTTTCGGCCGCCTCGATGAAGTGGCGGTGGAGCCCAACGCCGATCGCCGCTGCAGCCGCACAGCCCAGAGCGGTCGCCTCCTTGACGACCGGCGTTACCACCGGGAGGCCGGTTGCGTCCGAGAGGATTTGCGACCAATGGGAGGACTTGGAGGCGCCCGCCGCAAAGACGATCTTTTCAGGTCTCTTGCCGGAAAGCTTGAAAATGGCGTCAAGGTTGCGCGCCGCAACAATGGCCGCATTTTCCTGCAGGGCGCGAAAGATTGCCGCCTTGCCGGATTTCTCCGGGTCGATGGAGAGGTTCAACAGCGACGGGGCAGCGTGATACCATTTTCCATAATGCATCACGTCGGAGAACACCGGGATGATGCCATGGGCACCTGGAGGAACGAGGGCAGCCTTCTGCTCCAACAAACGATATGCGTCGCCACCAGGGCCAGCGGCGGCAATTTCCTCGGCGCCGAAGCTGTCGCGGAACCAGCGCATCACGATGCCGACGAAGAAGCTGATGGCCTCGGCCTGGTTGAGACCCGTCACGACATGGGGATTGATACGCAGGTCCATCGACGAATCAGTGACGGATGGCGCGACATTGACCACCTGCTGCCAGAAGGTGCCGCCAAGCACGGCGCAATCACCTTCGTTGACGACCCCGAGACCGGCCGCGCCGATCTGGCAATCACCGCCACCCATCACCACCTGAGTTCCGGCGGCAAGACCGGTTTCTTCGGATGCCTGTGAAGTAACGCGGCCGATCACGGTGCCCGGCTCGGCACTCGGCGGGAAGATATCGTCGCGCATACCGACCTTGGACATGGCCTCTGGAAGCCAGTTGCGCGCGGCAAGGCTGTAAAGACCGGTCGTGCCAGCGTTCGACGGATCGCTGGCTATCACTCCCGAAAGCCGGGCGAGCACCCAGTCTGAAAGCATGCTGACGCGATTCATACGATCATAGACATCAGGAAGGTTGCGCTTCAGCCAGAGCAGGCGGGGTAGAGCGCCCAGCGCAAAGGTCTGTCCGGATTGGGCATAGAGTTCCCCCTCAAGCCGCGGGAAGCCTTGCTTTAGGTCGCGAACCTCATTGTTGGCGCGGCTGTCGACATTGGCGCAAGCCCAGATTTCCTGTCCGTCGCGATCATAGGCGACAATGGCCTCGCGCATGCTGGTGGCGCTGACGGCTGCAATATCGCCTGCCTGGATCCCCGCATCGGCAATGGCACGACGGATCGCCCGCGCCAAAAGTGTCCAGTTGCCCGCAACATCGAAATCCATCGAGCCGGCAAAGCGCGGATCAGGCTTGTGCCACCACTCATGCTGGGCGCTGGCGATCTGATTGCCGTCGTGATCGAAGATGACGGCCCGGCCGCTGCCCGTGCCGGCGTCGACGGCCAGGAGATATCTTGCGTTCATCGTGATGCCTAGTCCTTGATCTCGAGCAGGCCGGCTGCCGTGGTTTCATCGGTGATGAGGATGCCGACGAATTTTCCCCGCAAAGCGGAATGGATCGCCTGTACCTTTTGCAGACCGCCTGCCGCAGCCACGACCTTTTCGGCGCGTGACAGGGTCGCGAGCTTCACCCCGATCACGCGATCGTGCAACGGCAGGTCGAGCACCTTACCCTGTTCATTGTAGAACTGGCAAAGGATGTCGCCGACGGCGCCCTTACGGCGCAGCGGCTCCACTTCATCAGGAGTGACATAACCGGAGCGCACGACCGTCGAGGCTGGCGAAAGCTCGCCGATGCCTACGAGCTGAAAGGATGCATTGAGCGCCATATCGAGCAGGTTGGCGACGGCCGGCTCAGAGGAGAGGTTGCTTGCAACCTGCGGGTCCCTGACGACAAGAGGGGCGGGGACAAGATGAACGCTGCTGCCCCAATTGGCTGTGCGCATGCCGTCTACATAGGTTCCGACGCCGCCGGTGAGGCTGACGAGGCCGATGTTGCGTTCATTGGCAAGATGGCCGAGCCGTTGGATCGTGTTGCTGACGGTGGCGCCCCAGCCAACCGCCAAGAGGTCGCCGTGCTGCAGGCGCTGCATGAGGAATTGGGCTGCTGCCTGGCCCAGACGGTCGCTCGGATCCTGGTCGGGTAGCTGCGGCACGACATAGGCCTCCAGCAGCCCGTAGCGTTCCTTGATCTCCCGTTCGAGTGCCAGGCATCCCTGGTAGCGCGAATTGATGCGCACTTGGATAATGCCCGAACGCCGGCCACTTTCCAGAAGACGCGACACCTTGATGCGCGACATGTTCAGCCGTTCGCCGATCTCGTTCTGGGTCAGTCCATCATTGTAGTAGTACCAGGCAATGCGGGTGAGGGTCTCCTCGTCCGCATCCGCATAACTCCACTCGCCATTGTCCGAAGCCATGCGGCCCATTCCTTTGGGTTTGTCGTGATCATTTGATTATCTCAAAAACATTTGATACGTCAACGGCACGCGGTGCGAAAAGACCCATCGATCCGCAGCCGTTTGTTTTTGCCCATTTATTGCTGATTAATAGTTCCACTGGGCTTTTCTGCTCTTCACTGGTGCCACGAACATATTGACGGTTATCGATTGATGTGATCACATGATGGCAGTGATATACATTTGAACAGGTGGGGAATGGCGAAGGAACAAGCGGCCGGGAGGGTCGCCCTTCTAGAGGACATCTGGAAATCCTATGGTGCGGTGCCGGTGTTGAAGGGCGTCTCGCTGGCGCTCGAAGCCGGAGAGGTGCACGCGCTTCTCGGAGGCAATGGCGCGGGCAAATCCAGTCTGATGAAGATCATGTCCGGAGTTATTCCGGCCAATTCGGGCCGCATCGAAATCAACGGCCGGGTGCTGACGCATGCCTCGCCGGCGCTCGCCCAGGATCTCGGTCTCTATCTCGTGCCGCAGGAAGCGCATATCCTGCCAAACCAGACGGTGCTGGAAAACATATGTCTGGGCTTGAAGCTGTCGCCACGCTCGCTGCGGCCGCGCGTCGAGACGCTTGTTGCCGAGCTGGCCGTTGCCGTGGATCTCGATGCGCAGGCAGCCTCGCTCGAGATCGCCGAGCGGCAGATCGTTGAAATTCTGCGTGGCCTGGTGCGGGACGCGCGCGTCCTCATTCTCGACGAGCCGACCTCGGCTCTGACACCCTTCGAGACGAGCGCGCTTTTTGAGCGCGTGCGTAAACTCCAGAGGCAGGGCGTCGGCATCTTCTTCATTTCCCACAAGCTGCGTGAAATCCGGGAGATCTGCAGTGCGATCAGCGTGCTGCGGGACGGCGTCATCGTGCTCTCGGGGCCGCTCGACGACTATACGGACGCCGAGATCGTGGAGGCAATGAGCCGGGTCCAGCTTGCTGCCGGTGGCGAAACCGCCAGGACCGGGCGCAAGGTGGCGCAGATCGGTCAACCGAGGCTCGTGATACGCGGGCTGTCGGGAGAGGGCTTTCGCGATATCGACCTCGATGTCAGGGCAGGGGAGATCCTCGGTCTTGCCGGTGTCGTCGGTGCCGGGCGCACGGAGTTTGCCGAAACAATTTTCGGCCTGCGCAAGCAGGCTATGGGCAGCGTGCATCTCGAAGGCAAGGAGCTGAAGAACCGGTCGCCGCGCTCGTGCATCGATCATGGTCTCGTCTATCTTCCCGAGGACCGCCAGCAGAACGGCCTGTTCCTGGAAGCCCCGCTCTATTGGAATGTCTCGTCCTATCTTGTCCATCGCCTGCCATTTTTCCTGCGCTCGGGAATGGAGCGCCTGATCTTCGACGGCTTCCGCGAAAGCATGGGCATAAAATGCATCGGCGCCGGGCAGGCAGCCCGGGGTCTTTCCGGGGGCAACCAGCAGAAGGTCCTCATGGCAAAATGCCTATCGGCGGGGCCGAAGGTGTTGATCCTCGACGAGCCGACGCGCGGGGTCGACGTCGCTGCCCGCAATGATATTTATGCCCTGATCCGCACGCTGGCCGGCGAAGGCGTCGCCATCGTCCTCATATCGTCCGATTTCGACGAGATCGAGCAATTGGCCGATCGCGTGCAGGTCATGACCTTCGGCCGACACGGCGGCGAGCTTGCGGACGCGATCAGCGTCGATGCAATCGCCAGACTGGCCTTCGGGGCTTCGGAGGCTCAACATGCTTGATCTCTTTGCCCGCAACCGCGTTGTCACGCTCATCCTCATCCTGACCCTTGCCTACGCCGCGATCGGCTCAGTGGCGCCGGGCTATCTCTCCGGAGCCACGCTCTCGACAGTGTTGTCGAGCAGCCTGGTACTGATGCTGATTTCGCTCGGCACCATGGTCGTCATCCTGACGCGCAGCATCGATGTGTCCAGCGGCTCGGTGCTCGGTCTGAGCGCCGCCGTGCTTGGCCTATCGCTGAATGCGGACTTCAGCCTGCCGCTGTCGATCGCCGTATGCCTGCTCACCGGCGCACTGGCCGGCGCGTTCAACGGGCTGATGGTCGCCTATCTCGGCATACCGTCGATCGTCGCCACGCTTGGCACGCTTGGTCTTTATCGTGGCATCATGCTGGTGATGACCGGCGGACGCTGGATCGAGGACCTGCCGCAGAACCTGAAGGCACTTTCCGCTAATCTCGGCTTTGGCTTTTCGGCGCTCGCGGTCGTCGTCGTTCTGCTGACCGTCACACTCTGGCTTTTCCTGCGCAAGACCCGTTTCGGCCGCTTCTTCTATGCGGTCGGCGACAACAAAGCGGCAGCGCACCATCTCGGCGTGCCGGTGCGGCGCGTCCAATTTGCGGCTTTCATCGCCGCGGGATCTTGCGCCGCACTGGCCGGCATTGTCTTTGCGGCGCAGATCGGCTTCATCCCGAACCAGGCGGGCAACGGCATCGAACTCAAAGCGATCGCGGTCAACGTTCTCGGCGGCGTCAGTCTTCTCGGAGGCACCGGCTCGGTCGCAGGCGTTGTCGCCGCCGTGATCTTTGTCACCTCGATCGACAGCGCGCTCGTCTTTCTGAAGATCCCCGCCTACTGGAATGATTTCATCGCCGGTGCGCTGCTGCTCTCGGTGCTCCTTCTCGATGGCCGCATCCGGCAACTGATCGAGCGGCGCATTCGTGCGCGCCGCTACGCCGTCCACGATCGCGGTCCCGTGCACGACACCATGTCTTCAACGTCCAAGATCGCGGAGGCGAACCGATGAAAAAGCTGATCTTCCGCTGGGAGACCGCATTGCTCGCCATGCTGGTGGCGGAACTTGCAATCTTCGGCATCATCAACCCGCGCTTCCTCAATCCTGCGAACCTGATCTACGGCACTTCGGATTTCGTCCAGATCGGCATCGTCGCCTTGCCGCTGACATTGGTGATCATCGCCGGCGGCATCGATGTGTCCTTCGCATCGGCCATCGGCCTTGCGGCAATCGTGTTCGGGGTCGCGACCTTCTACGCCGTGCCTCTGCCGCTATCGATCCTGCTGGCGCTTGCGACCGGTGCGCTTTGCGGGCTCTTCAACGCCAGCGTTATTCACTTGTCGAAGATCCAGCCGCTCGTCGTTACCCTGGGCAGTCTGTATCTGTTTCAGGGAACGGCGACTGTTGCTTCCGGCCTTGTCGGGGCCGGCGGTTACGAGGGGATAGGCAACTTCCCGGAAGCCTTCAACGGGTTCGGCTACGCGCAACTGTTCGGATTGCCGGCGACCCTTGCCGTGTTTCTCGGCCTTGCATTCGTCCTTGTCGTGCTCCTGCATTTCACGCGCTTCGGCCGTGCCGTCTTTCTTGTCGGGCAATCGGAGAGTGCGGCCCGATTTGCCGGCATACCGGTGGCCACCATCCAGACCATCACCTACGTGGTCACCGGGCTATGTGCTGCAATCGCGGGGCTTGTGATGTCCGCATATTTCGGCTCGGCCCGCGTCGATCTCGGTTCTGCGACATTGCTTCCGGCTGTTACGGCGGCGGTCCTCGGAGGCGCGTCCATCTACGGCGGACAGGGTTCCATTCTCGGAACGCTGATTGCCACATTCGTCATCGGCTATCTGCAGCAGGGCCTGCAGGCGAGCGGTGTTTCAAGCCAGATTTCCAGCGCACTTTCGGGAGGGTTGCTGGTTATAGCGGTCGCATTGCGCCACGGAAGCGCTTTGCTTGCCGATTTCGTCGCCGTTGCCAGGCAGCAGAAGGGCCGAGCGGCAGTTACTTCAGGAGGAGAAAGAAAATGACCAACACAATCATCAAAACCGCTGCCCTTGCGGCCAGCCTTTTTGCCGGCACCGTGCTGGCATCCGGCACGGCACAGGCCGAATCCCAGATCGCCTTCATCCCCAAACTGGTCGGGGTCGGCTTTTTCACCAGTGGCGGTGCCGGCGCGGTGAAGGCCGGCGAAGAGGTCGGCGCCAAGGTCACCTATGACGGCCCCACCGAGCCGAGCGTTTCCGGTCAGGTCCAGTTCATCAACAATTATGTCAACCAGGGCTACAACGCCATCATCGTTTCGTCCGTTTCGCCGGATGGACTTTGCCCGGCACTAAAGCGTGCGATGGAGCGCGGCGTGCTGGTGATGACCTGGGACAGCGATGTCAATCCGGATTGCCGGAGCTACTACATCAACCAGGGCACGCCCGAACAGCTCGGCAGCCTGCTCGTCGACATGGCGAGCGAGGGCGTGAAGAAGGAAAAGGCAAAGGTTGCCTTCTTCTACTCGAGCCCGACCGTCACCGACCAGAACGCATGGGCGGAAGCTGCCAAGGCGAAGATCGCTAAGGAACATCCCGGCTGGGAGATCGTCACCACGCAATATGGCTACAACGATGCTCAGAAGTCGCTGCAGACGGCCGAAAGCATCCTGCAGACTTACCCAGATCTCGACGCGATCATTGCGCCCGACGCCAACGCCCTGCCGGCCGCCGCCCAGGCCGCCGAAAACCTGACGCGTGCCGATGGCGTCACCATCGTCGGGTTCTCGACGCCCAACGTGATGCGCCCCTACATCGAGCGTGGCACGATCAAGCGGTTCGGTCTCTGGGATGTAACCCAGCAGGGCAAGATCTCGGTCTTTGTCGCCGACCATGTCTTGAAGAACGGCCCGATGAAGGTCGGTGACAAGCTGGAAGTCCCAGGCGTCGGCACGGTCGAAGTCTCAGCGAACAAGGTTCAGGGCTACGAGTACGAGGCGGAAGGCAACGGTATCGTGCTGCTACCCGAACGTACCGTCTTCACCAAGGACAATATCGGAAATTTCGACTTCTGATCTTGAAGCACCATGCCGGGCGGCCAGAAAATGGCCGTCCGTTCTCATTTGCTGAAAAATGGACGAACCATCATGAAAAGCCGCTGGAAAGACATCGAAGCCGACCGTTACGTGGAGGCCGCCAAGGCCGCCGGCCATAGCGAAGCGTTGGGGCTGCGCATCTATACGTCGCGCATCATCGGTGGCGATCCGGACCTCGTCCTGCACGGCGGCGGCAATACATCGGTCAAAGTGACGGGCGAGGATGGCGGCGCGCGCATGCATATCAAAGGCAGTGGCTGGGATCTCGACACTATCGAGGCACCCGGCTTGCCGGCCGTGCGGCTGCCGGAACTTCTTGCCGCGCGTGACGGACCGAGGCTCTCCGACCCTGACATGGTCGCCTTACTGCGCGCCAACCTGCTGGACGCCAGCGCCCCCAATCCTTCGGTAGAGGCGCTTTTGCACGCCTTCATCCCCCACGACTTCGTCGATCATACCCATGCAACCGCGATCCTCGCGCTGGCGGATCAACCTGACATGCGGGATACCGTCGAGCGCCTCTACCGCGGCCGCGTTGCCTTCGTGCCGTATGTGATGCCGGGTTTTGATCTGTCGATCGAAGCGGCTCTTGTCTTTCGGGCCCACCCTGGCTGTGAGGGTCTCTGGCTCGAAAACCATGGCCTGTTCACATTCGCCGGTACGGCGCGGGCATCCTACGAACTGATGATCGAATTCGTAGACATCGCGGAACAGGAGCTTGCTCGAAAGGGCGTTGCCCTAAGCGGCCCTCAGTCAAATGATCGAGTGGTTGACGCCGGCCTAAATGCGCGTCTGGCCGAGGCACTGGCCGGCGCCGGCTCGCCCTTCGAGAATGCGCTGTCGGTCGATTTTCGCTCGACGCCGGCTATCCGTGCGTATGCGTCGCGGGGTGACCTGGAGAGCATTTCTCGACGAGGAACCGTAACGCCTGATCATGTCATCCGTATCAAGCCGTGGCCGATGATAATCGAACCAGAGGCGGATGTGGACGAGATCGCGGCAGCCGTTGAACTCTATGGCAATGAGTATCGCGCATACTTTCGTCGGAATGCCGGTCGAACGCCTGATGCAAAGACGATGTTGGATGCCTATCCCCGCGTTGTGGTCGTGCGAGGCGAAGGTATGTTCGCAATCGGCGGAAACACCAAAGCTGCTCGGATCGCAGGGGACCTGTGCGAACAGGCAACACGGGCGATCATTGCCGCCGAGTCCTATGGACGCTACACGCCAATTGGAGAAGCTGATTTGTTCGACATGGAGTATTGGGTTCTGGAGCAGGCAAAGCTGAAGGTCAATCAGGCGTTCTGACTCAGAGGGCTCGCCGAGCACTTCACTCCCCGATCCCGACACGGCGTGGCAAGTCGATCAATCCTAAGCACGCATGTCCGCATTGACGGAGTGATCTCCCAGGTCGGCGATCAGCGGATCGCAGGTGCATAGCGCCTGCGAAAGCTAAAGTAGCCAGGCGACAATTTGAGAGAGGCGGCGTTTCACATTGACGCTTTTCGGATGGCCATTATGCCCGCTTCTTTCCCTCCAGCCTCTTTTTGAGCGCAATCAGCTCGATCGGTCGCCGTCAAATACGGCATCGGCGACTAAGGATCTGCAGGCGCTGCTCAGTCAGCAGGTTGGCGACCTGAAAGTGATGCGAGAAATCTTCAGCGTATCGAACGTGGTCAGATCCAACGGTAGGCGGGTCCCAGAGCGGTGCGGGATTGGGGCTTGGGGCGTCGCTCTGGGACCACTCGCGCTCACGGCGGCGGTGGCGGGCCGTTGTTCCGTAGGCGCTTTGCCTGCCCGAGTATGCATGGGGGCGGAGATTCGACAATGCATCTAGGACCTTTGCCGGCCCGTGTCGGGCTAAGGTCCTAGATTGCGCGAGAGATCCTGCAACGCATTACATCGAGGCGTGTTACCACAAGCTGGCCGAGGAAGAGGAAGCAGCCGAGCCGACCCAGGCACCGCGGCAGGCCAGCCATGGAACGCTCAACTTTCACCAGCAAGGGGTAGGGCGATGATCTCCGGCGCGGATCTGCTGCAGATCTCATTCCCCCGCGTGAACATGCGACCGGCAGCGCCACTATCTTGGATCCGACAGGCTTCACGCCCGTCCGGCCGTCAAGCTCGCGCGACTGGCCAAGACGTTTGCCTGCTCGGTTGAGGTTGCAGCCTCACCGGAAGGCGTGGGTCGATGCGAAATCGGGCTATGGCCGAGGCAGTTGCCGGGCTTGAGGCGGCGGGCGTCGCCTGCCGGCTGCCGCCGGTCGGCATGATGGTGGCGGTGCTCTCGGCTCTGATGGCGGTGGAATTCGATGCCGCGTTCTTTTCAATGGGACCAATGACCTGACGCAATATCTGCTCGCCGCTGCACGCGACGAGCACCGCCTCAATCCCCTCGTCGCCGAGGGCAATCGCGCCGTCGGGCGGCTGATCGAAATGGTCGTTGCGGCGGGCCGCGAGAAGAAGGATGGACGGGAGCGTGTGTGGCGATATGGCTTCGGAGGCTGGGCAGGTGGACTTGCTCCTGCGGAAAGCCTGATTGCGCTCGCGATTGGCAAGGGAAAAGACCGGCCATGAAAAAGCTGATGAGCGCGCCGGAAACCTTGCTATCGGACGCGCTCGCGGGCTAGATCGTCGGGGCGCTTCTCTCGAAGTCTGCGAAGAGATCGGCCGAAACGTGAACGCAAAAACCGGTTCGGTGGCCGCGGCGCTCGGAGGCTGCACCGTACCTGCCGTGGGAGCCCCAACATTCCTCCTCGGCGAGGGCGAGATCGAACTCGGTGTTGGCATCCATGGTGAAGCTGGACGCGAGTGCATAACCATGAAGACCACCGCGGAACTTGCCGAAATTTTCCTGAATGCCATTCTCCACAGAATTCAACCGAGACGGAGCCAGCCGCTCCTCCTCATGTGCAACGGCCTCGGCGTCACCCCGCCCATCGAGCTCTATTCCTTTTACCACGCCGCCCGGCAGCATCTCGACCGCCTCTGCTATCGCGTGGAACGCGGCCGTTGCCGGCAGCTTCTGCACCGCCCTCGACATACCGGTGCATCGCTGACCGGCCTCGACGAAAAAACACTCCCACTCTGGGACGCGCCGGCTACAACTGCGGCCTTCAGATGTAACTGATGGCTACCGGACCGCTGTCACCAACTCGCAAGAAACCATCGCCGCCGAAAGGACAACACATGCGCAGTTTTTACAACACCAGAGACAACATCGTCTCGGACGCGCTCGACGGCCTGATCGCCGCGCGAGGCGGTGAGGTTGTGCGCTTCGATCGGGAGAGCCACGCCCGGGTCGTGCTCAGGGCCGGTTGGGACAAGTCGAAAGTCGCTGTGCTATCTGGGGGCGGTTCCGGGCATGAACCGGCGCATGCAGGGCTCGTTGGCCCGGGCTTGCTGACGGCCGCGGTCTGCGGGGATGTTTTTGCCTCGCCGAGCGTCGACGCGGTACTCTCGGCGATCGTTGCGGTCACCGGACCGGCCGGCTGCTTGCTGGTGGTCAAGAACTATACGGGCGACCGGCTGAATTTCGGGCTCGCGGCGGAAAAGGCCAAGGCTTTGGGCCTTAGAGTCGAGATGGTGATCGTCGCCGACGACATCGCCATTGGCGATGCTGCCCAACCGCGTGGCGTCGCCGGTACGATCTTTGTGCACAAGATCGCTGGTTACATGGCCGACGCGGGGCAGAGCCTTGATGATATCGTTGCGGCGGTCGAACGGGCCAAACGCGACCTTGTGACGATCGGTGCGGCCCGCGACACCTGTACGGTGCCTGGCAGCCCGAAACACGAGCGCATGGCTGCCGGTGAGGTGGAGATCGGCCTCGGTATTCATGGCGAAGCGGGCGTCGAATTGGTCCGACCGCAATCCTCGGCCGAGCTTGTGGAAGTGCTTTCTGCACGGCTGCTGACGCGGCTCAATCCCAGTGCCCGATACGCCCTGTTGTTCAACAATCTCGGTGGGCTCTCAGGTCTCGAATGCTCGGTGCTCCTGGCCGATGTCATGAGCTCGCGGCTGAAGGACCGGATCGCCTATGTGGCCGGCCCGGCCAGCGTGATGACGGCGCTGGATATGCCCGGTTTCTCGCTATCGTTGCTTGAACTTACCCCAGAATTCGAGGAAATGTTGCTGGCGCCGACCGGATGCCCGGCGTTGCCTCCCTTCGTTTCAGTGCGAAAGACGGCATCGATCGCTGCTCCTGCCATATCCCAGACGGAGGCGTGGACACCGTCCGCAGATGCCGCGGTCCGCAAGGTCGTGGAGACGATCATCGAGACCTGCCTTGCGATGGAGAGCGACATCAACGAACTCGATGCCAAGGTAGGTGACGGCGACACTGGCAGCACCTTTGCCACTGCCGCTCGTGCCGCAAGCCGCAACATCGAGATGCTCCCCTTTGCATCGGGCGCCGCTCTCCTGTCGGCACTCGGCGAAATCAAGCGCAAGGCCATGGGTGGTTCGAGTGGTGTGCTGTTCGCTATCCTGTTCGCCCGTGCTGCGGAAGCCTACGGAGAGAGAAAAGATTGGGTCGGCGCTCTCGGAGCCGGTGTGGAAGCGATGCAGAAATACGGTGGCGCCCGCATCGGCGACCGGACGATGGTCGATGCGCTTAGACCTGCCCTCGATGCGCTCGCAGCAGGCGGTGACTTGAAAGCAGCGTCCGTCGCTGCGCGCACTGGTGCAGACGCCACGGCAAGGATGCTGCGAGCAGGTGCGGGACGTTCCTCCTACCTCGACGCCCGATCCTTGGAAGGAATCAAGGATCCCGGAGCCGAAGCTGTGGCACGAATTTTGGAGAAGCTTGCAAGTGTTTGAAACGGCCTCCTTCCGCGCAAATTGGCGGCTGTTCGTAGCCTTTGGAAGGCCGAGCAGGCGGGCAATGGGCCGACTTCACGATTTTGACGAAGAGGGCCATGCCGGAGAGATCAAGGTCCGGCTGCGTTGCAATTGAAGATGCACGTGCTCTCGGCCTTCGCTGCGCTGGGGCCTGAGATGGAGAACTATGCGCGACGCTGCGGGATTTATGGCTCGGACGGCGAAACATCTCACGCCGGTTGAATGCTTCGGCGGTCAGGCGCTGGCGTCAGACGTGATGACCGCGTTTGCGGTTCGAATCTGCTCAACGCGATCAACTTTGAGCCCTGCTATTGGCGAGACGACCTAGAAAGCGGATCCGTAGGATCTATCTACGAGCCTCGCATCGATCCGGGAAGAATGCCCTTCAGGATCGTCTCGGTAATCGTCGTCGCCGCTGTGTCATAATCCTCAGCCTTCAAGCGTGCCTTCTTCAGGCCGTCGGCGGCGATGGGCTCGAAATCCGCGTAGAATTGTGTTGATGCCCAAAGCATGATGAACAGGTGACGCGGATCGACCGGCAGCATCTTTCCCGCCGCAATCCATCCCTCGACGACCGCTACATGCGCGTCCGTGACTTGGCGCATATGCTCGCGATCCTTCTTCTTCAGGAACCGGGCGCCCTGGATGATCTCGCTGGCAAAGAGCCGGGATTCTGCAGTGTTCCTGCGGGTGTAATCGAGCTTGGCCTTGATGTAGAGGCGGAAGGCCTCGGCCGGCTCGCGCTCGGGCGAGATGTATTTCAGCGCGTCGTCCCAGCTGGCAATGAGGTGGGCGACGATGGCCTTGTAGATCTCCTCCTTGGAGGAGAAATAGTAATAGACGTTGGCCTTGGGCAGGCCCGAGGCCTCGGCGATCTCGGCGATGCGCGTGCCGTCGAAGCCCTTGCGTGCGAATACCTCGATCCCGGCCTTGATGATGAGGCGCATATTGCGTTCGCGGATGCGCTCCTCCGGATCTCTTGCTGCCCTTGCCATGCGATCTCGCCTCCATCTCGCCGCCGCTTCCTACCAGACAATCATGCGTGGCGGCGAGGTCGTTTCCGCAATTGCCGAGTTTTCCGGCGAAATGCAAGCGCATCGCCTTTCAAAAAAAATTGACGACTTGGTCAAAAAAACCTGACGATCTAGTCACTTTTTTCGTTTTATAAAGTTGACACTTTGGTCAGCTTTTGTCTAGTCTCCTTTCAACGAGTTGGAGGGGCGGCGGTATGCCGGCACGACTGAGAGAGGCGATGGCGGAAACGCTGGCCGGCTGGGAGGCCGATCTGCCGCAGGTCTGGCGGGAGGCGCTCGGACCCATCGGTGATGATTTCGACCGGGTTGATGCCGGTCTCGAGTTCGAATCCTGGGAGCCGATTTTCCCGGCGCGCCGCGGCAAGATATTTCCCGGCCAACCGAAGGGCGCGCATGCTCTTGCGGCCTTCGATGGAATTGCGCCTGACGGCGTGCGTTGCATGATCCTCGGCCAGGATCCGTATCCGGAGCCGGGTTTCGCAACGGGCCGCGCCTTCGAGGCCGGCAATCTCGCCACGTGGGCCGAGTTGGACAAGATGTTCTCGAAGAGCATCCGCGCCTATATGCAGCTCATCGCCGCCGCGCGTCTCGGCGACGAGAGCCTTAGCGAGGACTTCGGTCGCTGGCCCGATGTGCGGCACCTTTTGTGCGATCCTACCGGCTCGTTCGAGGCGCCGGGCGCGATCGCCGACCGCTGGGTGGGCGAGGGCGTGCTCTTGCTCAACGCCTCCCTGACGCTTTCGCGCTTTCGCGTCGATATCGATCCGCACCAGTCGCGCGGACATCTGCCGTTCTGGCGGCCCTTGATGCTGCGTGCGGTCGAAATGCTGCTTTCGCGGGGTGAGCCGATCGTCTTTCTCGGTTTCGGTGCGGCCGCGGCCGACGTTTTCGCCGAAACCGGCATTCGCGAGGGGCGCGCCGGCAATGTCGCCTGCGTTGAGCGCGAGCATCCCGCTTTCGCCGACAAGGTGCTTGGCCGGGAAAATCCCTTCCTTCTCTGCAATCTCTATCTGGAGGCGATGGGCGGCCGTCCCATCGCATGGTGAACCATGGCGTCTACCCCGGAATATGATTTCATCATCGTTGGCGCGGGTTCGGCGGGTTGCGTTCTTGCGAACCGCCTGTCGAAGAACCCGGCCAACCGCGTGCTTTTGATCGAGGCTGGCGGCAAGGACCGCAATCCGCTGTTCCGGCTGCCGATGCTGATGGGCAAGCTCTTCCATTCGGGTATCTACAATTGGCACTATCACACGGAGCCCGAGCCCTATCTCAATGGCCGTTCGCTTTATTGGCCACGCGGCAAGGTTCTGGGCGGCACCTCGACGATCAACGGCATGATCTACGTTCGCGGCAATCGCCACGACTATGACCGCTGGGCGCAGCTCGGCCTGCCCGGCTGGTCCTATGACGACGTCCTGCCGGCTTTCCGGCGCTCGGAGACGCACATCGAGCGCAAGGACGCGTTTCACAGCGCGGATGGTGAACTTACCGTCTGCCGTGCCCGCGGCCACAATCCGCTGATGGACGTGTTCTGCGAGGCAGGTCTTGAGGCCGGCTACCCGCAGAACGACGACTTCAACGGTGCGCAGCAGGAAGGTTTCGGCCGCTACGATTTCACAATCCGCAAGGGAAAGCGCTGGTCCACCTCCTGGGCGTTCCTGCGCCCGGCGCTCGGCCGCGAGAACCTGACCGTGCTGACAGGCGCCGAAACGACGCGTCTCATCATCGAGGGTGGCCGGGCATGCGGCGTCGGGTACCTGAAGGATGGCAAGCCGGGGATCGCGCGCGCTGGGCGGGAAGTCATCCTGTCTGCGGGCGTGGTCAATTCGCCCAAGGCGCTGCTGCTTTCCGGCATCGGACCGGCAGACGAGCTGCGCGCGCTCGGTATCAAGCCGATGCTCGATCTTCCGGGTGTCGGCAAAAACCTCCAGGACCACGTCGACTGCGTCATGAGCTGGGAATGCCGGGAGCCGGTCACGCTGTTCGGTGACCTGCGCGCCGACAAGCTCATTCCCGCTGTCGCCCAGGGCATGCTGTTCGGCGAGGGTGTCACGACGACATTCCCCTACGAGGCGGGTGCCTTCATTCGCTCGAACGACGGCCTGGTCTCTCCCGACATCCAGCTCCATTTCATGCCGGCGCTGGAAAAGACCGCCAACCTGCATTTCCCCAACCCCTTCGCCAAGAAGCGGGCGGTGGAGGCCGATCACGGCTTCACCATCCGGGTTGGACCCGTCAATCCGGCGAGCCGCGGCGAGATCACGCTGCGGTCGGCGAACCCTACCGACAAGCCGAAGATCCAGGCGAACTACCTCCAGTCCGATTTCGACATCCGCACGATGATCGACGGCATCCGGTTGACGCGCGACATCGTCGGCCAGAAGGCATTCGACCGTTACCGCGGCAAGGAACTGGCGCCCGGCCCGGAAGCACACGATGACGCCGGGCTGACCCGCTGGCTGCGCGCCACAGCCATGACCACATTCCATCCGGTCGGCACTGCCAAGATGGGCAACGATCCCATGGCTGTGGTGGATGCTCGGCTCAAGGTGCACGGCATCGAGGGTCTGCGCGTCGCCGACGCCTCGATCATGCCGATCATATCGAGCGGCAACACCAACGCACCCGCTATCATGATCGGCGAGAAATGCGCCGAATTGATCCTGAACACCTGAGGGAGTGATCCGATGATCCTCGAACACCGCACCTATACCTTCAAACCCGGCACGGTCGACAAGTGGATGAAGAAGTATGAGGCCGACGGTCTCCCGGTGCAAAAACGCCATCTCAACACGTTCGTCGGCCTTTACGCCTCGGAGCTCGGGACGCTTCACACCACCGTTCTGATGTGGGCCTACGACAGCCTTGCAGATCGGGAAGCGCGCCGATCGGCCATGTATGCCGACCCGGACTGGCAGAAGTTCATCTCCGAAGTCTGGGCGCTCGATGCGATCCAGAAACAGGAGGTGATGATCATGAACCCCGCATCCTATTCACCGCCGCTTTGAGACGATCAGGCGCGCGCCGGCATTGCCGGCGCGCGTCGGAATGCGCATGACACAAGACAACCAACAAAAGAGGGAACGATCATGACTGACAAGGCTTCACAACACACGATGCATCGCCGCACTTTCCTGCAGGCGAGCGCGGGCGCGGCAGTGCTCGGTTTTGCCGCAAGTATCGTGCCCGAATTCGCCAGGGCTTCCGGCGGGCTGGTCGCGCTGGTCCATACGCAGGCTGCCGGCGACAACGGCCCGGTCGATCAGATGATTGCCAAGCTCAAGCAGCTTTCGGAAGAGAAGGGTTTTGAGTACCGCGCCATCTACGCGCAGGATCCCGCGACCTACGAGACGATCTATCGCACGCTCGGCGACGCAGGTGCTCAGATCATCATCTCCACCTTCAACGAAGTGGCCGAGCCCTTCAAGGCGCTGGCGCCTTCCTATCCCGGGACCAAGTGGATCCAGCTGTTCGCCGACCCCTTCGAACCGGCGATCCCGAACGTGGTGACGGTGTCTTACGACTACTATCTCGGCTGCTATCTCTCCGGCGTCTTTGCGGCCAAGATGACGACGACGGGCAAGACGGGTTTCATCGGCGGCGTTTCGATCCCGCCGCTCAACGCAGATTTCAACGCCTTCAAGGCCGGCGTCCACTCGGTCAAACCGGACGCCAGCGTCATTGCCGCTTTTGCCGGCTCGTTCCAGGATCCCGCAAAGGGCCAGGAAATCGCCACCCAGATGTACAATGACGGCATCGACTACATTCAGACGGACGCAGCAGCCACCGACGGCGGCATTATTGCCGCAGCCAATGAAAAGGAAGGCCGCATGGTGAGCTGCCTTGCGCCGGGACAGTACGCACTTGGCCCGAAGTCGCTCATCTCCATCGTCAGCCTGGATTTCGGCGTCTCGCTCTACAACGAGGCAACGAAGGCCGTCGGTGCTGACTGGAAGGGTGGCACGCACGAGCATACGGGCCTTGGCACCGGCGTCATCGACTTCATTGCCTCGCCGGTCTTTGCCGAACAGGGGCCGACGGAGCTGAACGCCAGGGCGAAGGAGGCGCTTGCCGAGGTCGAAAAGGCGCGCGCCGGTATTCTTGATGGCTCCATCAAGGTTCCGTTCAACACCACGCTCTGAGCCTCTGGAGCATCCCGCTTTCAAGTGGAATCACTTGATGCGGATAAGATGCTCCAGAATCAAAGTGCTAGCGCCGGCCCGTCGGGTCGGCGCGGAGCCTTGACGGAAAACCGGCATCGGTCTTCCCCACGGGGGACTGCCGGACGTTCGCGGATCGTCTTCGTTCCTGTTGATGGCCGCTGAACCTTTGCTCTCGATGGAACCTTATGATGTCTGATCTTCCGAAACCCGCGCTGGAGTGCCGGAACGTCACCGTGAAATTCGGAGACGTGACGGCGCTGTCGGATGTTGCCGTTTCGTTTGCCCCCGGCCAGATCCACGCGGTCGTGGGCCAGAACGGTGCCGGCAAGACAACCTTCGCCCGCGTCGCTGCAGGGCTCGTTCAGCCGACTGCCGGCGCCGTCGATGTGATGGGCCACGAAATCCGCACCGGCCAGGTCAGCGACAGCCGGGCTGCGGGCGTGGAGCTGGTTCATCAAAGTTTCGCCCTGCCGCCATCCTTTACCGTCGCCGAGACCATGGAGTTCGGCGCTACGGGCAAAGGTGGCGTCTACAGCCGCAAGGGGCTCGCCGAAAAATGGCGGGCGCATCTCGCCGGCCTCGACGTTCAGGTTGACCTGAACAGGCGGATCCGCGACCTGCCGATTGAGACCCAGCAGGGTATCGAGATCGCAAGGGCGCTCGTCATGGATGCGCGCGTGCTCATCCTCGACGAGCCGACCGCGGTGCTCTCGCCCTCCGGCATAGACATGCTGTTTGCTCGTGTCCGTCGCCTTAGGGAACGCGGCGTTACCGTCATCCTCATCCTGCACAAGATCCGTGAGGTGCTCGGCATCGCCGACACGGTAACGGTGTTGCGCGGTGGTCGAAAGGTCGAGGGACCGCTTCCGATCGCCGAGGTTTCGGCGGAGCGGCTCGCCAACCTGATCGTCGGCGATGCGATTGCCAAGACGCTCGACCGGCATGAGCGCGACGCGCTGGTCGGAACGAAATCGCCAGCGGGCGACGGCGCAGGTCATCCGGAAAATGCGAAAGGTCCGAGCGTGCTGTCCATGAAGGCAGTCTCGACGCGGCCGGACAGTGAGGGCATCGCGCTCGATGGCGTCGATCTGGACATTCGCCCCGGCGAGATCGTCGGCATAGCCGGCGTGGAGGGCAACGGACAAAAGACGCTGGTGCGCGCGATTTCGGCCCTTGCCGATCTTGCAAGCGGAACGATCCTGCTTGCAGGCCATGACGTGAGTGGCCAACCGCTCGCGGTCCGTCGCGCGATTGGTCTCCGGATCATTCCCTTCGAGCGCAACGTCGAAGGTCTCAGCCTCACGAGTTCGCTCTGGCAGAACTGGAGCGCAAGGGAACTGCTGCAAGGCAGGTTGCTCAAGCTGATCCGCCCCTCGGCAGTGCGCGAAGCCTGTGACCGGTCACTCAAGGACTGGAGCGTCCACTACCATAACTCCGCACAGAAGGCGGGGTCTCTGTCGGGCGGCAACGCCCAGAAGGTGATCCTTGCTCGCGAGGTCGACCGCGATGCCAGGCTGATCATTGCGGCCCAGCCGACGCGTGGTCTCGACATCGGTGCCACCGCCTTCGTGTGGCAGGCTCTCCGGCAGGCGCGCGATCGCGGCGCCGCCATCCTGCTGATCTCCTCTGATCTCGACGAGCTCTTCGATATTTCCGACCGCGTCGTGGTGATGCTGTCGGGGCGTGTGAACGGCAAATTCCGCGCGCCCTTCGACATCGCGTCGGTGGGGGCAGCGATGACCGATGCGGCTGTGAGGGCAAGCGCATGAAAGACAGTCTCATCACGGTTGTCCGCAGCCTGGTCTTCGTCGCCTTCGCGCTCGTCCTGTGCGCGCTGGTGTTTCAGTTCGCCGGCTACAATGCGCCGGTCATGCTCTGGGCGGTGGCTGATGGCGCCTTCCTGCGCAGCGGCGCGATCGAGCAGAGCCTCAGATGGGCGCTGCCACTGTTCGTCACGGCTGTTGGCGTCGGGATTTCCTTCCGGGCAGGCTTCTTCAACATCGGTGCCCAGGGCCAGTTCTATGTCGGCGCGATCTGCGCTGCCTTCGCAGCCGAGGCGTTCAAGGGTGGGCCGGCCTTCCTCGTCATCCCGGCGCTCATCATCGCCGGCATGCTGGGCGGCGCCCTCTGGGCCCTCTGGCCGGGGCTTCTCAGGCTACGATCCGGCACGGACGAGGTGATCACCACGCTGATGGGCAATTTCATGGCCGGCCTGCTTCTGGTCTATGTTACCTCGGGTCCGCTCAAGGATCCTTCGGGGTCCGGCCAGCAGGCATCGAGCCGCCCGCTCGACGCGGCCTATCGCATCTCGGACTCGCTCGGCCTGTCCCCGACCATCATCGCCATCGCGGCCGCCGTCGGCATTTTGATGTGGCTCCTGGTCAACCGGACGGCCTTCGGGGTTCTGGCGAGCCTTGCCGGCCGCAACGGCACGATGGTGGAGTGGCAGGGCGCGCGGCTCTGGAAACTGGGTCTGTCGAGCTTCGTCATTTCGGGCGCACTTGCGGGTCTTGCCGGAACCATCGAGTTCATGGGGCCGAACGGCCGCATCGCCTCCGGGTTCCTGCCGGCCCATGGCTTCACGGCAATCCTGATCGCGCTCGTCGCCAATCTGTCGGTGGTCGGCACCGCGGCGGCTGCGGTGTTCTTCGGCGGCCTCGCCTCGGCGGCGCTCTATCTGCCGATCATGGCCGGACTGCCGGCCGCTGCGATCGACATCATCAATGCGGCGATCGCGCTGTTCATCACGGCAAGGTCGAAGCTCGTCGACAAGGTGCTGCGTCTCGGAGGGCGGCCGTCATGAACGAGATCATCATCGCCATCCTGCGGTCCGGCACGCCGCTGATCTACGTCACCCTCGCCGGCGTCATTGCGCAGCGGGCAGGGGTGTGGAACCTCGGCCTCGAGGGCCTGATGATCATCGGTGCCTGCGCCACAATCGTCGGCATCATGTTGACCAATTCGATCCTCGCCGCGATCCTCATCGCCATTCTGCTCTGCGTGCTTGCCTCCGTCCTCCTCTGGTTCGTCATCGACAGGCTCAAGGCCAATCCCATCATTGCCGGCCTCGGCCTGACGGGCCTTGGCGTCGGTGGCACGGCGCTCGCCGTTCAGTCGATCTTCGGAAGCCAGGCGAGCGTGACCGCACCGTTCGGCATTCCCAAGCTGGGGCCGGCCTTTGGTGCCTATGGCGTGCTGTCGATCTCGGTCGCCGCCATGCCGTTCGTCGTCTTCGGCATGTGGGTGCTGCTGCGCCGCACGCGCTTCGGCCTCCGGCTCGCCGCCTGTGGCGAGCATCCCTTCGCTGCCCGCAGCGTCGGGGCCAATCCCTCGCGCATGCGTCTCGTGGCACTGGCGATCGGCGGAGTGCTATGCGCCATCGGCGGGGCGGAACTTGCCGCCGGCAGCCTGCAATTCTTCGCCCAGGGCATGACGGCGGGCCGTGGCTTCATGGCTTTTGCCGCGGTCATCTTCGGCGCTTCGCATCCGGTGGGGGCTACCTTCGCCGCGCTCTTCTTTGCGGTGGTGGGAGCACTCGGCATCCGGGCGCAGCTCATGTTCGGCGACAAGGTCCCGCATGACCTGCTTCAAGCATTGCCCTATCTCGCGACCGTTTTCGGCGTCTGGCTTTCCGGCAAGCTCCGCGGCGGCGCGAAGAGTGCCAGCTCGTTTGCTGAACTTAAGGATCAATAGGAGGCACCATGACCTTCGCGCAGCGCCATCCGATCCAAGACGTTTGCATCCTGGTCACCGACCTCGAGGCGTCGATCCGCTTCTATACACAGAAGCTCGGCTTCGAGCTCAAGCACCGCGCCCCCGGTTTTGCCGATTTCATCGGCGCCGGGCTGACGCTCGCGCTATGGGAGCGATCGCACATCGAGAGGCATGCCAATGTGCGCGTGACCAAAGGGTCGGCATCGGCCGTGCTCGTGGCGGTGCGGCTCGACAGTCCCGCAGAGATCGATGCCCTTTATGCGGATCTCAAAAAAGACGGCGTAACCTTCATCAATCCCCCGGCCGACTACCCGTGGAACGCCCGGTGCCTCTATTTCCACGGGCCTGATGGCGAGACCTGGGAGCTTTATGCGTGGCTCGATGGCGGAGCTCCCGGCAAGGTGGCGGTATGACACGCAAACTTATCATCCTCACCGATCCTGGTCAGGATCAGGCGGCTGCCATCCTGATGATCCTCGGTCAGCGGCAGGCCTTCGACGTTCTCGGGCTGGTCGCAACTGCCGGCAACATCAACCTCGATTACACGATCACCAACTGCCTGAAGCTGATGGAGCTGGCCGGTCGGCCTGATATTCCCGTCTTCGCCGGTTGCCCGCATCCGATCATCCGCCCTTTGGTCATGGCCGAGCACGTGCATGGCCCGACCGGCCTTGACGGCCCGGACCTGCCGCAACCGAAGATCGGGCCGCAGGGAAAGCACGGCGTCGATTTCATTATCGATACCGTCCGCGCCTATCCGGGCGAGGTCACCATATGCTCGCTGTCGCCGGTGACCAATCTCGCCGTGGCGTTGCGCAAGGCCCCCGACATTGCCGGCAAGATCCACGAGGTCGTCGCGATGCTCGGCGCCTATTTCGAGGTCGGCAACATCACGCCGACGGCGGAATTCAACTGCTATGTCGATCCCGACGCCGCCGACATCGTGCTGAGGGCCGGCATCAGGACTACGCTCCTGCCGCTCGACGTGACGCATAGGATGCGCTCGACGCCGGAGCGTCTGACCGCCATGCGGGCGCTTGGAAACCGCTGCGGCGTGGCGACCGCTGAAATGCTGGAGTTCTCCGAAGCCTTCGACCTCAGGAAATACGGCTGGGAGGGTGCACCACTGCATGGGCCGTGCGTGCCGGCCTTCATCCTGGCGCCGGAGATGTTTTCGGGGCAGCAGATCAACGTCTCCGTCGAACTCAACGGCACGCTGACTTCAGGCATGACGGTTGCCGACTGGTGGCAGATCACCGACCGGCCGAAGAATGTCTTCTATGTCACGGACGGCGATCCCGTCGCCTATTATGATCTTCTCCTGACATCTCTGGAAAACCTGCCATGAGTGAAATCCTTATCCGCAACGCGGCGATCGTGGCGATGGACAGCAGCCACGGCGCAGCACCTTTTGCCGGCGACGTCCTGATTGAGGGCGAGACCATAAAGGCCATCGGTGAAGCACTATCGGCCGGCCCCGATGCCCATATCATCGAGGGACGGGGCAAACTGGTGATGCCCGGGCTTGTGAACGCCCACACCCATTCCAGCGAGACCTTCCTTCGGGGCCGCTACGAGCGCATGCCGCTCGAAATCTGGCTGCTCTATGCCTATCCGCTGCTGATGAACGACCCGATCGGCGAACGGCTGCTTTATCTGCGCAGCCTGCTCTTGGCGATGGAGTCGCTGCGCAACGGCGTCACCACCTTCTGCGACGATTTCTTCGATCCGCCCCGGCATGAACTCGATCGCCTTGCGACGGTCTTTCGCGCCTACGACGATGCCGGCATTCGCGCCAATGTCTCGAGCGCCGTGATGAACGTCCATACGCTCGATGCGCTGCCCTTCGCCCGCGAGGTGATGCCGCCCGAGTTGCAGGCCCTTCTCGATTTTGGCCCGCCGATGACGGCCGATGGTTACATGGATTATTGCAGGTCGGCTTTCTCCAGCCTGCACGGCAAATCGGGCCGGCTGCATTTCATGATTGCCCCCTCCGCGCCGCAGCGCTGCTCACCGGAACTCATGGCGGCCTGCATGGACCTTGCGGTCGAAAAGCACGTGCCGTTCCACACGCATATCCTGGAGACCAAGACCCAGGCCGTGACCGGTCACATGCTGCATGGCAAGTCCCTGATCGCCTACATGCACGATCTCGGTCTCTTGAAACGCAACACGACAATCGCGCATTCGGTCTGGGTCAGCGACGAGGACATGCGGCTGATGGGGGAGGCAGGGGTTTCGGTGGCCCACAATGCCGTCTCGAACCTGAAGCTCGGCGCCGGCATCGCTCCGATCCGCCGCCTGCTCGATGCCGGGGTGACGATCGGCCTCGGTACAGACGGCGTTTCTTCGAACGACACCGCGCGCATTTTCGATGTCATGCGCGTCGCCGGCCTCGTGCACAGCGCCGCCGGGCCTGACCAAGAGACATGGGTGGCGGCGGACGAGATTCTCGCCATGGCGACCGTCGGCGGCGCGAAGACGGCCTTGCTGGAACAGGTGACCGGCTCGCTCGAGGTTGGCAAGGCGGCGGATCTTCTGATCCTTGATTTGCGCAGCTACCCCTTCGTGCCGCTCAACGACGTTGCAAAGCATCTGGTCTATTCGGAAAACGGCTCCTCGATCGAGACCGTGATGGTCGCCGGCCGGATCGTAGTGCAGAATGGGCGTCTGACCACGATCGACGAACAAGCCGCCTTCGACGAGATTGCCGAACTGGTGCCGGCCTATCTTGCCGAACATGCCGATCTCGAGCGCCGCAACAAGATTTTCGAGCCGGTCATGGCGGAAATCCATCGCAGGGCGACCCAGATGGATATCGGTCTCAATCGTTATCAGGGAGACACGGCTGATATGCGGTGCAAGTCTTGAGCCGTTTGCAGCAAATTCTCCGGCGCATGCCTAAAGAGAAAGGAGCCCCTGTACCACTTTTGATAAAGTGGTTCTTGCCGGGCTTGCCATCGACCGGTCAGTTCGCAGAAATCGGAGCCCGTTCGTCGTCCGTCGAGCGCTTTTATCCCGGATAGGGCAGGCCATAACGCTCGCGGACCGTTCGCTCTTCATATCGACTGCGGTAGACGCCGCGATCCTGCAGGATTGGCACGACCTTGTTGATGAATTCCTCGATATCATCAGGCGCGCGCGGTGGCTGTAGCGTATAGCCGTCTACAGTTCCGTCTGACCAAAGGTCGATGATGGCGTCGGCGACCTCATCCGGCGTGCCGAGCAGCAGGCGGTGATGGCCCTCCGAACGGCGTACGGCCTGTCTGGCTGTGAGCCTTTCGTGTCTTAGCAGATCCAAAAGCCCGAGACCCATGCCGACCGCCTGGAGCCGGTTGGGGTCGGGGATGAAGCGCTCCGCGTCCAGCACGGCATCCGGATCGAAGCCGTCAGGATCAATCCCGTTCTCCCTGGCGAACCTTGCGATCAACCCGTCTTCGGAGCCGGTGCCGCTGAACAGCTCGTGCTTGCGCAATGCCTCCTCTCTTGTCTCGCCGAGGATCACCACGAGGCCCGGCACGATGCGGATGCCGGTCGGGTCGCGGCCAAGGGCGGCGGCGCGACCTTTGACTTTTGCGCCAAAGGCCTGGCCGGCGGGGCGGGAGAGGATGTTGCAGTAGATGATCTCGCCGTGGCGGGCGGCGAGATCGATGCCGCCCTCGGATGCGCCCGCCTGCGCGATCACCGGATGACCTTGAGGCCCACGCGGCACATTGAGCGGTCCCCTGACGCTGAAATGATCGCCTTCATGGTCGATTGCCTGAGCGCTTGCCGCGTCCCAGAACCGATCGTCCGGGACGCTTCCTTCCCTGGCGGGATCCCAGCTCGCCCAGAGTTTCTTGGCGACGTCGAGGAACTCTGAAGCCTTGGCATAGCGTTCGCTGCGCGGCGGCAGGGGTGCCGAGCCGAAATTGGCGGCGACACCGGGGTTGAAGGACGAGACGATGTTGATGATCAGCCGGCCACCGGAAATGATATCCGTCGACTGCGTGCGCCGAGCCAGATTATAGGGCGAATTGTAGGTGGATGACATCGTCGCCACGAAACCGATGTCGGGCACTTGAGCTGCCAGCGCGGTACAAAGGATCAGCGGGTCGATCGTGTGGAACGGCCGGCTGTTCGGGTCGGTCATCATCGCCGGATGATCGGAGAAAAACACTGCGTCGAACAGGCCCTTGTGGCGAGTTCGCTCAGGCGACGGTAGTAACCGGGATCGTAGATATCGTGCCGGTTGCCGGTGCGGTATTTCCAGGCCGCCGGCAGATAGCCCGTGGTGTTGATGCCGACATTGAGGTTGAGTTTGCGCGTCTTGCGGGACATGCCGATCATCGTCTTTCAATAGGCCGCGGTGAAGCGTCGGCCGATGAACTGTCCCTGGTCGAGTTCATCGAGAATGGCGATGGCGAAGTCCGCCTCCGAAATGCGGCTTTCGCCCGCCTCGTCGCGCAAGAGCCTATCTTCGCCAAGCCTGAAGGTGCCGGTTCTCTCGCCGGCCTTGATCGACAGTGGCGGTGAAACATAGGTCCAGTCGAGATCGTACTCCCCGCGCTTCAGGCTGCGCAGAATCTCGCGGTTGCGCAGCGTATGGGCCTTATGCTCGGCGGGGTAGAAGTCGCTATCGACGACGTCGACGCCGGGGCTTGCCTCCAGGCTGCCCACCCCGCCGACGATGATGATGCGGCGGACGCCCGCCTGCTTGACGCCTGCCAACAGCGCCGCGTGCGCCTCTCGGATCAACTCCGCGGCTTCGTCTGCGGAATGACGGCGGAGACCTGGGCTATAGGCGCTGATGACGGCATCGTGTCCTGCGACGATCTTTGCGACCTGGTCCACGTCGGCGATGTCGGCCTTGCGCAAGGTGAGGCCCTCTTCGGGCTCGATGTCGGTGGACCGGGTGACGGCCGTTACGCGTCGGCCGCGCGACAAGGCTTCCTTGTGGATATTGCTGCCGATATTTCCGGAGGCGCCGAAGACGACGATGGACATGATCAGATCTTTCCTGGGGTTACAGTGCGGGCACTGATTTGAGCGGACGGTTGGCCCCGACATTGCGTTGCATGGCGGAGAGGGAGGACCGGACGGCCTCGTAGCCGTGCTCGCGCATGGCGTTCTCATAGTCGTGAACGGCCGTCAGAAGCGGTTTGCCATGGCGTCGCGCGGCGACGAGCTGGCGAACCAGGAGGCCGGTGTCGTAGAGGGCGGTGTTACCGCCAAGCGCGCGGAAATAGGTCATCGCATGGATTGCATCTCCGAGCAGCGTGACCGGGCCGGTTTGCCATTTCGCGCCGGGGGTGGAGCTTTTGACCTTGAGGAAGGCGACCGTGGACGGATCGCTGTGGCGAATGAGCTTCAGGATGCGCTCGTCCCAATGACCGATACGCTGGAGGAGCGTTTGCAGCAGGGCTGCGCCGTCGAGCGTTTCGAGCAGCTCGTCCGGGCCGAGCTCATCTGTATCATAGGCAGTGTTCCACCAGGTGTAGCTGGTGGTGTTGTTGAAATGGAAGCCCGGGATATCGCGATGGCCGGGGTCTTCGGCGTTGATGAAATCGTGCCGGGCATAGGTTGACAGATCGACCCGGTGGCTGGTGATCATCAGGCCACGCCCGTCCTGCGGGCGAATATTGGTGTTGAACTCGGTCAGAAGCGGCGAGACGCCATGGTGCGCAGCCACGTCAAGGCTGATCTTGCCCGCGAGCCGCCGCACGCCGGTATCGATGCTCCTGAGATCCGGCAGCAACTGCCGACGGACTGCGGATCCCGCTCCGTCGGCACCCACCAGCAGGTTGGCGCGGACAGTCGAGCCGGCGGAGAAATGGGCGACAACCGTTCTGTCCGGGAGTTCTTCGTAGCGCTCGAAGCGTTTGCCCGTATGGAAAATACCTTCGAGCCCGGACAGGAGGATCTGCCGCAGCGTGATGCGGCTCACCGATTTTTCGATATGCGTGTCTTCCGGCTCGCGACCGGCCTGCCCGGTATCCTCCAGCCGCGCGAAGTTCTCGTCGAGGAGCAGGTTTTCGGTTGGGGCTAGCCCGAGCGTGCCGAGGAAAGCCTGAAAAAGGTGCGGCGTCAGGTTGGCCTGAAGGGCGTCGATGCCGCGTTGGCGGATGCGCATGCGAAAACCTTGCACATAGTCGGTGCGCACCGGGTCGCGCTCGAAGACGGCGGTGTCGCTGCCGTTTTTCTTCAGACCCTGGGCGAGTGCCAGACCGCCTGGGCCGCCGCCGATGATGGCGATGTCAACAAAAGGGATGTTCATGGCTATGACTCGGCGAGCGCCGCTTCTGCGGCGACTTGTTCGGATATGAAGGCAGCGACGCTGCGCGGTGGTCGGCCGAGCAGCGACTTCACGACATCGGTGGTCGCGGCGGCACGGCCTGCGGCGATCAACCGGACGAACTGCGCTATCGCACGGTGCTCGAAGTCCGCATCGTGCGATGCCGGCAAAGGAGCCTTATCGACAGCGGCAACCGGTCGCTTCAAGGCCGTTGAAAGAAGCTCGGCCACCTGGCGCGCCGTAACGATATCAGGACCGGTGAGATTGAGCGTTCGCCCGCCGACGCGTTCGGCGAGAAGCTGATCGACCGCGACATCGGCGATATCCCGAGCATCGATGTAGCCGACGCCTGCCTCGCCGTCGGGGTCACTCCCGAGATCTCTTTTGCTGCCGAAGAACCGACGCGCGGCGGCAGCGTCTCGATCAATATCGGCACCGAACCGCCTGTCCTCGTTCTGATCGCCCACAGCGCGGGCGCCGCCTACTATATCAGCGGCAAGGCGACCGAGAGCCTGCTGACCTATGACCGCGATTTCAACCCCCAGCCCTTGCTGGCGACCGAATGGACGGTCAGCGACGACGGCCTGCGTTACTGGTTCAAGCTGCGCCAGGGTGTCCGCTGGCACGACGGCAAGGATTTCACCGCCGAGGACGTCGCCTTCTCGATCCTGGCGCTGAAGGAGAACCATCCGCGCGGGCGTGCGACATTTGCGCATGTCCAGCAGGCAAACGTCCTCAACTCGCATGAAGTGGAGCTGATCCTCTCCAAGCCGGCTCCCTATCTGCTCACGGCCTTTGCAAGCTTCGAAGCCCCGATCGTGCCGAAGCATCTCTACGAAGGCACGAAGATCGCCGAGAACCCGCACAACGTCGCGCCTGTTGGTACCGGACCCTACAAGTTCGTCGAATGGGTGCGCGGCAGCCATGCGCTCTTCGTCCGCAACGAAGACTACTGGGGACCGCCAAAACCCTATCTCGACCAGATCATCTTCCGCTTCATCATCGATCCGGCGGCAGCTGTTGCCGCTATCGAGACCGGTGAGGTGCAGGTCTCGACCGCCAACCTTCCGCTGACGGATATTGATCGGCTGAAAGCCAACCCAAATCTGGTCGTCGACACCGACCCGGCGCCCTATTCACCGAGCATTGCCCGAGCCGAGTTCAACCTCGAAAACAAGTATCTGGCCGACATCAAGGTGCGCCATGCGGTCGACAAGGATTTCATCGTCAACACCGTCTATCTCGGTTATGCCACGAGGCTCGACGGACCCGTCAGCCCTGATCTCGTGAAGTTCTACACGCCGGATCTGCCGAAATACGAATTCGATCCGGCCAAGGCGGAGAAGCTCCTGGATGAGGCAGGCTACGCCCGCGGCGCCGACGGCTTCCGCTTCAAGCTGTTCATCGACCCGACGCAGCCCTCCGGCCCGCCCAAGCAGACGGCCGAGTATATCGCCCAGGCGCTTGCCAAGGTCGGCATCAAGGTCGAGCTGCGCACCCAGGATTTTGCCACCTTCGTGAAGCGGGTCTTCACCGACCGCGACTTCGATATCGCCATCGAAGGCATGAGCAACCTTTACGATCCCACCGTCGGGGTACAGCGTCTGTACTGGTCGAAGAATTTCAAGCCCGGCGTGCCGTTCACCAACGGCTCAAAGTACTCCAATCCGGAAGTCGATCGCCTGCTCGAAACCGCGGCCGTCGAAATCGATCCGAAGAAGCGGCTGGAGCTCTTCAACGCGTTCCAGAAGCTGCTGGTCGCGGACCTGCCGACGCTCGACATCGTCACCCCGGCGGTGATCACCGTCTACGACAAGCGGGTGAAAAATCTCAAGCTGGGTGTCGAGCATCTCTGGAGCAACGGGGCCGACATCTATCTCGACGAGTGATCGTCGATGTCCTCGGCGAGCGATCGTCGACAGCGCGGTGCAGCCGGCGGGGACCCGGCTGCACCGCTTTCTTCAGTTTCGGAGTTGATGCGTGACCATAACCAAAGTGTTGACTGCTTCACGCCCGACACGCGCGGAGCTTCTCGCGCGCGTTCCAGGCTTTGTGGCCGAGGTCGCCAAGGGCGCTTCCGAGCGCGACCTGTCGCGCGAACTTCCCTTCCAAGCCTTCGCGCTCTTTCGCGAGCTGGAACTTGGGACCCTGCGCATCCCGGTAGCGCTCGGGGGGCCGGGCGGTTCGGTTGCCGACTATATCGAGATGATTGCCGCGATTGGGGCCGCCGATTCCAACGTCGCCCACGCGCTCCGCTCGCATTTCAACTATGTCGAAAACGTCATCCTCAGTGAACCGCGCGAACGGGACGCTGGCGCCGTCGAACTGATCCTTGCCGGCAAGCTCTTCGGTGGCGCCCATACCGAACAGGGCACCGCCCGGCCCGGTCAGGTGACGACGACGATCGTCCGGCAGGGCGTGACCTACAGGCTCAATGGCCGCAAATGGTATGCCACGGAAACGGCCTTTGCCGATTTCGCTTCGTTCAGCGCGCTCGACGAGGTTGGCCAGGCGGTCGGCGTTCTCTTGCCGGTGGATAGGCACGGCATCACCATTCTCGACGATTGGGACGGGATGGGGCAGCGGCTGACCGCTAGCGGCGGCGTGATCCTCGACAATGTCGAGGTGTTCCCGCACGAGTTTACCCGGCGTGCCCTCGACAATCTCGTCGGCCGCCACTGTTCGACGTTGCGGCAACTGCACCTGGCGGCAAGTGCGGCCGGTGCTGTCCGCAATGTTCTTTCCGACGGGCTCGACTACGTCGGCCGTCAGGCGCGCTCCGCCGCCCACAGCATGGCGGAAACCGCAAACCAGGACCCGTTCGTCCAGCAGGTGATCGGCGAAATCGCCGCCAATTCCTTCGCCATCGATGCTGTCGTCGCCGCAGCTGCAGGCGCTCTGGATCGGACGGTTGAAGCGCTAGGCCGGGGCAACGAAGCGGAGATCGAGGATGCTCTGATCGCCAGTGCGCTGTCGACCGCCCGCGCTCAACTCGTCCTTGGTCAGCTGGGCTTGCGAAGCGCCGAGCGCATGTTCGATCTGGGCGGCGGATCGGCCACCTCCCGCAACAACAATTTCGATCGGCACTGGCGCAACATCCGCACCGTGCTCAATCACAATCCGCTGCTGCACAAGTCGCGCGTCGTCGGCGACTATCTCCTCAACGGTACGACCGTCCATTTGAAAGAAGGAAAGGTCTTCTAAGGGATCAACCCGGCTGAGGCGCCGGACCGGAAGGTAGCGACGTCGGAGCGGTCTCAGGCGCGCCGTCAACCCTGCCTGTCTTGCATGCATACGCCGACCGGGCCTGATCGCGGCATTCTCTGCTTCTGGTCCATCTCCACCCAACGTTGGTCGCCGCACTTCAAAACGGCAAGAAGGGCGCTAGATCGTCTCCTTACGCCAAGGTCGGTCAGGGGAGGTTGCCGCGTTGTTGTCAAGTGAACGGAACGCGACGGAAAGGCCGGAGGAGGCATCCAGGGGTTACGACGTCGCGATCGTCGGGGCAGGCTTCTCGGCGATTTCGCTTGCCATGAACCTTCTGCGGGTTCTGCGGCCGCCCGTGTCGGTGGCTATCGTTGGCGACGATCCAGGTTTCGGCAGGGGCACCGCCTATAGAACCGATCTCAGAGTGCATCGCCTCAATGTCGCAGCGGCACGCATGAGCGTCTATGCCGACGAACCCGACGACTTTCTGTCCTGGCTTGGCTCACGCTATGGAGGCGTCAGCCCGGACGGTTTTGCTGCGCGTACCGACTACGGCCTATATCTCAGGGACAGGCTGGCAGCCGCCTTGCGCGACCGAGACAGGGCGTTTCGGATCGATTTCATCAAGGCAAAGGCGACATCTTGCAATTTGCAGACCCCACCGTCGTTCGGTTTCGAATTGGACAACGGCGAGACGTTTCGTGCGGCGAATGTCGTGTTGGCGCTCGGCGTCGGCAGTGCCGATATACCCGCCGCCGACCAGATAGATGACCAGGCGGAACACAGGATCGTCCGCAATCCCTGGCGCCTGAGCTGGCTCTCCAGAGTGCGCGCGGCCGAGACGGTCTTGATGCTGGGGTCGGGCTTGACGATGATCGACCAGGTCCTGGCGCTTTTCGCACGCGGTCACGAAGGCAAGGTTCATGTGCTTTCCCGTCGTGGGCTTGTCTCCCATTCCCATGCGACCCACAAGCTCGCTCCGGTGACGCCGGCCCGCCCAGAGAGCCGTGAGATCAGCGCGTTGCTGGCGTCTCTTCGGGCGCAGGCGCGTGAGACCTGCGCCCGCTGACGCAGACATTGTGGCAGGACCTGAACGGCGAGCATCGATCGCGGTTCCTTCGGCACGCCCTTCCATGGTGGAATATCCATCGTCACCGTCTCGCACCCACCGTCCACCGGCAATTCGATGCCTTGAGAAAAGCCGGCGCCGTTTCCGTGCACGCCGGGAGGCGCAGCGCCATACGGTTATCGTCAGCTGGCCTGGGCGTGCAGTATCGCGAGCGCGGCAGCGGTTCAGAGAGGTCATTATCGGTCGACTGGGTGGTCAATTGCACCGGCATGGAACGTTCCGCTATCGCGCAATCGCCCCTCTTAAAGTCGATGATCGACCGGGGGCTCGTTGTGCCGGATTATCTAGGGCTTGGCATCGCCGTTGACGAGATGTCGCGTGTCGTCGGCGCCGACGGCATTGCCAATGAAGGGCTTCTGGCCGTCGGACAACTGACGGCCGGCCGCTTCTGGGAAATCACGGCCGTTCCCGACATACGGGTTCAAGCCAGAGACATAGCGCTTGCTATTGCCCGCCGGCTTCGACGCTCAATGTGAGCGGCGCCTCATCGGCCCTGCCGCCGTTGAAGGCGGCTATTTCCACGCGGCACCGCATTGCGATCATTGCGGCGGGTCCGCCCTATTGCTTTGACGGACCCGCCAGGGTTTGAAGGTGGCCGGCTGGATTACCGATGCGCCGTCACTACGATCTCAATCTTGGTGTCGCCGCCGAGATCCGCGACGCCGACGGTTGCACGTACCGGGAAGGTCTCCGATGCAAGCCATTTCTTCCAGACTGCGTCCATCTCAGGCTTGAGGTTCATGTCGGTGATGAAGATCGTTGCCGACAGCAGCCTGGTCTTGTCCGACCCGGCTTGCGCCAGATAGGTATCGATCTTGGCAAGGATCTCTCTGGTCTGCCCCGCCATATCGAGGCTTTCGTCGTCGCAGGTCGTGCCACCGACGAACACAAGCCCGTTGTGCTCGACGACACGATGCATGATCGGGGTGGGGAGATGACGCTCGGTCATGGGGTATTGCCTTTCTCTGTTTGTAAAGTGCTCGGTTCTTCGGGGACGCGGCCGGTCACGGCGATCACCGCGTCTCGGGTTTGGGGAAGGGCCGCAAGTTCGCTAAGGCGAAGCGGCTTGACCGGCGCGCGCAGACGGTAGGTTCCGATCTCGTCTGGGCTGACGCGTCGCTCCGCCGCCATCATCTCCGTGACTGTGGAGGCGCAGAGGCGACCCTGGCAGGGGCCCATGCCGCAGCGCGTGAACGTCTTGAGCTGGTTCGGGCCCGGTGGACCGAGGGCGATTGCCTCGCGCAGCGCTCCGACGCTCACCTCTTCGCAACGGCAGATGATGGTGGCTTGGTCGTGCGGCGCTCGAAATTGCTGCGCCGGTCGATAAAGCACGTCGAGAAAGCCTCTGCCGCGAAGGTACGTCTGGCGCTCCGCTTCCAGCTGGCCGGCGCTTTCGTCTATTCGGCTCGGTATGCTCAGGCCAAGGTCGCGTAGGGCGGCAAGCGCCGAGATCCGTCCGCTGACCGCGGCATGTTGGGCCCCACCGATGAAGGCGCCATCGCCGGCAACGAAAACCCCCTTGGCGGTCGTGCGTCCCTGGCGATCCGTCTGTGGCTGGAAGGCGCGCTGTCGATCGTTCCATTCGATCGCGCAACCCGCAGCACTCGCAAGGTTGATGTTCGGAATGACCCCCTGGTGCAGGAGCACGCAGTCGGCAGCGATCGTTTGCTGGCGGCCGCCGGCGCGAAAGGCCACGCCTTGCGCTTTTTCTGTGCCGACGATCGCCAGTTCAGAGACATCAGATTTGGTCCGTATCCGCCTGCTGACCTTGATGAGAAGAGCGAGCCCCTTTGCGACATAGGGCGAGCGCAGGAAATCCGGCAGATGACGCAATGCCGGTAGCCGCTGCCTTCTGTCGGTCGTGTCGATGAGAGCGGCGATATCGGCGCCGGCATCAAGCAGTTGTGCCGCCAGCAGATAGAGAAGCGGGCCGCAGCCAGCCAGAACGATCCTGCCCTTCGGGATGCCCCTGATGGATTTGAGTGCAATCTGCGCCGCACCCGCAGTCATGACGCCAGGCAGCGTCCAGCCCGCTACCGGCATCGGCCGCTCCATGGCGCCGGTTGCAAGGATGACCGCGCGAGCCCGGATCCTGCGGGCCGTCCCGCCGATCGTCAGACCCACCACGACGTCATCGCAGGACCCGGTTCCATCGGCCGGCTCAAGGTCCCAGACGGTGGTCGACGGTGCGTAATCCACCGCCGCGCCAACGAACGCTGCGGTGATCGAACTGCCCTTCCAGTAATCCTTGCCGAGAAACGGCTGCTGCTCCGGCGTGTTGCGGGTGATCGCGCGATAGATCTGGCCGCCGGGGCCGGGATTTTCGTCGACGACGAGGACGCGAGCGCCGGCGGACGACGCTTCAATGGCGGCCGAGAGACCGCCGGGCCCGGCGCCAACGACCACGAGATCGTAACGCGCCGCCAACTGCTCCGCATTCGTGAGCGTACGCGCGTTCATTTGCACTCTCTTTCCGTCAAGTTGCGTGCGCCCTGTTGGCTTGCAACGACCATGCCTTCACGCACCTCGATCAGGCAGCTTTGCCGGTTCTGCACGCCGTCGACCGTCACCAGACATTCGAAGCAGACGCCCATCAGGCAATAGGGCGCGCGCGGCACGCCGCCGACGGCGCTCGTGCGGAAGACGCCGACGCCGGCGGCCAGAAGCGCGAGCGCCAGCGTATCGCCGCGCTCGGCCAAAAGCGTTTTGCCGTCGAAGGTGAAGGATACCTTGTCGGTGATTTCACGCGTTCTCAGCAGCATCGAACCTCCGCGAATGAAAGGGAGACAGGGCGCTTGAGAGCGCGCCTGCCGCGATTTGCGGGGCCACGACGAGCGCATGATTGGCGGCAAGCGTCACGCCGGAATGGCAGATGGCGATGAAGGCGCCCGGATGGGTCAAGGACTGTTCGTAGATCGGCAGACCGTCATGGGTCTTGACGCGAAATCCGGTCCAGCTCCTGACAACATTGGCGCCGGACAGTGTCGGGAAGACACGGATTGCGCGGCTCGCCAGCACGGCGGTGATGTCCTGATTGGTGGTGACGGCAGAGCTCGTGCTCTCTTCGCTGTCGCCGATCATCACACCGCCTTCGTTGGCCTGGCGGATGGTCGTCGACGCAAAGCTGAAAAATGGCGCGCATTTCTCGGTCACCAGGATCTGGCCCTTGCTGCGCTTGAGCGGCGCGCGAAGGCCAACCATCGGTGCAAGGCGCTCGTTGTCCACGCCTGCGGCAAGGATGATGCGGCGCGCGCGCGTGGCGCCCCATTCGCCTGTCAGGCGAAATCCTCCCGCTATGGGCTCGATGTGGTCCACACGACGATGGGCACGATAATCGACGCCGCGATGTTTCATGGCTGCATGAAGGGCGCGAAAGAGCCGAAGCGAGTTCACATGGCCATCGGTCGGCGAATAGATCGCGCCGACGACGTCCTGGCCGATCAGGGGAAGGCGCGCTCGGAGCGCTTGCGGATCGAGTACCTCGTAGGGCGCGGCCCTTCCCATGGATTGCACGGCGATGGTTTCGAGCTCGATCCGCCAGTCTCGAAGCTCTTCAGCGGACAGGGCGAAGGAAAAGCCGCCCCGCTGGCTGAGCGCCACATCGATGCCGGTGTCGGCGGCAAGCGTTTGCGCGAATTCGGGCCAGAGCTCCGCCGAAGTCTTCGACCAATGCGCATAATGCGGTGCGCCGAAACCTTTGCCCTGCACCCAGATCAGCGCAAAATTGGCGCGCGATGCGCGCAGATCCAGGTCCTCACCGTCCAGCACCAAGGTTTGGGTGCCGGATCGCGCAAGGCCCCAGGCCAATGCTGCGCCGACGAGGCCGCCGCCCACGACGGCCATCTCGCATTCGTCCAGAAGTGCCATGAAGTATTCTCGATATTATGGGCGAGTTGGGTGCGGCCAATGCCGCCGCACCCGGTTCGGGCCGGTCAGAGACGGGGGCTGATGTCGATCTTGAACCACTTCAGCGACAGCTCCTTCACGGTGCCGTCGGCAAGCGCGCTCTCGATCGCTTCGTCGAACTGCATCTTCAGTGCCGTGTCTTCCTTGCGCAGTCCGACGGCGATGACGCCGAAGATGCCGCCGGAAAAAAGCGGGCCGGATATCTTCGCGCCCTGCATGTCCGGCTTTGCCAGCGACTCGGCAAGAACCGTCGCGTTGGCGAGCACGGCATCGACCCGGCCGTTCACCAAGTCGAAATTATGCTCTTCCGTCGACTTGTATTCTTTAATGTCGGCCGCGTCCTTGAAATAGCTCTCCATGAATGCCGATGCCGTCGTCGACCCCTGTACGCCCACGGCCTTGCCGTCGAGTAGTTTGGCGATTTCGGCGATATGCGCCTTGGCCTCGTCTGCCTGGCTATCCAGCGAGTAGCTCTCGCCCGTGCCCGGCATGTCGGCAAGCGGGCTGTCGGCCGTAACGGCGAACGCGTTGATGCCTGCGGCATAGGGAGTTGAAAAGGCGATCACTTCCTCTCGCTTGGGCGTGATGCTCATGCCGGCCATGATCGCGTCGTATTTCCTCGCCGTCAGCGAGGGGATGATGCCGTCCCAGTTCTGGGCGACGATCTCGCACTTCACCTTCATGCGCTCGCAAAGCACCTTGGCGAGATCGATCTCGAAGCCGTCGAGCGTGCCATTGGGTCCGGAAAAATTCCACGGCGCGTAAGCCCCTTCAGTTGCGATCGTCAGCATCTTGTCCTGAGCCACGGCCGGCCCCGCAAGCGCAACAAGGAGTGTTGTCAGGATCGTATGCACTTTCATCAGTTCACCTCTTATGTGTTTTCTGGTTGGTATTTCTGTCGACGCTTGGTTCGCTAACCGGCGGCTCTTTCCTCCCGTGAAATGAACTGCCGGAACCGTTCGGAACGCGGGTTCGAAAAGACTTCGGCTGGCGGGCCGTCCTCTTCGATGACGCCCTGATGGATGAAGACGGTGCGGGTCGACACGTCGCGGGCAAACGCCATCTCATGGGTGACGATCAGCATGGTGCGCCCCTCCGCCGCCAGGTCGCGCATGACCTTGAGCACTTCGCCGACCAGTTGGGGGTCGAGTGCCGACGTCGGCTCGTCGAACAGCATGACGCTCGGTCGCATCGCCAATGCGCGGGCAATGGCCGCGCGCTGCTGCTGGCCACCAGAGAGATGGACGGGATAATGATGGCGCTTGTCGGCAATGCCGACCCGCTCGAGCAAGGCCTCCGCCTCGGCCAGACATAGCTTGCGATCGCGCTTTTGCACGTGCACCGGGGCCTCGATCAGGTTTTCGAGAATGGTCAGGTGGGACCAGAGATTGAAGGACTGGAACACCATCGCGGCCTTGGCGCGCAAACGGTTGACCTGTTGGCTGTCCTGCGGCCGCGGCGTTACACCTTGCCTTTGATGGAGCCGGATGGTTTCGCCATGGATCGCGACCGAACCGGCGTTAGGAACTTCCAGCATGTTGATGCATCGAAGCAGGGTCGATTTTCCGGATCCCGACGATCCGAGAATGGAGATCACATCGCCCTCGTTGGCGGTGAGCGAGATGCCGTGCAGAACCTCGAGCGGACCGTAGCTTTTGCGGATCCCCGCCAGTTCAACGGCGGGCACACTTCGATGATCAGACATGACATTCCTTCCGTGTTTCGGGGACACAAGATGTCGTGGACGGGGTCCGTCGCTCGGGCGTCACGAGGTATTCCAGGCCGGTAAACAGCCGTGCGAGGATGAAGTTGATGGCGAGGTAGATGGCGCCGGCGCAGATAAAGACTTCGACGGGGCGATAGCTTGCCGAGATAAGCTTGGCGGCAATGCCGGTGATCTCCATCAGCGTGATCGTCGAGGCAAGCGCTGTCGACTTCGCCATCAGGATGACTTCGTTGCTGTAGGCGGGCAGCATCTGGCGCAGGGCGAGCGGCAGCACGATGCGCTGGAACAGCATCGTATTCGACATCCCGCAGGCGCGTGCCGCTTCGACCTGGCCGGCCGGAACCGAGATCAGGCCGCCCCGGATGATTTCCGCGCTATAGGCAGCGGTGTTGAGCGAAAGCGCGATGACCGCACACCAATAGGCCTCCCGCAAGAACGGCCACACGAAGCTGTAGCGAAGGGTTTCGAACTGGCTGAGCCCGTAATAGATGATGTAGATCTGCACCAGGAGCGGGGTTCCGCGAAAGATGAAGATGTAGATCTGGGCGGGGCCATCAAGCCACCATCTCCCGGATACCCGCATCAGCGCGAGGCCGAAGGCGAGCATGCCACCTGCGATGGTGGAGATTGCTGCGAGCTGAAGCGCCAGCGGGATGCCGTTCAGAAGTGACAGGAAGGTGCCGGCGAGGAAGGAAAGGTCGAGCGCCATCACACAGCTCTCCGCACACCGCGCATTGCACGCTGCTCCGCGATGCGGAACCCGCGGCCGGAGACGAAAGTGATCGTCAGGTAGAGCGCTGCCGCCGTCAGGTAGAAGCTGAACGGCTGACGGGTGGAACCAGCGCCGATCTGGGCCTGGCGCATCAGCTCGACGAGCCCGATCACCGAAATCAGCGCGGACTCCTTCAGGACAAGCTGCCAGACATTGCCGATACCGGGTATCGCGAAACGGGCGGCCTGCGGCAGGACGATACGGCGAAACAGCAGGAACGGCGGTAGGCCGTAGGCCCGACCCGCCTCGATTTCGCCTTTGGAAAGCGCCAGCACGGCTCCTCGCAACACTTGCGTCTGGTAGGCGCCGGAAACGACGCCGATGGCAAGCGTTCCGGTCAGAAAGGCCGGTGCGCCGACAAAACCCTGGGCGCCGAATATCGCCGCCACCGTTGAGATGACCGAGCTCGAACCGAAATAGAAGAGGTAGATGACGAGCAGGTCAGGAATGCCGCGAAGCACGGTCGTATAGGATGCAGCGACAAAGCGCAGCGCGGCGAACCGCGAGAACGTCGCCGCCGCGCCGAGACACCCCAGGATGCCACCGGTGAGAAAGCCGCTGATTGCGACTGAGACCGTCATCCCGGTCGCGGTCAGCATGTCATATCCCCACCCTTCGGGGCCGAAGCCCATGAGCTGCAAGTAACCCACCAATTCAGCCTTTCGGTTCCCTGCGCATGTTTGCATGCGTCATCGTTCGCGGCGCCTGATGGAGCGCCGGTTCTTAAGGTTTCGATTGTGATGAGAAGGTCCGCCGCCAGCCCCGACCTGTTTCGCGGTCGTCAGCCAGCCGATGGAGTGCCCTCGCTTGACAAGGAAATTTGCATGGGGGATCCATGACGTCAAATTCGAAAATTCGGCATGAGAATAAGCAAATGTTATGGAGGCCGATGTGAATCTCAGGCAGGTCGAGGCCTTCAGAGCCGTCATGATTACCGGCCAGATGACGACGGCGGCAGAGCTCATGTCGATCACCCAACCGGCGGTCAGCCGGCTGATCCGTGATCTGGAATACACAACGAAGCTTCGCCTCTTTGACCGTCGCGGCAACCAGATCAACCCCACCCAGGAAGCCGTTACCCTCTGGAAGGAAGTCGAGCGGGCATTCGTGGGGCTGAACCGGATCGCGGCTGTCGCAGAAGAGATAGCAAGGCAGTCGGCCGGGACCTTGCGCATTGCGGCGATGCCGGCGCTTGGCAATGGTTTCTTGCCGCGGTTCCTCGCGCGCTTTCTGCGCGACAAGCCGAACCTGCACGCGTCGCTCAGCGGCCTTCCGTCGTCAATGGTCATCGAGGCAGTGGGTGCGGGCCAGGCCGACATAGGCTATGCCGATGGCCCGCTGGATCGACCCGGTTTCACGATCGAGACGCGTCCCTTGCCCGGGGTTGTCGCCATCCCCGATGGCCATGCATTGTGCGCAAAGCAGGTAATATGCCCTGATGATCTCAAGGGGCAGCGAATGATCAGCCTAGAGCCCGGCACGATTTTCGCCATGCGGGTGGAAGTGGCGCTTGCCGGCATTCCCAAGCTGTCGACGCTGGAAACGAAGCTGTCCCACACCGCCCTTGCATTGGTGGCCGAGGGTGCCGGCATCGCGATCATCGATCCAACGTCGGCCAGCGAATTCGTCGGAAGAGGCGTGACCGTTCGGCCATTTTCGATTTTTATCGATGCCGGCTTTCTGGCCATCCGTTCTTCAGGGCAGAGCAGATCGGGTATCGTCGATCGGTTCGAAAGGGAGTTTTGGGATTATCACGATCAGCAAGTAGGCCCGCTGCTTACCCGTCAGGGATGAGGCCCGGCGTCAATCGGCGTCCGAGGTGTTCATGCTTTGCGGGCCAGAAGACGCCGTTTCAGGGCTTTAGGCTATCTGTTTCACGCATTCAGCCATTCGCACTGATAGGCCAAGACAGGCTTTGCAAACCCTTTCAGGCGATGACGCCCGCCATGGGTGAAGACGGCGGCGTTGCCATACTCTCGGAATATGTTTTCAGATATCAGGATCTGGTCGCTTCGCGCGGCCGCGCAAAGCCGCGCTGCCAACTGTACCGTGGTGCCGAAAAGATCATTGCTGTCCTCGACAGGCTCGCCACAATCCAACCCGATGCGAATGTGAATGGGTTCGCCATTGCCTAAGTTATAGCGCTGAAACTCCCGTTGGATGTCCCTCGCACAATCGACTGCAAATGCGGTCGAGGGGAACGCAGCCATGATTCCGTCCCCGGTGTGCTTGACCTCGCGGCCGGCCGATTGGCTCAGGCAACTACGAACGAGGGCGTCATGAGCCCGCACGAGTTCAGTTGCCATGCGATCGCCAAGCCGTGACGTCATTTCGGTAGATCCAACGATGTCGGTGAAAAGGATGGCCCGGTGACCGGCGTCCATTTCTTTCGATGACAGTCCCGCAGCCTCCGGGTCCTGTATTCGGCCTAGAAATGCCTCGACAGCCGATAGCGCCACCTCCACGACTTCGCCGGCAACGAATCCGTGAGCCTCGCGGTGGACGCACTGTGCGGTTTCGGCGTCCGGTGCATCTATGAGACAGAAGGTCGTTCCTCGCCGGTGGTCGAACCAGTAGGTCAGGAACTTGACGCCGTACTGATCCTGTATGCTGAGATCTTTAAGGTGTGCTTCGGCGACATCCGCAGCAGAAGCGCCCGCAAGATCGTGCCGGTCCATGAAGATTGGCATTCGCTTCGCTCCCGAAGGGACCGTTGCCGTCATCAGCAAATAGTCTACGACAGTCACGGACAATCGTCTATCTCGGACAAGGCGGCTGGCAAATGTCAGGAGGAGCTGTTCTTCAATTTCGTCGACCTCCTTACCCACGATCGTACCGGCCACCTCCGCCGCCGGCCTCCGTGGGTCGGCAGGCCGCCGAGCTCGGAACCAGCGTGCGCAGTGCGCAACCGATCACTGCGGACCGCTGGGCGGTTCAGCACGGCGGGCCTGCGCCGAACCGCTCGACGGCGTGCTCGAACCGTTTGGCGACCACGCGCTGTCATTCGACGTCGCAGGCTGCTCGGTGTTGCGCGGACTTAGCGGTAACCGCTCGCGTGGCCGGGCTGCCGCCGACAAAGGCGGAGACGCAGGCTATGGCAAACGAGGCAATCACGGAGAAGTCGATTGCCTCAAGGAAGCGCAACGACGATGCCCAGATGACCTCGCCGCGGAGCTCTCTGGACCGAGATTTGGCGCGTCATGTTCCGGATGCCAGTGGACAAGGGGTTCGGTAGACGTATGGGGTGCGAGCAATGTTCTCGGCCCTTCGAAAGCCATGACGACGGTTCGATCCGTTCAAGAGCTTTGACGTGAGGCCCCATTGCAGACTCAATTTGACCGAGGAATTGGGTTGGACCCGATCAAGGCGTTGATCCGGTATCGACTTCTGGGGCTGGAAGCAGACGTTCAACGTTTGACATGAAGGGGGGTGGGGGGGGGGGGGGGGGGGCGCCGGGGGGGGGGGCGCCGCCCACAGAAGCAGGACAGGGCAATCTGGGTACAAACAAAGCAATTGTAAGGGCGGGGCGCACACTCAAC